>NZ_JBIRST010000002.1:0-583899 GCF_044334385.1 Streptomyces sp. NPDC020801
AACAGCGGGGTGGCGAACATCAGCAGCATGATCGTGCCGTGCATCGTGAACGCCTGGTTGAACTGCTCGTTCGACATGATCTGCAGACCCGGACGAGCCAGCTCGGCGCGCATGAGCAGAGCCATGACGCCACCGATGCAGAAGAACGCGAACGACGTCGCCAGATACAGCGTCCCGATCGTCTTGTGGTCCGTGGTCGTCAGCCACTTCACCACGACGTTTCCGGGTTGCTTGCGCCGGACCGGCAGCTCGCTCTCGTAAGAGCCCTCAGCCGCCGCGGCACCCTGAGGTTCGTTGAGGATGCTCACAGGTTGTTCGTCTCCCGGTTCTTCTCGTGGCTCGTCTGCGCGATGCCGGCGGGAACGTAACCGGTCTGCCCCTTCTTAGCGAGGTCCTTGAGGTGCTGCTCGTAGCGCTCCGGAGAGACGACCTTCACGTTGAACAGCATCCGGGAGTGGTCCTGGCCACAGAGCTCGGCGCACTTGCCCCGGAAGGTGCCCTCCATGTCGGGGGTCACCTGGAAGGAGTTGGTGTGGCCCGGGATGACGTCCTGCTTCATCAGGAACGGCAGCACCCAGAAGGAGTGGATGACGTCGCGCGAGGTGAGGATGAAGCGGACGGTCTTGCCCTTGGGGAGCCACAGGGTGGGGCCGGGGTTGCCGGTCTGCGGGTTCCGCGTGCCGGGCGTGCCGTAGTCGTAGACGCCGCCGGCGTTCGCCGGGAAGTCCTGCTTGAACCGGTCCGGAATGGCGGCCAGGTTCGGGGCCGTCTTGGCGTTGCCCGTCGAACCGGCGACCGGCTCGATGTAGTTGAAGGCCCAGCTCCACTGGTAGCCGACGACGTTGACGGTGACGTCCGGCTTCTTGGAGAGGTCGAGCAGCTTCGACTCGTCGCGGGCCGTGAAGTAGAACAGCACCGAGACGATGATGAGCGGAACCACCGTGTACAGCGCCTCGATGGGCATGTTGTACCGGGTCTGCGGAGGAACCTCGACCTTGGTGCGGCTGCGCCGGTGGAACATGGCGCTCCACAGGATCAGACCCCACACCAGGCAGCCGACGGCGAGCGCAGCCGCCCAGGACCCCTGCCAGAGGGAGAGGATCCGCGGAGCCTCGTCCGTGGCCGGGGTGGGCATACCAAGGCGGGGGAAGTCTTCCCAGTTGTACGAGCAACCGGTGGCTGTAGCCAGGACCAGGCCCGCAGTCAGTGCCTGCAGCAGCTTCCGCCGCATCGGGCGCCGCGGCGAGCGGTCGGAGCCGTTGGGACTCACGTAGCGCCTTCCCGAGAGTCTCGCCCGCGCGGTTGGCTGCGGCCTGCCTTCTCGCTGGTCGGTCGCCGCCCTGCGTCGGGCAGGGGTTTGGATGTTTATGCGGACCAAACCCTACTGGACGCCATCCGGCGGGTCGCGGGGAGGGTGGCATACGCGCCGCGGGTCACCCCGAAGGGGTGGGATGCCCCTGGGTGGGGTGATGTGTGACGGGGTGTTGGAGCGCCCCCGAGCTGGGGGAATGCCGTATTTGCGGTGGCTGCGGACGGGTCGTGGTCTCTCGCGCGGTTCCTCTCGCTTCCCCTCGCTCCTCTTGTGCCCGAGTGGGTCGTAGCGTTGGCGTGTGGCCTACTTCGACGCTGCTTCCGCTGCTCCTCTTCATCCCGTCGCCCGGCAGGCTCTGCTGGCCTCCCTCGACGAGGGGTGGGCCGATCCCGCCCGGCTGTACCGGGAGGGACGGCGGGCGCGGTTGCTGCTGGACGCGGCGCGGGAGGCCGCCGCGGAGGCCGTGGGGTGCCGGGCCGATGAGCTGACGTTCACCTCTTCGGGCACCCGGGCCGTGCACAGTGGGATCGCCGGAGCGCTGGCGGGGCGGCGGCGCGTCGGACGCCACCTGATCGTGTCAGCGGTCGAACACTCCTCGGTGCTCCATTCGGCCGAGGTGCACGAGGCGGACGGCGGGACGGTCACGCAGGTGCCGGTGGACCGTCAGGGCGCGGTGGCCGCCGCCTCGTACGGGGCCGCGCTGCGCCCGGACACCGGGCTGGCCTGTCTGCAGTCGGCCAACCACGAGGTGGGGACCGAGCAGCCGGTGGCCGAGGTGGCCGGGGTGTGCCGGGCCGCGGGCGTTCCGCTGCTGGTGGACGCGGCACAGTCGCTGGGCTGGGGCCGGGTGGAAGGGGACTGGTCGCTGCTGACGGCGAGCGCCCACAAGTGGGGCGGGCCGTCGGGAGTGGGGCTGCTCGTCGTACGCAAAGGTGTGCGGTTCGCGGTCCAGGGACCGGCGGACGAGCGGGAGTCGGGGCGGGCGGCGGGGTTCGAGAACATCCCGGCGGTCGTGGCCGCGGCGGCCTCGCTGCGCGCGGTGCAGGTGGAGGCGGCCGCGGAGGCGGTACGGCTGCGGGAGCTGACGGAGCGGATCCGGGCGCGGGTGCCGGAGTTGGTGCCGGACGTGGAGGTGGTGGGCGACCCGGTGCGCCGGCTGCCGGGCATCGTCACCTTCTCCTGTCTCTATGTCGACGGAGAGACACTGCTGCACGAGCTGGACCGCGAGGACTTCTCCGTCTCCTCCGGTTCCTCCTGCACCAGCAGCACGCTGACACCGAGCCATGTGCTGCGCGCGATGGGGGTGCTGAGCGAGGGCAATGTGCGGGTGTCGCTGCCGCCGGGGACGACCGGGCAGGACGTCGAGCGGTTCCTGTCGGTGCTGCCCCGGGCGGTGGCGGGGGTGCGGGAGAAGCTCGGGGCGCCCGCCGCGGCGCCGGCCGCCGCCGTACAGCCGGACGCGCTGGTCGTCGACGCCCTCGGCCGGCGCTGCCCGATCCCGGTCATCGAACTGGCCAAGGTCATCGGGGACGTGCCCGTGGGCGGCACGGTGCGCGTCCTGGCGGACGACGAGGCGGCACGGCTGGACATCCCGGCGTGGTGCGAGATGCGCGGGCAGGAGTACGTGGGCGAGGAGCCGGCGGACCGGGGCGCGGTCCACGTGGTCCGCCGGCTCTCCTAGCAGCGGTCGGGGCCGGTCGTCAGGAGAGGTGGGCGCGGACCTCGCGGGCCGCGTCGTCGCCGTACGCCTTGGTGAAGCGCTCCATGAAGTGGGCGCGGCGCAGCTGGTACTCCTGGGTGCCGACCGTCTCGATGACCAGGGTGGCGAGCATGCAGCCGACCTGGGCGGCACGCTCCCGGGAGACGCCCCAGGCCAGGCCGGAGAGGAACCCGGCGCGGAAGGCGTCGCCCACGCCGGTCGGGTCGGCCTTGCGCTCCTCGTCCGGGCAGCCGACCTCGATCGGTTCGTCGCCGGCCCGCTCGATGCGCACGCCGCGCGAGCCGAGGGTGGTCACCCGGTGGCCGACGCGCTCGAGGATCTCGGCGTCGCTCCAGCCGGTCTTGGTCTCGATCAGGCCCTTCTCGTACTCGTTCGAGAACAGGTACGTCGCCCCGTCCAGCAGTATCCGGATCTCGTCGCCGGCCATCCGGGCGATCTGCTGGGAGAAGTCCGCGGCGAACGGGATGGCCCGCGAGCGGCACTCCTCGGTGTGCCGCAGCATCGCCTCCGGGTCGTCGGCGCCGATCAGCACCAGGTCCAGGCCACCGACACGGTCTGCGACGGTCTTGAGCTCGATGAGGCGGGCCTCGCTCATCGCGCCGGTGTAGAAGGAGCCGATCTGGTTGTGGTCGGAGTCGGTGGTGCACACGAAGCGGGCGGTGTGCAGCGTCTCGGAGATCCGGACCGAGGAGGTGTCGACTCCGTTGCGGTCCAGCCACGCGCGGTACTCGTCGAAGTCGGAGCCCGCGGCGCCCACCAGGATGGGCCTCGTGCCGAGCTGGCCCATCCCGAAGGCGATGTTGGCGCCCACCCCGCCGCGCCGTACGTCCAGCTGGTCGACCAGGAAGGAGAGCGAGACCGTGTGCAGCTGGTCCGCGACGAACTGGTCGGCGAAGCGGCCGGGGAAAGTCATGAGGTGGTCGGTGGCGATGGAGCCGGTGACTGCGATGCGCACGGCGTGGACTCTCCTGGAGGGAGGGGGATTGACAGTTCACGCTACCCGCTCGGGGGGGTGCCGCTGAAGCGGGCAAAACTACCCGATAGTAGATCTTTCTAGGTCGGCTTCGACGTGCTTACGGTTCGACCATGACGAACCTCGACGTCCATGTTGCCCCCTCGCCGGCCGATCTCGACGGCGACCTCGCCTCCCTGCGTGGGGACTGTGCCCGGATGGCCCCCCACTGGGCGGCTCCCGACCGCGTCGCCGCCCGGCCCGTGCCGCCGTCCCGCATCCACGGCGTGAACGTTCCGGCCTCCTCCGCCCGGCTGCTGGACGCGATGTCGGACTACGGCGACTGAGCCGGCGCGCGCGGGGCCTCGCGAGGCCCCGCGGGGAACCGCGCGCTCCCCCGCTGCGTCCCATCGCTGTCCCCCGTAAGGGGGAGGCGGGATACGACCCACCACCCGGCCGTTTTGACAGGGCCGGGTCAGGGTCACAGGGACATCTGCGCAGCCGAAGGAGCGATGCGGTGAACACCGAGCGACCCGACAACGAGGACGCGGCCGCGGGTACCGCCGGGGAAGCCTCGAAGAACACCGGGTCACGGAAGCCCGAGGCTGAGAAGGAGGCCGGGGCCGGGACGGAGTCCCGGTCCGGGGCCGAGTCCCGGTCCGGGGCCGAGTCCCGGTCCGAGGCCGAGTCCCGGTCCGAGGCCGAGTCCCGGTCCGAGGCCGAGTCCCGGTCCGAGGCCGAGTCCCGGTCCGAGGCCGAGTCCCGGTCCGAGGAGAAGCGGGACCCGGCACGCGGCGCCGAGGCGTCGGGCGAGCCCGCACCGGAGGCCGGGGACGCGCCGGAGATGGCCGGTCCCACACCGCAGGCCGGGGACGCGTCGCCGGAGACGGGCAGTCCCGCACCCGCGCGCGAGACCGCGAAAGCGCCCGGCCCCGAGCCCACGGTCCCCTCGCCGGAACAGCGCGCGCCTCAGGCCGGGCCCGGGGTGTCCGGTGACGGGCACGGGGCCGGTGGTTTGCGGGGCGGGCGGGCGCGGTCGCCCTTGGTGATCGCGTCCGTCGCCGCCGCCGTGCTGCTCGCCGGCGGGGGCGGGGCATATCTCGCCACCAGCGCGTCCGGCGGGTCCGGCGGGTCCGGCGGGTCCGAAGACCGTACGGGGCCGGCGGCGTCCGGCGGTCACGGCACTCCCCCGCCGCTCGCCCTCGACGGCTACGCTTCCGGCGCTTCCAGCGCTTCCGGCGGTACGAACGGGATCGCGCCGGGCGAGCCCAACCCGTACGGGGCGACCTACCGGGCCGGCGGCGCCCTGCCCGGCGGGCCCGGCTCGGCGCCGGTGTACGAGGCGCAGGGCGAGGTCACCCGGGACGAGGTGGCCCGTCTCGCCAAGGCACTCGGCGTCGACGGCACGCCGGTGGCGGACGCGCAGGCGTGGCGGGTCGGCACCGGCAAGGACGGCGCCGGTCCGGTGCTGCGGGTGAACAGGCAGGCGCCGGGGACCTGGACGTTCAGCCGGTACGCGCCGGGCACCGACGACTGCAAGGGCGTGCTGTGCACGCACGACCCGGCCGCCCCCGCCGTCCACCCGGTAGGCGTGGCGGCCGCGCTGAAGGCGGCGGCCCCGGTGCTCAAGGCCCTGGGGCAGGACGACGCGAAGGTTGACGCGGGCCGGATCATGGGCGCCCAGCGGGTCGTCAACGCCGATCCACTGGTCGGCGGGCTGCCCACGTACGGCTGGACCACGGGCCTGACCGTGAGTCCGCAGGGCGAGCTGGTCGGCGGCGGCGGTGAGCTGAAGGCGCCGGTGAAGGGCGACACGTATCCCGTGCTGGGCGCGCGAAGGACGCTGGACCTGATGAACGCGGCCCCGCGCACCGACCACCGGATGGGCATCGGGGGCTGCGCCACGCCGGAACCGCTCAAGGACCGCCTGGAGGCGCCCTGCGGGACGCCGGCGTCGGCGACGGCCGCGCAGGACGCCTTCACCGTCGACAAGGCGGTCTTCGGTCTGGCCTCGCACTACTCCAACGGACGGCAGGTGCTGGTGCCGTCCTGGCTGTTCCAGGTGCGGGGGCCGGACGGCGGCCAGGGCAACGACGACTTCACGGTGACGTATCCGGCGGTCGACCCCAGGTACCTCACCTCCCCCGGCACACCGTCCGGGCAGCCGGCCCCGGCGCCGAGCGGTTCGGGCAGGGCTCCGGCGACGCACGACGTGAAGGTGACGGGCTACAGCACCCAGGGCGACGATCTGACCGTGGCCTTCGAGGGCGGGGTGTGCGCGGACTACAGGGCGACGGCGAAGGAGGGCGCCGACCGGGTGACCGTCACGGTGACCGAGACCCCGTGGCCCGGCAAGGTGTGCATCGCGATCGCCAAGTTCTACCACCGGACCGTGCACCTGGACCGGCCGCTCGGCGACCGGCAGGTGGTCGGCTCGGACGGTCGGGAGATCCCGAAGGAGAAGCCGGGCGCGCGGCTGCCGTAGGTGTCGTCCCCGGCCCGGTGAGCACCCGGTGGCACCGTGGCCGAGCAGAAGGGCGAGCCCGAAGAACATGAAGAGTACAAAGAGCACAAAGGCGGCGGCCCCTTCCGGTGGAAGGGGCCGCCGCCTTGTCCGTCGTGTGCCGTCGGGCCGATGGCCGACGGATCAGCTGAAGGAGTCGCCGCAGGCGCAGGAACCCGTCGCGTTCGGGTTGTCGATCGTGAAGCCCTGCTTCTCGATCGTGTCCACGAAGTCGATGGTGGCGCCGCCCAGGTAGGGAGCGCTCATGCGGTCGGTGACGACCTTGACGCCGCCGAAGTCCTTCTCCACGTCGCCGTCGAGGGAGCGCTCGTCGAAGAAGAGCTGGTAGCGCAGGCCGGAGCAGCCGCCGGGCTGGACGGCGACGCGCAGGGCGAGGTCGTCACGGCCTTCCTGGTCGAGCAGCGCCTTGACCTTGGACGCGGCGGCGTCGGTCAGGATGATGCCGTCGGTGACGGTGGTGGTCTCGTCCGATACGGACATCTACATCTCTCCCGGGTTGTACGGAGACTGCTTGCCGACGAGTGCAACCGGCCGGGCCGCGGATTCATTCCGGGCCGAGCACTTGCTGTTCCTCTTCCCGCGCTCGTACTCGTCGCGTCGTCTTCTTCATGCTCGCACATGCGCCAGGGAGCGGACAGCGCCCTGTGGACGCGCACGCCCGATGCGACGAACGCGACGACTCACCGCGACGGGCGGGTGTCGGGATTCACGTCACATGGACGCTTAGGCCCATCGTCAAAGTGACGTGAAGCAGTTATGATAGATAGCGTCAGTTCGACGAAAAGTAGAAAGGGTGCGTGTCGTGACCACCGCCCAAACCCAGGAGCTCGACGTGCAGCCGACGCCCCTCGCCCTGCTGCTCCTCGGCCGTGAGGCCGACCCGAGGAGCGAGCGCGGTGTCGAGTGCCCCGGCGACCTGCCCTCCCCGTCCGACCCGGACCTGGTGGAGCGCGCCCGCGTGGCCAAGGAGAAGCTCGGGGACAAGGTCTTCGTGCTCGGCCACCACTACCAGCGCGACGAGGTCATCCAGTTCGCCGACGTCACGGGCGACTCCTTCAAGCTGGCCCGGGACGCGGCCGCACGGCCGGAGGCCGAGTACATCGTGTTCTGCGGTGTGCACTTCATGGCGGAGTCCGCGGACATCCTGACGTCCGACGGGCAGCAGGTGGTCCTGCCGGACCTGGCGGCCGGCTGCTCCATGGCCGACATGGCGACGGCCGAGCAGGTCGCCGAGTGCTGGGACGTGCTGACCGAGGCCGGGATCGCCGAGCAGGTCGTGCCGGTGTCGTACATGAACTCCTCGGCCGACATCAAGGCGTTCACCGGCAAGCACGGCGGCACCATCTGCACGTCCTCGAACGCCAGGCGCGCACTGGAGTGGGCCTACCAGCAGGGCGAGAAGGTCCTGTTCCTGCCCGACCAGCACCTGGGCCGCAACACGGCCGTGCGGGACATGGGCATGTCGCTGGAGGACTGCGTCGTCTACAACCCGCACAAGCCGGGCGGCGGGCTGACCGCCGGGGAGCTGCGGGCCGCGAAGATGATCCTGTGGCGGGGTCACTGCTCGGTGCACGGCCGTTTCAGCCTGGACTCGGTGAACGACGTCCGCGAGCGGATCCCCGGCGTCAACGTCCTGGTCCACCCCGAGTGCAGGCACGAGGTCGTGGCCGCCGCGGACTACGTCGGCTCGACCGAGCACATCATCAAGACGCTGGAGGCGGCCCCGGCCGGCTCCAAGTGGGCCATCGGCACGGAGCTGAACCTGGTCCGCCGGCTGGCGAACCGCTTCGCACCCGAGGGCAAGCAGATCGTCTTCCTCGACAAGACGGTCTGCTTCTGCTCGACCATGAACCGCATCGACCTCCCCCACCTGGTCTGGGCGCTGGAGTCCCTCGCCGAGGGCAACCTGGTCAACCGCATCCGGGTGGACAAGGAGACGGAGGCGTTCGCCAAGCTGGCCCTGGAGCGGATGCTCGCCCTGCCGTAGTGGTGACGTGGCAGTGCGGTGCCCCGGCGGTCTCACGGCGGCCGGGGCACCGCCGCTTCGGCTCTCCGGCAAGCACGCACCCCGGCTCAGCGCGATCCTCAGCGCGTCCGCCGGCGCCGCGGCCAGCTGCGTTCCCGATAAGCGCAACGTACAAGCAATTGGCCTGGCTGCTCGAACGGATGGATATTCCGGACGGCAAGGTCCGGGTGATGCCCTTCAGCGCGGGTTGAGGACCGGACCGGGATTCTGTCAAGAAGCGCGACACGGCCCCGAGCTGAACTCCGCCCACCGGTACCGGAGCAGCTGCAGCAATACGGACGGGGGCGAATGCGTCGAGATCGCCGAGGACTTTCCCGGGGTTGTCCCGTCCGCGACGGCAAGAACCCCCACGGCCCCGTGCTCGTCGTCCCGGTCGGCACGTGGGACGCGTTCGTCGACTCGCTGAAGGCGTGACACAACGGCGATGGCCGGGCCCGTACTTCATGTACGGGCCCGGCCATCGCCACACCATGAGGAACACAATCCCGAGCAAGAGGTTCCGTTATTTGCACAAGAATTCAGTAAGAGGAATCAGAAATAAGGAGAGGTATTTCCCAGTGAACGGTCCGGCCTTCCTCCTCGTATAGATGTACATCCGCGGGACCAAGACGAATCCGCGGTGTTCGAGAGCCCGCTCTGACGGGCCATGAGAGAAAGGTATCTGTCATGGCATTCGACAAGATCATGCTCATGAAGAAGGCGAAGAAGAAGGGCGCCTGCGCGGCAGGGAAGCAGGGGCAGGCCCATCGCCAGAAGAAGCATCACCGCAAGCACAAGAAGTGCGCCAAGTAACGGACCGCAGTCGATCAGACCGTGCCGGGATCCGTCCATGCCACGTCGGGTGACGGACGGGTCCCGGTGCGCCGTCGTATTCGGGCAGTGCCCAGAGAGTGGAGTTCCGGCCGCCGTGAGTACCGCTGCAGAGAACACCGAACCTGTGGCTGCCGCCGACGCGTCGGCCCGGATACGGCATGCGCGCATCTCGCCCCTGGCAGCATTCCGGAAATTCTGGCCCCTGGTGCGAGTCAACCGTGCCGCTCTGATGGCGTCCACGGTGCTGCTGGTGGCCTCCGCCGGGTGCGACACGGCCGCGATCGGCATCGCAGGCCGACTGACCGACGATGTGCTCGCTCCCGGTGACCTCGGCGCGTTCTGGGGTCCTGCCGTCCTGTGGCTGTCCCTCGCGGCGGCGGGTGCGGTGGCCTCGTCGGCCGGCAGCTATCTGGCGGGCTGGACCAGCGAGCACTTCGTACTCGGTCTTCGGGACCGGGTCTTCCAGCACCTCCAGCAACTGCCGCCGGACAGTCTGGACCGCTTCGGCACCGGAGACCTGGTCTCCCGTCTGACGGGGGACATCGAGGCCGTGGAGTCACTGGTGGCCTCGGCTCCGGTCGAGTTGATCACCGCCGCCGTCGGTGCGCTGGTCTTCGCCGCCGCGGCGTTCTGGACGAGCTGGCAGTTGGCCCTCATCACCTTCGGGGTGGCACCGCTGATCTGGTTCGGCGCCCGGGTGTTCGGCACGCTGATGCGCACCGCTACACGCGCGGAACGCGACAGCAACGGTCGGCTGGCTTCCCTGCTGGAGGAGAGCTTGGCCAACATGCCGCTCGTGCAGGCCTACGGCCGGGGGGCCGCCGAGCACAGCAAGATCCACCGCGAGGGCCGCACATGGATGCGGATGGGCCTGCGGCAGATCCGGCTCAACGCCCTGTACGGGCCGCTCGGCGAATTGATCGAGACCTTCAGCGTACTGGCCGTGATCGGCGCCGGGGCCTGGCAGATCTCAGAGCACCACCTCACTGTCGGGGGGCTGATCTCCTTCTCGGCCTTCCTCGGCTATCTGCACCCACGGTTGCAGGAACTCGGCGAACTCCTGGTCCACGCCTCCTCCGCCACCGCCGCCTCCGAGCGCCTCCTGGAGGTGCTGCGGGCCCGGCCCGCTCCCGAGGCCGCCCCGGGCCCCGCCGCCCCGCCGCTCGCCCAGCCGGCCCGCGGCGCCGTCACCTTCCAGGGTGTCGGCTTCTCCTACCCGGGCAGCGGCCGCCGCGTCCTGCACCAGGTTGACCTGGAGATCGCTCCAGGCCTGCTGGTGGTGGTCACCGGGCCCAGCGGCTGCGGCAAGTCCACCCTCGGCAAACTGCTGTTGCGCTTCCACGAGCCGTCACAGGGCCGCATCCTCCTCGACGGCCGGGACATCCGCGAACTTCCGGTCGACGAACTGCGCCGCCACATCACGCTGCTGCCCCAGGACAGCATGCTCTTCAACGGCACCATCCGCGACAACATCGTCTACGGCCGTCCCGACGCCTCGGAGGCGGAGGTGCTCGCCGCCGCCGTCGCGGCCGACGTCCACGACTTCGTCAGCGCCCTGCCCGAGGGCTACCTCACCCCGGTGGGCAAGCGCGGCAACAACCTCTCAGGTGGCCAGCGCCGCAGGGTGGCCCTGGCTCGGGCCATGCTCCGCTCGGCGCCCGTGCTCGTCCTCGACGAGCCCACCACCGGCCTCGACGACGCCTCCACCGCCCGCATCATGCCCCCGCTGCGACGCCTCGCGGCGGGCCGGACCACCTTCCTCATCACCCACGACCTGCGCCTGGCGGCCCACGCCGACCTCGTCCTGCACCTGGCTGACGGCAGCGCCGGCGCCAGCGTTCCCGCCTCGCCCGTGGAAGCCGCCGTCGAAGCGCCGGCAGCCTGAGCTCGCCGCGTCTGCCTGCGAGAGCGGGCGCTCAGTCCATCCGCGGACGTACCAGCCCCGACTCGTACGCGATGACGACCAGCTGTGCCCGGTCGCGGGCGCCTAGCTTGGCCATGGCCCGGTTGACGTGCGTCTTCACCGTCAGCGGGCTGACCTCGAGGCGTTCGGCGATCTCGTCGTTGGAGTGGCCACCGGCGACTTGGACGAGCACCTCGCGCTCCCGGACGGTCAGTGCGTCCAGCCGCTTGGAGCGGGCCGGGTCGCGGTCGTCCGCCGCGTCACCCTGCGCGAGGAAGCGGGCGATCAGGCCCTTGGTGGCCGCCGGGGACAGCAGCGCCTCGCCGCCGGCCGCGACCCGGATGGCGCTGAGCAGTTCCTCGGGCTCGCTGCCCTTGCCGAGGAAGCCGGAGGCACCCGCGCGCAGCGACTGCACGACGTAGTCGTCGACCTCGAAGGTGGTCAGGATGACCACCCGGACGTGGGCGAGGCCGGGCTCGGCGCTGATCATGCGGGTGGCGGCGAGGCCGTCGGTGCCGGGCATCC
The DNA here is from genome assembly GCF_044334385.1 of Streptomyces sp. NPDC020801. Lineage (NCBI taxonomy): Bacteria > Bacillati > Actinomycetota > Actinomycetes > Kitasatosporales > Streptomycetaceae > Streptomyces > Streptomyces sp. NPDC020801. The sequence goes on from NZ_JBIRST010000002.1 coordinate 11,776, forward strand.
GGATGTCCATCAGCACCACGTCGGCGCGCTGTTCCCTGGCCAGCCGCACCGCCTCGGCCCCGTCGGACGCCTCGCCGACCACCTCCATGTCGGGCTCGGAGTCGACGAGTACGCGAAAGGCGCTGCGCAGCAGTGCCTGGTCGTCGGCGAGCAGGACACGGATCGTCATGCGGCATCCCCCGGGGCGTGTGTGCTGGTCTTGAGCGGCAGGATCGCATGGACGCGGAAGCCGCCGCCGTAGCGGGGACCGGTGGTGAGGGTGCCGCGCAGGGCGGTGACCCGCTCCCGCATGCCGAGCAGGCCGTGGCCGCCGCCGGTCCGGGGGCTGTCGTCCTCTCCGGCCCCGTCGTCGAGGACGGTGATCTCGACGTTCGGTCCGACGCGTACCACGCTGACCTCGGCCCTGGCCCGGGCGCCCGCGTGCTTGTGCACATTGGTCAGGGCCTCCTGGATGACGCGGAACGCGGCCAGGTCCACAGCGGCGGGCAGGGTGGTGCCGTGGTCGGCGCGGGCGACCTCCACGTGCAGTCCGGCGCTGCGGAAGGTGCCGACGAGCTCGTCCAGGCGGGTCAGTCCGGGGGCGGGTTCGGTGGGGGCCTCGGGGTCGCCGGACTGCCGGAGCAGGCCGACGGTGGCGCGCAGTTCGTTCAGCGCGGAGCGGCTGGCCTCCCGGACGTGGCCGAGGGCCTCCTTGGCCTGGTCGGGCCGCTTGTCCATGACGTGCGCGGCCACTCCGGCCTGCACGTTGACCAGGGCGATGTGATGGGCGACGACGTCGTGCAGGTCGCGGGCGATGCGCAGGCGTTCCTCGGCGACGCGGCGGCGGGCCTCCTCCTCGCGGGTGCGCTCGGCCCGCTCGGCGCGCTCCTTGATCGCGTGCACGAAGGCGCGGCGGCTGCGGACCGCGTCGCCGCCGGCGGCGGCCATACCGGTCCAGGCGAAGATCGCGAGGTTCTCCTGGGCGTACCAGGGCAGCGGGCCGGCGAGCATGGCGGCGCCGGTCAGCACGGTCATGGTGGTCAGGCCCAGGCGCAAGGTGGTGCGGCGGTCGGTGGCGGCGGCGACGGTGTAGAGGGCGACGACGGCCGACATGGCGACGGGGGCGCGCGGGTCGCCGGTGACGCACTCCACCAGGGCGACGGTGCCGGTGACGGCGAGGACGGTGCGCGGGGCACGGCGGCGGAGGACGAGCGCGGCGGCGCCGAGGGCCATCAGGACCAGGCCGAGCGCCTCCGGCCTGCGCACACCCCAGCTGACGCCGTTCTGCCCGCGGGGGTCCACGAAGGACCCGACCACCATGCACACCAGCACCCCCACGGCAAGTGCCGCGTCAAGCGCCAGGGGGTGCGCCCGGATGCGGCATCTGGCGCGGTCGAGGGTGGTGGTCACGCCTGAGTACGGTACGGGGTCCGTGCCGGGCGGGAAACGTACGGGCGCTGCCCGGGGCTCAGCCCGGGATCAGCCCGTCGTCGCTCAGCAGGTCCCGCACCTCCTCCAGGGTCGCGTCCGGGGCGGGCAGGATCAGCTCGGACGGCTCCAGGGAGTCGTCCGGCAGCGGCTCGCCCAGGGCGCGTACCTGGGACAGCAGGGCCGTCAGGGTGCGGCGGAAGCCGGGGCCGTCACCCTTCTCCATCTCGGCCAGGAGTTCGTCGTCCAGCTTGTCGAGCTCGGTGAGGTGGCCGTCGGCCAGCCTCACCTGTCCCTCCCCCATGATCCGTACGATCATGTCGCCTCCCTCGGCGTGGCCCCGGCTGCCGGTGTCGCGGCGTGCGCCGCGACGCGGCTCACTGCTTGTCGAAACGGGGGGTGTCCTGCGGCTGCTGCTGGGGCTGCGCCTGACCCGTGCCGCCCTCGATCGCCTGCCGCTCCTCGGACGGTCCGCCGGCCAGCTCCGCCTTCATGCGCTGCAGCTCCAGCTCTACATCCGTACCACCGGCGAGCCGGTCCAGCTCGGCCTGGATGTCGTCCTTGGCCATGCCGGAGGGGTCGTCCAGGGCACCGGAGGCGAGCAGCTCGTCGAGCGCGCCGGCCCGGGCCTGGAGCTGGGCCGTCTTGTCCTCGGCGCGCTGGATCGCCAGGCCCACGTCGCCCATCTCCTCGGAGATGCCGGAGAACGCCTCGCCGATCCGGGTCTGCGCCTGGGCGGCGGTGTAGGTCGCCTTGATGGTCTCCTTCTTGGTACGGAAGGCGTCGACCTTGGCCTGCAGGCGCTGGGCCGCCAGAGTGAGCTTCTCCTCCTCGCCCTGGAGGGTCGCGTGCTGCGTCTCGAGGTCCGTCACCTGCTGCTGGAGCGCGGCGCGGCGGGAGAGCGCCTCGCGGGCCAGGTCCTCGCGGCCCAGCGCGAGCGCCTTGCGGCCCTGGTCCTCCAGCTTGCCGGACTGCTGCTGCAGCTGGTTGAGCTGGAGTTCCAGCCGCTTGCGGCTGGTCGCCACGTCGGCGACGCCGCGGCGCACCTTCTGGAGCAGCTCCAGCTGCTTCTGATACGAGTAGTCGAGGGTTTCGCGCGGGTCCTCGGCCCGGTCAAGGGCCTTGTTCGCCTTCGCGCGGAAGATCATCCCCATACGCTTCATGACACCGCTCATGGGCTTCGCGCGCCCCCTTCTGACGGACTCCAGCTCACAGCTCTGCGACAGAACCCACAGTACGGGCCCCGCATCCATTACCGCACTGTTCGGGGACGGATGCGCTCATCCCCAAGGACGACTGCGTACACCTCCGATCCGGCGCAGGGAGTAGGTGACCCCCGGGGCACCGCCGGTGGCGGGCGCAACGTCCGCTCTGTCCCCCTACAGACGACTGGCGTTGCCGGATCGTTCCCCGCCGGGCTGGGGTCCATGCGGGTCAAGCCCTTACCCTTGGGTTTTGTGTTCCGTAGCCGTGCCAAGGAAGAGAAGACCCCGGCCGCCGAAAAGGCGCCGGTGAACTTCTCCAAGCAGTCCCGTGACCCGCAGGCCCCCAAGGGCCGGCCCACGCCCAAGCGCAATGAGGCCCAGTCCCAGCGCCGCAGCGTCGCCAACACGCCGACGACGCGCAAGGACGCCGCCAAGCGGCAGCGCGAGGAGCGCCGTGCCGCCATGGAGCGGCAGCGCCAGGCGCTGGCCGGCGGCGACGAGCGCTACCTCCCGGCCCGCGACAAGGGCCCAGTGCGCAAGTTCGCGCGCGACTTCATCGACTCGCGGTTCAACATCGCGGAGTTCTTCCTGCCGATGGCCGTGGTCATCCTCGTGCTGAGCATGGTGCGGGTGGCCTCGCTGCAGAACATCGCGCTGCTGCTGTGGCTCGTGGTCATCGTCCTGATCGTGCTGGACTCCTTCCTCAGCGCCTTCCGGCTGAGGAAGCGCCTGGCCGAGCGCTTCCCGGACCAGAACAAGAAGGGCGCGGTCGCCTACGCCCTGATGCGCTCGCTCCAGATGCGCCGGCTCCGGCTGCCCAAGCCGCAGGTCAAGCGCGGGGAGCGGCCCTGAGCGGGACCGCTTTCTCCGGGGGTGCCGCGGACGCCTGGCTGGACAAGCTGGGCGGACTGCGTGACGTCGTACGACAGGAGCTGGTCGCCCGGCAGCTCGACGAGCAGATAGCCGGGCGGTTCCCGGTCGGGCAGCGGCTGCGGGTGCTCGACGTGGGGATGGGCCAGGGCACGCAGGCGCTGCGGCTGGCACGGGCGGGACACCAGGTGACCGGCCTCGAGCGCGACGAGAAGATGATCTCCGTGGCGCGGGCCGCGCTGGCCGCCGAGCCGGAGGGCATCCGGGCGCGGATGCGGATCGTCGAGGGCGACGGCCGGGACACCGGGGTGCACTTCCTGCCGGGCAGCTTCGACGTGGTGCTGTGCCACGGGGTGCTGATGTACGTCGAGGAGCCGGACCCGTTGCTCGCGGGGCTGGCGCGGATGCTCGCGCCGGGCGGTCTGCTGTCGCTGCTGGTGCGCAACGGCGACGCGCTGGCGCTGCGCCCGGGTCTTTCCGGTGACTGGGTGGCGACGCTGGCCGCGTTCGACACGACGGCCTACCGCAACCGGCTGGGGCTCGACGTCCGGGCGGACCGGCTGACCGACCTGACGGCGACGCTCGCGGGGATCGGGGCGCCGCTGCACGCCTGGTACGGGGTGCGGGTCTTCACGGACACGGCGGCGGACGGCACAGAACCGCCCGCCGGCGTGGAGACACTGCTGGCCGCCGAGGAGCGGGCCGGGCGGACGGATCCCTACCGATCGGTGGCGGCGCTGCTGCACCTGTGCGGGGTGCGCGGCTGAGCGTTCCGGCGGCCTCCCGGCGGAACGCACGCGGTCGGCCTCCCGGCGGACCGCACGTGGCGAGCGGTGAAGGCCCCGCCTGCCGCACCCCGTCGCTCCGGACCAGGGGCGGGCCAGGGGGGATCGGGGACGGGTCGGGGACGGCCGGTGCCGGCCGCCCCCGGCCTTGCTCCTGAACGTGCTCCTTGCTCTCGCCCTCGCCTCCGGGGCCCCGGGCGGGCCCGTGCGCCCGTGTTCCTGCCCTTGCCCCCTGAGCCCGTCCTAGGCCTGGGCCTCGTCCGCGTGCAGGCTCATCGGGCCGTAGATCTCCGCGGAGTCCTCGAACAGCCGTACCTGGTCGGCGCCACCGTCGAGCAGGGCCTTCCAGTTCTCCCCGATCCAGGACTCGGCGTCGCCCTGCGTGGTGAACTCCTCGGGCTGCACCGCGGGCTGGACCTCCGTCCCGTCGGCCGTCTCGAACCGCCACGTCCATGCCGCCATGTACGCCTCCCTGATGTGAGCACACTGCACAGCGGAAGCCGGATCTTGGTCCGGCTCCTGATCAGAGCCTAGCCGGACGCGCAAGACGTGCGGCGACCCAGGAAAATCAGGTCCGTGGACGTAACTCTGCTCGGCACCGGTGCCCCCGCGGGACTTCCCCGCCCCCACTGCCCCTGCGCGGCCTGCGCGACGGCCCTCGGCGCGCAGGCGCGCGCGGCGACCGCGCTGCTCGTGGACGGGGCGCTGCTGCTGGACCTGACCCCCGGTGCGGCGTTCGCAGCCGCGCGCGCCGGGCATTCGCTCGGCGGTGTGGCCCAGGTGCTGCTCTCCCACCCGCACGACGGGCCCGCGGTCGAGGTGCCGGCCGGGCTGCCGCAGCCCGGCCGGGTGCCGGACGGACGGGAGTCGGCGCTGCTGACGGGGCATCGGGTGCGGGCGGTGGCGATGGATGCCCCCGGCACGGGGTACTCGGTGACCGGCCCGGACGGGCAGCGGCTGCTGTACCTGCCGCCGGGCGGCGCCCCGGCCGGGCTCGAGGAGGGTTCGGCGGAGACGTACGACATGGTCCTCGCGGACGTCGTCCGCCGCCCGGACGCCCTGGCCAAGCTACGCGCGGTGGGTTCGGTTGGCCCGACCACGGACGTCGTCGCGGTCCACCTCGACCACGACGTGCCGCCGGGGGCGGAACTGTGCCGCCGGCTGGCGGCGGCCGGGGCACGGGCGGTGCCGGACGGCACCACGCTGACGGTCGGGGCGTACGAGGACGTACCGGACGTGCCCCGGCGCACGCTGGTGCTGGGCGGGGCGCGCTCGGGCAAGTCGGTGGAGGCCGAACGGCGCCTCGAGTCCTTCCCCGGCGTGCTGTACGTGGCGACCGGCGGGTCGCGCAGCGGGGACACCGAGTGGGCGGCCCGGGTCGCCACGCACCGGGAGCGACGGCCGGGCTCGTGGCGTACGGCCGAGACCTGCGACCTGGTGCCGCTGCTGGCCGAGGACGGCCCGCCGCTGCTGGTGGACTGCCTGTCGCTGTGGCTGACGGACGCGATGGACTCCGTCGGCGCCTGGGACGACGCGGAGTGGGCGGACGGCGGCGAACGGGCGCTGCGCGAACGGGTGTCCGAGCTGACGGCCGCGGTCCGGGCGACCCGCCGCATCGTGGTCGCCGTCTCCAACGAGGTCGGCTCGGGCATCGTCCCGGCCACCGCCTCGGGACGCCGCTACCGGGACGAACTCGGTCGCCTGAACACGGCATTGGCGAGCGAGTGCGAACAGGTCCTGCTGGTGGTGGCGGGCCAGGCGGTGGTGCTGCGCGGGTGAGGCCGGCCGGTGGTCAGGCGGTGTCCCTGCGGGCGACGACACGGTAGGTGTTCGAAAAGCCGGGGATCCGGCTGAGCAGCGGGGACAGGGCGAGGTCCACGGCCGCCGCCGCGTCCACCAGGGGGCTGGTCGCGGCCGCCAGGAGGGTGCGCAGGGCGCGTTGGAGGTCGCTCGGCGGGGTGGCGTGCCAGGGGGCGTCGGCCGCGGGCAGGAAGTGGGTGAGGGCGAGGGCGAGGGCCGCGGACAGGTCGTTCGGCGTGTGCGGGGTACGGCGGTCGGTGACGAGGACGGTGCAGCCCCGGGACTCCAGTTCCGCGCGGAGGTTGTGCAGCGGCATCAGATGCAGATGGCGCGGCTGGCCGTGCGGCAGCCACCACCTGCCCAGCAGCAGGGCGAACGCGCTGCCCGGGTCGGGGAGTTCGATCAGCAGGTGGCCGCCGGGGCGGAGTGCGTTCAGGGCCCCGCGCAACTCCGCGCGGGGGTCCGGGACGTGTGCCAGGTGGTGGAACACGCTGACCACGTCGTAGCGTCCGCGCAGCCGCGCGGTGATGTCCGGGTCGGCCAGGTGGCCGATGTGGGCCTCCTCGACCCGCCCGGCCCTGCGGGCCCGCTGCACGCGCGGCGTCGGGTCGAGGCCGTCGAAGGAGGTGTACGGGAAGACCTCCCGCGCCGCTTCGGGGAAGTGGCCGTGGCCCGTGCCGACGTCCAGCCAGCTCTCCGGCTCCCCCACGTGCCACAGCAGGCGCGCGTCCGACCGGTGCCGCCGGTGGCTGCGGCGGGCCGCGAGCACGGGGTCCGGGAGGCCGTCGGGGTCGGTCTCGTCGTAGTCCCGGTGGTAGAAGGCCAGCCCCTCCGGGGTGAGCCGGGGATTCTGGAAGGCGTGTCCGCAGTCCCGGCACTGGTCGACCGTGAACGAACCCGGCTTGTGCTGCAGCAGGTCGGGGGCGCACAGCCGGGTGCGCAGCCGCCCGGAGCCGCACCAGGGGCAGTCCTCGCGGCGCGGCTCGTGGAAGTGGTCGGTGCCGTGGGCGAGTTCGGCGGCGTACGCGATGCGCCGCGGGTCGTAGAACCGCGGGGCGTACGGCAGTGACGGCATGGGCGGCTCCCGGTGGGGCGAGAGGTGTGTACGGCAGGGACGGACGCGCGCACCCGTCCGTGCCGACAATTCGCTGCAAAGGGAACGTATGGGATCGTTGTCTCGAGCGGGAAGACGCCGTCCGGGTGTGGCGGCGATCTGGCGCCGCCCTGTTCGATCGGGGCCGGTACTGTTCGGCGAATGAGCTCGCTGAATCTCGACGACTTCACCGATCTGATCGAGCGCCCCGACGGCGGTGTGCGCCGCGACGCGGAGGCGCGCCGGGAGCGTCAGGTCGTGCCCCCCGGCACCCTGGGCCGCCTGGACGACCTGGGTGAATGGCTGGCGGCGGCGCAGGGCGCCGTGCCGGTGCGGCCGGTCGAACGGCCGCGGGTGGTGCTGTTCGCCGGCGACCACGGCGTCGCCGAACTCGGCGTGTCGGTGCGGCCCGCGGGCAGTGCCGAGCAGCTGGTGCGGGCGGTCCTGGAGGGCGGCCGGCCGGTGTCCGTGCTGGCCCGGCGGCTCGGTGTGCCGGTGCGGGTGGTCGACATGGCCCTGGACTGCGAGCCGGACGCGCTGCCCGAGGACGTCGTACGGCACCGGGTGCGGCGCGGCAGCGGGCGCATCGACATCGAGGACGCGCTGACCCTCGAGGAGGCGGAGGCCGCCTTCCGGGCCGGGGTCGCGGTGGCCGACGCGGAGGCCGACTCGGGCACGGATCTGGTGGTGCTCGGCGATGTGAGCGTGGGCGGGACGACGCCGGCGTCCGTACTGATCGCCGCACTGTGCGGGACCGACGCCTCGGTGGTGACCGGGCGCGGCGGCGAGGCGATCGACGATCTGGCGTGGATGCGCAAGTGCGCGGCGATCCGGGACGCGCTGCGGCGGGCGCGGCCCGTGCTCGGCGACCAGCTGCAGCTGCTGGCGGCCGTGGGCGGGGCGGATCTCGCCGCGACGACCGGGTTCCTGCTGCAGTGCGCGGTGCGCAAGCTGCCGGTGATCCTGGACGGTGTGGTCTCGGCCGCGTGCGCCCTGGTGGGACAGCGGGTGGCGTTCCGGGCTCCGGACTGGTGGCTGGCGGGGCAGAGCAGCGGGGAGCCGGGGCAGGCCAAGGCGCTGGACCGGATGGCGCTGGAGCCGCTGCTCGACCACGGCGTGACCGTCGGGGAGGGGGCGGGGGCGCTGCTGGCGCTGCCGCTGGTACAGGCCGCGGCGGCGCTGGCGGCCGAGCTTCCCGAGCGGGCCGAGGACCTCACAAGGGACGAGGAGAAGGTGTCTGCGGACGAGGAGATCTGACGGTGGAACAGGCGCGGCGGGCGTGACCGGCGGTACGGACGGCACGGGCGGTATGGCCGGTACGGGCGGTATGGCCGGTACGGGCGACACCGGCGGAACAGGTGGAACCGGCGGTACGGGCACAACGGACGGAGGGTCACCTTCACGGGCGAATAAGAGCGGTTAGCCGGGATGGCGCCCATATGATCTTCCCTTATGGGAGATGCCCGAATTGCCGTGCGTGAGGAGCGGGCCCCGGTTCGCCTGACCGGGGCGGGACGGCCGGCCGGTGGCGCCCCGCGGCGGGCCGCCGTGTTCGCCGTCTGGTATCTGCGGACCGTCGCGTTCGTCAACTTTCTCAGCGCGGTGTGGGTCTCCCTGGGGCAGGACGTCCGGCGGCACAACCAGGAGAACCTCTTCACGCCGTACCTGCTCACCGCCGGCTTCGCCTCCGGCGTCTTCACCGCCTTCCTCGCCATCACCATGCGGCGCCGCAAGAGGGCCGCCTGGATCCTCAACCTCGGGCTGAGCGGGCCGTTCCTCGCGCTGTTCGCGTTCAGCATGACCTTCCCGGAGATCCGCCGCTGCGCGCAGAACTGGATCTCCCTGGCCCTGACCGCCGCCTTCGTCGCCGCGCTGCTGCTCGGTCGGCGCGAGTTCTACGCCAAGGGCGACCGCGCCAACCCGAGGCTGGCCGCCGCCGTGGCGGTGGGCGGGCTGCTGGTCACCTCGCTGCTCGCCACGCTGCTGGTGACCGTCACCAACCAGGCGCCGGACGCGGCGCGTTCGACGTTCCGGGAACGCTGGCACTACGGCACCCTGCGGCTGGTCTCGGTGGCCTCGGAGGCCCGCTTCCCCGGCATCGACACCCCCAACTGGGCGAACGTCTCCGTCAACGTCCTGTCCACGGCCCTGGTCCTCGCCGTCCTCTACGCCGCCTTCCGCTCCCGCCGTGCCGTCGACCCGCTCACCGGGGATGACGAGAAGCGGCTGCGGGAGCTGCTGGAACGGCACGGCGAGCGGGACTCCCTCGGCTACTTCGCGCTGCGCCGGGAGAAGAGCGTCATCTGGTCGCCGACCGGGAAGGCCGCCGTCGCCTACCGCGTCGTCGGCGGGGTGTCACTGGCCTCCGGGGACCCGCTCGGCGACCCCGAGGCCTGGCCCGGCGCCATCGAGCCGTGGCTGGCCGAGGCGCGCGCGCACGGCTGGATCCCGGCCGTGATGGGGGCGGGCGAGGAGGCCGGGACGGTGTACGCGCGGCACGGGCTCGACGCGCTGGAGCTCGGCGACGAGGCCGTGGTGGAGGTCGCCGAGTTCACCCTGGAGGGCCGGGCCATGCGCACCGTGCGGCAGGCCTGCAACCGGGTGCGGCGGGCCGGGTACACCGTTCGCATCCGCCGGCACGAGGACATCCCCGCGGGCGAGATGGCGTACCTGGTCGAGCGCGCCGACGACTGGCGGGACGGGGCCACCGAGCGCGGATTCAGCATGGCGCTGGGGCGGCTCGGGGACCCGCGGGACGGGCGGTGCGTGATGCTGGAGTGCCACGACGCCCGGGGCGAGCTGCGCGCCCTGCTCTCCTTCGTGCCCTGGGGGCCGTACGGACTGTCCCTGGACCTCATGCGGCGCGACCGGCATGCCGAGAACGGGCTCGTGGAGTTCATGGTGCTCGACCTGCTGCGCCGGGCCCGGGAGATCGGGATCACTCAGGTCTCGCTCAACTTCGCCATGTTCCGTTCGGTCTTCGAACGCGGGGCGCGCCTCGGCGCCGGGCCGGTGCTGAGGCTGTGGCGGTCGCTGCTCAGCTTCTTCTCCCGCTGGTGGCAGATCGAGTCGCTGTATCGCGCCAACGCCAAGTACCGGCCCATCTGGGAACCGAGGTTCCTGCTCTTCGAGAAGAGCGGCGACCTGCTGCGCATCGGCCTCGCGTCGGCACGCGCGGAGGGGTTCCTGGAGGCGCCGGGCCGGCCGAAGTGGCTGCGCCGCAGGCACCTGAGGCACAGCGGAGAGCACCTGGAGACGCACGGATGACCGCACTCGCCCGCTGGGCCCGCGCCGAATGGGGGCTCGTGTACGTCACGGTGCGCGAGCCGCTGCTCGGGCGGTGGCCGCGGGCGGTCCCGATGACGCTCACGGCGGTGTGCCTGACGGCGCTGCTGCAGTTCGTGCAGAACCAGCCCTGGGGCTACCACCTCGTCCAGCGGCTCGGGGCCGTACGGGCCGAGGAACCGCTGTGGCTCGCGCTGCTGCGCACCCCGCTGTCGCTGTTCGTACCGGCGCTGGACCTGCCGGTGTGGGGCGCGCTGGCGCAGATCCTGTGCGTCTTCGGCATCGGCGAGATCTGCCTGGGCCGCCGGCGCACCCTGACCGTCGCCTACGTCGCCACACTCGCCGGCACCCTGTACGCGCGCGCCGGCATCGCGCTGGGCCCGCACCACCCGTTCGGCCTGCCGGGCACGGACGCGAGGGTGGTGGACACCGGCCCGTCGGCGGCCGTGGTGGGACTTGCGGTGTATCTGGGCTGGCGCTACGGGGCGTATGTCACGGCGGGCGCGGTGACCGTGGCGATGGCCCTGGAGGTGGGGCTGAAGGAGAACCTGGCCGGCAAGGAGCACATGGCGGCGATCGCGGGGGTGGGGCTGGTGTGCGTGTGGTCCGCGGTACGTGAGGGGTGGCGGTACGGGCGGCGTCAGCGGGTCCCTCACTCGGGCCCGGGGCCCGGGAGCCGGGCCGGCTGCGCGTCCGGTTTGCCGCCGATCCAGTCCTGAAACGCGTGACGCCGGCCCGACCAGCGGCGGTCGTGGTGGTAGGCACGCAGGCTGGCCCGCGCCCGGGCGCGCGGGCGGCGGCCGTAGAAGCGCCTGGCCCAGTACGAGCCGGGGCGGGCCAGCCGGATGGCGCCGACCAGGGCGACGAACGGCACGATCACCCCGAACAGGGCGATACGGCCCTTGCCCTTGCTGAGGGCGACCAGCGAGAACAGGAAGTTCACCGCCACACTGGAGATGACCGTCCCGCGGTCCTGGAGTTCGCCCTGGGACAGGTCGTTGACGCCGAACGGGGAGAAGCCGGCGAGCACCAGGCCGACCAGCGCCGCGGTGAGGACGACGACCTCCACGCTCTTGCGGCCGGCCTCGGTCCAGTAGACGTCGTCCAGATGCAGGATCAGCGCGAACTCGTCCAGGACGAGGCCGGCCCCCATGCCGAAGACCACCGCGAAGGCGGCCGAGCCGAAGCCGTGCCGCCCGCTGGCGACCGCGCCGAACCCGCCGAAGACGGTGAGGAGGACCCCGGGGACCACGTGGTGGATGTGCAGCCCGCCGGCCTTGACGTTGCCGAAGGGGCCCTTCCCGGCGCGGATCAGACGGGTGATGATCCGGGTCACCATGAAGGTGAGGACGAACGCGCCGAGGGCGAGCAGCAGGGGCAGTTTCCCGGGTTCGACGATGTTGCGGTACAGCCAGTGCCCCATGTGTGTAGTGTGCCCCGTTCTCCGGTGCGCCGCCCGCCCGCGGGAGCGGGTGCGGCGGTCCCGTAGTCTGCCCCGCGTGTCCGCCCCTGCGTCGCCCTCCGCCCCCGCACCGCCCTCCGCGCTGCCCGGCCTCCGGTTCGCCTTCGGCACCCTGACCGTCCTTCCGGTCCGGGTGAGCCGCTGGGACCGGGGGGCCGCGCGCGGGGGCATGCTCTGGGCGCCGGCCGCCGGGCTGGTGGTGGGGGCGGCCGCGGCGGCCGTGGGCCTGCCGGCGCTGTACCTCGGCGCCGGCCCGCTGCTCGCCGCCGTCGCCACCACCGTGGTGCCCGCCGTGCTCACCCGCGGTCTGCACCTGGACGGGCTCGCCGACACCGCGGACGGGCTGGGCAGCGCCAAACCCGCCGAGGACGCGCTGCGGATCATGAAGCAGTCGGACATCGGCCCCTTCGGGGTGATCACGCTGGTGTTCGTCCTGCTCGCCCAGGTGGCCGCACTGACCCGCGCCTACGACGACTCGTGGGCCCGGGGTGCGCTCGCCGCCGTCGTCTCGGCGACCGCCGCCCGGCTGGCCCTGACGCTGGCCGCCCGCGGCGGAGTGCCGGCCGCCCGGCCGGAGGGCCTGGGGGCGGCGGTCGCGGGCGTGGTCCCGGTGCCCGGCGCGATCGGCGTGGCCCTCGCCGTGGTCCTGGCGGCCGCCGCGGCGGGCGCGGCGGGCGGGACGTACACCGGCGTCCTCACGGCGGCCGCCGTCATCGCGGCCCTCGCCGCCGCCGAACTCCTCCTGCGGCACTGCACGCGCCGCTTCGGCGGGGTGACGGGCGACGTCTTCGGCGCGCTCGCGGAGACGGCGGCCACCACGGTCCTGGTCGTTGTGTCACTGGGCTGAAACGATCCCCGCCGATCCCTCCCGCCGCCCGCCGTCCCGGCTAACCTGATCCGCCGAACAGACAACTGACAGTGATCGGGGGACGTCTGTGCCGAAGCTGCGCCGTGCCGTGGCCTGGCTCGTCGACTTCGCGCTGGTGGCCGCGGTGGCCTCGGCGCTGGCCGTGCTCACCTTCCACCGGATCTCCGCGCTCGTCACCGACGTGCCGGAGCTCGCCACGCGCAGTGGCCTCGACCTGCTCACCTCGCGCGGCGACGTCATCGGCGCCTCGGCGCACCTCGGGCTGTCGCTGTGGAACAAGGCGGTGCTCTACGTCGAGGAGGCCTTCGGGTCGCTGGTACTGATCGCCTTCCTCTACCAGTGGGTCTGCCTGGGGCTGGCCGGGCGGACGGTCGGCAAGGCACTGCTCGGCCTGAGGGTCGCCCCGGCCGACCCGGACCGTGCGCGCCGGGTGGCGCTGCGGGCCGCGGTCACCACCGCGGCCGACGTCGCCGTCTACTCCGTGGCCTGCGTGCTGCTGGTCGAGGGTCAGTTCCTGCTGTCGGTGCTGGTGTGGGCCGTGGCCGTGGCGGTCTTCCTCCTCAACGCCGTGCCGGTGCTGCTGCCCGGGCGGCGCTCGCTGGCCGACCGGGTGGCGCGCACGACGGTCACCGGGCTCGGACTCGGCCCCGCCCTCAGCACGCCCGGCGCCATGCCCCCAGTTCGTACTTCTTGAGCAGCGAGCTCAGCCCCAGCCGGCGCGACCGGGCGCAGAAGCTGCTCGCCGGCAGCTCGTACTCGACGTGGAACACCGCCTTGCCGGCCGCGACGAAGGGCTTCAGCCGGGCGCACTCGCCGTACTGGGCGCACTGTTCGTTCACCGCGAAGTCGAAGTCCCCCACCAGCTGCGGGATCTGGTCCAGGTCGTTCTTGAGGCCGACCGACATGCCCCGGTCGTGGGCGAGTTCCGCGACGAGGCGGTTGTAGCGGAGCTGGTCGGCGGCCGTCAGCGGGAAGCCGGTGCGGTTCTTGTAGCCGTCCATGTTGTCCGGCTCCACCGCGTCGAAGCCCTTCTTCCGGCACATGTCGAGGCGGGCCGCCATCAGGGGCTCCAGCACGTCGGTGCGGCGGATGTCGAGCCAGCGCTCGCCCTTCCAGCCGTTGCCCCTGCCCAGCACCGGCTCCGGGAACTTCCCCGCGTCCGGGCGGAACTCCTCCCAGGCGCCGGTCGAGACGTAGCAGACGACCTTGCGGCCCTTGCGGTGCAGCCGGGCGACCGTCGCCCCGGATTGGTCGAAGCCGTCGACGTCGTAGACCGCCGCCTCGACGGAGGTGTCGAGGCGGCCGCTGAGCTGCCACTGCCAGCTGGTCCCGGGACGCGGCCGCCAGCGCCCGGCCGCGGACGGGCTGCCGCCGTGGCCGGGCGTGCCGTCGCTGCCGCCGGCGCCGTCCCCGGCGTCCGGCCGGCCGGTGCAGCCCACGAGCAGCAGCAGCACGGCGATCGGCAGAAGGGGGCGCGGGATCGGGCGTCTCACCGGGCGGCCTCCGGGGTGCGGGGACACGTACACCCCTCGATCATCGCCGACTCCGGACGTCCGCAGGCGGGTTGTCCGCCCCGGCGGCCGGGCGGACCGCCCGCGGGACCCGGGCCCGGCCGCCCCGGCCGCCGGAACGCGGACCGGAAAATGGCGGCAACGCAGCCCTCCGGTGAACGCCCGCGGGGCGGATCGGCGCAGCAACGCGCGTAGGCTCGTGCAGGGTGTTTGCCTGCCCGGGTGAAGACCGCACCGCAGGAGCGTTCTAGGGTCGGTCGTCGGGCCCGGTCGACCCACCCCTTATTCGGCCACACCACCTTTCACAGGGAAGCGAGATTTCACCACCGTGACTGCTCTCACTCTCAGCACCGCCGCGGCGCCCGGCCTTCGGGCCGACGCGATCGTGATCGGTGTCGCCAAGGGCACCAAGGGACCGGTCGTCGCACCGGGCGCCGAGGCCGTGGACAAGGCGTACGACGGCAGGCTCGCCGACGTCCTGGAGACCCTCGGTGCCTCCGGTGCCGAGGGCGAGGTGACGAAGCTGCCCGCGCCGTCCGGCTTCAAGTCCCCGCTCGTGCTGGCGGTGGGCCTCGGAGCGGAGCCCGGAAACACCTCGAACAAGGGGGACAAGGGGGCCGGGTACGGCGCCGAGGCGCTGCGCCGGGCCGCCGGGGTGGCCGCCCGTGCCCTGGCCGGGGCGAAGAAGGCCGCCTTCGCGCTGCCGCTCGCGGACGCCGCCGACGCCGGTGCCGTCGGTGAGGGCGCGCTGCTCGGTGCGTACTCCTTCGACACCTACAAGGACAACGGCAAGGACGCCAAGGGGCGGGGCGGCAAGGCGCCGCTGGCCGAAGTCGTCCTGCTCGGCGGCAAGCCGCGCGATCGCGCCTACAAGGCGGCCGTCGACCGTGCCGTGGCCGTCTGCGAGGAACTCAACCGCGCCCGCGACCTGGTCAACACCCCGCCGAACGACCTCAACCCGGCCGCGTTCGCCGCCGTCGCACAGGACGCGGCCAAGGAGCACGGCCTGAAGATCCAGGTGCTCGAGGAGAAGGCGCTCGCCAAGGGCGGCTACGGCGGCATCCTGGGCGTCGGCTCCGGCTCGGCGGCGGGGCCGCGGCTGGTGAAGCTGTCGTACACCAGCTCGAAGGCGAAGAAGCACCTGGCGCTGGTCGGCAAGGGCATCACCTACGACTCGGGCGGCATCTCCCTCAAGCCGGCCGGCCACAACGAGACGATGAAGTGCGACATGTCCGGCGCGGCCGCCGTTTTCGCCGCCGTCGTCGCGGCCGCCCGTCTGGGCCTGGAGGTCAACGTCACCGGCTGGCTGGCGCTGGCCGAGAACATGCCCTCCGGTTCCGCCACCCGCCCGGGCGACGTGCTGCGCATGTTCAGCGGCAAGACGGTGGAGGTGCTCAACACCGACGCCGAGGGCCGGCTGGTGCTCGCGGACGCGCTGTGGGCCGCGTCCCTGGAGAAGCCGGACGCGATCGTGGACGTGGCCACGCTGACCGGCGCGATGGTGCTGGCGCTCGGCAACCGCACCTTCGGGATCATGGCGAACGACGACGCGTACCGCGCCGCGGTCCACGAGGCCGCCGAGGAGGTCGGCGAGGCGGCCTGGCAGATGCCGCTGCCCGAGCACCTGCGCAAGGGCATGGACTCCCCCACCGCGGACATCGCCAACATGGGCGAGCGCATGGGCGGCGGCCTGGTCGCCGGTCTGTTCCTGCGCGAGTTCATCGGCGAGGGCATCACCTGGGCGCACCTGGACATCGCCGGCCCGGCCTTCAACGAGCAGGGTCCCTTCGGCTACACCCCGAAGGGCGGCACGGGGTCCGCGGTGCGGACACTGGTGCGGCTCGCTGAGCTCACGGCCTCGGGTGACCTGGGCTGAGGTTCATCCCTTTGCCGTAACGGCCCCGGGCGCCTTTCGCGCTCGGGGCCGTTTTGTCCGGTTGTGCCCCATGGGTGGTACGTCTCACACCACGGCCCCGCGTCCCGTCCGCCTCCGACAAGTGCGAAGATGGGTTCTCGGCAGGACAGGGCCCCCACCGGAGGGCCGAACTTCAAGCGGCCGGACACCAGCCGCCTGCCGGTCACCGACGACCGGCGCACGGCGCACATGCATGGAGGACGTGACGTGGCGAACGACGCCAGCACCGTTTTCGACCTAGTGATCCTCGGCGGTGGTAGCGGTGGTTACGCCGCGGCCCTGCGCGGGGCGCAGCTGGGCCTGGACGTCGCCCTGATCGAGAAGAACAAGCTCGGCGGCACCTGCCTGCACAACGGCTGCATTCCCACCAAGGCCCTGCTGCACGCGGGCGAGATCGCCGACCAGGCCCGCGAGAGCGAGCAGTTCGGTGTCAAGACCTCGTTCGAGGGCATCGACATCGCGGGCGTCCACAAGTACAAGGACGACGTCATCGCCGGCCTGTACAAGGGTCTGCAGGGCCTGGTCGCCTCCCGCAAGGTGACCTACATCGAGGGCGAGGGCCGGCTGTCGTCCCCGACCTCCGTCGACGTCAACGGTCAGCGGGTCCAGGGCCGCCACGTCCTCCTGGCGACCGGCTCCGTGCCGAAGTCGCTGCCGGGCCTGGAGATCGACGGCAACCGCATCATCTCCTCCGACCACGCCCTCGTCCTGGACCGCGTGCCGCAGTCCGCGATCATCCTGGGCGGCGGCGTCATCGGTGTCGAGTTCGCCTCCGCGTGGAAGTCCTTCGGCGCGGACGTCACGGTCATCGAGGGCCTGAAGCACCTCGTCCCTGTCGAGGACGAGAACAGCTCCAAGCTGCTGGAGCGCGCCTTCCGCAAGCGCGGCATCAAGTTCAACCTGGGCACCTTCTTCTCGAAGGCCGAGTACACCCAGGACGGGGTCAAGGTCACCCTCGCCGACGGCAAGGAGTTCGAGGCCGAGGTCCTGCTCGTCGCGGTCGGCCGCGGCCCGGTCTCGCAGGGCCTGGGCTACGAGGAGGCCGGTGTCGCCATGGACCGCGGCTACGTCCTCGTCGACGAGTACATGCGCACCAACGTCCCGACCATCTCCGCCGTCGGTGACCTGGTCCCCACGCTCCAGCTCGCGCACGTCGGCTTCGCCGAGGGCATCCTGGTGGCGGAGCGTCTGGCCGGCCTGAAGGTCGTTCCGATCGACTACGACGGCGTTCCGCGGGTGACGTACTGCCACCCGGAGGTCGCCTCCGTCGGCATCACCGAGGCCAAGGCCAAGGAGATCTACGGCGCGGACAAGGTCGTCGCTCTGAAGTACAACCTGGCGGGCAACGGCAAGAGCAAGATCCTGAAGACCGCGGGCGAGATCAAGCTCGTCCAGGTCAAGGACGGTGCCGTGGTCGGCGTCCACATGGTCGGCGACCGCATGGGCGAGCAGGTCGGCGAGGCCCAGCTGATCTACAACTGGGAGGCACTGCCGGCCGAGGTGGCCCAGCTCATCCACGCCCACCCGACGCAGAACGAGGCGCTCGGCGAGGCCCATCTGGCGCTGGCCGGCAAGCCGCTGCACTCCCACGACTGACGCCTTCAGTCATCGGGCGCGACGACACAGACTTCCGTAATTCGTAAGGAGCAACCGAAACCATGGCGGTTTCCGTAACCCTTCCGGCGCTCGGCGAGAGCGTCACCGAGGGCACTGTCACCCGCTGGCTGAAGGCCGAGGGGGAGCGCGTCGAAGCCGACGAGCCGCTGCTCGAGGTCTCGACCGACAAGGTCGACACCGAGATCCCCTCGCCCGCCGCCGGTGTGCTGGCCTCCATCAAGGTCGCCGAGGACGAGACCGTCGAGGTCGGCGCCGAACTGGCCGTGATCGACGACGGCACCGGCGCCCCCGCCGCTGCCCCGGCCCCCGCCGCCGAGGCCGCCCCGGCCCCGGCGCCCACCGAGACGGCCGCCCCGGCCGCCCCCTCCACCGAGCAGGCCGCGCCCGCCCCCGCCCCGACCGCCGAGGCCACCGCCGGTGCGTCCTCCGCCGAGGGCACGGACGTGGTCCTGCCCGCGCTCGGCGAGTCCGTCACCGAGGGCACCGTCACCCGCTGGCTGAAGTCGGTCGGCGACTCCGTCGAGGCCGACGAGCCGCTGCTCGAGGTCTCCACGGACAAGGTCGACACCGAGATCCCGGCGCCCGCCTCGGGCGTGCTCCTGGAGATCGTGGTCGGCGAGGACGAGACCGCCGAGGTCGGCGCCAAGCTCGCCGTCATCGGTGCCCCGGGTGCCGCACCGGCCGCCGCTCCGGCTCCGGCCGCCCCGGCTCCGGCGCCCGCCGCCGCTGCCCCGGCTCCGGCTCCGGCCGCCCCCGCGGCTCCGGCGCCCGCGCCCGCCGCCCCGGCCCCGCAGGCCCCGGCGGCTCCGGCCCCGCAGCAGCAGGTCACCCCGGCTCCCGAGCCGGTCCCCTCGGCTCCGGCGCCCGCCCCGGCCCCGGTCACCCCGGCCCCGGCCGCCGCTCCGGCCGCCGCCCAGGCGACCGACGAGGGCGCGTACGTGACCCCGCTGGTGCGCAAGCTCGCCGCCGAGAGCGGCGTCGACCTGTCCACCGTCAAGGGCACCGGCGTCGGCGGCCGCATCCGCAAGCAGGACGTCCTCGCCGCCGCCGAGGCCGCGAAGGCCGCCGCCGCTCCGGCCCCCGCCGCCCAGGCGCCGGCCGGGAAGAAGGCGCCGGTCCTGGAGGTCTCCCCGCTGCGCGGCCAGACCGTGAAGATGCCGCGGATCCGCAAGGTCATCGGCGACAACATGGTCAAGGCCCTGCACGAGCAGGCCCAGCTGTCCTCGGTGGTCGAGGTCGACGTGACCCGCCTGATGAGGCTGCGGGCCAAGGCGAAGGACTCCTTCGCGGCGCGTGAGGGCGTCAAGCTCTCCCCGATGCCGTTCTTCGTCAAGGCCGCCGCGCAGGCGCTGAAGGCCCACCCGGTCATCAACGCCAGGATCAACGAGGCCGAGGGGACCATCACCTACTTCGACACCGAGAACGTCGGTATCGCGGTGGACTCCGAGAAGGGCCTGATGACCCCGGTCATCCAGAACGCCGGTGACCTGAACCTCGCCGGTATC
Source organism: Streptomyces sp. NPDC020801 (assembly GCF_044334385.1). Classification (NCBI taxonomy): domain Bacteria; kingdom Bacillati; phylum Actinomycetota; class Actinomycetes; order Kitasatosporales; family Streptomycetaceae; genus Streptomyces; species Streptomyces sp. NPDC020801. Next base: position 31,099 of record NZ_JBIRST010000002.1, read on the forward strand.
GCCAAGGCCACCGCCGACCTGGCGGGCAAGGTCCGGGCCAGCAGGATCACCCCGGACGAGCTGTCCGGCGCGACCTTCACCATCAGCAACACCGGTTCGCGGGGCGCGCTGTTCGACACGATCATCGTGCCGCCGGGCCAGGTCGCGATCCTGGGCATCGGCGCCACGGTCAAGCGTCCGGCCGTCATCGAGACCGAGGAGGGCACGGTCATCGGCGTCCGCGACATGACCTACCTGACCCTCTCCTACGACCACCGCCTGGTGGACGGCGCCGACGCGGCCCGTTACCTGACGGCGGTCAAGGCGATCCTCGAGGCGGGCGAGTTCGAGGCCGAGCTCGGCCTCTGACCCCCATCGGGGATCATGGCGTACGGCGCCCCCGTCCGGAGCTCTCCGGGCGGGGGCGCCGCGCGTTTGTCATCGCTTGGCCCTGAGGGCGTGTAAGCCTCGTCTCACCTGCGTGAAAGCGCCCGTATGCGCTCTTCCGCCGGGCGCCGGCGGCCGTATTGTTACTCAACGTCGAACGCCCCAGGGGGCCAGTCGGCCTCTCCCTAAGGAGCCCTCATGACCGCGCCCGTCGTCCACTCGCTGCGCGAGCAGATCCGCGAGCACATCGTGGAGGGGATCGTCAGCGGGCGCTGGAAGCCGGGCGAGCGGATCGTCGAGCGGCGGATCGCCACCGAGCTGGAGGTCAGCCAGACCCCGGTGCGGGAGGCGCTGCGCGAGCTGGAGTCGCTGCGGCTGATCGAGTCGGCGCCCAACAAGGGCGTACGGGTGCGGAACCTGACCGCCGCCGACCTGGAGGAGAGCTACCCGGTCCGGGCCGGTCTGGAGGCCATCGCGGCGGAGCTGGCGGCGGAGCGGCTGGCGCAGGACTGCTCGGCCCTGGAGACGCACGTGGCCGCGCTCTACGAGGCCGACCGCGCCGCCGACGGCACGGCCCAGGTGCGGCACACGGTGGGCTTCCACCGCGAGCTGGTCCGCGCGGCCGGCAACTCGGTGCTGCTGCACACCTGGGAGGGCCTGGGCATCGAGGTGTTCACCGCGCTGTCGATCCGCTGGCTGGGCACTGTCCAGCAGTCGTACGCGGAGGAGCACGAGGAGCTGGTGCAGGCCTTCCGCAGGCGCGACCCGCGGATCGCGGAGCTGGTGAAGGCGCACGTCCTCGGCTGCGCGCCACGGGCCTGACCGCAGTCGAGCATCCCCTTGCTCACCTGCGGAAACCGTTCGAAAACGCGGCACCGCGTGCCTGGCCGAAAGGCACCGCGTGCCTACTTTCTCGGAATCGAGAGTTTTTCGTCCTGAACCCTTTGATCGATCATCGATCAGAGAGTTAGAGTCGCCGACGGGCTTCCACCCAAGCCCCAGCCCTGTCCTGCCAAAGACCAAGGGCACCCCCGAACCCTTACCGATGAGGGAACCCCCTTCGACTGAGGAAGGCGGCGACATGACCGACCCCAACGCCATCCAGCCGAGCGAGCTCGACCAGCTCCCGGACCGCGACCCGGAGGAGACCGCCGAATGGCAGGCCTCCCTGGACGCCGTCGCCCGGGCGGCCGGGCCGCACCGTGCCGCATACCTGATGCGGCGCACGCTGGAGCGTGCCGAGGGCACCGGCGTCGTGCTGCCCAAGCTTCTCGAGACCGACTACGTCAACTCGATCCCCACCGCCGCCGAGCCGGCCGTTCCCGGTGACGAGGCCATGGAGACCCGGATCACCGCGTGGAACCGCTGGAACGCGGCCGCGATGGTGACCCGCGGCTCCAAGTACGGCGTCGGCGGCCACATCGCCACCTTCGCCTCCGCGGCCTGGCTGTACGAGACCGGTTTCAACCACTTCTTCCACGGCAAGGAGGGGGACGGCTCCGGCGACCAGCTCTACATCCAGGGCCACGCCTCCCCCGGCATCTACGCCCGCGCCTTCCTCGACGGCCGGCTGACCGAGCAGCACCTGGACAACTTCCGCCAGGAGGCGGGCGGCAACGGCCTGCCGTCCTACCCGCACCCGCGGCGCCTGCCCTGGCTGTGGGAGTTCCCGACCGTGTCGATGGGCCTCGGCCCGCTCTCCGCGATCTACCAGGCTCGCTTCAATCGCTACCTCACCAACCGCGGCATCAAGGACGTCTCCGCCTCGCACGTGTGGGCGTTCCTCGGCGACGGCGAGATGGACGAGCCGGAGTCGACGGCCGCGCTCGCGCTGGCCGCGCGTGAGGAGCTGGACAACCTCACCTTCGTCATCAACTGCAACCTGCAGCGCCTGGACGGCCCGGTCCGCGCCAACTTCAAGATCGTGCAGGAGCTGGAGGCCCAGTTCCGGGGCGCCGGCTGGAACGTGGTCAAGACGCTGTGGGGCTCCGCCTGGGACGAGCTGTTCGCCCTGGACGCCACGGGCGCGCTGGTGCGCCGGCTGCGCGAGGTGCCGGACGCGCAGGTCCAGACGTACCAGACCCGCGACGTGGCCTACATCCGCGAGGACTTCTTCGGCAAGGACCCGGCGCTCGCCGAAATGGCGAAGCTGCTGAGCGACGACAAGATCCTCGAGTGCTTCCACCTCTCGCGCGGCGGCCACGAGTCCCGCAAGGTCTACGCCGCCTACAAGGCCGCCCTGGAGCACAAGGGCGCCCCGACGGTGATCCTGGCCCAGACGGTCAAGGGCCACACCCTGGGCAGCGGCTTCGCGTCGAAGAACGCCAACCACCAGATGAAGAAGCTCTCGGTGGACGAGTTCAAGGCGATGCGCGACCTGCTGGAGCTGCCGATCTCCGACGCGCAGTTCGCCGACGGGGTCGTGCCCTACGGCCACCCCGGCGCCGACTCCCCCGAGGTGCGCTACCTCCAGGAGCGCCGCGCGGCCCTCGGCGGCCCGGCCCCGGCGCGCCGCGTCCACCCGGTCGCGCCGCTGCCGGCCCCGGCCGGCAAGGCCTTCGCCGCCTTCGACAAGGGCTCCGGCTCGCAGAACGTGGCGACCACGATGGCCTTCGTCCGCCTGGTCAAGGACCTGGTCCGCGACAAGGAGACCGGCAGGCGCTGGGTGCCTATCGTCCCCGACGAGGCGCGCACCTTCGGCATGGAGTCGCTGTTCCCCTCGCTGGGCATCTACTCGCCCAAGGGCCAGACGTACGAGCCGGTCGACCGCGACCAGCTGATGTACTACAAGGAGGCCAAGAACGGCCAGATCCTCAACGAGGGGATCACCGAGGCCGGTTCGATGGCCGACTTCATCGCCGCGTCCACCGCGTACGCGACGCACGGCGAGGCGATGATCCCGTTCTACATCTTCTACTCGATGTTCGGCTGGCAGCGCACCGCCGACCAGATGTGGCAGCTCGGCGACCAGCTCGGCCGCGGCTTCCTGGTCGGAGCCACCGCCGGCCGTACGACGCTGACGGGCGAGGGCCTGCAGCACGCCGACGGCCACTCCCCCGTCATCGCGGCGACCAACCCGGCCGCACTGACCTACGACCCGGCGTTCGCGTACGAGGTCGCGGTCATCGTCAAGGACGGTCTGCGCCGTATGTACGGCGAGGCGGCCCCCGGTGAGGACCAGAACGTCTTCTACTACCTGACGGTCTACAACGAGCCGCTGCCGCAGCCGGCCAAGCCGTCCGGCCCCGGCATCGACGAGGGCGTCGTCAAGGGCCTGTACCGCTTCAACACGGCGGAGTCGGCGGGTCTGTCCGCCCCGGCGAACGCCCCGCGGATCCAGCTGCTGGGCTCCGGCACGGCCATCCACTGGGCGCTGGACGCCCAGAAGCTGCTCGCCGAGGAGTGGGGCGTGGCTGCCGACGTGTGGTCCGCGACGTCCTGGAGCGAGCTGCGCCGGGACGCCATGGAGGCCGACGCGGCGCTGCTGCGGGGCGAGGAGCGGGTGCCGTACGTCCGGCAGACGCTGCAGGGCGCCGAGGGGCCGGTGCTCGCGGTCTCCGACTACATGCGCCAGGTACCGGACCAGATCGCGCAGTGGGTCGAGCAGGACTACTCCTCGCTGGGCGCCGACGGCTTCGGGCTGTCGGACACCCGTGAGGCCGCCCGCCGCCACTTCGGCGTCGACGCCCAGTCGATCGTCGTCGCCGCCCTGGCCCAGCTGGCCCGGCGCGGAGAGGTGAAGGCCTCGGCGGTCAAGGAGGCCCGGGAGAAGTACGGCCTGTAGGGGCTTGGGGCGAGGCGTGACGAAGGGGTACGGCGGCCGCCGTACCCCTTCGCTGTCGGTGGCGCCCGGCATCATGAACCCATGCGTGCCGCCCGCCTGGTCAGGATGGTGCTGCTGCTCCGGTCACGGCACTCCATGACCGCCGCCGAGCTCGCCCGGGAACCGGAGGTGTCGGAACGAACCGCCACCAGGGACGCGCAGGCGCTGTCCCAGACGGGAGTGCCGGTGTACGCCGACCGGGGCCGCGCCGGGGGTACAGGCTGGTCGGCGGTTACCGACGCACAGCGTCTCGCCGCCCTGTACGGCCCCGGAGCCGAACCGCCCGTGGAGCGTGCGGGTTGTGGATAACAATCCACCGCACTCCGCGTGCGCCCCTTGGTTCGAAGGCCGATGCTTGACCCGTGATGGACGAGACGGAGTTCTGGGAGCTGATCGACGACAGCCGGGAGGCCGCCGAGGGTGACACCGAGGAGCAGGCCGACCTGCTCCTGGAGCGGTTGCTCGACTGCGACCCCGAGGTGGTGCTGGACTTCGCCCGTCACTTCGAGTCCCGTTACAACCGCGCCTACCGCTGGGACCTGTGGGGCGCCGCCTGGGTACTGCTGGACGGGGCGAGCGACGACGCCTTCGACTTCTTCCGGTGCTGGCTGATCGGCCAGGGCCGGGAGGTCTTCGAGGGCGCTCTGCACGACCCGGACTCGCTCGCCGATCTGCTGGACGACTTCGACGAGGAGATCGACGGCGACGGCGAGGAGCTCGGCTACGCGGCCGACGAGGCCTACGAGCAGCTCACCGGCACGGTCGCCCCCGACCTCGGCATTCCGTCCGCCCCGGCGGAGCCGGAGGGCACACCGGTCGACTTCGAGGAGGACCGGGTGCTCGCCCAGCGGTACCCCAGGCTGTGGGACCGGTTCCGCCAGTAGCGGCGGCGGCTCACCCGGTCGTGCGGGCGGGGGCGGCGGGGCGCGGCGGCACGGCCCACGCGGGCACCGGCACGGCCACCGTGCGGTCGGCGCCCGGCGTGGGCAGCGTCGGCGCGCCGACGGCGGCGGCCCCCGGCAGACAGCACAGCACGGCCACGACGGCCCGGCGCAGCCGTCCGGGTCCCTGGCGGCTCCGGGCGCGCCCGGCACCTCTCACCACACGCATGAGCTCACTGTCGGGCCGATCCGGCCGGCCCGCGATGTGTGCTGTGCCACCCGGTGGAACCATCGTCCTGGTCCGGGGCGTTTCTGGGGGTACACGTACACGTGGCCGGTTCCCGGACCCGCGTGCGTGTGGCTGATCACTGGACCCGTTCCCCACGTAATGAAGGGTCCGAGAGAAAGGCGGCGTGAGTGGACCTGCTCGACCTCCTGCTGTTGCTGGTGATCGTCGTCTACGCCGCGTCCGGCTACCGGCGCGGACTGGTGGCGGGCTGCGTCTCGCTGGCCGGGTTCGTGGGCGGCGCGGTCGTCGGCGTGTGGGTCCTGCCCTGGGTGATGAACTTCGTCACCCGCGGGACGACGACGGCAACGGTCGCCGCCGTGCTCACGGTGCTGGTCCCGGCGGTGGTGGGCCACGAGCTGGCGGGACGCCTGGCGCTGCGGCTGCGGCGCGAGCTGGACCGCGGGCCGTTGCGCGTGGCCGACGGCGTCGGCGGGGCCGCGGCCAACTCGGTGGCCGTGCTGATCGTGGCCTGGGTGGCCGCGACGGTCCTGGGCGCCTCCTCCTCCCCGGTGGTGACGACGGCGATCCGCGACTCGACGCTGCTGGGCGTGGTGCAGGAAGCGATGCCGGACACCACGCCGGCCTGGTTCGCCCGGGCCACCTCGGCGCTGACCGAGGCGGGCTTCCCGCAGGTCTTCAACCCGTTCGAGAACGAGCCGGCGGCGGGCGTCGCCGAGCCCACCGGCGACAGCGTGACGGCGAGCGCGGCCGACGCCGCCCGGCTCAGCACGGTCAAGATCGAGGGAGCCTCGGGCAACCAGGGCCGCGAGGGCAGCGGCTTCGTCTACGCCCGGCAGCACGTGATGACCAACGCGCACGTGGTGGCGGGCATCGAGGACCCGGCCGTGCGGGTCGGCGGCGTGGGGCGGTCGTACGAGGCGCGGGTGGTGCTCTTCGACCCGGACCGGGACGTGGCAGTGCTGTACGTGCCCGGGCTGAGGGCGCCCGTCCTCAGGTTCGACGGGACCGCCGCGCGCGGAGACTCGGCGGTGGTCGCGGGCTATCCGCAGGACGGGGACCTGAACCTGCAGGCGGCGACGGTCGCGAACCGGATCAGGGCGACCGGCCAGAACATCTACAACGACGCCACGGTCACCCGCGAGATCTACTCGATCCGCTCCACCGTGCGGCCCGGCAACTCCGGCGGGCCGCTGCTGACCAGGGACGGCCGGGTCTACGGCGTGGTCTTCGCCCGCTCGACCTCCGACAACGGGACGGGGTACGTGCTGACGGCCGCCGAGGTGGCCCCGGACGCCCGCCGGGCGGCGGGTGCGACGGCGCCGGTGGACTCGGGCCGGCTGGCCGACTCGTGAGGCCGCGGGTGGTGCGGGGTGGTCACAGCGGGCGGCCCATGAGCACGTCGTCGACGTAGGCGCCGTCCAGGTGGAACTCCCCCGGCTGGACGCCCTCCACCACGAACCCCTCGGAGGCGTACAGCTCGCGGGCCGGGGTGTTGTGGCCCAGCACCCGCAGGCTGACGCGGCGGGCGCCCTGGCGGCGGGCCTCCTCGACGGCGGCGCGCAGCAGGGCGCGTCCGACACCCCGGCCGCGGGCCTCCTCGGCGACGGCGAGTCCGCGGATCTGCCGCACATGCGCGTTCGAGGCCAGTTCGGTGGCGAGGCCGAGCCGGATGTAGCCGACCAGGCGGCCGCCGAGTTCGGCGACCAGGTGCTCGCGCGGTCCGGACCGCCGGGTGAAGAAGGGCTCGTACGGCTGCCGCGGTGGCGGGGTGACCGCGTGCAGGGGGGACCAGGTCGCGCGGTCGAGTCGGCCCAGGCCGTCCTCGTCGTCGAGCGTGGCGCGGCGTATGTGCAGAACCGGCATGGCGGTCACTCTACGGCGGACGCGGAGCGGCCTCGCCGGAATCGGGGCGGCGCACCGGGCAGGATGGGCGCATGGAACGTTCGCGAATCGCGGTGGCCGGCGCGTCCGGTCTCATCGGCAGCGCTCTGGTGCGATCCCTGGTCGCGGACGGGCACGAGGTGGTGCGTCTGGTGCGCCGTTCGGCCCGGAGCGGGGACGAGGTCTGCTGGGATCCCGGTGGGCAGTACGTCGACGCGGGCGGGCTCGCCGGCTGCGACGCCGTTGTCAATCTGGCGGGTGCGGGGGTGGGCGACCACCGCTGGACGGACGAGTACAAGAGGACGATCCGCGACAGCCGGGTGCTCGGCACGGCGGCGCTCGCCGAGGCCGTGGCCTCACTCGACGCACCGCCGCGGGTCTTCGTCGGCGGCAGCGCGATCGGCATCTACGGCGACACCGGTGACCGGGCCGTCGACGAGGACGCGCCGCCGGGGGACGGTTTTCTGCCCGAGGTGTGCGTGGCGTGGGAGGAGGCCGCGGCCCCGGCGCAGGAGGCGGGGGTGCGGACGGTGTTCGCGCGCACCGGGCTGGTGGTGGCCCGCGAGGGCGGGGCGTGGGGGCGGCTGTTCCCGCTGTTCAAGGCGGGCCTCGGCGGGCGGCTGGGCGACGGGCGGCAGTACTGGTCGTTCATCGCGCTGCACGACGAGGTGGCCGCGCTGCGCCATCTCATCGACACCGGGAGCCTGTCCGGACCGGTCAACCTGACGGCACCGCAGCCGCTGACGAACCGTGAGATCACGGCCGCGATGGGGCGGGTGCTGCACCGGCCGACGCTCTTCCCGGTGCCGGCGCAGGTGTTGCGGACCGTGCTCGGTGAGATGGCGGCGGACGTGCTGGGGAGCGCGCGGGTGGTGCCGAAGCGGCTGCTGGAATCGGGGTTCTCGTTCGCCTTTCCGGGAATCGAGGAGGCCGTCCGGGCGGCGCTGTGACGCTCCACCACCTCACTCTCACCACCTTTCGAGCGTATGCGACCGCCGTGCGACCGTGCCCTGCCGATGCGCGTCTGTTCCTGACTGATACCGGCCCTAACCTCGACCCGAACTCGGGTATTTCTCAAGTCGGTTGAGGGCATCACTGCCCCACCGGCCGCGCAACCTCGAGGAGGGGCACGTGCTTGAGCCCGCGTACCAGGCGGACGTCGTCGTGGTGGGAGCCGGAGTCGCCGGACTCTCGGCGGCGCATCGGCTGACCAGCGCAGGAGTGACGACCGCAGTCCTGGAGGCCGCCCCCTGGGTGGGCGGCCGCATGTCGACGGAGAAGGTCGACGGGTTCCGGCTCGACCGGATCGGACAGCTGCTGTCGACGTCGTATCCCCAACTGGGCCTGAGCCCAGGGCTGGACGCGTTCGTGCTGCGCCCCTTCGCGCCGGGGGTCCTGCTGCACAGCGACGGACGGCACCTGCGCACGGGCGCCCCGGCGCGCGGAGGGAGCGCAAGGAGCGCACTCCACGCCGTGCGCGCCCTTACGAGCGCCCCCTGGCCACCCGGTGCGCCCGCGACCCGGACGCGCGCCCTGCGTCCCGCACCTCCCGTCAGGCCCCGGACGGGCGCGCCGCTGGGCACCGCCGTCGACCAGGCCCGGCTCAACGCGGCGCTCGCCCGGATCGCCGCCGCGCCCGTCGAACGCCTGCTGTCGCGCCCCGAGCGGTCCGCCGCACAGGCTCTGGCGGCCCGCGGCCTGCCCGCCCGCACCGTCGACGGCTTCCTGCGTCCGCTGCTGGCCGCCCTGCTGTGCGACCCGGACCTCACCAGCTCCAGCCGCTGCGCGGACCTCGCGCTGCGCGCCTTCGCCGGCGGCCGGCTGTGCCTGCCGGAGGGCGGCGCCGAGGTGCTGCCCGAACTGCTCGCCCGCACGCTGCCGGCGGACACCGTGCACACCGGCGTCCGGGTCACCTCGGTCTCCACGACCTCGGTGACCACCGCGGAGCACGGCGAGATCCGCTGCCGGGCCGTACTGATCGCCACCGACGCGCGCGCCGCCGCCGAGCTGCTGCCCGGGCTGCGGGTGCCCGCCTTCCACCCGGTGACGGTGGTGCACCACACGACCGACGAGCCGCCGCAGACCGGCGGGTACCTGCTGCTCGACGCGGACCGCGGCGGTCCGGTCGCGCACACGGCGGTGGTGAGCCGGGTCGACCCGTCGCGCGCCCCCGCGGGCCGGACGCTGGTCTCCTCGACGGTCCTGGGCGTCCCCCCGGCCGAGGTCGACACCGCCGTACGCATCCACCTGTCCCGCCTCTACGGCATCTCCACGGCGCGCTGGGAGACCCTCGCCGTGCACCACACCGCCGAGGCGGTGCCCGCGATGCGCCCACCGCACGACCTGCGCCGCCCGGTACGCCTCCTCGCCGGCCTCTACGTCTGCGGCGACCACCGCGACACCAGCACGGTCCAGGGCGCCCTCCACTCGGGCCACCGCGCCGCGTCCGCGATCCTCAGCGACCTGGCAACGGGCCACTCCATGCACCGCGCGGACCCGGCATCGAGCCCACCCCGCGCCGCCGCCGCCTGACCGAGGCGCCCCGGCCGGTTCGGCGGTCCGGCCGGTTCGGAAGATCCGGCAGGCCCGGCGGTCCGGAAGGCCCGGGGGTCCGGAAGGCGGCCGCCGTTGCCTCCGGCCCTCCCGGCGGTGCTGATCCGGTGGGTGCCGGACCCGGTGCCGGGCTTCCGGCGGATGCGCGGCGACCCGTGGCAACGGCGGTTCTCCGCGGTGCCGCACCGGCGAAGCGGCGACCTCACCCGCGGGATCGGCCGGACCGCCGGACCGGCCGCAACCGCGGGATCGGCCGGACCGCCGGACCGGCCGCAACCGCGGGATCGGCCGCGCCCGCCGGACCGGCCGCAACCGCCGGACCGGAGATCCGGGCCGACCCGAACCACGGTCCCGACCGGTGCGGCCGGTGCTCCGCCGGACCCGCCGATGCAACCGGCACTCGGCGCTCGGCACCGCTCCCGCCGCCGACGGGGCCGCCGCCAGGCCGCCGGGCCCCGCAGCATCCCGCCGTTCCACCGCGGCCACCCTCCCCCGACCGTCGTGCGCGGCACGACGGTCGGGGCGGGGCGGCCGGTGGGACGGGGACGGGGACGGGTGGTCGTGGGGCGGTGCGGTCGTGGGGCGGTGGGTCGGTGGGTCGGTGGGTTCAGCCGAGTGCCGCCACCTTGTCCCGGTAGGTCCGCACCGGGGCGGCGTCCTTGTAGGGCTCCAGGCGGCGCTCGAAGTCCCTGACGTACTCGATCGCCCGTACCGAGCGCATTTCGGCTGCCTGGCCCGCCGCCTCGGCGCCCAGGCGGCAGGCCTGGTCCAGGTCGCCGAGGCCGAGGCGGGCGGTGGCGAGGACGACCCGGCAGAAGAGGCGGCTGCGGGCGTACGCCGGGGCGCGCAGCTGGAGGGAGCGCTCGGCGTGCTGGGCGGCGGCCCGGTACTGCTGCAGATCCCGGTGGCAGTGCCCGAACTCGTCGGCGAGCTGCGCCTCGTCGAAGAAGCGCGCCCAGAACGGGACCTCGTCACCGGGCCGGGCGGCCTCCAGGGCACGCTCGGCGCGCACCAGGGACGCCGTGCAGGCACGCACCTCGCCCAGCACCCCGTGCCCACGCGCCTCGGCGGCGTGCAGCAGCGCCTGGACGACCGGCGAGGCGGAGGTGCCGAGCCCCTGCTGGGCCACGCGGGCGAGCTGGACCGCCTCCCGCCCGTGCCCGAGATAGACGGCCTGCCGGCTCATCGTGACCAGGACGTAGGCGCCGTAGGGCCGGTCCCCCGCCGCCTGCGCCAGCCGCAGCGCCTGCACGAAGTAGCGCTGGGCGAGCCCGTGCGCGGCGATGTCGTACGACGTCCAGCCGGCGAGGCGGGTGAGGTCGGCGGCCGCCGCGAACAGTCGGCGGCCCGTCTGCTCGCCGTACGTGCCGCGCAGCATCGGCTCGCACTCGTGCTCCAGGTAACGCACGAGGGCCTGGCGGGCGTGCCCGCCGCCGTACATGTCGTCGAGGGTACGGAACAGCTCACCGACCGATCGCAGCGCGGCGATGTCCCCGGCGGTGACCCGCTGCCCCGCCTCGCGCTCGATCTGGCCGCGCTGGCGGGGGACGCCGGGCACCGGCTGCCCCGCCTGCCCCGCCACCGGTCCGGGCGGGCCCGGGCGCCCCTGGGCCGGCACCCGGGCGGTGGGCACCTCGCCGCGGGCGACCCGGTCGTCGGCCCGCCCGATCAGCCAGTCCCGGCTCGGCACCACCAGCCCCGCCGGGGTGAAGGCGATCTTGCGCAGCTCGGCGTGGCTGCCGGAGTCCTTGCGCCACAGCCCGCTGACGATGTCGACGGCCTCCTCCGGGGCGGCGGCGAACTCCAGCCCCGCGTACACCGGGGCGCAGGCGTCGAGGCCGAGGTCCTGGGCGGTCAGGCGGCGGCCGAGGCGGCGGGTGAAGACCTCCGCGATCAGGGCGGGCGTGGTTCCCCGCGGCTGCTGCCCACGCAGCCAGCGGGTGACGGAGGTCTTGTCGTATCTGAGGTCCAGCCCGTGTTCGAGACCGAGCTGGTCGACGCGACGGGCCAGACCTGCGTTGGAGAACCCCGCTTCTGCGATGAGCGCGGCGAGCTGTCGGTTGGGAGTGCGCTGCGCGGGTCGTTCCGTCATCTGCGGTGCGGTCTCCTGCCTTTCGGGCATCCACGCGGCCGCGTGGTGCCCGGATTGCCTGTGAGCAGCCCTTATGGCCTCATGAACGGCGCGAATGTAGCGGAGAGTGAGCATCCGACCGCAGACTTCGACCGGCATTCATCCGATCGTGTGAGGATTGACCGCGAGGCTGACGCGTGGCGGCCGGACGTACAGTGGCGTGGGCACGTTTCGTGCCTTACGACCTTCCAGGGAGGCGCTAGCCGTGAGTGAGTTGCGGTTCGTCCGCATGGGATTCGGTGCCGAGGCCGTGGACTACCAGGAGGCCTGGGACGAACAACGCCGGGTGCACGCCGCCCGGTTCGCCGACGAGATCCCCGACACCGTGCTGCTCCTGGAACACCCGCCGGTCTACACCGCGGGCCGGCGCACGGCGGACAACGAGCGCCCGCTGGACGGCACCCCCGTCATCGACGTGGACCGCGGCGGCAAGATCACCTGGCACGGCCCCGGCCAGCTGGTCGGCTACCCGATCCAGAAGCTGCCCCGCCCGGTGGACGTGGTCGCCCACGTGCGACGCCTGGAGGAGGCGCTGATCCGCACCTGCGCGGACTTCGGCGTCGGGACCACCCGGGTCGAGGGCCGCAGCGGGGTCTGGGTGCTCGGCGACCCGGTGGAGCAGCGGCCCACGCCCGGCGGGCTGTCCCTGGACTTCGACCCGCGGCTGACCGACGAGGAGTTCGACCCGCGGCTCAACGGCCCGGAGTACGCCCCCTCCAACGCCGGCCAGCGCCGTGAGGACCGCAAGATCGCCGCGATCGGCATCCGCGTGGCCAAGGGCGTCACCATGCACGGCTTCGCGCTGAACGTGAACCCCGACAACAAGTGGTTCGACCGGATCATCCCGTGCGGGATCCGGGACGCGGGCGTCGCCTCACTGGCGGGCGAGCTCGGCCGGGACGTGACGATCGACGAGGTGCTGCCGGTCGTCGAGCGGCATCTGCGGGACGTACTTGAGAACGCGGAGCCGAAGCCGCGGGAGATCGAGCGGGCGACCGCCTGATCCGGTGCCGGCCGGGGCGACGGGCCCCGGGGCACTCAGGTCGGCCTCACCGAAGAGGCCGACGAAACACGGGCGTACCCTGGTGTACGCCGAAGAATCGAAGCCTACTCAAAGCAATCAGCAGGGAGCCGCTCGTGTCCGCAGTCGCACCCGACGGACGCAAGATGCTGCGCCTGGAGGTCCGCAACAGCCAGACCCCCATCGAGCGCAAGCCCGAGTGGATCAAGACCCGGGCGAAAATGGGTCCGGAGTACACGAAGATGCAGAACCTCGTGAAGAGCGAGGGCCTGCACACGGTCTGCCAGGAAGCCGGCTGCCCGAACATCTACGAGTGCTGGGAGGACCGCGAGGCGACCTTCCTCATCGGCGGCGACCAGTGCACCCGGCGCTGCGACTTCTGCCAGATCGACACCGGCAGGCCCGAGGCCCTGGACCGCGACGAGCCGCGCCGCGTGGGCGAGTCCGTGGTCACCATGGACCTGAACTACGCGACCGTCACCGGCGTCGCCCGCGACGACCTGGAGGACGGCGGCGCCTGGCTGTACGCCGAGACCGTGCGCCAGATCCACCAGCAGACCGCCGGGCGCGAAGCCGGCCGCACCAAGGTCGAGCTCCTCGCCCCCGACTTCAACGCGGTCCCCGAGCAGCTCGAAGAGGTCTTCTCCGCCCGCCCAGAGGTCTTCGCGCACAACGTCGAGACCGTCCCGCGGATCTTCAAGCGCATCCGCCCCGGCTTCCGCTACGACCGTTCCCTGAAAGTCATCACCGCCGCGCGCGACCACGGCCTGGTGACCAAGTCCAACCTCATCCTCGGCATGGGCGAGACCCGTGAGGAGATCGGCGACGCACTCAGGCAGCTGCACGAGGCCGGCTGCGAGCTGGTCACCATCACGCAGTACCTCCGGCCGAGCGTCCGCCACCACCCGGTCGAGCGCTGGGTCAAGCCGCAGGAGTTCGTCGAGCTGAAGGAGGAGGCCGAGCAGATCGGCTTCTCCGGCGTGATGTCGGGCCCGCTGGTACGGTCCTCCTACCGTGCCGGGCGGCTGTACCGGATGGCCGTCGAGAAGCGCGGCGCCTACGTCGCCTCCCAGGCCGTCTGACGCACCGTCACCCACCTTGCCCCACAAGGCGGCCGACAAGCGTGTGAATTCGCGCACAAGAAACTACTGCTCAGTAATGGCCGATACGACGCGGTCCTGACCGTCGCCGCAGATGAGGGCGTCCGTCAGGGCCGCGTCAGCCTTTTGGCCTGCGGCATCGAGGCTTCATGGGTGTTTGACCGGCCGGTCACGCCCTGGTAACACCAAACAGTGACGCTGGACTCACGCCACGTACACCCGATGCCGTTTCGAGGGGGACCTCCACCATGCAGGCCGCGCCCGTTCGCGCCACAGCCATCCCGTCCTTCACCGACGCACTCCGTGCCGTCGAGTCCCTGCTGATGAGCGGCGGCCAGCGCACCGCCCGCCGCAACGCCTGGACCTCCGTCCTGGAGGACCGCCGCCGCGCCAAGGACCGCGTCGAGGCCCAGCGCGTGCTCGACGAGTTCACCACCGGCCGTCCCTGACCTGCCTCGCTCCCCATCCCCACGAACCACCACGAACCACCACGGACCCCCACGGTCCCGCGCGGAGACCGCCGTCGTCGGCCGCTCCCGGGGCCACGTAGACTTCGTGGCATGGCGAGGAAGGAAACCGCAGCCGAGGCTGCCAACCCCGGGCGACTGAAGCAGATCGCTCTGACCTACAAGATGACCCGCAAGGCCGACAACAAGATCGGTCTTGTACTCGGGGCCGTCTTCATCATCATCTTCGGTGTCCTCCTCGGGATCGGTTTCCTGATCGGTCACCCTGGCTACCTCGGCACCCTGGGCCTCCTGCTCGCCTTCCTCGCGACGGCGATCGTCTTCGGACGCCGGGCCGAGCGTGCCGCCTTCGGGCAGATGGAGGGCCAGCCGGGCGCCGCGGCGGCGGTGCTGGACAACATCGGCCGAGGCTGGACCACCACTCCGGCGGTCGCGATGAACCGCAGCCAGGACGTGGTGCACCGCGCGGTCGGCAAGGCCGGCATCGTGCTGGTTGCCGAGGGCAACCCGAACCGGGTGAAGTCGCTGCTCGCCGCCGAGAAGAAGAAGATGGCCCGCATCGTGGCGGACGTCCCGGTGCACGATGTGATCGTCGGCACCGGCGAGGGTCAGGTCGAGCTGAAGAAGCTGCGCACCACCATGCTGAAGTTCCCGCGCGTGCTGACCGGCCCCCAGGTCACCGCCACCAACGACCGGCTGCGCGCCCTGGGCGACCTGATGAGCAACATGCCGCTGCCGAAGGGCCCGATGCCCAAGGGCATGCGGATGCCGAGGGGCGGACCGAAGGCCCGCTGAGCCCCCTCCCCGTTCTTCCTGTCCCCGTTCTTCCTGCTTCGCTGTTCTTCGCTGTTCTTCGCTGTTCTTCGCTGTTCTTTGCTGTTCTTCGTTCTTCCCGTTCGTACGACGATGGGGCGCCCGGATCTCTCCGGGCGCCCCATCGTCGTACCGGCGCCCCGTCGTCGTACGAACGCCGGATACCCGGGCGGAACGCTAGATGCGCACCTCGACCGTGCCGGCCAGCCGGTCGTGCAGTCCACGCCCGTCGCGGTCCCAGACCAGGGCCGGGATCGCCAGGCACAGCAGGACCGTGCGCAGCGCGGCGCGCAGCGGCTGCACCCGGCCGGTGCCGAGGGCGACCACGCGCAGCCCGAACAGGCGCTTGCCGGGTGTGGAGCCGACGGTGCCGACGGTGAGGACGCCGAGGACGAGGAAGACCAGCAGCGCCCAGTTGCTCGTGCCCTGGTCATAGCGATGGGTGATCAGACCGTATGCGATCAGGACGCACAGGGCCCAGTCGAGGGCGAGGGCGCCCAGCCGCCGACCCGGGCGGGCGATCGAGCCCGGCCCCTCCTGCGGCAGCCCGAGCTGTTCGCCCCGGTAACCGAGGTCGGCACCGGCGTCCTCCATGGCCGAGCGCGGCCCGGACAGCCACGATCCCACTGCTTGCCTGTTGTCCACCCGTCCACGGTACTGCGACGCTGTATGCACGTAGGTCGCCGGGGTGTCCACAGCCGTGACCGCACCCGGGCCGGTTAACTTCTGCGAAACAAACGGGTCACGCCCGAGAAATCACCCGTCCCTAGGGTCGAGTGCAGCGTGTGCCACCGCACTGGCCGCACGAACGATCTACCACCCCGGCAGGACGGTCGGGAGTAGGAGGAGCTGGATGTTCCAGAACGCCGACGAGGCCAAGAAGTTCATCGCGGACGAGGACGTCAAGTTCGTCGACGTCCGCTTCTGCGACCTGCCGGGCGTCATGCAGCACTTCACGGTGCCCGTTGAGGCGTTCGACCCGGACGAGGAGCTCGCCTTCGACGGCTCCTCGATCCGTGGTTTCCAGGCGATCCACGAGTCCGACATGGCCCTGCGCGCCGACCTGTCGACCGCGCGGGTGGACCCGTTCCGCCGGGACAAGACCCTCAACATCAACTTCTTCATCCACGACCCGATCACGGGCGAGCAGTACTCCCGTGACCCGCGCAACGTGGCGAAGAAGGCCGAGGCGTACCTGGCCTCCACCGGTATCGCGGACACCGCGTACTTCGGTCCCGAGGCCGAGTTCTACGTCTTCGACTCCGTCCGCTTCGCGACCAGCGCGAACGAGTCCTTCTACCACATCGACTCCGAGGCCGGCGCCTGGAACACCGGTGCGCTGGAGGACAACCGCGGCTACAAGGTCCGCTACAAGGGCGGCTACTTCCCCGTCCCGCCGGTCGACCACTTCGCCGACCTGCGCGCCGAGATCTCCCTGGAGCTGGAGAAGAACGGCCTGAAGGTCGAGCGCCAGCACCACGAGGTGGGCACCGCCGGCCAGGCCGAGATCAACTACAAGTTCAACACGCTGCTCGCCGCCGCCGACGACCTCCAGCTCTTCAAGTACATCGTGAAGAACGTGGCCTGGCGCAACGGCAAGACCGCGACCTTCATGCCGAAGCCGATCTTCGGCGACAACGGGTCGGGCATGCACGTCCACCAGTCGCTGTGGAGCAACGGCGACCCGCTGTTCTACGACGAGGCCGGCTACGCGGGCCTGTCGGACACCGCCCGCTACTACATCGGCGGCATCCTCAAGCACGCACCGTCGCTGCTGGCCTTCACCAACCCGACGGTGAACTCCTACCACCGCCTGGTGCCGGGCTTCGAGGCCCCGATCAACCTGGTGTACTCGCAGCGCAACCGCTCCGCCGCGATGCGCATCCCGATCACCGGCTCGAACCCGAAGGCCAAGCGCGTCGAGTTCCGCGCCCCGGACTCCTCCGGCAACCCGTACCTGGCGTTCTCCGCCCTGCTGCTGGCGGGCCTGGACGGCATCAAGAACAAGATCGAGCCGGCCGAGCCGATCGACAAGGACCTGTACGAGCTGGCTCCCGAGGAGCACGCCAACGTGGCGCAGGTCCCGACCTCGCTCGGCGCCGTCCTCGACCGTCTCGAGGCCGACCACGAGTTCCTGCTCCAGGGCGACGTGTTCACGTCCGACCTGATCGAGACCTGGATCGACTTCAAGCGCAGCAACGAGATCGCCCCGCTGCAGCTGCGTCCGCACCCGCACGAGTTCGAGCTCTACTTCGACGTGTGACAGATCCGGGCCGTCAGGCCCGGCGTGTGACGGACAGTGGTTGTGACGGACAGTGGTGAGGGCCGCCACCCGGCTTCGGGTGGCGGCCCTCACTCGTGCCGCGTTCGGGGCACGATCACCGTGCCGCGTTCGGGGCACGATCACCGTGCCGGGTTCAGAGCACGATCACCGTGCCGGGTTCAGAGCACGATCACTACGACGCCACCGGTACCGATGAAGCCGTTGTTGAAGCCGTTGTTGAAGCGGTTGAAGTCGTTCCGGTGGCCGAAACCGCAGTCGGGATCCCACCAGCCGCCGACCCAGCAGCCATGGCGGAAATTGGTGGGGGCCTGGGCCGGGGTGGCTGCCGAGGCCGTACCTGCCGCGCCGATCGCGGCGCCGCCGGCCATCAGAACGCCGACAGCGGACATCGCGAGGAGGCGCCTCGCGCGTGGTGCTTTCATGGATCTAGCCTCCTTTCCCCTCGCGCGGCCCTTTCGGGGGCACGAGAAGGATGGCCGCGCGAGGGGAAAAGGCCCGGCGGCGCGGTCGTAGGTGGGTGCCGCCCGTCCTGGCCCCGGAGTGCGGCTCTCACCTGAAAAGGCTAGTCGTACGTCGACCGCTCAGCATCTCGGGCGGAAAGTGGCACGCAACCTTCCGCGCTGTGCGGAGTCATAGACACAGGGGGTCGGCCCGGGGGCCGTCCCGGCTCCGCTGGACGAGAAAGGCGAACGGGGATGCCCGAACAGGACCACTGGGAGCGCGAGTTCGACCACAGGTGGGCGAACGACGCCGAGCACAAGGAACCCTCCGCGCGGGCCCGTATGCTCGCCGCCCGCTGGAAGCACAACCCCCCGGGCCCGGTTCCCTTCCGCGCCGACCCGGACCCGGTCGCGCCGCGCCGTTCGTCGTGGATGTCGACGGCCGTGGTGCTGTGCTGCGTGGCCGCGCTGATCCTCCTGATCGGCTACGCCCAGACCCGCGCCCGCTACTGAACGGCACCGGACGGCCCCGGGCGTACACAGGGACGTTTTGCCTCTACTAGGGCCGATCGGAACCCGCCCATGGCAGGCGTCAGGTGCACACTGGATGGCGGGACGAGTGCCTGACTGCGGGGTGATGCAAGATGCAGAGCCGCTTCCGGAGCGATCGGCGGCTGACCGTGCGCATGGGGGTCACGCTGTTCCTGCTCGGGTTGCTGTACGTGGCGTTCGTCGCCGCGCTGATCGTGCTGCTGAAGTCCTGGGTGCTGGTCGTGGTGATCGCGGCGGGCGTGCTCGCCGCCCAGTACTGGTTCTCCGACCGGATCGCGCTGTACGCGATGCATGGCCGGGTGGTGGAGCGGGAGGAGTATCCCGAGCTGCACGCGGTGGTCGACCGGCTGTGCGCCATCGCGGACATGCCCAAGCCGGTGGTCGCCGTCTCCGACATGGACATGCCGAACGCGTTCGCGACCGGCCGCAATCCGAACAACGCGGTCGTCTGCGTGACCACCGGGCTGCTGCGCCGGCTGGAACCGGCCGAGCTGGAGGGCGTGCTCGCGCACGAGCTGTCCCACGTGGCGCACAAGGACGTCGCCGTGATCACCATCGCCTCCTTCCTCGGCGTGATCGCGGGGCTGGTCGTGCGGTTCGCCTTCTACTCCGAGGTCTTCGGTGGACGGGGGCGCAAGGACCAGAACACCCTCGCCGTGTTCGCCATGGTGATGGGCGTCTCGGCCGCCGTGTACGCGATCAGCTTCCTGCTGATCAGGGCGCTGTCGCGGTACCGGGAGCTGGCCGCGGACCGGGCGGCGGCCCTGCTGACGGGACGGCCCTCGGCACTGGCCTCCGCGCTCACCAAGGTGTCGGGCGACATCGCCCGGATCCCGACGGACGACCTGCGGACCGCGCAGGCCTTCAACGCCTTCTACTTCACCCCGGCACTGGGCTCCGAGCCCGGCCTCGAGCGGATCTTCTCCACCCACCCGAGCCTGGAGCAGCGACTGGACCAACTCGGCCGGATCTCCGCCGAGCTGGGTGAGGCCGCGACACCGGGGAAGGCGGGCTGAGGATGGGGCTGCTGGACATCCTGCTCGGCCGTACGAAACCGGCCCTGCCTGACCTCGACCAGCTCTTCGCGCTGCCGTCGGCGGCGGTGACACTGGAGGCCGCGGCGGGGTTCAGGCCGACCGGACAGGGGGCGGTGTGCTTCGCCACGGTGGAGGGCGCCGCCTTCGAACAGACCCACCGCGAGGTCCAGGCGCTGCTGGACGCGGACGCCGACCGCACCGGCCCGCCCGTGGAACTCTCCCAGGACACCTACGGCTACTCCTGGCTGGTGTCCCGGCGCACTCCGGAGCAGCTGCCGGAGCTCGTCAACGACCTGCACGCGGTGAACAGCGCGATGGAGGTCAACGGCTTTGGCCCCCAGCTTCTCTGCTCCCTGGCCGGCTTCCGGGACGATGCCGGACACCGGCTCGCCCTGGTGTACCTGTACAAGCGGGGCACCTTCTATCCCTTCGCGCCGCTGTCCGGTGACGCACAGCGGCGTGACAACGCGCTGGAGCTGCGGGTGAAGGCGGCCCTCGGGGACGATCTGCGGATCGAGCAGGACCTGAGCCGCTGGTTCCCGGTGTGGGGCGCCCCCGGTCTGTGACCGGGGGCGCCGGCAGCCTCACCTGCCCTTGTCGCGCTGCTGACGGCGGGTCTCGAAGGGGCGCTCGCGGCGGTAGCGGCGCTCCCACTTGGCCTGCTGGTCGCGGCGGTCGCGGTAGGCCCTGTACGTGGCCGGTGCCGGCCCCGGCGGCGCACCCCGCGCGGACGAGGAGGTCGAGGACGTACCCCGTCCGTACTGCACGTAAAGGAAGAGCACGGCGACGGCGAGCAGCCACCAGAGGTGGTTCCCGAATCCCAGGACGACCAGGACGACGGTCCCGGGTATGACGATGGTGGCCATGACGGGC
The DNA here is from genome assembly GCF_044334385.1 of Streptomyces sp. NPDC020801. Classification (NCBI taxonomy): domain Bacteria; kingdom Bacillati; phylum Actinomycetota; class Actinomycetes; order Kitasatosporales; family Streptomycetaceae; genus Streptomyces; species Streptomyces sp. NPDC020801. The sequence goes on from NZ_JBIRST010000002.1 coordinate 51,571, forward strand.
CTCCGTTGGGCGTGGGTCGAGTGAGCGGTCTCGGGTGCGCGAGCGGACCGACGGGTCGCCGGGGTGGGGCGGGGGCCGTCGGTGCGCAGCAGAGTAGTCCCGGGCCCGCAGGGTGACGCCTGCCCTGCGCAAAGCGGTGGTGGACGCCTCCGCAACGCTTGTCCAGCGTAGGAAGTCGGTCACGGCGCGTGCATCCCGTTTTCCGGGCCCCGCGTTCGTCAGACGTCCGGGGCCGCCGGGATCACGCCCGCCACCACCGCCGCGCCGAGGGCGGCGTGGTCGTCGGCGGTCCGGTCGGCGTAGGCGAGGGCGAAGTCGGCCACGGCGCGGTCGAAGGTGTCGGCGCCGCCGAGGTAGCCGGCGATGGCGATGCGGTCACCGGAGCGGGCGTGGGCGCGGGCCAGGGCGGTGCCGCACAGCCGGGCGTAGAACGCCAGCTCCTTCGGGGTCATCGCGGCGACCTCCGCGGACCCCTTCATGTCGCGCAGCTGACGCCAGTAGAAGGCGCGGCCCTGCGGCCCGGTCATCCAGCCGAGGAAGATGTCACCGGCCGCCTGCAGCAGCCGCTGCCCGGCGACGACACGGTGCCCGGGGTGGACGTACGGGCCGCTGGGCAGGTGTTCCTCGAGGACGGCCGTGCGGGCCTCCTTGACCTGCAGGAACAGCGGGTCGTCGGCGTCGCGCCCGGTGAGCAGCACGATGAAGCAGCGCAGGCCGACGCTGCCGACGCCGACGACCTTGCGGGCGGCGTCCACGAAGCGGTAGCGGTCCAGGAGCAGACGGCGCTCCTCGGCGAGGGTGGAGCGGTAGTCGCTGAAGATCTTGCGCAGGGCGGCGCCGTCCGGGGCGCCGGCCGGCTCCAGGAGCGGGGGGTCGTTGACGATGCGGCGCCGCCCGTCGACCACCTCGGTCAGCTTGCCTAGGGCCTGGAGGCTGGTGCGGCGCCGGGCCCGGGCCAGGCTGGACTCCACCCGCCGGCGGCGCCGGGCCGAGCCGATGAGCGGCAGCAGGCTCTCCGCGTCGATGCGCTCGTACCAGACGGCGAGTTCGCCGAGCCCGGCCAGCCGCCGCATGGAGGTGCGGTACGCGGCCACGGCCTCCAGGGCGGCCCGGTGGGCCTTGGGGTCGGGGTGCCCGTTCTCGCGGGCGGCGACGGCGACGGAGGCGGCGAGGCGTTTGACGTCCCACTCGAAGGGGCCGGGGAAGGTCTCGTCGAAGTCGTTGAGGTCGAACAGGAGAGCGCGCTCCGGGGAGGCGTACAGGCCGAAGTTGAGCAGATGCGCGTCCCCGCACAGCTGTACGGTCAGGCCGGTGTGCGGCTGCGCGGCCAGGTCCGCGGCCATCACGGCGGCGGCACCGCGAAGGAAGGCCAGCGGCGAGGCGGTCATCCGGCCGTAGCGCACCGGCAGCAGCTCGGGCAGCCGGTCACGGCCCTGCTGCTCCAGTACGGCGACGGGGTCGGCCCGCTCCGCGGAGGGCACCCAGATGGCATGCGCGGAACGCCGGACGCGCTCCCGGGCGGTCTTCCCGCGCCGGGCCCGCTCGGCGGGACTGCTCACGGGGTGGACCGAGGCGGGTTCGGCCGGGTGGCCGTCCTCCCCGCCCTCCCTGCCCTCCCCGCCCTCCCTGCTCTCGTGTGCACCGGTCGCCGTGTGCCGTGCGTCTGCATCGCGCCCTCCATCACGCCTCCCGCCTCCCGCCGCCGCGCCCCGCCGGGGCGGAGCCCGCCACCTCAGTCAAGGCGGGCCGGGCGGGGCGCGCATGCCGGGTCCGGCGAACGGGTGAACGGGGCAGGGACCCGATTGTCAGTGGCGTCGGCGAGGATGCCTGCAGAGCACGACATGGACGCAGGACGGACGCAGGACGCGGAGCAGGACGCGGACGGGTGGAGGGCGGGCGGCATGGGCACAGGGTCCCGGTACATCGGCGTGGCGGAGCGGCGGGCCAGACTGGCGCGGCGGCACCGGCTGACCGCCACGGCACGGGCGGCAGGCCCGGAGGAGGTCGCCGACTCCCTGGTGGCGCTGCACGGCACGGACCCGGCGACGGTGTACCTGGGCGTGGGCGCGCGCCTGGCGGACCCGGCCAAGACGGTCACGGAGACCGAGCGCGCGCTGTACGAGGACCGCACGCTCGTGCGCATGCACGGGATGCGGCACACGGTGTTCGTCTTCCCCGCCGGGCTGACCGCGGTGGTGCACGCCTCGACCGGCATCGCCGTCGCCGCGCGCGCCCGGGCCGCCCTGATCAAGGACATGGCGAAGGCGGGTGCGCCGGACGCGGCCTGGCTGACTCGGGTCGAGGAGTCCACGCTGGCCGCGCTGGCCCGGCGCGGCCAGGCGACGGCGGCCGAACTCGCCCAGGACGAGCCGCGGTTGCGGGAGCAGTTCGCGTACGCGGCGGGCAAGAGCTACGAGGGCGTGCACACCGTCTCGTCACGGCTGCTGCGCGTGCTGGGCGTGGAGGGCAAGGTGGTCCGGGGCCGCCCGCTCGGCTCCTGGACCTCCACCCAGTTCCGCTGGGCCCTGGCCCCCGAGCATCCCGAACTCGCCGTCGCCGGCGCCCAGGCCGACCTGCTGCGCCGCTGGCTGGCCGCCTGCGGCCCGGCCACGGAGGCCGACCTGAAGTGGTGGACGGGGTGGCGGGTGACGGACGTACGGCGCGCGCTGGCCGCCGTGGGGGCGCAGGAGGTCACGGTGGACGAGGGCACGGCCTACGTGGCCGAGGGCGACGCGGACCCGGTCACCGAGCCGGCCGAGCCGTGGGCCGCCCTGCTGCCGGGCCTGGACCCCACGGCGATGGGCTGGCAGCAGCGGGACTGGTACCTCGCCCCCGAGCTGCGGCCGGCGCTGTTCGACGGCAGCGGCAACGTGGGCCCGACGGTGTGGTGGAACGGCCGGGTGATCGGAGCCTGGGCCCAGCGCCCCGACGGCGAGATCGTCTGGCGGATCCTGGACCGGGCAGGCGTGGACCGGGAGACGGAGGCGGCGATCGCGGAACGGGCCGGGCGGCTGGGGGCCTGGCTGGGCACGACGAGGGTGACGCCGCGTTTCCGTACGCCGCTGGAGAAGGAGTTGGCGGCATAGGAAGGAGCCGGCGGCACAGGACGGCGGGGACGGCCGGGACGCACCCGGCGGCCGGGCGAACGGGTGCGCCGCCGGCCCGGGCCGGGCGCCCCCTGCGGGACGCCCGGCGCCGGCTCAACGCGCGTACCGCATCAGCGCCCGCACCATGTGGCACGTGGTGTCGGACGGCGGATGCACGCCGATGAGTTCCGCGGTGCTCCGTATCGTCTCGTTGCGGGCCTGGTTCGGCATGTGGACGCCCGAGTCGAGCAGGGCTATGGCGAGCCGCATCGCCTTCAGGCGGCGGTTGTGCGTTACGTACCACTCCCGCGGACGTCCGGGCGGCAACGGCCGCTTCTCCACGGGCGCGTACGGCAGGTCGAGCAGGGCAGCGCGCTTCGAAGTGGACTGGGTCGGCAACGGCTTCGGCTTCAGTGCGGCAGCGGGCACAGGCATCCTCCTGTCGCGGTGGGAGCACCACCGGAAGAGCCCGGCGATGCTCTCGAACACTGCTTCTATTCTACTGTCCGCCACTGACAAAAGCCCCTGGCCACCAGGGCCTTCGGGGCTGGTGTGACGCAGGCGGAAGACGGGTTTTCGCGTACCGTGTCCGGCATGGAGATCTGGATCAATCCGGCCTGTTCGAAGTGCCGCAGCGCGATCGGGCTGCTCGACGCCGAGGGTGCCGAGTACACCGTCCGCCGCTATCTGGAGGAGGTACCGACCGAGGACGAGATCCGCGAGGTGCTGGGCCGGCTCGGGCTCGAGCCCTGGGACATCACGCGGACCCAGGAGGCGGAGGCGAAGGAGCTCGGGCTGAAGGAGTGGCCGCGGGACGCCGGCGCGCGTGACCGCTGGATCACGGCGCTGGCCGGACACCCGAGGCTGATCCAGCGGCCGATCATCACGGCCGACGACGGCACGGCCGTGGTGGCGCGCACGGAGGAGGCGGTGCGGGACGCGGTGGCACGGAGTTGAGCGCGTCCTCAACTCGCTTGTGACGCAAGTTACTTCAACTGACTCCCGAAACCGCTGAGTAACCCCGTTCGGTATCTCGTACATAGCGGCGTACGCTCCCCTACCTCTTCAGGAGGCGCGCATGTCGCGTAGGCGAACTCTCAGCACGAAGAAGAAGATCGCGCTGCTGGCCAGTGCCGCGGCGGTGGCGGGAGGCGGGGCCTTCGCCATGGCGGCCACCGGTAACGCCGCACAGCCGCAGAGCCCACGGACCCTCTCCGCCGGGAACTCGACGGTGTGTCAGGGGCTCGCCACCGCCCTCGGCAACAACCAGAAGTTCATCGACGGGCAGAAGGCGAAACCGGACGCGCAGTCGGCGGCCCGGATCGCCAACCGCGAGGCGGTCATCGCCCAGATCAAGGTCCAGCAGAAGGCTGCGGGCTGCACCGTTGGGGAGTCGGCTCAGGGCTCCCAGTCGGCGCAGAACGGCCAGCAGGGCCAGCAGAACGGCCAGAACGGCCAGCAGGGCCAGCAAGGCCAGCAAGGCCAGCAAGGGGGCCAGCAGGCCGGTCAGCAGGCGGGCGGCGCGCAGCAGACCGCGCAGCCCTCGCAGACCGGCGCCGCGGGAAACGCCGGCGCCGCGGCCTCGGGCCAGCAGGTGTGCAAGGGTTCCACCGTCACGCTCTCCGGCGAGGGCGGTGCCCCGGCAGCGTCCAGTAACCAGTTCCCGGCGGGGACGACGCTGAAGGTCACCAACCTGGACAACAACAAGTCCACGACGGTGAAGGTCACGTCGGTCTCGGGCAGCTGTGTCCTGCTCAACAATGCCGCCTTCGAACAGGTCCGCGAGTCCGGCAAGTTCCTGATCCGGCACGCGGTGATCGAGAAGGTGGGGTGACGCTCAGCCCGACAGGAAACCGGTGAGGCGGCGGCCCAGACCGGTGGGCGCGGCCTGCGGCAGCGCGTGGTGGGAGACGTCCGGCAGTACGACGGTCTCGGCCCGCAGCAGCAGCCCGCCCACCTCGGCCGCCACCCGGGACGTGTCGTGGATCCTGCTGTTCCCGACCAGGAGCAGCAGGGTCGGCACGTCCAGGCACCGCAGCGCCTGTGCCGCAGGGCGCGGACGCGGCGGGGCGAGGGCCGCAGCAGCATGGGCAGCGCGTGCAACAGGTACGCCGCCTTGTATCCGGCGAAGCACTGGGTCGGATCAAGGAGGAACAGGCGACGTACCCGGCCGGGCGCGCGCAGGGCGTACCTGCTGCGGGAGACCACGGTGCAACTGAGCCTGCACAGCGCCCGGTTCGCGCAGCGCAACGGCATGCACCCCACCGACGTACGCGCCCTGATCGCCCTGATGGACGCCCGCCGGGCCGGCGAGGAGACGACGGCCGGGCGGCTCGGTGCCGCGCTCGGCCTCAACCCGGCGGGGACGACCGCGCTGCTGGACCGGCTGGAGCTGGCCGGACATGTGCGCCGGGTGCGCCGCGGGTGACCGGCGCAGGGTGGTGATCGAGGTGGACGAGCGGGCGGTCGCACTCGGCCGGTCCTTCTTCGTGCCGCTGATCGACCGGACGGCCGAACTCCTGCGCGGCTACGACGAACGGGAACTGGCCGCGATCCGGGGCTTCTTGGCGGGCGACGGGAGGCGGCGGCCGGCGGCGGCTGAACCGCTGCCCGGTCGCACGACGCGCCTCCGTCCGATCGCGCGGCCTGCCTCCGCGCGATGGCAAGACGCGCCTCCGTCCGATCGCGCGGCCTGCCTCCGCGCGATGGCAAGACGCGCCTCCGTCCGATCGCACCGGGCACCTCCGCCGGCACCCAGGGCACTCTGCCCGTTCTCACAGCGTGTCCCGGGCCACAGGGTCACCAGGTAACACCGGGTTCACACTCGGGCAATGGCCGGGAAATCGCCCGTTGACAAGCTGCCCGCATCCACCGCGGCGCCCCAGTGCCGCAGCGCCGCGGCACCCGCAACCGCGCACAGTGACACCCCCGAAGGATGTGGCCCCGTGACCTTCAAGGCTGAGTACATCTGGATCGACGGCACCGAGCCGACGGCCAAGCTGCGCTCCAAGACGAAGATCCTCAGCGATGACGCCAAGGGTGCCGAGCTGCCGATCTGGGGCTTCGACGGGTCCTCCACCAACCAGGCCGAGGGGCACTCCTCCGACTGTGTGCTCAAGCCGGTCTTCTCCTGCCCGGACCCGATCCGCGGCGGCGACGACATCCTCGTGCTGTGCGAGGTCCTCGGCATCGACCTGGCCCCGCACGCCTCCAACACGCGCGCCGCGCTCAGCGAGGTCGCCGAGCGGTTCGCCGCGCAGGAGCCGGTCTTCGGCATCGAGCAGGAGTACACCTTCTTCGACGGCTCCCGCCCGCTGGGCTTCCCCGAGGGCGGCTTCCCGGCCCCGCAGGGCGGCTACTACTGCGGTGTCGGCGCGGACGAGATCTTCGGCCGGGAGATCGTGGAGGCCCACCTGGAGAACTGCCTGAAGGCGGGTCTGGGCATTTCCGGCATCAACGCCGAGGTCATGCCGGGCCAGTGGGAGTTCCAGGTCGGCCCGCTGTCCCCGCTCGAGGTCGCCGACCAGCTGTGGGTGGCCCGCTGGCTGCTCTACCGCACGGCCGAGGACTTCGGGATCTCCGCCACCCTCGACCCCAAGCCGGTCAAGGGCGACTGGAACGGCGCCGGCGCGCACACCAACTTCTCCACCAAGGCGATGCGCGAAGGACCTGAGGGGTATGCCGCGATCATCACCGCGTGCGAGTCGCTCGGCGAGGGCTCCAAGCCGCTGGACCACGTCAAGAACTACGGCGCCGGCATCGACGACCGCCTCACCGGGCTGCACGAGACCGCCCCGTGGAACGAGTACTCCTACGGCGTCTCCGACCGCGGCGCCTCGGTGCGCATCCCCTGGCAGGTCGAGAAGGACGGCAAGGGCTACATCGAGGATCGCCGTCCGAACGCCAACGTCGACCCGTACGTCGTCACGCGCCTGATCGTGGACACCTGCTGCACCGCGCTGGAGAAGGCCGGCCGGGTCTGATCCACGTACCAGGTCCCACGGCTCCGAAGGGGGCGCCCGCCGCGAGGTGGGCGCCCCCTTCCGCGCGCCGTCGTCGTGACCGGTTTCCGGCCGCGGGAGCGTCCGGGCAGTGAGCCGCGGGAGCGTCCAAGCAGTGAGAGGAGGGTCCTGTCCGGACGCGGTGTCTGCTTCAATGGGCCCATGGCCGGCTTCCAGAAGTGCCCCGAGACGGGTCACCACGACCTCGAGCCCTTCTGGCCTTCCCGTCAGCACCACGACTTCGACCGGGTGTGTTGCCGCGCGTTGAACGCGCGGGCCCTCTGAAGCCGTACACCCCGGCCTTCGGCCAGCGCGAAACGACGTACGTCCCTCGGCGCGCCCGACCACGAACTCGCGGCCGTCGCTCCTCCCGGCGAACCTCTCGCGCGAAAGAGCTGACCTCTCATGGCGACCACTCGTTCTCTCTCCACCGCCACCCTCCCCGCTTCTGCCTCCGCCCCCGCCTCCTCCCCCTCCTCCCCCGCCGCCTCCGCCACCGCCTCCGCCACCGCCGCGCGGCACCGGCTGCGGGCCGTCGACCGGGACGAGGCCGTCGACCTGGCGGACTTCCTGCCGCCGGGCGCCACCTGGCTGCCGGCTCCGCAGCACACCCTGCCCACCCTGCCGGGCCGGCCGGAGATGGTCGGATACCTGGTGCTCGTCCCGGCCGGCCGGCAGCCGCCGTTCCCGCCGGTGGCCGTGCCGGACCACCCGGAGGACGGGCCGGACCACCCGGAGGACGGGCCGGACCACCCGGAGGACGGGCCGGACCACCCGGAGGACGGGCCGGACCACGCCACCGCCGGGGCCACCGCCTCCCCCGAGGACGGTGAACCGCTCGTCCGCATCGACACCGTGCAGCGCACCGTCGAGGTGGCCGGGCGCGAACTCGACCTCACCTACCTGGAGTTCGAGCTCTTGGCGCACCTCGTCACGCACCCGCACCGGGTGCACACCCGTGACCAGCTGGTCACCACCGTCTGGGGTTACGGCCACGTGGGCGACGGCCGCACCGTGGACGTCCACATCGCCCGGCTGCGCCGCAAGCTGGGTGCCGAGCACCGCAAGGCGATCCAGACGGTGCGGCGCGTGGGGTACAAGTACGCGCCGCCGACCGGTCGCTGACGGTCCGCGGCACACCGGCCGCCCGGGTACCGCAGCCGCCGCGGCACACCGGCCGCCCGGGTACCGCAGCCGCCGCGGCACGCCGGCCGCCTCGGCACCGCAGCCGCCCCGGCACCTCTGCTGACGGCAGATCCCCGTTCCCCCCGGCGCCTGCGGCGGGCACAGTCACCGGCATGAGACTTCTGGTGCTGGGTGGTACGGAGTTCGCGGGGCGGGCCGTCGCGGAGGCGGCGGCCGGGCGCGGCTGGGATGTGACGGTCCTGAACCGGGGGCGGCACGCGCCCGTCCCCGGGGTGCGGTCGCTGCGCGGCGACCGCACGGGGCCCGAGGGGCTCGCGGCCCTGGCGGACGGCGCGTGGGACGCGGTCGTCGACACCTGGTCGGCCGCGCCCCGCGCCGTCCGGGAAGCGGCACGGCTGCTGCGGGGCCGCGCCGGAAGGTACGTGTACGTGTCGAGCTGCTCGGTGTACGCCTGGGCCCCGCCGCGCGGCTACACCGAGCTGGCGCCCCTGGTCGAGGGAGCCATGGCCGGCGCGGACCGGACCGACTACCCCCGCGACAAGCGGGGCGGCGAGCTGGCGGCGGTCAGCGCGTTCGGCCCGGACCGTTCGCTGCTGGTGCGCTCCGGGCTGATCCTCGGCCCGTACGAGAACATCGGCCGGCTGCCGTGGTGGCTGAGCCGGATCGCCCGGGGCGGACCCGTGCTCGCGCCCGGCCCGCGGGAGCTGCCCCTGCAGTACGTCGACGTCCGCGACCTCGCGGAGTGGATCCTCGGGGCGGTGGAGCGGGAGCTGAGCGGACCGTACAACCTCATGAGCCCGCAGGGGCACACCACGATGGGCGAACTGCTCGACACCTGCGCACGGGTGACCGGCGCGGAGGCCGAGCTGCGCTGGACCGACCCGGACACCGTGCTCGGCGCGGGCATCGAGCCGTGGACGCAGCTGCCGGTGTGGGTGCCCCCGGGCAGCGACATGCACGACGCCCTGCACGCCGCGGATGTCTCCCGGGCCGTGGCGACGGGCCTGCGCTGCCGTCACGTCACCGAGACGGTCGCCGACACCTGGCACTGGCTCCGGACCGTCGGCGGCACCGCCCCGCAGCGCCCGGACCGGCCCGCGGTGGGACTGGACCCGGCGGTGGAGGCGAGGCTGCTCGGCGTCTGAACGGCGGACCTCCGGCCCCTGATCGCCGACCGCCGGCCACTGCTCGTGAGGTCACCGCAACCACCGGTGAAAAAGCGGCAGTTGAAACGCGGTTTTCCTACGAACCTCGCATCAATTCATGCGTCGGCTGAACACCTCTGGGACCGGCTGCGTATGAGAGGGAGCAGCTTCACTCCTGTCGGGCGCCTCGATGCTGCCCCGCAAGGAAGTCAGAGGAGTTCCATGGGACGCAACACACGAAAACGCCGTACGCCGCTGGCCACCAAGGCCATTGCCGCATCGGCGGCCCTAGCGCTCGGTGGGGGCGGGCTGATCTGGGCGAACTTCTACGCATCCGCGCACGAGTCGAACAACAACGCGTGGGGCAACCAGACGAAGGCCGCCAACGCGCAGGTGGCGACCATCTCCTGCCCGGACATCGGCCAGAAGCTCACGAGCGTGCCGAGGCAGGCCCGTACGGAGGTCGACGGCGAACTGGGCAACCTCGACCGGCAGATCACGGACGCCTACCAGCGTCTGATGACGACCCGGGACGCGCAGGCCAGGGACGCGAGTTTTGTCCAGAACTCCATCCTGCAGCCGCTCAAGGACCGCCGGAAGGCGATCATCGACCGGATCAAGCTGGAGATCAACCGGGTGGGCGGCAGCGCGCCCGGCAGCCTGGACACCCTCGCCTCCTGCACCGGCACCCCCGCCAACCAGACCACCGCCGGTGGCCAGCAACAGCAGAACGGCGGTCAGCAGCAGCAGAACGGCGGCCAGCAGCAGAACGGCGGCCAGCAGCAGGGCAACACCGGTCAGCAGCAGGGCAACGGCGGCCAGGCGGGCAACGGCCCGGTCGCGGCCGACTTCGTCGACATCACCAAGGTCCAGCCGAACGTCGCCGCGAAGCCGCAGAAGTCCGGCAACGCCTCGACCGGCGTCTTCATCACCCGCTGCGGTGTGAACGCGAACAAGAACCACAACACCGACAACGTGATCGTGGCGCCCGGCGTGACCAACGGCGCGCACCACCTGCACGACTACGTCGGCAACCAGAAGGTCAACGCGTTCTCCAGCAACCAGACCTTCCTGCAGGGCGGGACGAGCTGCCAGAACAAGAACGACCTGTCGGCGTACTACTGGCCGGTGGTCCGTGTGCAGGACGGCACGCAGGACTTCGACCAGAACGCGGACGGCGGCGGCAAGGAAGGCAACGTCGGCAAGATCCTGACCCCCGTCCAGGCCCAGATCAAGTACGTGGGCAGCCCGACCAGCAAGGTCGTCGCGATGCCGCAGTTCCTGCGCATCATCACCGGTGACGCCAAGACCACCACCAACGGCCTGGCGAACGCCAACGCGCACTGGAGCTGCACCGGCTTCGAGAACAAGGTCCAGCTGACGACGCAGTACCCGATCTGCCCGCAGGGCAGCAACGTGGTGCGCACGTTCGCCTTCCAGAGCTGCTGGGACGGCCAGAACATCGACAGCGCCAACCACCGTACGCACGTCGCGTTCGCCGACGCCAACGGCAACTGCCAGAACGGCTTCAAGGCGATCCCGCAGCTGACGATGCGCCTGGTGTACCAGGTCACGCCGCCGACCGTGCAGAACGGCGTGGTGAAGAACGCCTTCGCGGTGGACGGCTTCCCGGAGCAGCTGCACAAGCCGGCCACCGACCACGACGACTTCATCAGCGTCACGACCGGCGGCCTGGCCAACAAGATCGCCAACTGCATCAACAACGGCCAGCGGTGCGCGTGACGCATCCAACCGGTGAACCACTGAGCCGGTGACCCACTGAAGAAGGCCGGCGGCGGGAGATCCCGCCGCCGGCCTTCGCCGTGCGCCCCCCGTGCGGGGTCAGCCGCCGTGGGCGTGGTGGTCGGCCCCGATCTCCACGTCGCCGCCGAGCGTGACCCGCAGCGCGCTCACCACACCGTTGTCGCCGACGGCGACCCACTTGCGGCCCACGAGGTAGTAACCGCCGTAGTCCTTGGCCTCGTTGATCCACTCGCGCTGGCCGCGGTCGGTGGAGAAGGTGGCGAGTACGAACCTGCCGGCGGAGTTGGTGCAGATGGCCTGCCGGATCGTGTCGGCGTCGGTCTGGATGTTCGGCTTGCACTTCACCTCGGCGGCCAGGCTCTCCAGGCTGCCGGTCGCCGTCGGCGGCACCTTCGCGGCCGCGTCGCCACCGGAGCCGCAGCCTGCCAGCGCCACCGCCGCCATGGCGCCGGCCACGGCGAGCATCGGTCGGGTCACCCTCATCTGTTCCTCCGGTCGCTCGAGCATGCCGCGGAGAGCCCCGGCGGGGGCCCCGCCCTTCCATACGGCGATGACGCCCGCGGTACTCAAATGCGTGGCTCCGGGAGCACACCCGTGCGAAGGTGTGCCGGTGAACCAGGACTGGGAAGACCGCGTGGCCGCCGCCTGGTCCCGCTTCGACGAGTACCCCGAGGCCGAGGCCCCCGCGTTCCGGGCCGTGATCGACGCCCTGGTCGCCGAGTTGCCCGACGGCAGCCCGCTCGGCCCGTTCGAGCGGGCCTGCGCCTGGGACTCCACCGGCCACTCGGACAGGGCGGTGCCGCTGTACCGGGAGGCGCTGGCCCGCGGACTCGACGGCTACCGGGGCCGCCGCGCGAAGATCCAGCCGTCCAGCTCGCTCAGGAACACCGGCCGGCCGGAGGAGGGCGTCGAGCTGCTCACGCCCGAACTGAACGCTCCGTCGGACGAGCTGGACGACGCCGTACGCGCGTGCCTCGCCCTGTGCCTGTCCGGTCTCGGCCGTGACCGCGAGGGCCTGTCGCTCGTCCTTGGCGCCCTGGCCCCCCATCTGCCCCGCTACCAGAGGTCGATGGCGAACCACGCCCGCCTGCTCGTGGCAGACGGGTCCTGAGCCGTCCGGCCGGCTGTGACCATCCAACGATTCGCTCGTTCTGCTGAACGTGCAGTCACAGCATGTCGCCCCGCGCCCCTCGTCCTCCTCCGAGCCGGTCGTCGACGTCGAGCTGGCCGAGGCCGCGCTCGTCGAGCACTACCCGCGGCTCGTGCGGCTCGCCTATCTGGTGCTGCCGCCGGGCCTCGGCCGGGGCCGCCGTGTACTGACCGCGCACGCCCTCGCCCAGCGCGCGCTGCCCCGGGGACGCTCCTCCACGGCGGTGATCCCGGCCCAGGCCGGGGGGCCCGCCCGCTCGAGCGCGGTCGGGACCTCGGGGGAGGCCCGTGACAGCGACCCGGGCTACGGCTACGTCCGCCTCCAGGTGATCCGTACGGCGCTGGCGGCGGACCGGCCGCGAGGGCGCGGGCCGTGGCACCGGCGCGTCCAGCTGCCGCCGCTGCTCCCCCAGGTGTGGGGGCTCAGGCTCTTCCCGCGCTCGGGCGGCGCCGATGAACTCGCCCTGGACCAGAGGCTGGCCTCGCTGTCCGGAGCGGGACGTGCCGCCTACGTCCTGCGCGGCCTGGAGAAGCTGTCCGACTCCGCCGTGCGCCGGGTGCTGACGGCCGCGGGCGTGGCCGACCCGGGCGACGCGCTGCGCCAGGCCGAGCGCGTGCCGGCGCAGTACGCGCTGCTGGACTCCCCCGAGTTCGACCCCTGTTCGCTGCAGGCCCGGCCCACCGATCTGATGCGGCGCAGGCAGCACGCCAAGGCTGCGCTGGCCGCGGCCGCGGCCCTCGCCGTGTGCGGCGCCCTGGTCGTGCTGCCCGGTGGCGGCTGGGGCCCCGACGGCGCCGCGGCCCCGGCGTACGCGCGCAACCCCTCCGCCGAGGCCGCCCTCGACCCGGCCGGGCTGGTCAGGATCACGCCGGCCGCCTGGCGGACCTCGACGCGCCTGGACTTCTCGGTGTGGCCCGCGCGCGGCGACCGCACCGGCGACACGGGCCTGCTGCGCCGCGCGCTGGCCGTCTGGGCCCGCCCCGGCGAGGCGGTCCGGGTCTCCGCCACCCCCGGCACCGCCTCCGGCGGCCCCGCGGGACCCCCGCAGCTGCTCTACGCGGGCGACGTCGACAACGCGCATGTGGTGATCCTCTACGACGGACTGCGCATCGTCCGCTACGCCGAGCCGAAGGACTCGGCGGCCGGGGCCGCGCTCGACTTCGCCCGTGTGGACGGCGCCACCGGCGCGGAGGCGTCCGCCGTGGTGCTGGGCCGCTCCGACGGCAACGTCCGCTATCTGACGGCGCCCTGGGTGAGGAAGGCGGCCGAGCGGGACCTGCTGAAGCCCGCCTCCAGGGCGCTTGACCTGGGCCTGACGGACGGCGTCACCGGGCCACTGGCCGGCCCGGTCCAGCAGACCGGCGCCTGTACCGCGTGGAACGCGCTGCAGCTGAGCGGCGACTTCGGCACCCATCTGCTGAGCGACCTGGGCGAGCTCGTCCCCGCCCGGCTCACCACGGGCCGCCCCGGGGCCCCGCACGAGGCGGCGGGCGCGGCGGGGCTGCGCGACTGGGCGCCGCTGGCCTGCTCGCTGGAGGCCGTGCGCGCGCAGGGCGTGCGCTCGGTCAACGCCTGGAGTTACGCCGAGCAGCCGCTGCCCGACGGGAGCGGTACGGCCGCGTGGGTGTGCACCCGGGCCGAGACCTGGCGCGGCGAGGACCCCCTGGTGCTGGCCCAGTTCCGTACGCCCGGCGGGAAGTACGCGGCGGTGGCGGCCAAGGCGCAGGACGTGCCGGCCTGCGGTGCGCGCGAGCCGCATGTGCTGGCCGGAGTGCTGTGGAAGGCGCAGGCGGGCGACTGGTACCTGCTCGCGGCCGGCAGCCGGAGCACCGCGTCGATCACCGCGTCGGGCGGCGTCCGCGGGGCCTCCCAGGGCCATCTGCTGGCCGTGGCGGCCTCCCAGGGTGCCCAGGCGACCCTGAAGGGAACACTGGAGGACGGCAGGGCGCTCGGCCCCCTTCGGTAGCGGCGTGATCGTCCGGTGCAGAAGATGTGACGACTCCGTGGGAACACCGCGACCGCTCCGGTCCGTTCGAGGCCGGATTCGATCGGTAAGGTGTGCGCATGACTACCGGGGTTCGCCGCAGAATGGGAGTCGACGAGCGGCGGCAGCAGTTGATCGGCGTCGCCCTCGAACTGTTCAGCCGCCACTCGCCGGACGAGGTCTCCATCGACGACATAGCGTCGGCGGCGGGCATCTCGCGCCCGCTGGTCTATCACTACTTCCCCGGCAAACTCAGCCTGTACGAGGCCGCGTTGAAGCGCGCCTCCGACGATCTGGCGGCCCGGTTCGTGGAGCCGCACGAGGGCCCGCTGGGCGGTCGGCTGCTGCGGGTGATGCGCCGGTTCTTCGACTTCGTGGACGAGCACGGGCCCGGTTTCTACGCCCTGATGCGCGGCGGCCCGGCGGTCGGCTCCTCGACGGCGAACGCACTCATCGACTCCGTACGGCAGGCCGCCTATGACCAGATCCTTTCGCATCTCGGCATCGAGGACCCGCCCGCGCGACTGGAACTGGTCGTCCGCTCCTGGATCTCGCTCGCCGAGTCGACGGCTCTGATCTGGCTGGACGGCCGGCGCATCCCGCGCGCCGAGCTGGAGGTCCAGCTCGTGCACGACTTCGCCGCGCTCGTGGCCGTCGGTGCCGCCTACGACGAGCAGCTGGGCACGCTGCTGCGCGAGGTATTCAAGGGTGAGCCGGCCGAGGGTCCGTTCGGGGACCTGGTCGGCCGGCTCGTCAACCTCGCCTCCTAGTGCCGGGGCCCTGTCAGGCGTCGAGCTTCCGGTAGGAGGCGTCGAGGTCGCGGACCTCGGCCGACGCGTGCAGCGCCAGCCCGTCCACCGGCTTGACATGTGCGCGCAGCGCCTCGAGGACCGCTTCCGCGAGACGTGCCTTGGTCTCGTCGGTACGGCCGGCCAGCAGGCCGATGGTGACGTGCACGATCGCGTGTCCCCCGGCGTCCGGACCGACGGTGGTGTCCTCGGTCCGGCGGAACTGCGTCTTGCACGCCGGGGGCTTCACGGCCGCGATCTCGACCGTCCGGGCGTGCACCTCGGCGGCGAAGGAACGCCGGTCGAAGGCGTCCGCCAACTGCTCGGAGTAGTCGACGGTGATCTGCGGCATGGGCGCTCCTGTTCTACGGCAACCGGAAGGTCAGCCTAGTTCCCGAACACCGCGACGGTACGGGCCGGCACCGCGAACGTCCCGGTCGCCGCCTCGTACGACGAGGTCTTCACCACCGGGTCCGCGCCCGCCGCCTGCACCGGGTGCAGCCGGTAGTGCGCCCCCGCGAGCGCCGTGATCCGCTGCTCCTGCCGCTCGGGGGTCGCGTTGAACACCACGACCAGATCACCGAGCTTCATGGTGATCACGCCGGGCGTCTCGTCCTTGCCCGACAGCGGGAAGGACAGCTGCGACTGCACCTGCGCGGCCGAGGCGAGGGAGAAGGCGTTCTCCGTCGTGCGGATCCTCAGCAGGTCCCGGTACGCGGCCGAGGCGCCGTCGATCTGCGGGCAGCCCACCTTGACCGAGGTCAGCAGCGGCTTGGCATCGGGCCACTTGGACTGGTTGTCGGCGGCCATGGGCAGCCCGCGGCCGAAGCCGTTGCCGTCCGCGCAGTTCCAGTGGATGGCGTTGAACCAGTCACCGCTGTCGAAGGAGTTGCGGTCGAGGGACTTCGAGCGCAGCAGGTCGGTGCCGGCCTGGGAGAGCGCCGGTCCCTGCGAGAGCGCTGCCGTCGCCATGGCCAGCACCTGCATCCGGGCCCGGTCGGCCGCCGGGGTGTCCTTCGGCAGCTTGTAGGCGAGGGCGTCGAACAGCGACTCGTTGTCGTGCGCGTCGACATAGGCGAGGGCGTCGCCGGGGGCGTCCGCGTATCCGGCGGGCGCTCCGTTGTAGTCGATCTCCGCGCCGCTGACCTCCTTGCCGCCCGAGTCGGTGAAGCGGTACTTGGCGAGGTTGCCGCTCAGGCCGACCTTGATCAGGTCTTGGTAGTGCAGCAGGCGGGCCTTCTGCTCGGCCGTCGTGCCGTTGGCGGCCGAGGAGTTGGGGTCGGTGTAGAGGCCGGAGGCGAAGCCCTGGATTCCGGGGTCGGAGTCGAAGGGGCTGCCGCCGCGCACCGCGTCCCGGGCCCGGTCGGAGA
Source organism: Streptomyces sp. NPDC020801 (assembly GCF_044334385.1). Taxonomy (NCBI): domain Bacteria; kingdom Bacillati; phylum Actinomycetota; class Actinomycetes; order Kitasatosporales; family Streptomycetaceae; genus Streptomyces; species Streptomyces sp. NPDC020801. Next base: position 68,005 of record NZ_JBIRST010000002.1, read on the forward strand.
AGGTGGCGATGCCCGTGCCGGCCATGTTCTTCTGGGTGGCCTGCACGAACCTGGCGTCGTCGGCGACCTCGCCGAAGTTCCAGCCCTCGCCGTACAGGATGATCTTCTTTCCGTCCACGCCGTCCTTCTCGGGCGTGAGCGCGTCGAGCGCCTTCCTGACCGCGAGGATGTTGGCCTTCGGGTGGTGGCCCATGAGGTCGAAGCGGAAGCCGTCGACCTTGTACTCCTTGGCCCAGGTGACGATCGAGTCGACGACCAGCTTGCCCATCATGGCGTTCTCGGGCGCGGTGTTGGCACAGCAGGTGCTGTTGGCCACCGAGCCGTCCGCGAGGAGCCGCTGGTAGTAGCCGGGCACGACCTTGTCGAGCACGGAGGTGTCCGCCTGACCGCTGGCCGCCGTGTGGTTGTAGACCACGTCCATGACGACCCGGAGGCCGTCCTGGTTCAGCGCCTGGACCATCTGCCGGAACTGGACCGTACGGGCCGTGCCGTCCGGGTTCGTGGCGTACGAGCCCTCGGGGACCGTGTAGTGGTACGGGTCGTAGCCCCAGTTGTAGGCGTCCTTCGCGGCGGTCTTCGCCACGCACGCCTGCTGCTGCTCGGAGTCCGCCGGGTAGGAGGCCAGGTCGCAGTCGGGACTGGCCTGGTCGGCCTTCTTCTCCGGGATGGTGGCGATGTCGAAGGCCGGCAGCAGGTGGACGTACGACGTGCCCGCCTTCGCGAGCCGGCGCAGGTGCCTGGAGCCGTCGCTGCCGCGGTCGGTGAAGGCGAGGTAGGTGCCCTGGTCCTTCGCCGGAACCGTCTTGTCGGCCACCGAGAAGTCGCGGACGTGCAGCTCCTGGATCTGTGCGTCGCGCAGCGGCACGGCCCTGGGCTTGGCCAGGTGCGACCAGCCGCTGGGGGCGAGTGCCCTGTCGTCGAGGTCGGCGACGAGACTCCGCTCGGAGTCCGCGGTGAGGGCGACCGAGTAGGGGTCGGTGACCTTGTTGACGACGATCTTGCGGACGGAGGGCGCCCACACCTTCACGACGTACCGGTAGGGCTTGCCCTTCCAGGACGCCGGGCCGGTGACGGACCAGACGCCGGTGGTGTCGCCGCGGTGCATGGCGAGGGTCCTGCCGTCCAGCTCCAGGGCCACGCTCTGCGCGGTCGGCGCCCACACGCTCAAGGTGGGCCGGCCGTCGTGGAAGACGGGACCGAGCTGGGCGCTGGTGGCGGCGGTGCCGTAGACGTCGTCGAGCACGCCGGCGAGCTGGACGCCCGTGGCCGCGAGGATCGCACCTCCCCCAGTGCTTGACGCCTGGGAGGTACCCCCAGCGGCCCGCTGGGAGGCGACGACCTGGCCGCGCAGCGCCTCACGGACCCGGTCGCGGTCGCGCGGGTCCACGGACCAGGCGGTGTAGTCCTTCAGGTGCGGGAACTTCGCCTTCTGCGCGTCCGTGAGCGTGGTCTTCACCAGTCGCAGCCAGCGCTCGTCGTCGCTGGTCAGCGTCCCGTCCTTGGCGGTGATGGAGCCGTCGTGGGAGTAGAGCAGCTGGGTGGAGGCGGCGCCGTCGGAGCCGTTCCACGCCACCGTGTCCCGGTCGATCCAGATCGCCTTGGAGGTGGTGAGGTCCACGGCGGCCGCGCTGCCCGTGGGCTGCGGCAGCAGGGGCTTGTCCTGGCCGCTCACCAGCCACACCTCGTGGCCGTTCGGGACCTTGAGGTCCAGGGACTGGTCGGCGGGCAGGTCCTTCTCGTCGCCCTTGTGGATGATGTAGCTGAGGCTGGTGGCACCGTCGGTGAGCGGTACCTCGAAGACCGCGCCATAGGAATCAGTCTTGACCGGCTGGAGCGGTTTCGACCAGTCGGTGGGGTTCGCGGCGCCCGTCCAGACGTGCAGGCCCCAGCCGTCGTAGTTCCCGTCCGCGCGGTGGTAGTGGATGACGGCCTTGGAGGTGTCCTGCGCCGGATAGTCGGGCCGCGTGGTCTGCACGGCCTCCTTGCCCTGCTCGATCCAGACCTCACCCGTCCTGGTGACGTCGATGGACCGGTCGGCGGAGACGTCCTTGTTGCCGTCCTTGTCGATGACCAGGAACCCGACGCTGGAGGCGCCCGGCTTCAGCCTGACGTAGGCGAAGGCGCCGTAGGCGTCCCGGCCGGTGAACGGGTGGCTGGCGGGCCAGGTGGTCGACTCGCCGTCGGCGAGGTCGCCCCAGGCGTACAGGCCCCAGTTCGCGTAGTCGCCGTCGCTGCGCTTGTAGTGCACGACCGCGTACTCGCGGGAGGAGGCGGTGGGGACCTCGGGGGCCGGGGGGGTGCCGGTGGTGGAGGCCGCGGTCGCGCTCGCCGTGCGGCCGGCCGAGTCGACGGCGACCGCCTTGTAGCGCAGGGCGGTGCCGGCCGGGACGCTCCTGGCCAGGGTCTGGGTGACCTTGTAGGGGGTGTGGTCGGCGGAGCCGAGCACCTTCCAGGGACCGTTTCCGATCTGCGCGGCGAAGACGACCCGGTTGAGCCGGCCGCCCGTGACGTCGGCGCTCAGGCCGACGGTTCCGGTGGCGCCGGCGGCGGGGGCGGTGAGGGTGACCTCCGGCCTGGTGGTGGGGGCCTGGAGCCGGCCCGCGGCCTTCAGGACGACGGCGGAACCGGCGGGGACCGTGACGGTGACCTCGCGGTCGGCGCCGGAGGTCACGGCGGCGTCGGTGCCGTGGATCCCGCGGTACGTCATGTCCGCCGAGCCGGTCGCGAAGGTCGCCGTCTGCTCCTTGTCGGCGTTGTTGAGGGCGACGACGTACTCGGCTCCGGTCTTCGCGTCCGTCCGGGTGAATGCGTAGACGCCGGCGCCGTCGGCCGCGTACCGCTCGGTCTGGACGCCGTCGGTGAGGGCAGGGTTGTCCCTGCGGAGCTTGGCGAGGGACGCGATCTGCCGGTAGAGGGGCGCGCCCGGGTCGTAGGAGTCGCTCGCGTGGGTGCGGTCGGTGCCGATCTCGTCGTCGTCGAGGTAGTCGGCGACCTTGGAGGCGAACATGGTCTGGCGGGCGTCCTTGTCGCCGCCGGAACCGGTGAAGCCCTGCTCGTCGCCGTAGTAGACGACCGGGTTGCCGCGGCTGAGGAACATCAGCTCGTTGGCGAGCTTGTCCTTGGCGAGCAGCTGGGCGTCGGTCGCCTTCGGGTTGTCCTGCTTCAGGAAGTACCCGATGCGTCCCATGTCGTGGTTGCCGAGGAAGGTGACCTGCTCGTAGGCGTTGGCCTTGTCGCTGGTGTACTTGTAGTCGTCACCGAAGACGCCGGCGAGCCTCTTGGCGCTGCCGCCCTGGGAGGCGTAGGAGCGGGCGGCGTCCTGGAAGGGGAAGTCGAGCGTGGCGTCGAGCCGGCCCTGGGTGACGTACGGGGAGGTGACGGAGGTGTCGGCGGAGTAGACCTCGCCGAACATGAAGAAGTTCCTACGGCCGTGCCGGGCGGCGTACTTGTCGAGGGCCGTCGCCCACTGGGTCCAGAACTCCATGTTGACGTGCTTGACGGTGTCGATGCGGAAGCCGTCGACGCCGAAGTCCTTCACCCAGCGCTGGTAGATCCTCTCCATGCCGCTGACGACCTCGGGACGCTCGGTCCACAGGTCGTCGAGGCCGGAGAAGTCGCCGTAGGTGGCGTTCTCGCCGGCGTAGGTGGAGTCGCCGCGGTTGTGGTACATCGTCGGGTCGTTGAGCCACGACGGGACCTTGAGGTTCTTCTTGGCGGCCGGGACGGTCGGGGTGTAGGGGAAGGAGGCGGCGCCCACGGCGGGGAACCTCCTCGTGCCGTCCGCGTAGTCGGCGTCGTCGAAGGGCCGGCCGTCCTTGGTCAGATACGGGAAGGCGCCCTTGGACAGGTACTCGTGGGAGGCGCCCTCGTAGTCGACGACGTCGGCGGTGTGGTTGGTGATGACGTCGAAGAAGACCTTCATGCCCTTGGCGTGCGCCTTGGAGATGAGGGCCGCGAGGTCGGCGTTGGTGCCGAAGTGCGGGTCGACCTTGGTGAAGTCGGTGATCCAGTAGCCGTGGTAGCCGGCCGAGGCGTCCTTGCCGGTGCCCTGCACGGGCTGGTTCTTGAAGATCGGCGCAAGCCAGATGGCGGTGGTGCCCAGGCCCTTGACGTAGTCGAGCCGCTTGGTCAGGCCCTTGAGGTCGCCGCCCTGGTAGAAGCCCTTGTCTGTGGGGTCGTAGCCGGTGGCCAGGCGTGAACCGGTCAGGCCTCCCTTGTCGTTGGAGGTGTCCCCGTTGGCGAAACGGTCCGGCATGACGAAGTAGAACTGCTCACGTGTGTCGTCGTGCCGGGCGGGCACGGCGGCGAGTTTCGCGTCCGACGGCGGCGCCGGCGGTGTGGCGGCCCCGGCGGCGAGGGGCTGGACGAGGGCGGCGGCGAGGGCGGCGACCGCGACGGCCGCGACGCGTCTGCCATGGGGGAAACGGCGCTTCGGGGGCGCCGGCCATCTCGGTATCACAGGCGTGAACTCCTTGCGATTACGGCTCAGGTGGGTCCGACCCCTGCGCCGCGGGACGGTTTCGTCGCCCGGGCGCCCGCGCGACCGTACCGCCCATGAAAGGTTTACAGCAAGAGGCTTGAAAGCAACGGAAAGAGATTTCAACTCCGCCCGGCATACGTGTCACGTACACCGGGCGGCAGGCCACAACGAGCAGGTCAGCAGGTCGACTTGCCCGCGTAGAGGGCGAGGGCCGTGTTCGGGCCCAGGGTTGCCGTGAGCTGGCCGGAACCGTTCACCGTCACGGTCGTGTTGTTCTGCACGTTGCAGTACGTACCCGCCGGCAGGGACGTCTGGTAGGTGCGGTTCAGGCTGTAGGACTCGTGGTTGATGGCGACGTAACCCTTGTCGCCGCGGCCGAAGGCGATGGCGTCGCCGCCGTTGTCCCACCAGTTCGTCACCGACTGACCGCGGGCGGCGTTGCGGAAGGCGACCATCGACTTGATCTCCGGCCACTTGTGCTGGCACTTCCAGCCGTCCTGCCAGCAGGCGTTGACCTGGCCGCCGTTGGGCGGGCCCGCGTCCGCGTCCGACCACTCGTAGCCGGAGTTGATGTCGGGGGCGCCATAGGGCCACGCCAGCATGAAGACGTTGGCCAGGGTGTAGTTGGCGCCGTCCTTGTAGTTGAGCGTGGAGCCGTTGCGCTCGGTGTCGTGGTTGTCGACGAAGACGCCGGCGACCGAGCTGCTCATGTAGCCCCAGCCCTCGCCGTAGTTCTTCAGGTAGGCGAGGTTCTCGTTGTTGAAGACCCGCTTGAGGTCGTAGGCGTAGCGGAACTCCTGGACGTCGCCGTTGCCGGTGTACTCGGTCGGCTGGACCGCCTCGCCGGCGCCGTAGATGACCTCCTGCTTCCAGTAGGCGTTCGGGTTGGCCAGACGGGACTTGATGTTGGCGAGGTCGTCGGCCGGGATGTGCTTGGCCGCGTCGATGCGGAAGCCGTCGACGCCGAGGGAGAGCAGGTCGTTCATGTAGCCCGCGATGGTCCTGCGGACGTACTCCTCCCCGGTGTCGAGGTCGGCGAGGCCCACCAGTTCGCAGTGCTGGACGTTCCAGCGGTCCTGGTAGTTGCTGACCGGGGACATGCAGTCGTCGAAGTCGTGGACCGAGTACAGGCCCGGGTAGTCGTACTTCGTGTACGACGAGCCCGCGGTGCCGGTGCCGCTGCCCGCCGACATGTGGTTGATCACCGTGTCGACGACGACCTTCACACCCGCCGAGTGGCAGGTGTTCACCATGTTCTGGAAGGCCGCGCGGTCGCCGAGCCGGCCGGCGATCCGGTAGCTGACGGGCTGGTACGAGGTCCACCACTGCGGGCCCTGTATGTGCTCGGCGGGCGGGGAGACCTGGACGTAGCCGTAGCCGGCGGGGCCCAGGGTGCTGGTGCACTCGTTGGCGACCGAGGTGTAGTTCCACTCGAAGAGGACCGCGGTGACGTCCTTGGTGCCGGGCGGGGAGGCGTACGCGGTCCCGGCGGGGACGGCGAGTACGACCGACGCCGCCGCCGCGAGGGCGAGCGCGCCGGAGAGCGTTCTGCTGGCCATGTGGGGGTTCCTTCTCCGTTGAAGGATCTGCTGGGAGGCCCTGGGGAGGCCCGAGATCCCTTGAAGGGATTTGCTGCAAGCTTTCAACCACTCGCAGTGCAGCAGACCGTACGAGCCCCGGCCCCGGCGGTCAATACCCTGGACATGCTCCTGTCACCTATGCGAAATACAGTCCCTGTAGGGCCAGTTGAGCTGGACCACGGTGGGTACGAACACAGCGGGGCCCGCCGTCCGGAGTGGACGGCGGGCCCCTGAAAGCGGACGAAAGTCCTTGCGGCGGATCAGCCGGCGGTCCACCACACGGTCGTGTCGGAGGGCACCTTGGTCTCGCCGTCCGCCTCCGTCACCTCGCCGCTCGCGAGGAGGACGCGGCCGTAGGCCGGGGTGGTGACCGACTCGCCGCTGGTGTTCGCCACGCACACGAACTCGCCGCGCCGGAAGGCGAGGACGCCCTCCGGTGCGCGCAGCCACTGAACCTCCTCGCCCGCGCCCAGGTCGGGGTGGGAGCGGCGGGCGGCGAGGGCGGAGCGGTACAGCTCGAGGGTGGAGCCGGGCACGCCCTGCTGGGCCTCGACGCTCAGCTCGCCCCAGGCCCTGGGCTGCGGGAGCCAGCTGCCGCCGCTGCCGAAGCCGTAGGAGGAGCCGGTGCGGGTCCAGGGGATGGGCACCCGGCAGCCGTCGCGGAAGCCGTCCTGGCCCGCGCCGCGGAAGTACGCCGGGTCCTGGCGCACCTCGTCCGGCAGGTCCACCACGTCCGGCAGGCCGAGCTCCTCGCCCTGGTAGACGTAGGCCGAGCCGGGCAGTGCCAGCATCAGCAGGGTGGCCGCGCGGGCCCGGCGCAGGCCCAGCTCGCGGTCGCCGGCGGTACGGATCTGGGTACCGAGGCCGGGCGGGTTGGCGAACCGGGTGGCGTGCCGGGTGACGTCGTGGTTGGACAGCACCCAGGTGGCGGGGGCGCCGACCGGGCGCATGGCCTCCAGGGTGCGGTCGATGACCGTACGGAGCCCCTCGGCCTCCCAGTCGGTGCCCAGGTACTGGAAGTTGAAGGCCTGGTGCAGCTCGTCCGGGCGGACGTACAGGGCGGTGCGCTCGACGGTCGGGGTCCAGGCCTCCGCCACGAAGATGCGCCCGCCCGTCTCCCGCCACCGCCCTTGTGACGAAGGCCCTCCGGGCCCCTCCCTCTTGGAGTACTCGTCGAGGATGTGCCGCCACTGCCGGTAGATCGTGTGCACACCGTCCTGGTCGAAGAACGGCATGACATCGTTGCCCAGCAGCTTCAGCTGGTCGTGGGCGCCCAGGTCCGGCAGGCCGTCGGCCTTGACCATGCCGTGGGCGACGTCGATGCGGAAGCCGTCGACGCCCATGTCCAGCCAGAACCGCAGGATGGAGCGGAACTCGTCGCCGACGGCCGGGTGGTCCCAGTTGAAGTCGGGCTGCTCGGGGGCGAAGAGGTGCAGGTACCACTCGCCGGGGGTGCCGTCCGGCTCGGTGACCCGGGTCCAGGCCGGCCCGCCGAAGATGGACTCCCAGTCGTTGGGCGGGAGTTCGCCGTTCCTCCCCTTGCCGGGGCGGAAGTGGTAGCGGTCGCGCAGCGGGGAGCCGGGGCCCTCGGCGAGGGCTCGCTTGAACCACTCGTGCTGGTCGGAGGAGTGGTTCGGGACCAGGTCGACGATGATCCTCAGGCCCAGCTCATGGGCGTCGCGGATCAGCGCGTCGGCGTCCAGCAGGTTGCCGAACATGGGGTCGACGGCCCGGTAGTCGGCGACGTCGTAGCCGGCGTCGGCCTGTGGGGAGGCGTAGAAGGGGCTGAGCCACACGGCGTCCACACCGAGGTCGCGCAGGTACGGCAGGCGGGAGCGTACGCCCTCCAGGTCGCCCATGCCGTCGCCGTTGCTGTCGGCGAAGCTGCGCGGATACACCTGGTAGATCACCGCGTCCCGCCACCAGTCGTGGCGCGGGGCGACGGTGGCGACAGCCGCTTCGGTCAGGGGGGATTCGGCCGGGGTGTGCTGCTGGCTCATGGCGTCCTTGATGCGATGAGGGTCCCCCTGCTCGGGCGAGGCCGAGAGCTTGGGGGCGAAGGTCGGGTCATGGGTGGGGGGTGGCCGACGGCCGGTGGACGGCGGGTGAGGAGGCGGCCGCGGTGACAGCGGGGTTTGGAGGTCCTCCCTGTGCGAAGAGCCCAGGGAGGGCACCGCGGCCGCCCGCCCGCGCGGTCAGGCGCGCGGGAGCCCTGCCGGCCAGGGGGGGGTCAGCCCTTGGTGCCGCCCGCGGTCAGGCCGGTCACCAGGTTCTTCTGCACCAGGTAGAAGAACGCGGAGACCGGTATCGCGATCAGCACCGCGGTGGCGGCCATGAGGTTGCGCTGTGCGTCGTGCTCGCTGATGAAGCTCTGCAGGCCGACCGCGAGCGTGTACTTCTGGTCGTCCAGCATGAACGTCGTGGCGAAGGCGACCTCGCCGAACGCGGTGATGAAGCTGTAGAAGGCGGCGACGGCCAGGCCCGGCTTGGCGAGCGGCAGGATCAGCCGCGCGAACGTGCCGAAGGGCGTCAGCCCGTCGACGCGTCCCGCCTCGTCGATCTCGAACGGGATGGTGTCGAAGTAGCCCTTGAGCAGCCAGGCACAGTACGGCACCGCGGTCGAGCAGTACACGAGGACGAGCCCGAGGTAGCTGTCGATGAGCTGCAGGTCGGCAAGGATCTGGTACATCGGCACCATGAGTACGGCCACCGGGAACATCTGGGTGACCAGGAGCACCCACATGAACTTCCGGTAGCCCGGAAAGCGCATGCGGGAGACCGCGTACCCGGTGGTCGCGGCGACCAGGACGCCGAGCACCGTGGTACCGAGCGAGACGATCAGCGAACTCTTCAGCCAGTCGAAGAAGCCCGTGTGCTGCAGGACGAACGAGTAGTTGCCGAACGTCATCTTGTGCCAGATGCCGCCGGGGTGCAGGTAGTCGTCCTTGTCCGGGCCGAGGGACAGGAACACGAGCCAGGCGACCGGGAACAGCGCGACGAGGCTCCCGACGATCAGGATGCCGTGGGAGGCGAGGGATGCGGCGAGGCTGCGCTCGCCGCGGCGGAGCGCGGGGTCGCGGTTCAGGGCGGCGAGGGCCTGGGGGGTCACCGGCTTGTCGGCGGTGATCTCGGGGGGCGTGGTGGTGCTCATCGGAACTCCTGCCTCAGATCGCGAGCTGCTGCTCATTGCGGTTCAGCCAGCGGCGGTAGAACGAGGTGAAGACGATCAGAATGGCCAGCAGCAGGATGCCGTAGGCGGCCGACTGAGCGAAGTCGCGCGGCTGCTGTCCGAAGCCCAAGTAGTACGCCCAGGTGACAAGGATCTGCGCGTCCGGGGCCGTGTTGCCGAAGAGCAGGAAGATGACGGCGAACTGGTTGAAGGTCCAGATGATACCGAGGAGCACGACGGTGGAGCTGACGGACCGCAGACCCGGCAGGGTGACGTACCGGAAGCGCTGCCAGGCACTGGCGCCGTCCATCTCGGCGGCCTCGTACAGGGAGGCGTCGATGGACTGCAGTCCGCCGAGCAGCGAGATCATCATGAAGGGCACACCGCACCAGGTGTTGACCATGATCGCGGCGAACCGCTGCCAGAAGGTGTCCTCCAGCCACTGCGGTGCGGGCAGGTGCAGCGTGTGGAGGGCGGAGTTGATGATGCCGGTGTCGGCGAGCATGAACCGCCAGCCGAAGACGGTGACGAAGGTGGGCACGGCCCACGGGAGGATCAGGATGAGCCGGTAGAAGGTGCGGCCGCGCAGCTTCTGGTTGAGCAGCAGCGCGAGGCCGAGCCCGATGGTGTAGTGCAGGGCGACGCACAGCGCCGTCCATACGATCGTCCAGATGAAGTGCGACCAGAAGCGGTCGTACGACGTCGGGCCGAACAGGATGTCCTTGTAGTTGTCCAGCCCTATGAACTTGTAGGTGGCGTCGATGTGGTTGACGCCGATCGTACGCGCGGTGTTGAGGCTGTTGGCGTCGGTGAGGGTGAGGTAGAGGCCGTACACCAGCGGGTACAGCACGAGGACGCCGAGCACGACCACCACCGGGGCGATCATCGCGTAGGCGTACCAGTGCCGCTGGTAGCCGTGCTTCAGGCGCATGCCCAGCCCGGGCTTCGGCCCGCGGTCACCGCGCCGCTTGCCGGTCGCTCGATCGATGGCGACTGTCATGGTTCGACAACCTTCTCAAGGTTCTGCAGTTCAGGGGTACGGCACACAGGCCGGAGGCCGCCGGACCTCTCCCCCCAGGAGGATCCGGCGGCCGCACGGGCTCACTTGCTGAAGTCGGGGACCAGCTTGGCGATGGCGAGCTCGACGTTGCTCAGGCCCTTGTCCAGGGGCTCCTTGCCGCCGGCGATCTTGGGCAGCTCGATGTCGAGCGGACCCCACAGGGAGCTGTACTCGGGCAGCGCCGGGCGCGGCTGGGCGGCGGAGAGGACGCCCTGGTAGCCGGCGATGCCGGGGTCGGCCTTGACCTGGGCGGTGTAGGCGTCGTCACGGGTGGGCAGCGTGGAGTTCTTCAGGGCGATGGTCTCCTGGGACTTCGCCGAGGTCATGAACTTCACGAACTTCAGGGCCGCTGCCTGGTGGGCCTTGTCCGAGCCGGCGTAGACCGCGAGGTTGTGGCCGCCGGTCGGGGCGCCCGCCTTGCCGGTGGAGCCGGCCGGGACGGTGGCGATGCCGAGGTTGGACTTGTCCTTGAAGGCCGAGCCCTTGTAGAAGTTCGTGATCTCCCAGGGGCCCTGGATGATCGCGGCGACCTTGCCGTTGACGAACGCGTCCTGGATGTGGGCGTAGGCGTCGGCGGTGGTGTCGGCCTTGTGCAGGCCCTTGCCGGAGAACAGGCTCAGCCAGGTGCCGTAGGCCTTCTTGGCGGGGGCCGAGGTCACGGTGATCTTCTTGGCGGCGGCGTCGACGTTGTCGGTGCCCTCGCCGTAAAGGAAGTTCATGGCGTAGTAGGCCTGGGTGGAGCCCCAGTAGCCGTCGACGCCGGCCTTGTCCTTGACCTTGGCGGCGTCGGCCTTCAGCTCGTCCCAGGTCTTGGGGGCCTCGGTGATGCCGGCCTTCTTGAACAGGGCCTTGTTGTAGACGAAGGCCAGGGTGTCGGTGACCAGCGGCACGCCGTAGGTCTTGCCCTCGAACTGGGCCTGCTTGATCAGGTTCGGCTTGAACTGGCTCTGCTCCGCAAGGGCCTCGGTGCCGTCCAGCGGCAGGAAGTAGCCCTTCTTGGCGAAGGCGGGGGTCCAGCCGACCTCGGAGCGCAGGATGTCCGGGGCGCCCTTGGAGCCGGCGGCCGTGTCGAACTTGTTCTGCGCCTGGTCGAAGGGCACGTCGACGTACTTGACCTTGATGTCCTTGTTGGCAGCCTCGAACTGCTTCACCAGGGCCTGGTAGGTCGGTGCCTCGTTGGTGGCGTTGGAGGTGTCCCACCAGGTGATGGTCACCGGACCGTTCGACTTGTCGCTGCTGCTGCCGCTCCCGCCGCACGCCGTCGCCGCGAGGGCGAAGGACGCCACCAGCGCGCTGGCCGCTATGCCACGCCGCATGAGTTCTCCTTGAGGGTGAAAGCCCGTGAACAGAGGTCGGTCCCGTCCGCCGCCCCTGTCGACTTGCCGACTGCGCCGTTGCGGCCGCCGGGCGACCGTGAACGTAACAGCGATGTAAGCGCCGCGAAAGACCTTGCAGAAAAAAAGTGCAAGGTTTCGCGACAGTTACGCCGCCGTGACCTGCCACCCGCTCCCTGCGGCCCGCACATTCAGGCACATCGGTGGCCCTTCGGACACTTGTGCAAGACTCTGCAAGCTCTTGCCATACGGTGGTGAGGGGGGAATCATCCCGTTGCGTACCCCGACGCCGAGACCCGGACGTCGTGACCGGACGCCGACCAGACACGAGGGAACGCGATGACGCAGCAGCCCACAGCGGGCCGATCGACGGCCCGCACCAGGCGCCCGATCGGTGCGCACGGCGTGACGCGACCGGTACAGTCCATTCCTGTGACCACACGGCTTGCCGACATCGCTGCTCAGGCGGGGGTGAGCGAAGCGACCGTCAGCCGCGTTCTCAACGGCAAGCCGGGCGTCGCCGCCGCCACCCGCCACTCCGTGCTGGCCGCTCTCGACGTACTGGGCTACGAACGCCCGGTGCGCCTGCGGCAGCGCAGCGAGGGCCTGGTGGGCCTGATCACCCCGGAGCTGGAGAACCCGATCTTCCCGGCGCTCGCCCAGGTCATCGGCCAGGCGCTCACCCGCCAGGGCTACACCCCGGTGCTCGCCACCCAGACCCCGGGCGGCTCCACGGAGGACGAGCTGACCGAGATGCTGGTGGACCGCGGGGTCTCCGGGATCATCTACGTCTCCGGTCTGCACGCGGACACCACGGCCGACATGGAGCGCTATGAGCGTCTGCACGCCCAGGGCGTGCCCTACGTGCTCGTGGACGGCTTCTCCCCGAAGGTGCAGGCGCCGTTCATCTCCCCCGACGACCGCGCGGCGATGACCCTGGCCGTCACCCACCTCGTCTCCCTGGGCCACACCCGGATCGGCCTGGCCCTGGGCCCCAAGCGCTTCGTCCCGGTCCAGCGCAAGATCGAGGGCTTCGTACGGGCGATGCAGGACCAGCTGGGCCTGACCCGGCAAGCCGTCGAGTCGGACCTGATCCAGCACTCGCTCTACAGCCTGGAGGGCGGCCAGGCGGCCGCGACGGCGCTCATCGACCGGGCCTGCACGGCGATCGTCTGCGCAAGCGACATGATGGCCCTCGGGGCGATACGGGCGGCCCGGCAGCGCGGCCTGGAGGTCCCTCGGGACGTCTCCGTCGTCGGCTTCGACGACTCCCCCCTCATCGCCTTCACCGACCCGCCCCTGACGACGATCCGCAAGCCGGTGCCGGCGATGGGCCAGGCGGCGGTGCGCACGCTGCTGGAGGAGATCGGCGGAACACCGGCTCCACACAGCGAGTTCGTCTTCATGCCGGAACTGGTGGTGCGCGGTTCGACTGCATCGGCCCCCGGCGACCGGAACCGTCCCTAGTGCTGTGACCGGAAAGGTTTGCCGGTGAACCTTTCCGGTCACAGCACCAGGTCGCCGTCGGATTCCCGCCCTCCCCGGCTCTCCGGGTGACGGACATGCGGCGGGAACCCGGCCGCGGGATGATCGGTGGGAGAACGCTTTTCTGGCAGACTCTGTGCCTATGGGTGACACGACCGTGACTCGACCGGAAGGCCCGGAAGAGGCCGTTCCGCACCCCCTCACGGACAGGCAGCGCCGCAGCGTTCTGCGGCGGCTGCGCACCCCGCGCCACCCCCGCCTGTGGTTCGAGATCCTCCTCATCGCGGTCAGTTACTGGACCTACTCCCTCATCCGCAACGCGGTCCCGGAGCAGAAGCCCGAGGCCCTGCGCAACGCCGACTGGGTCTGGCGCGCCGAGCACCAGCTGGGCATCGCCGTCGAGCAGTCGGTCAACCACGCCGTGAACTCGGTGACTTGGCTGATCATCGGCATGAACTACTACTACGCCACCCTGCACTTCGTGGTCACCATCGGCGTCCTGGTGTGGCTCTACCGCAGCCATCCGGGCCGCTACGCGGCGACCCGCCTGGCCCTCTTCACGACCACGGGCGTGGCCCTGCTCGGCTACTACGTGTATCCCCTCGCGCCCCCGCGCCTGATGGCCGGCGACCACTTCGTCGACACGGTCCAGGTCCACCACACCTGGGGCTCCATGGCCTCCGGCGACCTCAAACACATGTCCAACCAGTACGCGGCGATGCCCTCGATGCACATCGGCTGGTCCCTGTGGTGCGGCCTGACCATCTTCGCCCTCACCACCGTCCCGTGGGTGCGCGTCCTCGGCCTCCTCTACCCCACGGCCACCCTCCTGGTCATCGTCGCCACCGCCAACCACTTCTGGCTCGACGCGGTGGGTGGGGTCCTCTGCCTCTCCTTCGGCATCACACTGGTCCGCCTCTGGTACGGCGCGCTGCCGCACGCGCTGCCGAAGGTGGCCCATGCAAGAGGGCCGGCCCTGCAGCCGACGGAGGCGTAGGGGTCTCGAGGCACCCCGAGCGCCCACCGGCCGGGAGGCGGAACGAGATCCGCACCCCCACGCCCCCGACCCACCCATGCATGCACGCCGGGCGCCCCCGCACCCGGCCGAAGGCACCCGCACCCCCAGGCGCCACAGCACTGGCCGAAGGCACCCGCGCTCCCGGCCCCGCCCCCACACGACACACCCGTGGGCGCCCCCTGCGCCCACCTCCTGCGCCTGTCCCCGGCCCTGCCCCCTGCCACCCGGCCGGAGGCCTACGTCCCGTAGAAGAGCGCCTCCACGACCCCCCGGGCCCGCCGGGCCGTCCTCCGGTACGCGTCCAGCATGTCCCCCACGTGTCCCGGCCCGTACCCCAGATACCGCCCCACCGCGGCCAGCTCCCGCGCGTCCGAGGGAAACGTGTCCCCCGCCCGCCCCCGCACCAGCATCACCGCGTTCCGCACCCGGGTGGCCAGCACCCATGCCTCGTCGAGGATCGAGGCGTCCTCCTCCGACACCAGCCCCACCCCCCGGGCCGCAGCCAGCGCCTCCCGCGTCCGGGTCGTCCGCAGCCCCGCCTCCGCCGCCCCACGCCGCATCTGCAGCAGCTGCACGGTCCACTCCACGTCGGACAGCCCGCCCGGCCCCAGCTTGGTGTGCAGCTTGGGATCGGCGCCCCGCGGCAGCCGCTCCGCCTCCATCCGCGCCTTCAGCCGCCGGATCTCCCGCACCGCGTCCTCACCGAGCCCGCCGCGCGGATACCGCAGCGGATCGATCAGCTCGACGAACCGCCGCCCCAGCTCCTCGTCGCCCGCCACCGGCTCGGCCCGCAGCAGCGCCTGCGACTCCCACACCAGCGACCACCGCCGGTAGTACGCCCCGTACGAGTTCAGCGTCCGCACCAGCGGGCCGGACTTCCCCTCCGGCCGCAGATCCGCGTCGATCAGCAGCGGCGGGTCCGCACTCGGAATCTGCAGCAGCCGCCGCATCTCGGCGACGACCCGGCCCGCGGCCTCTCCGGCCTCCCGCTCGTCGACGCCCTCCCGGGGCTCGTGCACGAACACCACGTCCGCGTCCGACCCGTAACCCAGCTCGTGCCCCCCGAACCGCCCCATCGCGATGATCGCGAACCGGGTCGGCAGGGCGTCGTCGGCGCCCCCCCACCCCTCCCGGACGACCGCCCGCAGCGTGCCGGCCAGCGTCGCGGCCGTCAGGTCGGACACCGAACCGCCCACCCGGTCCACGAGCGCGCCCTGGTCCGCCTCGGCGGGCTGCGCCTCGGTGCCGTAGGAGCCGACGATGTCGGCGGCGGCCGTACGGAACAGCTCCCGCCGCCGTACGCCACGCGCCGCCGTGACCCCCTGCTCGGCGCTCTCGGCGCGTCCCACGGCGGCAAGCATCTCCTGCTCCAGCTGGGCCCGCCCACGCGGCTCCAGCCCACCTCCGTCACCACCGCCGTCGCCCAGCAGCGCCACCGCCTCCGGCGCCCGCATCAGCAGGTCGGGCGCGAGCCGCCCGGCCGACAGCACGCGTGCGAGGTTCTCGGCCGCGGCGCCCTCGTCCCGCAGCAGCCGCAGGTACCAGGGGGTCTTGCCGAGCGCGTCGGACACCTTGCGGAAGTTCAGCAGCCCGGCGTCCGGGTCGGCGGAGTCGGCGAACCACCCCAGCAGCACCGGCAGCAGGGTCCGCTGGATGGCGGCCTTGCGGGTGACCCCGGAGGCCAGCGCCTCCAGATGCCGCAGCGCCGCCGCGGGATCGGCGTACCCGAGCGCCACCAGCCGCTCGCGCGCCGCCTCGGCGCTCAACCGCGCCTCGCCCGGAGCGAGTTGGGCGACGGCGTCGAGCAGCGGCCGGTAGAACAGCTTCTCGTGCAGCCGCCGTACGACGCTCGTGTGCCGCTTCCACTCGCGGGTGAGCTCGGCGACCGGATCGCTGCGCAGCCCGAGCGACCGCCCCAGGCGGCGCAGATCGGCCTCGTCCTCGGGGACGAGGTGGGTGCGCCGCAGCCGGAAGAGCTGGATGCGGTGCTCCATGGACCGCAGGAACCGGTAGGCCTCGTCGAGCTGCACGGCGTCGGCACGCCCGACGTACCCACCCGCGGCCAGCGCCTTCAGGGCCTCCAGCGTGCTCCCGCTCCGCAACGACGGATCGGTCCGCCCGTGCACCAGCTGCAGCAGCTGTACCGCGAACTCGACGTCCCTCAGTCCTCCCGGCCCGAGCTTCAGCTCGCGCTCGACCTCGGCGGCGGGGATGTTCTCGACGACACGCCGACGCATCTTCTGCACGTCACCGACGAAGTTCTCGCGCTCGGCGGCCTTCCAGACCAGCGGATCGAGCGCGGCGACGTACTCCTCGCCGAGCGCGAGATCGCCGGCCACCGGCCGGGCCTTGAGCAGGGCCTGGAACTCCCAGGTCTTGGCCCACCGCTGGTAGTAGACGGTATGACTGCTCAGTGTCCGCACCAGCGGGCCGTTCCTGCCCTCGGGGCGCAGATTGGCGTCGACGGGCCAGATCGACCCCTCCACGGTCGTCTCGGAGCAGATCCGCATCATGTGCGAGGCGAGCCGGGTGGCGGCCCTGAGCGCCTTCGCCTCGTCCGCGCCCTCGGCGGCCTCGCCGACGAAGATGACGTCGACGTCGGAGACGTAGTTCAGCTCGTGACCGCCGCACTTGCCCATCGCGATCACCGCGAGCCGGCACACCGCGGCGTCCCCGGGCACGGCGGCGCGGGCGAGGCGGAGGGCGGCGCGCAGGGTGGCGGTGGCGAGGTCGGCGAGCTCGGCGGCGGTCTCGGCGACGCCGGTGGTGCCGCAGACGTCGCGGGCGGCGATGGCCAGCAGGCAGCGCCGGTAGGCGACGCGCAGCGAGACGGGGTCACCGGCGTCCGCCAGCCCCCGCTCGAACTCCTCCACCCCCGGGTGCAGGTCCCGGGGCTCGTAGGTGACGAGCGCGTGCCAGTCGCCGGCGTGCCGGGCGAGGTGGTCGCCGAGCGCGGCGGAGGCGCCGAGCACGCCGAGCAGCCGGTCGCGCAGCGGCTTGGCCGCGATCAGGGTGTCGAGCAGCTCCCGCCGGGCGTTCGGCGCGGGCTGCGCCTCCAGCAGCCGGACCAGGCCCAGCAGCGCGAGGTCGGGGTCGGCCGTCGCGCCGAGCGCCTCCAGCAGCACCGGATCGTTCCTTATCGGCGCGAGCTCCGGACTCTGCAGGAGCCGCTCGGCGGCGGAGGCATCGGTGAAGCCGTGCCGCAGCAGCCGTGTGAAGGTGCTGCTCCTGCGCCCCGGCGCCGTCATCCCCGGCCTCCCGTCGGATCAAGGTCGTCCTGGCCAGAGCCTAACCGGAGTGTCCGGCACTGGCTCCAGGGGTGGACCGGTGGTTTCGTCGCCCTGGTGGCGCGGGCCCGGATTTTCGGCTTCGGCGAGGGGGCCGCACGGTATACGACAAGGGAGCCACACCATGGACATGACCCTCGAAGTGATCCTTCCGCCGGTCTCCGGCGTCGACCGGGCCAAGGAGTGCCACCGTCACCGGGTGCCGGGCGACAGTAGTTCACCTGGTCTTCACCCTCCCGGTTGCGCGAAGCAGGGCGATCAGAGGCGACCTGCGCGCCAACACGGTCACCACCCTGCACACGAACGTCGAATGCCCCTCCCTCTCCCCCGACGGCACGCGCATGGCCTTCAAGAAACGGGTGCGGGGGCTCCCCAAGGACGCCCCCTGGCGCCTCTACGTCCTCGACCTGCGCACGATGCGCGAAACCCCGCTCGCCGAGCCGAGGAGAGTCGACGACCAGGCGGTCTGGAAGGACGCCCACACTCTGGTCTACGCCCTCCCGGGCGACTACGGCGCCGACCTCTACCGACTCCCCGCCGACGGCACGGGAAAGCCACGGCGCATCAGCACCGCTGCGGTCTCCCCGGCGTTCGTGGGGTGAGCGCGCGCCCCTGTCGCGACCGGCCGGCGGTCCAAGGCCCCCGGCCGGCCGTGACCCGGGCCGCGCGGGCCGGCTTCGTGGCCCATACGGCCCGGGGCCGGCCCCGGACGTCTCGGGCAGCCCGCCCCCGGCGGCGGGCCACGACGAGGACGCCGAGACCGGCGGTCACGGCGAGCAGGCCCGCCGTCCCGGCGGTCCAGGGCAACGTGCCCCCACCCGTGCTCGCCATGGAACCGCCCGTGGACGAGCCCTGTGTGCCGCCGACGGATCCAGCACCCGTCCCGGAGGCGCCCCCGGTAAGCGCGGCCCATCACCCGTGGGCGTGGCGGTTGCCCCGTTCGCGTCACTCGGCGTGGGCGGGCCTTCTAGCGTCGGGCACGTCGCGATACGACGCGCAGGACCGAGGGGCACGGAGCACGGATGTCGGTGGACGGCGAGGCGGTACGGCTGCGGAGCGAGGCGGACGAGCCGGGGTGGGAGGTGGACCCGGACGACGACTGGGGCGTCGCCGTGGTCGCCACCGTGGGGCGGCAGCTGAAGCTGCGGAGAGAGGCGGCGGGGATGCGGGCCGCCGAGTTCGGGTTGGCGCTCGGCTACGGCGAAGACCTCGTCTACAAGATCGAGAGCGGGAAGCGGATTCCCCGGCCCGAGTACCTGGACAAGGCGGACGAGGTACTGGGGGCGGGCGGGCTGCTCTCGGCTATGCAGGAGGACGTGAAGCGGGTCCGGTATCCGAAGAAGGTACGTGACCTGGCGAAGCTGGAGGCGCAGGCGGTCGAGCTTCTCTCCTACGGCAGCCACAACCTTCACGGACTGCTGCAGACCGAGGAATACGCGCGGGCCCTCCTCAGCACGCGGCGACCCGCGCTGTCGGAGGACGAGCTCGAGCGGGCGCTCGCCGCCCGCATGGCCCGCAAGGCAATCTTCGAGCGGTCCCCCGCCCCGGAACTCAGCTTCGTCCAGGAAGAGGTGACGCTCCGCCGCCCGATCGGGGGGAGGATGGTGCTGCGCAGGCAGCTCGAACACCTATTGCGTGTGGCGCAGTTGCGCCAGGTCGACGTTCAGGTGATGCCGACGTCTCGTGGGGACC
The DNA here is from genome assembly GCF_044334385.1 of Streptomyces sp. NPDC020801. NCBI lineage: Bacteria > Bacillati > Actinomycetota > Actinomycetes > Kitasatosporales > Streptomycetaceae > Streptomyces > Streptomyces sp. NPDC020801. The sequence goes on from NZ_JBIRST010000002.1 coordinate 87,110, forward strand.
ACCCGGGTACGGGAGGGCGGATCCAGGTGCTGAAGTTCGTGGATGGCACGGCGGTTGGCCGGGCCGACGACGAGTTCGGCAACCGTCCTGTCTCGGATCCCCGGCAGCTGCGGATCCTCGAACTGCGCTATGGCATCATCCGGGCCGAGGCCCTGACCGCACGAGAGTCACTCGCCTTCATCGAAGAACTGCTGGGGGAGACATGAACCGTAAGGACTCGGCCGGAGACGTCGTCGATCTGACCTGGTTCAAGAGCACCTACAGCGACAGCAGCAATCCCAGCGACTGCGTCGAGGTCGCCGTCACCACCGCCACCGTCCACATCCGCGACTCCAAGAACACCCAGGGCTCCCGCCTCGCCCTCACGCCCACCGCATGGGCCGACTTCGTGGCCTTCGCGGGCCGCGGCTGAGCCGCGGCCCGCGAAGCTTCCCGCGCTTACGGCACCGGCAGTTCCCCGGTTACAGGTACGGGCGTGTGATCAGCTCAATCGCGTGCCCGGCAGGGTCCTTGAAGTACACCCCTCGACCGCCGTGCTCGTTGTTGATCTCGCCGGGGCGTCGCATGTGCGGATCGGCCCAGTGCTCGATGCCGCGATCGCACAGTCGCCGATACGCCCGGCCGAACAGCTCGTCGTCGATCAGAAACGCGTAATGCTGCATCTGGATCTCCACCGGCGGCTCGGCGAACTGCAGCAGCACGCCGTCGCTGAGCTGGATGTTGGTGAACGGGCCCCAGGACGGTGCTTCCGGAAGTTCCAGCAGCTCCCGGAAGAACCGGGCCGACTCGTTGCGGTCCTTGGAGGCGATGATGGTGTGGTTGAACGTGACTGTCACTCTGCTGACCTCGCTGTTGCTCGACACGAAGAACGGACTCGTGGTGCGCGAGCGTCGGGAGGTCCGCGTGCCGAACCGTTGGTGCGCCTTCTCCGCACCCACCGTGCGGTCAGCCCTCCACCGGATAGCCGATCCGTGTGTGGCTGAGTGCCGGTCCGGTGTTCACGTCGGGTGACCCTACTCGACGCGGCCGGCGGCGACAACGGAGAATCGATCGGCCGTCAGCCGAGCAGTGAGACGCCTTGGGGCCGACGGTCCATGACCGTCGGCCCCAAGGGTCGAGCCAGCGGGAAACCCGCCTTGACCTGCCCTTGCAGCACCGGCAGGTGCCTGCGCAGTTCGAAGGCCGTGACCTCCGAGCGGTACTCCTCCCACTCCTGCTTCTTGTTGCGCAGCAAGCGGCGCGGCCCAGAAGCGACCTCACGCGATCACTGTCAGCGCAGCGCTGGTCGGGACTGAGAGGTCGTCATTGATCGTCGTTGGTCGTCTTGGGCCGCCCTTCGACGGCCCACAGACGGCCCGGCGACCTCTTCGTCCCGAAACAACCTGGGCGGGCGCCCTACCTAGGGGTGGTGTGCCACTCACCTGCGCTGGTGGTCCGCAGGCATCCGCGCTCGTCCACCGTTGTCCGTCGGCGTTGTCACACAGTCAGACACTCACCGTTGTTGCGTGCTCGGCGTGCTGGTGGCAGACGTCATCCGATCCGTAGCTCTGTGTGGATCGGTCAGTGACAGCCATGGCGGTCGCGCCGCAGCCGCAAAGGGCCAATGGACAGGGGTGTTCGTCGCAGTTACTCCGCTGCTGTACCGATCGACAGCCTGTCTTTGCCCTACTTGAAGCGGGAGTCCTTGTTCTGCGCCGCGTCGGCACATCCCTGGATCCAATCCTTCTCGACCAGTTCGTAGTCCGGGGCCATGAGCTGACGCCGCCGCAAGAAGGAATCGCAGTCCGCCTCTACCTGCTCGCGGCTCCGATCGTCTGTAGGCATGAGCGCTCCACCGAAAGCGTTGTAGCCCTTGGTGTAGCTGTACTTGTCCACATCGGGAGTGCCGGAGTGATTGACCACGATCAAGGCAACGACCAGAACAGCGACACCTATCACTACACCCATGACGATCTGGCGTACGAGGTACGTCACTTCACCCTCCTCGGTGGGCCGGGACCCTCTCATACCCAGTACCTGCGGAAGACTCGATCCAACGGCGCCCGAGGGGTGCGAGCGCAACGACTCCCCCGTGGCTTCCCGCCGGACTGGGCACGCGAAGGGCACGGGGCTGCCGCCAACCGCTTTAGGAGAGAGGCGGGGTGATCTGGCGGCTGAGCTGCGGCGTTGCCGACCGAGGAAGCGGACGGCTACTCGACTGCCGGGCACCGGTGTTGACCGCAACTGACCCCTGCATCTGGCACCGTTGCGGCCACTGGCTACCGGTACCTGCACGAGGGAATCGACGTCCTCGCCGACCAAGCCCCGGACCTGCACGAAGTCCTGAACCGATGTCGACGCGAAGGCGTGACGCACGTCATCTCGACGGCACATTGATCTCACCGTGACCCGGCCAACAATCCGTAGGTTGAGGCGAGGGCCCTGCCTGACCATGCACGTCAGACAGGGCTCTGCGGGGCGCGGCACACTGGTCAGGCCGCGTGGACGCGCTGGAACAGCCGGCCGGCGAGGTCGACTCCCACGACCGTGCCCGTCTCGTCGCGGGTGAAGAAGCCGCGCTGCCCCGTCAGGCCGCCGTTGGTGACGATGTAGTCGTCGGCCCCGCCGGGCAGCAGCCCGAAGTCGGCCGGCGGCAGGTCCGGCGGCACCTCGGTGCCCGCGGACGCCCGGACCTCCGGCTTGATGCGCACTGCGATCTTGGGTCCGGCCTCGTCCGCGCTGATGGTGAGCGTCATGATGTCGATCTCGTAGCTGCCGGCGAACTCGCGGATCCGCGCGGGGTCGTAGGGGAGCGGCTCGGGATCCCGGTCGGCCACCCCCAGGTAGCGCTCGAGTGCCCAGCGGACGATGGCTTGGTTGCAGGCCGGCCCGCTGTCCGGGCCGGCGTTGGAGGCCACGGCGACGACGAAGCCCCGTTCGGGCACCATGAGCAACTCGGCGAACTGGCCGTTCGCCGACCCGCCGTGCCCGACGGTGCGAACGCCGTCCACGTGGCGCAGGAACCAGCCGATGCCGACGGCGTCGCCCATCGAGCTGGAGCGCAGCGCGACCGTCGGTTCGGCCATCCGGTGCAGAGTCTGGGCGGACATCACCCGGACACCGCTTTGCGAGCAACCGTCGCCGAGGTGGAACCGGGCCCACCGCAGCTGGTCCGCGACCGAGGAGACGATGCCCCCGCCGGGGTTGTTGGCACGGGAGTCCTTCCACCGCCGCGCGACGGCCAGGGTGCCGTCCTCGCCGACGTTGTGCCCGACGGCGAACCGCCGGGTCATCACCTCGTCGCCGGCGAAGAAGCTGTGGGTCATCCCGAGCGGTTCGAAGAGCAGCGAGGAGGCGGCGCGCTCGTACGTCAGACCGGTGACCTTCTCCACGATCCGTCCGGCGAGGTTGTAGCCGAGCTGGCTGTAGGATGCGCGGGCGCCGACCGGCGCGATCAGCGGAATCTCGGCGAGCTGCGCCACATGGGCGGCCAGCGCGTCGTCGCCGTCGCCGGTGTCGAATGCCGTTCTGACGTCCAGCCCCGCGGTGTGGTTGAGCAGGTTGCGCACGGTGATCCGAGCCGCGGCCTCCTCGTCCGGGAGCGCGAATTCCGGAACGTATCGGCGCACCGGCGCGTCCAGCTCAACCTGGCCGGCCTCAACCAGGCGCATCAGCGCGGTCGCCGTGTAGGTCTTGGTGACCGAGCCCAGCCGGAACAGGGTGTCCTGGGTGATCGGCAGCGGGTTCTCCAGGTTCGTCACCCCGTGACACGCGAAGACCTCCCGGCCGTCCACCCACACCCCGACGGCAACGCCGGGGATGCCGAACTCCGTGGCCTTCGCCTCGACGAAGGCGGCCAGCGACTCCTGTGGCATTTCTTGTCCCCCCTCTTCCAGTCCCGTCAACAGAATGACTTGCACTGCGTTCAAGTCGAAGATAGAGCGGGACTTGCACAGTGTGCAAGTGGTTGTTTGAACTTTGTGCAAGTCGCGGTCCGATGTCCTACCGTTGCCACATGCCCCGCGACACGCTGACCCGCGAACAGATCGTCCAGGCCGCCGTCGAGCTGCTGGACGCCGAAGGTCTGGAAGGCTTCAACATGCGCGCCCTGGGCAAGCGGTTGGGCTCCGCGGCCACTGCGGTCTACTGGCACGTGGGCAGCAAGGACAATCTCATCGCCCTCGCCGCCGATCAGGCATGGAGCGAGATCGCGCTGCCAGGCCTGGCCGCTACCGGCTGGCGCACGGCAGCCACCGCGATGGCCGATGGCCTGCATGCGATGCTCACCCGCCACCCCTGGCTGGTGCAGGCTTTCGGCTCCTTCTTGATGTTCGGCCCCGGCAAAGCCCGCTACGACGACCACACCCTCGCCGTCTACGAGGCCGCCGGATTCACCGGCACGCTCGCCGACCAGGCGGCGGCCACCGTCTTCACCTTCGTGCTCGGCAACGCCCTCGGCCCGGCCGCCGCGGCCTCGCTCTCGAGAAAGCTCAGCGGCGACGGCAACGCCGAGCAGCTGATGCGCGACAGCATGGCCGAAGCCCGCGAGATCGCAGCGCAATTCCCCAGGCTGCGCGCCCGCCTCGAAACCCCCGCCGCCGCCTACGCCGCGGCTCCGGACGACACCTTCGCCTTCGGCCTCCAGGCCCTCCTCGACGGTCTCGACGCCCAGCTCGCCAGTCCCCCCACGCGCACCGCGCCTGGCGAGTAGGCGAGTAGCCGCAGGGGCGGTCAGAAGTCGCCCACAACCGAGGTCACGCAGGTGCCCGAACTGGCCGGTTGTGGTGGCACGCTTGACGTTCCTTGCCGTCCACCCTGATCACGGAGTCACGCTCGCGGAACCGCGCAGCATCGGGCACCGCCCGCCGGAACGGGCCCAGTGCCCGGGAGTCCCGGGGGCCCCGATCAGCAACCGACGCGTGGGCTGCATCGGCGCGCGAGACTACCCATTCGCTGGCGTCAGGCGGCTGATTGCTGTGGCGCGGCACGGGCCCCGGCCTGGAACTCCTCGAGTCGAGACAGGACGTCGCCGCGGTTGAGCTTCATGGGCGGCTGCTCGGTGAGCCATGCTGCCTTGTTGCGCTCGTAGTCGATCTCCGAGAAGCCGCAGATCCCGCGGCTGTACGCCCCGGCCTCGTCCAAGGTGGCGGTCGTCATGATGGCGCGGGCCAGACGGCTCCTCCAAGCCGAACGCGGACAAGCCCGCAGTAGTCCAGTCGACTGAGCCGAGCAAGGCGGCTGGCAAGCCGAAGGCTCCCGCGAAGTCGCTCACGCGGCAGTTCCAGGACTACGTGACCAAGGACAGCACCCCAGTCGAGGCCACTGCGGTCGAGCACCTGACGAAGGTCCAGGGCGGCGACAGCCTGAAGCAACATCCTGGACAGCGCGGACATCTACATCGACTACTCGGGCGGGCTGATGGGTGACCACGCCGGCGGCGGGAAGCTGATCGCGTCCGCGTTCGCCGACTGGCAGCAGGGCCGGGGCAAGGCGAGCATGAACGGCCTGGTGACCGCGTACGACAAGAACGCCGAGATCCTGAGCTCTCAATTCAACCATCTCGGGCCAGAGTTCGCGCCCTCTGGCCCGAAATAGGGTTCAGGATTTCAGTCACGAAGAAGTGATGCGATATCCCGTAGCTGCTCAGCGAAATCCGCAAGGCCATTCTCTTCAGCCCCGGAAATCATTACTTCTAGGTAAGATCGCGGGATCTCACTGACTGCTTCTGGAACGGTCTGTACCGGGACATGAGTGTACGCGTCTCGGTGCACTCCTCCCACCTTGATTTCTACACGCTGCGGCCTGTAGCCACCCCGTTCAATGTCGTCTAGCCGCTGCTGATCCAGCGAACTCATCTCGTATGCGACACCAACGACGTAGCTACTCTCTACATCAGACCTCTGAATGCCCGCAGCAAGGCCACTCATATGCGGTGCGGGAACGCAGAAACTGCGCCGCCAGCCGTACAGATGTGCGATGCCAATGCGTTGTGCACTCGGACATCGATCCCTCATCTGCCTGCTGGAAATGTTGGACCCGTACGCAAAGTACAAAGGAGGGCTCGAAAGCCCCCTCACCTCGTCAGCAGTCATGCGCTGAAGGCTACGCACATGGTCTTCAAACTGACTCTGCAAGCTCACAGCCAAAGGAGAATGGCCATGAAGAAAAACAGCCGCGCTCCCTCGATGCCTCGGTCCGCCAGCGACGATTTCATTTGCCTCGAAGAGTAGTTGAATTACAGGAGAAGGTCCATGCGCGTCGATCACCGCCACATTCACAAGCGGCGAGTCTCCTCGTTCAGCGAAAACCCGCAGGCCCTCAGGGTAGCGCTCTACCAAGTCGGCGTAGGCATTGGCCCACACTTCGTTAACTTTGCCACTGAGCTGAATGCGCGTGATCTCAACCCCGTTGCGCAGGGCTATCTCTTCTGCGCGTACCAAATCGCTAATAGATCCTTCTTGGCGTCGCCGAGAGAACCCTCGGCCCGAGCGATAGATGCTCTCTTGCGCTCCTGAAATACTCTTCGCGAGGGCCTTGTAGAAGGCCTCTTCACCATCTTGGGTCGCAAGATCAAACGTGTACCAGTGACGCTCCTGCCCGCCCCCAGAGCTCTCGTCGCGACGGTCTCGACGCCGAATCTCCACTGCTACATAGAGCGCAACGGCCGCGATACCAGCAAGAGCACCAACGCCTTGCCACAACGGGTTGGCAAGGAACCCCTCCCCCGTGTGCATCCGCCCCCTCCAACTCGCCGGGTCGCCATCTAGCGTCCCAGCCGCGGGCGTTGGGACGCTAGATGGCGACAAGAGGCCGCGCGACTCGCTAGGCGGGACGCCCCTGGGATCCATGCTCATACGGCCCACAGACGGCCCAGAGAAAAAGCGCCTCAGGGTCGACGGCCTGCGCCTACAGCACCGGCAGGTGCCTGCGCAGTTCGAAGGCCGTGACCTCCGAGCGGTACTCCTCCCACTCCTGCTTCTTGTTGCGCAGGAAGAAGTCGAAGACGTGCTCGCCGAGGGTCTCGGCGACCAGGTCGCTGCTCTCCATGAGGGAGAGCGCCTCGCCGAGGTTCTGCGGGAGGGGTTCGATACCCATTGCGCGGCGCTCGGCGTTGGACAGGGCCCACACGTCGTCCTCGGCGCCGGGCGGGAGCTCGTAGCCCTCCTCGATGCCCTTCAGGCCGGCGGCCAGGAGGACGGCGTAGGCGAGGTAGGGGTTGGCGCCGGAGTCCAGGGAGCGGACCTCCACGCGCGCCGAGCCCGTCTTGCCGGGCTTGTACATCGGGACGCGGACCAGGGCGGAGCGGTTGTTGTGGCCCCAGCAGATGTAGCTGGGGGCCTCGCCGCCGGCGCCGGCAGTGCGCTCGGAGCCGCCCCAGATGCGCTTGTAGGAGTTGACCCACTGGTTGGTGACCGCGGAGATCTCGGCGGCGTGCCGCAGCAGGCCGGCGATGAAGGAACGGCCGACCTTGGAGAGCTGGTACTCGGCGCCGGACTCGTAGAACGCGTTCCGGTCGCCTTCGAAGAGGGAGAGGTGGGAGTGCATGCCGGAGCCGGGGTACTCCGAGAACGGCTTCGGCATGAAGGTCGCCTGCAGGCCCTGCTCCAGCGCGACCTGCTTCATGACCAGGCGGAAGGTCATGATGTTGTCCGCGGTGGAGAGCGCGTCGGCGTAGCGCAGGTCGATCTCCTGCTGGCCGGGGGCGCCCTCGTGGTGGGAGAACTCCACCGAGATCCCCATCGACTCCAGCATGGTGATCGCCTGACGGCGGAAGTCCATGCCGATGGCCTGCGGGGTGTGGTCGAAGTACCCGGAGTTGTCGGCGGGGGTCGGGCGGGAGCCGTCCAACGGACGGTCCTTCAGCAGGAAGAACTCGATCTCCGGGTGGGTGTAGAAGGTGAAGCCCAGGTCGGAGGTGCGGGCCAGGGCCCGCTTCAGCACATACCTGGGGTCCGCGAAGGAGGGGGAGCCGTCCGGCATGAGGATGTCGCAGAACATGCGGGCGGTGCCGGGGGCCTCGGCGCGCCAGGGCAGGATCTGGAACGTGGACGGGTCGGGCTTGGCGATCATGTCGGACTCGTAGACCCGCGCGAAGCCCTCGATGGCGGAGCCGTCGAAGCCGATGCCCTCGTCGAAGGCCTGCTCCAGCTCGGCGGGGGCCACGGCCACGGACTTGAGGAAGCCCAGCACGTCCGTGAACCACAGGCGTACGAACCGGATGTCGCGCTCCTCCAACGTCCGGAGCACGAACTCCTGCTGCTTGTCCATCTTCCGCTTCCCCATCCTTGCTGGTCAGGCCGCCTGCGGCCCCCGTATCACGGGGAGGCGGTCGGGCACCTGAGCATCACACCACAACACCATTTCACGCGCGTTGCGCACCTTGATCGCCCGGCCGTCCTGGGCCCGAACGCCTGGTGTACGCCGGGTGTACTGCTCTGTCGCCCATCTTGCCTGTTCGGACCGACATCCGTAATGGCCGAAGTCTTTCCGAAGTGAGCGAGACCACTCCCTCTTAATTTGCATCTCAGATGCAAGTTTTCATACCGTCGTGATCAGTCGAGTGATCGAGCTTTCGAGGAGTCACGATGCTGTCCGAGCAGTCAGCAGCCACCGTCCGCGCCACCCTGCCCGCCGTGGGCGCGGCCATCGGCGAGATCACCGAGCGCTTCTACGCCCGGATGTTCGCAGCCCACCCCGAGCTGCTGCGCGACCTGTTCAACCGCGGCAACCAGGCCGCCGGCACCCAGAAGCAGGCCCTGGCCGGCTCCATCGCCGCGTTCGCCACGTACCTCGTGAACAACCCCGAGCAGCGGCCCGACCTGATGCTCGACCGCATCGCCCACAAGCACGCCTCGCTGGGCATCACCCCGGAGCAGTACCCGATCGTCCACGAGCACCTGTTCGCCGCCATCGCCGAGATCCTCGGCGAGGCGGTCACGCCCGAGGTGGCCGCCGCCTGGACCGACGTCTACTGGCTGATGGCCAACGCCCTCATAGCCATCGAGAAGCGGCTCTACGAGCAGAGCGAGCAGCGCGGCTGGCGCGAGTGGGAGGTCGTCGAGCGGATCGAGGAGACCGCCGACGTGGCCACCTTCAAGCTGCGTCCGGTCGACGACGGCCCGGTGCCGGGCTACCGCGCCGGCCAGTACGTCTCGGTCGGCGTCACGCTCGCGGACGGCGCCCGGCAGATCCGCCAGTACAGCCTGACCGCGGCCCCCGGCTCGCCCGAGCGCCAGTTCGCCGTCAAGCGGGTGAGCGGCGACGCCACGACGCCGGCCGGCGAGGTCTCGAATCACCTGCACGCGCGCGTGCAGGTGGGTGACGTCCTGCAGCTGTCCGCCCCGTACGGCGACCTCGCCCTGGAGGACACCGAGGCGCCGCTGCTGCTCGCCTCCGCGGGCATCGGCGTGACCCCGGTGATCGCCATGCTGGAGCAGCTGGCCCTCACCGGTCACCGGGCCCCGGTGACCGTGGTGCACGCCGACCGCTCCCCCGCCGCGCACGCGCTGCGCTCGGACCACGAGGCGTACGCGGCCAAGCTGCCCGAGGGCCGGGCGGTCTTCTTCTACGAGCAGGATGCCGAGGGCGCCGGGCGGCCCGGCCTGGCCGACCTCACCGACGTGGACGTCCCGGCCGGCACGCACGCGTACCTGTGCGGTCCGCTGCCCTTCATGCGGGCGGTGCGCGCCCAGCTGATCGAGAAGGGCGTGGCTCCGGCCGACGTCCACTACGAGGTGTTCGGCCCGGACCTCTGGCTCGCGAAGGACTGACGCCCCCCACTCACGGCACCCGGGCGCCCCGGGAGGACCACAGCGGTCTTCTTCCGGGGCGCCCCGCCATTTCCGGCCCCGTTTCCGCCGGCGCCACGAGCCCCGGCCGACCCGCGGAAGCGCTGCGGCCCGGCGCCCGGCACCACTACGGCCCGGCCCGGCCGGCGCCCGGGAGTGCTACGGCGCCTCGCCGATCCCCAGCAGCAGCGAGCCCGTCGGGTCCGCGACGATGTCGGCGACCGTCACCGGGTCCAGCGTGGCGAAGAACGCCTCCTGGGCCCGGCGCAGTGCGCCCCGCAGCCGGCAGCCCGAGCTCAGCGGGCAGGGGTTGGCGCCCTGGCCGGCGCCCTCGCAGTCGACGACGTCGCCCTCGCCCTCGAAGGCGCGCACCACGGCGCCCACCGACGCCGTGCGCCCCCGCTCGGTGAGCGCGAGCCCCCCGCCCCGGCCGCGCCGGGCGGCGACCAGGCCCATGTGGGTCAGTTCGGCGACGACCTTCGCGGCGTGGGTGTAGGGCACGTCCATGGCCGCCGCGACATCCCGGGTCGTGGGGCTCGACTCGCCGGCGACGGCGAGTCGCATCAGGACGCGCAGCGCCAGGTCCGTGGAGCGCAGCAGCCGCATGCGGCCAGCGTAGATAATGCACATCTGTGCTTCAAGTTATGGGCCGATACCATGCGGCCTCCCGCTGACCCCCCGGCCCCACTACGATCAGCGGACCCGCCCCTCCCGTCCCTCCTCCTTCCCCCAAAGGACTCCGCCATGGGCTCCGCCGAGCAGACCGACAGCAACCAGCGCAAGGCACGCGTGGAGGAGATGCGCCGCGCCGAACGCACCCGGGAGCGCCGCAATCGCATCGTCACGATCACGGCGAGCGCGGTCGTCGCGGCGGGCCTGGTCGTCGGCGGCGTGGTGGTCGTGCACGCGCAGTCGGGCGACGGCAAGTCGACCGCCTCGGCCGGCGACGCCAAGAACGGCAAGAACGGCAAGAACGGCAAGAACGGCAAGAACGCGGCCGCCGGGCACTTCGTCACCGGCGCGGACGGCGTGAAGACCTGGAAGGGCACCCTGGGCCGCACCCACACCACCAGCGCCGTGACCTACCCGATGGAGCCCCCGGTCGGCGGCGATCACAACCCGGTCTGGCAGAACTGCAACGGCGACGTCTACACCAAGCCCGTCAACAACGTGAACGCCGTGCACTCCCTGGAGCACGGCGCCGTCTGGGTGACGTACAACGGCAGGGCGTCCAAGGCCGACGTGGCCGCGCTCGCGGCGAAGGTGAAGAGGACGCCGTACACGCTGATGAGCCCGGTCGAGGACCAGAAGGACCCGATCATGCTCAGCGCGTGGGGGCACCAGCGCACGGTGACGGGTGCGAACGACCCGGACGTCGACAAGTTCTTCGCCCGGTTCGTCCAGGGCTCCCAGACGCCGGAGCCGGGGGCCACCTGCACGGGCGGGCTGGGCCAGTGAGGTTCATCGGGCTGATCGCGGGAGCGGCGGCCACCGCGCTGGTGGCGGCGGGCGCAATCACGTACGCGGTCGCCGAGGACAGGGGCGGCTCGGGCGGGGACGCCGTCACGACGCCCGCCGCCGACTCCGCGGACGCCGGCTTCGCCCGGGACATGGCGGTCCATCACCAGCAGGCCGTGGAAATGTCGTACATCGTGCGCGACCGCACGGGCGACACCGAAGTGCGCCGTCTCGCCTACGACATCGCGCAGACCCAGGCCAACCAGCGCGGGATGCTGCTGGGCTGGCTCGACCTGTGGGGGCTGCCGAAGGTGTCGGCGCAGCCGCCGATGACCTGGATGGGCATGGGTGACATGGCCTCCGGCAAGGACGGCGCGCTGATGCCGGGCATGGCGACCGACGCCGAGATGAAGAAGCTGGGCGAATTCAACGGCAGGCAGGCCGAGGTGCTCTACCTGCAGCTGATGACGGACCATCACAAGGGCGGCATCCACATGGCGCGGGGCTGTGCCGCCAAGTGCACGGTCGGCGTGGAGAAGCGGCTCGCCCAGGGCATGGTCGACGCGCAGCAGTCGGAGATCCAGCTGATGGCCGGCATGCTCAAGGAGCGCGGCGCCGCGCCCCGTTCATGATCCGGACACACCCCAGCCGGCACCGCGAAAGCGGCAATTCGGCCCCAAGTCACCTCACATGACTGTTCCTTGGGTTTCTCTTGGCTTGCCCATTCCCCTGGCATGAACGGTTCATCGGGAAGAGTGGCCCCCGATCGCGTGATCCATTCACGGGCCGAACCGCCGCGGCTCTACGCGGATCACTCGTGGACCAACCACTCATTGCGTTACATGCGATCCGCATCGCAGGGGGTTCTATGAGATCCAACCGCGCCATCGCACGCGCCGGAGTGAGCATGGCGGCAACACTGCCGATGCTCGCCGGTGCGCTGGCGTTCGGCATACCCGCGGCGCACGCCGCGGGCGACCCGGGCCGCAACGCCCTCGCGGGCACCAAGCCCGTGTGGGCCACGGCCAAGGCGGACAAGGGCGCCACCTCCGACAGCGCCCCGGTGAACGCCCGGGTCTACCTGGCCGGACGGGACGCCGCCGGCCTCGCCGCGTACGCCAAGGCGGTCTCCGACCCGTCCTCGGCCGCGTACGGCAAGTACCTGAGCGCCAAGCAGACGCAGTCGCGCTTCGGTGCGACCAAGGCACAGGTGGCCGCCGTCAAGTCGTGGCTGAAGTCGGCGGGCCTGAAGGTCACCTCGGTGACCGCGCACTACATCGCCGTCACCGGCGACGTCGCCGCCGCCGAGAAGGCGTTCGGCACCCAGCTGCACAACTTCGCCAAGGGCTCCAAGACCTACCGCGCGCCGGCCCGGTCGGCGTCGGTGCCGGAGGGCCTGAAGGGCGCCGTCCTGACCGTCACCGGCCTGGACAACGCCCCGCACAAGGCGAACCACGACGACCAGCTCCCGCCGCCGGACGCCGTGTTCAAGAACTCCGGGCCGTTCTCCTCGTACTACGGCTCGAACATCGCGAGCACGCTGCCGGACGCGTACGGCACCAAGATCCCGTACGCCGTCAAGGGCTACACGGGCAAGCAGCTGCGGGCCGCCTACGGCGCCGGCAGCTACACCGGCAAGGGCGTCCGGATCGCCATCACCGACGCGTACGCCTCGCCGACCATCGCCTTCGACGCGGCCACCTACGCGGGCAAGCACGGTGACGCCGCCTGGAAGACCGGTCAGCTGCACCAGGTGCTGCCGAAGAACTACACCAAGACCAAGGAGTGCGGGGCCGCCGGCTGGTACGGCGAGGAGACCCTCGACGTCGAGGCCGTGCACGCGGTCGCGCCCGCCGCCGACGTCACGTACGTGGGCGCCGGCTCCTGCTACGACGACGACCTGCTCGACTCGCTGAGCAAGGTCGTCGACAACCACCTCGCCGACATCGTCTCCAACTCCTGGGGCGACATCGAGGCGAACCAGACGCCGGACCTCGCGGCCGCCTACGACCAGGTCTTCCAGTTCGGCGCGGTCCAGGGCATCGGCTTCTACTTCTCCTCCGGCGACAACGGCGACGAGGCCGCCCACACCGGTACGAAGCAGGTCGACACCCCGGCCAACTCGGCGTGGGTGACCGCCGTCGGCGGTACCTCGCTGGCCGTCGGCAAGGGCGACACGTACCAGTGGGAGACCGGCTGGGGCACCGAGAAGGCCGTGCTGTCCGCGGACGGCAAGAGCTGGACCAACTTCCCCGGCGCGTTCACCTCGGGCGCGGGCGGCGGCACCAGCAAGACCGTGCCGCAGCCGTACTACCAGAAGAACGTGGTGCCGAAGGCCCTGGCCACGGCCAACGGCGCCGAGGGCAACCGCGTCGTCCCGGACATCGCGGCGATCGCCGACCCGAACACCGGTTTCAAGGTCGGCCAGACGCAGACCTTCCCGGACGGGACGCAGCAGTACAACGAGTACCGCATCGGCGGCACCTCGCTGGCCGCGCCGGTCATCGCGGCCGTCCAGGCCCTCGCCCAGGAGGCGCGCGGCGGCAAGGCGATCGGCTTCGCCAACCCGACGATCTACGCCAAGTACGGCTCGAAGCTGTACCACGACGTGGTGGACCAGCCGACCGGCAAGGACCTCGCGGTCGCCCGTGTCGACTTCGTCAACGGCTTCGACGCCACCGGTGGTCTGAGCGTCTCCGTCCGCAGCCTCGGCAAGGACAGCTCACTCAAGGCCGTCAAGGGCTACGACGACGTCACCGGCGTGGGCTCGCCCGCGAACGGCTACGTCGACTCCTACCGTCGCCACTGACGCCTGGTCATTCGCTCCGGCGACCGTGCGCCCGTCCCTCCTCACCGAGGGGCGGGCGCACGCGCGTGCGGGGACGGCGGCGGCCGCTGCGCGGGTACCTCAAGGGCTGCCAACTCCCCCTGGGCAACCGAATCACCGCGAGCGGCCCGGGCTCCGGCCCTGCCGCCCGAGGGGCGGGCGCACGCGCGCGGGGACAGCGGCGGCCGTCGCGCGAGTACCTCAAGGACCGCCGACGGGCCGCACGCGCGGGGGAAGCACGGAGGGCGGCAACCCCGTCAGGGCGTCGCGCCGCACCTGCTCCCCCCCCTCGGCGAATCACCCCGAGCGGCCCCGCGACCGGCCCTGCTGTTCCCCGAAGGGCGGGCGCACGCGCGTGTGCAGCACGGCGGCGGCGACGTCCTCGGGCCGGTCGAGCATGACCAGGTGGCCGGCCGGGGCGCTGACGTGGAGGTTGCCGTCCAGGGTCGTGGCCAGCGCCCGCTGCCGGGCGAGCCAGTGCTCCCGCCGGTGCGGGCCGCGGCGCGGGTCGTCCGCGGCGAGCACGGTGACGGGCAGGCGGGGCCGCAGGGGCCGCCGCTCGCGCAGGGCGGCGAGGGCCACGGCCTGGTCGGTGTACGCGGTGTTCTCGGCGAGGACCGCACGCAGCCAGCGGCTGGTGGAATACGCGCGCCGGAGTTGGTCGTACGACGCCGGTTCACCCCCGCCGACCCGGCCCGCCCGGACCGCCGCCCGGCGCAGCGACGGCCCCGCCACGCGGGGCAGACCGGCCGCGCCCGCCAGCGTGGCGCACACGCGTGCGGCGGTGTTCCGCACCGCGGGCGCCCTCCGAGGGCGGGGATGTTCCTCGACGCTGGAGTCGACGAGCACGAGCCCGGCAGCCCGCGCGGGGAACAGCCGGGCGAACGCCTCCGCGTGGAAACCGGCGAGCGAGTGCCCCACCACCGTGGCGGGCCCGTCGAGGCCGAGCACGTCCAGGACGGCCGCGATGCGCCGGGCCTCCCCGGCGAGCGTCGGCCACACGCGCGTGTGCCCGCTGAGGCCGAGCCCCGGGCGGTCGAAGCGGACGACGGTGCGGTGCGGAGCGAGCAGCGGGACGACGGGGTCCCAGTCGAACCAGCACATCCCGAGCCCGGGGCTGAGGACGCACAGCGGTCCGCTGCCGTCGACGACGACGTGGTGGACGACGCCGTCGATCCCGACGAAGGTCATGGCCGCCTCCCCTGGTGCGCCTCCCCTGGTGCCGTAGGAACATCATGGCCGCTGGCGCGCACCGGCGCCTGCGTGGGGCGTCCCACACCTCCGCACCCCCCATCGCGTCGCTCTGACGATTACACTGGGCCCGTGCCTCCGTTGAACTTCTGGTCGATCTATCAGCATGGCTTCGCACGCGTCGCCGCGTGCACGGGTCACACCGTCATCGCGGACCCGCACGCCAACGCGGAAGCGGTCCTGCGCCACGCGCGCCGGTGCGCCGGGGAGGGGGTCGCCGTCGCCGTCTTCCCGGAGATGGTGCTGTGCGGCTACTCGATCGAGGACCTGCTGCTGCAGGACGCGCTGCTCGATCAGGTGGAGGAGGCGTTGCAGCAGGTGGTCGCCGGGTCGGCGGAACTGCTGCCGGTACTGGTCGTCGGTGCCCCGCTGCGCCACCGCAACCGGATCTACAACTGCGCGGTGATCGTGCACCGCGGCCGTGTCCTCGGTGTCGTACCCAAGTCGTACCCGCCGAACTACCGGGAGTTCTACGAGCGCCGGCAGATCGGCGACGGCGCCGACGAGCGCGGCGGGTCGATCCGCGTCGGCGGCGAGGCCGTACCGTTCGGCGTGGACCTGCTGTTCGCGGCGGACGACGTTCCCGGTCTCGTGCTGCACGCGGAGATCTGCGAGGACATGTGGGTGCCGGTGCCACCCAGCGCGGAGGCGGCCCTCGCCGGTGCGACGCTCCTCGTCAACCTCTCGGGCAGCCCGATCACGGTCGGGCGGGCCGAGGACCGCAAGCTGCTGTGCCGTTCGGCGTCCTCCCGCTGCCTCGCCGCGTACGTCTACGCGGCGGCCGGACTGGGCGAGTCGACCACGGACCTGTCCTGGGACGGCCAGGCCATGGTCTACGAAAACGGCGTGCTGCTGGCGGAGACCGATCGGTTCCCGCTCGGCGACAGTTACGCGGTGGCCGACGTGGACCTCGACCTGCTGCGGCAGGAGCGGCAGCGCATGGGAACCTTCGACGACAACCGCCGTACGCACCGGGCCCGGACCGACGACTTCCGGACGATCGGGTTCGAGCTCGATCCGCCGCTCACCGACCTGGGGTTGCGCCGTCGCCTGGAGCGCTTCCCGTTCGTGCCCGCCGACGCCGACCGTCTCGCCCTGGACTGCTACGAGGCGTACAACATCCAGGTCGAGGGCCTCCAGCAGCGACTCGCGTCGATCGGCGGCCCGAAGGTGGTCATCGGGGTGTCCGGCGGCCTGGACTCCACGCACGCGCTGATCGTCGCCGCCCGGGCGATGGACCGCGCGGGCCGCCCGCGCAGCGACATCCTGGCCTTCACGCTGCCCGGCTTCGCCACCAGCGACCACACCAAGGACAACGCCCACAAGCTGATGAACTCGCTCGGCGTCACCGCGGCCGAGCTGGACATCACGCCCACCGCGCGGCTGATGCTGAAGGAGATGGGCCACCCGTTCGCGGCCGGCGAGCCGGTGTACGACGTCACCTTCGAGAACGTGCAGGCCGGGCTGCGCACCGACTACCTGTTCCGGCTGGCCAACCAGCGCGGAGGCATCGTGCTGGGCACCGGTGACCTGTCGGAGCTGGCGCTCGGCTGGTCCACGTACGGCGTGGGCGACCAGATGAGCCACTACAACGTCAACTCCGGTGTGCCGAAGACGCTGATCCAGCATCTGATCCGCTGGGTCATCAGCAGCGGCCAGTTCGGCGAGGAGACCGGCAGGACGCTCGCCGCGATCCTCGACACCGAGATCAGCCCGGAGCTCGTGCCGGGCGAGGAGATGCAGTCCACCGAGTCCAGGATCGGCCCGTACGCGCTGCACGACTTCACCCTCTTCCATGTGCTGCGGTACGGCTTCCGGCCGTCGAAGATCGCCTTTCTGGCCTGGCACGCCTGGCACGACCCGGAAGCCGGCGCCTGGCCGCCGAACTTCCCGGAGGCCAAGCGGGTGGCGTACGACCTGCCGGAGATCAGGCACTGGCTGGAGGTCTTCTGCCGTCGCTTCTTCGCGTTCGCGCAGTTCAAGCGATCGGCCATGCCGAACGGGCCGAAGGTCTCGGCCGGCGGTTCGCTCTCACCGCGCGGCGACTGGCGCGCACCGTCCGACAGCAACGCACGGGCCTGGCTGCGGGACCTGGCCCGGTTCGACGTGCCGGAGCCGGGTTCAGCCCCTGAGTGAGGCGACGAAGGGCGCCCAGGCGGCGGCGCTGAGGAGCAGGGCGGGGCCGTCGGGCGCCTTGGATCGACCTCCTCGGCGAGGGCACCCCGGTGACCGTCCGCGTCACCGGCACGGACCACGGCCACACCCGCGTCGAGGTCACCGACCCCGACGCGCGGACCCTCCCCGTGCTCCTGCCGGCCACCAACACGGCCGAGTCCGGCCGCGGCCTGACCCTGATCGACGCGCTCGCCCAACGCTGGGGCGTGGACCAGGGCGCGGGCCACAAGACGGTCTGGTGCGAACTGGCCGGGCCGGTGCCCCGGCCCGGGACGCCGGCCGCCTCGGCCCGAGCGAAAACCAGTGGAGCAGCGCCGCTGTGCGCCACTACCGTGCTGCCGGACCAAGTCGTCTAGTCAAGGACGTGCCGTTGTACACCCTGTGAGACCTCCCGAGTGCTGATTCGTCGCGCGTCGCGCATGTGCGCCGCGCTGCTTTTTGCTGCGGACTTCTCACTGAAACCGGTGTACTTCTGTGCTCGAAAACTGGGTGGTCGTGCCCACCTGCCTGCCGCTCGTTCTCCGCCGTTGCCACGCGTGCGCGTCCGAGCGCTTCCGGGCAAGCGGTAAGTTTCGCGTCAACGCCAACCACAAGCTCATCGACGCCTGGCTCCTCGCGCTCTGCACCGCTTGCGGGGAAACGGCGAAGCTCACGGTCCTGGAGCGGATGAACGTGCGCTCCGTACGACCTGAGTTGCTGGACCGGCTGCATGGCAACGACCCTGACCTGACAGCTGAGCTGCTCCAGGATCCGGTCGTGCAGCGCCGTAATCGCATCGCCCTCGGCTGGGACAACGCCTGGCGCCTCGACACCGGCGGATCGGATCACCTGGACCGCGAGGTGATCGACGTCATGGTCCGCTTTGCGGCGCGGATCCCTGTCCGGCCGGTGCGACTGATCGCTGAAGGGTGCGGTCTTTCGCGCGCCGAGGTCGAGAGACTGATCACGGAGGGCAAACTCGTTTCGGCAGTCCGGCTGAGCGGCAGGCTCTCCGGCGACTTCACCTTCACGCTCAAGCGCTGAGCCCTCCTCGCGACCTGGGGCCTGTCCGGCCGGATCCGCCGGACAGGCCCCAGCGCCGCGCGTAGCCACCCTCCACTCCATGCAGTGATCGCTGGTGACCCGTCATGCGGAGCCACCGCATGGTCGTGACGAGCTCTGCCCAGGCGCAGGGCACAGCCCCCTGGTTCAGCGGTGCAGGACCCCCGACTGCTCCGGCACGTGCGTAGCGACCACCCGGCCCACCCGGACAACCTCACGCCGCCGGTCCACCGCGTACGCCACGCCCGCCACGCCCAGGCCGAGTACGGCCAGCGCCGCCCCCGCCACCGCGGGCGACGTGACCCCGAAGCCGGCGGCGAGCGCCAGCCCGCCGATCCACGCGCCCCCGGCGTTGGCCAGGTTGAACGCGGCCTGATTGGCCGAGGACGCCAGGGACGGGGCCGCCGACGCCTTCTCCATGACCATGAGCTGGAGCGGCGAGCCGGTGACGAAGGCGGCCATGCCCAGCAGGGCCACCGCGAGCGCGGCGCTCCACTCGGCCCGCATCAGCGGCGGGAACAGCATCAGCACCACCGCCAGCGAGCCGAGCCCGCCGAACAGCGTGCCCCGCATCGAGTGGTCGGCCAGGCGGCCGCCCAGCAGGTTGCCGGCGGTCGCGCCCACGCCGAACAGTGCCAGCAGCAGCGTCACGCTGCCCTCCGTGTACCCGGCGGAGTCCGTCAGCATCGGCGTGACGTAGCTGTAGGCGGCGAAGAGGGCGCCGAAGCCCGCCACGGTCGTCAGCAGGGCCAGCCACACCGGCAGCGAGCGCAGGGCGGCCAGTTCGCCGCGCAGGCCGCCGGCCTGGGCGTGGGTGTGGTCGCGCGGGATCAGCAGGGCGAGGGAGACGATCGCCGCCACGCCGATCGCGCTGACGCCGAGGAAGGTCGCCCGCCAGCCGAGGTGCTGGCCCATGAGGGTGGCGACCGGGACGCCGACGACGTTGGCCACCGTCAGGCCGAGGAACATCAGGGACACCGAGCGCGCCTTGCGCTCCGGCGTCACCATGTTCGTCGCGACCACGGCGCCCACGCCGAAGAAGGCGCCGTGCGGCAGGCCGCTGAGGAACCGGGCGGCCAGCAGGGAGTCGTAGCCGGGGGCGAGGGCGGAGAGCGCGTTGCCGGCGACGAACAGGGCCATGAGGCCGATCAGGACGTGGCGGCGGGTCAGCCGCGAGGTGAGCGCGGCCAGCAGCGGGGCGCCGATGACGACGCCCAGCGCGTACGCCGAGACCAGGTGCCCGGCGGTGGGGATCGAGATGTTCAGGTCGTCCGCGACGTCGGGCAGCAGCCCCATCATCACGAACTCGGTGGTACCGATGCCGAAGGCGCCGACGGCCAGTGCGAGCAGGGCCAGGGGCATGAAGGGCCTGTGCCTTTCAGGGAAGGAGCGGAGTTCCGTACAGCATATGTTCAACTGCGGAACAAAGTCTCCCTGGGCCGGTATTCCAGCGGGTTACGAGGACGTGTCCACCTTCACACGCGCCGCGACCGGAAGGTGGTCGCTGCCGGTGCGCGGAAGGGTCCAGGAGCTGACCGGGTCGACGCCCTTGACCATGATCTGGTCGATCCGCGCCATCGGGAACGACGCCGGCCAGCTGAACCCGAAGCCACTGCCCGCCGCGCCCTGGGTGGAGCGCATCTGGGAGGTGACGGCGTTGAGCGAGCGGTCGTTCATGGTGCCGTTGAGGTCGCCCAGCAGCACCACCCTGGGCAGTGGCTCGCCGGCGATGGCCTCGCCCAGCGCGTCGGCGCTCTTGTCGCGCTGCCGGGCGGTGAACCCGGCGTTCATCTTCACCCGCACCGAGGGCATGTGCGCGACGTACACCGCGAGGGGTCCCTCGGCGGTGGCCACCGTGGCGCGCATCGCCCGCGTCCAGCCGAGCTTGATGTCGACGGACCGGACGTCGCTGATCGGGTACTTGCTCCACAGCCCGACCGTGCCCTGCACCGAGTGGTACTTGTACGTCGGCGCCAGCGCGCTCTCGTAGACCGGGACCGCCGACGCCTTCAGTTCCTCCAGGGCCAGCACGTCGGCGCCCGAGGCGGCCACGCCCCGGGCGGTGCCGGAGGGGTCGGGGTTGTCGGCGTTGACGTTGTGCGTGGCCACGGTCAGGTCGCCGCCGCTGCCGGTCTTGCCGGTGAGCAGGCCGCCGAAGAGGTTCAGCCAGACGACGGCGGGCAGCAGCACCGCGATCAGCGCCGTCGCCGACCTGCGCACCAGGGCCAGGACCAGCAGCAGGGGAATCAGCAGGCCCAGCCACGGCAGGAAGGTCTCGGTCAGGCTGCCGAGGTTGCCGATCCGGTTGGGGATGCGCGAGTGCAGCAGCATCACCAGGGAGAGGACCACCGCGAGCGCGGTCAGGACGAGGCCCCGGCGCCAGATCCGCGGGTCGCCGCGCCAGCCGTCGAGGAAGCGTTCCAGCAGGCGCCGGAGCCGGGTTCCCCGGTGCTCGGGCCCCGAGCCGCCGTTGTCCGTCTCCGTCACGTATGCCTGCTGCGCCATACCGTCGCCTCACTGCCCGCCGTGCACACCGTCCGCCCCCGGGTTACGACCCTAGGGGATGATCGGCTCCGTCCCCGCCGTCCAGGACGGCCGTACGGGCACGAGGACGAACAAGTCGGCGCGGGGAGTTCCGGTTACGGCGCCGGAAGCATGGTCTGTGACGAAACGCGCACATTAGGACGGGGAGCTGACGGGCCGTAGCCCTTCGAGCACCGTGTCCACGATCTGCTCCGACAGACCCTCGGGAAGCCCGGCGTCGGGGCGCATGATGGTGCGCAGGAGCATGGGTCCGACGAAGATGTCGTTGAGCAGGTCGAGGTCGATGTCGGTGCGCAGTTCGCCGTTGCGCTGCCCGCGGCGCAGGACCTCGATCTGGAGCCTGCGCCGTGGCTCGACGACGGTGGCGTGGTACGCGCACCAGATCTTCGGGCTGCTCTTCATCTGGGCGTAGACGTTGTGCAGGATCACCGACGAGCGGCTCACCAGTCCGCGCTGGCGCAGCTGCTCCACCAGCGCCACCAGGTCGTCGCGCATGGAGGTGCCGGGCAGTTCGGGGTCCGGCGGTTCGGCGGCGCGCACCACGTCGACGAACAGTTCCTCCTTGCCGCTCCAGCGGCGGTAGATGGTGGCCTTGCCGACGCCCGCGGTGCGGGCGATGCGTTCTATGGAGAGCTCGGCGAGCGGCACACCGTCCTCCAGCAGCTTCATCACGCCCTCGACGATGGCGCGTTCCACCGCCTCGCTCCGGGGGCGTCCCCGTACGGGGGCCTCGGGAGCGGTGTGGCTGTCGGCAAGGCTCACTTGGGACGTCCTTTCGTCGTACAGGGAGATTGTCCTACCTGATGGCCGGACCTGTTTCCCCCGTCGTACGCCCCCGTTCCCCCGTCGCGCGCCCCCGTTGACCACAGCGCGTCGACCGCCCCCACGTCCGTGGTTACTCCGCCGCGACCACCAACTCCGGTTCCTCCTTGCCGGCCTGCGGCGCCGGCGCCTTGCCCGGCAGGAACACCGCCACCACGACCGCGCCGATGAGCGCGACCACGGTCCCGCACAGCGCGGTGACGTGCATGGCGTGCAGGAACGCGTCGTTGGCCGGGTTCACCAGGGCCTGGCCGCGCGGTCCGAGCTTCGCCGCGACGCCCAGCGTGGCCTCGATGGACTCGCCGGCCGTGTCGCGCAGTCCGGGCGGCAGCAGCCCGAGCTTGCCCTCGATGCCGTTGCGGTACGCCGTCGAGAGCACCGAGCCGAGGACGGCGATGCCGAGGGCGCCGCCGACCTGGCGGAAGGTGTTGCTCAGCGCGGAGGCCGAACCGGCCTTCTCGCGGGGCAGCGCCTGCATGATGACCACGCTGGTCGGCGTCATGATGTGCGCCATGCCGGTGCCCATGAGGAAGAAGACGACCTCCAGCACCCAGATCGGCGTGTCCGCCTCGAAGCCGGCGAAGGCGGCGAGCGTGGCGGCGATGACGACCAGGCCGGCCGTGGTGGTGGCCTTGTTGCCGAAGCGGTCGACGATGAGCCGGGCACGCGGCGCGAAGATCATCTGTGCGGCGGCCAGCGGCAGCATCAGCACACCGGACTCCAGCGGCGAGTAGCCGCGCACGCTCTGGGTGTAGAAGACGGCGAAGAACGTCACGCCCATCAGCGCGAAGAAGACCAGCGCAATGGCGGTCATGGCGGCCGAGAAGACCTTGTTCTTGAAGTAGGTGACGTCCAGGGACGGGTGGTCGCTGCGCTTCTCGAACACGACGAAGGCCGCGAGGACGAGCACACCGGCCACGATGGTCGCCAGCACGGTCCCATTGGTGAAGTCGGCCAGCTCGCCGCCCTTGATGATGCCGTAGACGAGCAGGACCAGGCCGACGACGGACAGGACGACGCCGATGGGGTCGACCCGGCCGGGGCTGGGGTCGCGGGAGTCGGGCACCAGCCACACCATCAGCCCGAGCGCGAGGATCACGATCGGCACGTTGATGAGGAAGACCGAGCCCCACCAGAAGTGGTCGAGCAGCAGACCGCCGGTGATCGGGCCGATGGCGATGGCCAGGCCCACTCCGCCGGCCCAGATGCCGATGGCCTTGGGCTGCTCCTCGCGCTCGAAGACGTTCATCAGGACCGCGAGGGTGGCCGGCATGACGAAGGCGGCACCCAGCGCCATCAGGGCGCGGAAGGCGATCAGCTGACCCGGCGAGCCGGACTCCGCGGCCAGCGCGGAACCGGCGCCGAACACCACGAGACCGCCGAGCAGCACCTTCTTTCGGCCCACCCGGTCACCGATGAGGCCGGCGGTGAAGAGCAGACCGGCGAAGACGAGCGTGTAGGCGTTGATGGCCCACTCCAGCTCGCTCTGCGTCGCCCCCAGCCCGGTGGGGGCCGGGGTGGAGATGGTCTTGATGGCGACGTTGAGGATCGAGTTGTCGAGCACCACTATCAGCAGGCTCAGCATCAGGACGCCGAGGATCGCCCAGCGGCGGCGGTGTACCGCTTCCGGAATCCGAGGGGCGGCGGCAGGTGTAGTCATGGCCAGAGCCTAGGCCCCTTCCGATACGAGACCGTCTCGTATCGGAAATGTTTTGCCCAGATGTTACGTACCGGGCCGAGACGTTGCTTACACCGGGGGTTCCTCTGGCCCTCGATGGCACGAGGTGCCACCATGGAGGGGATCCGGGGACGCCGTCAGGGCGCCTCGAGATGACTGAAGGAGCTGTTGGGAATGACGCAGCTTTCGGCTGCCCGGAACAAGCCCTCCGACGGCGGCAACACGCTGTACGGGGGGAAGGGCACACGCCGCATCACCGTTCGTGACATCGCCCTCGCCAAGGAACGCGGCGAGAAGTGGCCGATGCTCACCGCCTACGACGCGATGACCGCGTCCGTCTTCGACGAGGCCGGCATCCCGGTGATGCTGGTCGGCGACTCCGCGGGCAACTGCCACCTCGGGTACGACACCACCGTGCCCGTCACCCTCGACGAGATGACCATGCTCTGTGCCGCGGTGGTGCGCGGCACCCGGCGCGCCCTGATCGTGGGCGACCTCCCCTTCGGTTCCTACCAGGAGGGCCCGGTGCAGGCGCTGCGCTCGGCGACCCGGCTGGTGAAGGAGGCGGGCGTCGGCGCGGTGAAGCTGGAGGGCGGCGAGCGCTCGCACGAGCAGATCCGGCTGCTGGTGGAGTCCGGCATCCCGGTCATGGCCCACATCGGCCTGACCCCGCAGTCCGTCAACGCCATGGGCTACCGCGTCCAGGGCCGCGGCGAGGAGGCGGCCCAGCAGCTGCTGCGCGACGCCAAGGCCGTGCAGGACGCGGGGGCGTTCGCGGTGGTCCTGGAGCTGGTCCCGGCGGAGCTGGCGGCCGAGGTGACCCGGGTGCTGCACATCCCGACGGTCGGCATCGGAGCGGGTCCCGAGACGGACGCGCAGGTCCTGGTGTGGACCGACATGCTGGGCCTGACCGGCGGACGGGTGCCGAAGTTCGTCAAGAAGTACGCCGACCTGCGCGAGGTCATGGGCAACGCGGCGAAGGCCTTCGCCGAGGACGTGGTGGGCGGGACGTTCCCGCTCGAGGAGCACTCGGTTCACTAGACCACTGCGGTACCAAGCAGCCCCGCCGATCGTCCCCCGTCGGCGGGGCTGCCCCGTCTCCTGCGCCTGAACCGGCGCCGCTCTCGCGGAGGTGGCCGGTCGCCGTCGTGGTTGCTCGATTGATGGTTGCGGTGGTCTTCGGCGGGGTCTTGGCGGTGCTCCTCGGCGGCTTGCGGGTGGCGCTCGTCAGTGGCTTGCAGACGGTGCTCGCCGGCGGCCTGCAGGTGGTTCGTCGGTGGCGTCGGTGACCTGTCGGTGGATTGTCGGCCGGGGCTGGCACCGTCCCTGTCATGACGCGAACCGACAAGAACCCAGACGGCGGACGCAACGCCGTGACCGTGCGGGGACTGGTCAAGCACTACGGCGAGACCAGGGCGCTGGACGGCGTGGACCTGGACGTGCGCGAGGGCACCGTGATGGGTGTGCTCGGGCCGAACGGCGCCGGCAAGACCACTCTCGTACGCATCCTGTCCACCCTGCTGACCCCCGACTCGGGACAGGCCACCGTGGCCGGCTACGACGTCGTACGGCAGCCCCGGCAGCTGCGCCGGGTGATCGGCCTCACCGGCCAGTACGCCTCCGTCGACGAGAAGCTCCCCGGCTGGGAGAACCTCTACCTGATCGGCCGGCTGCTCGACCTGTCCCGCAGGGACGCCCGCGCCCGCGCCGACGAGCTGCTGGAGCGGTTCTCGCTCACCGAGGCCGCCCGGCGCCCGGCGAGCACGTACTCCGGCGGCATGCGGCGCCGGCTCGACCTGGCCGCCTCGATGATCGGGCGCCCCGCCGTGCTCTACCTCGACGAGCCGACCACCGGACTCGACCCGCGCACCCGCAACGAGGTGTGGGACGAGGTCAAGGCGATGGTCGGGGACGGGGTCACCGTCCTGCTGACCACCCAGTACATGGAGGAGGCCGAGCAGCTCGCCTCCGAGCTGACCGTCGTCGACCGCGGCAAGGTCATCGCGAACGGCGGCATCGAGGAGCTCAAGGCCCGGGTGGGCGGGCGCACCCTGCGCGTCAGGCCGGCCGATCCGATGGAGCTGCGTCCGCTCGCCGGGATGCTCGACGAGCTGGGCATCACCGGGCTGGCCACGACGGCCGTCGACGCCGGGACCGGCTCCCTGCTGGTGCCGATCCTCAGCGACGAGCAGCTGACCGCCGTGGTCGGCGCGGTCACCGCGCGCGGCATCACGATCACCTCCATCACCACCGAACTGCCCAGCCTGGACGAGGTGTTCCTGTCCCTCACCGGCCACCGCGCCAGTGCCCCGCAGGACACCCCCCGAACCGACTCCCGCGAGGAGGTCGCCGTATGAACGCCGTCACCACCGCCCCGGCCCATCCGTCCGACCCGCGCATCACGCTGCGCGGCCACCTGCGCCACACCGGCGCGCTGATCCGCCGCAACCTGCTGTGGATCCGGCAGGACCCCGAGTCGATGTTCGACGCGCTGCTGATGCCGATCGTCTTCACCCTGCTCTTCGTCTACGTCTTCGGCGGCTCGATCGGGCAGGCGCTGGGCGGCGGACAGGAGCGCTACGTGCAGTACGTCATCCCCGGCATGCTGGCGATGATGAGCATGACGCTGTCGCAGGGCGTCGGCACCGGCTTCAGCCAGGACTTCAACAGCGGTGTCATGGACCGTTTCCGGTCCCTGCCGATCGGCCGCGGCTCGGTGCTGTTCGCGAAGATCGCGGTGGAGCTGGCACGCATGCTGTTCGCGACGGCGGTGCTGATGGTCGTCGCCGTCCTGGTCGGCTTCCACATCACCCACTGGGCCGGTCTGTTCGCGACCATGGGCCTGTCCGCGCTGTTCGCCTCCTCGATCATGTGGGTGTTCCTGACCCTCGGCGTCGTCCTGAAGAACGCCCAGTCCGTGCAGGCGATGGGGTTCCTGGTGCTGTTCCCGCTGCAGTTCGGCTCGTCGATCTTCGCGCCGACCAAGTCGATGCCGGGCTGGCTGCAGCACTTCACCGACTACAACCCGCTGTCCACGCTCGCGGACTCGGCACGCGGCCTGATGACGGGCGGACCGATCGCGCACGACCTGTGGGTGACCCTCGCCTGGTCGGTGGCGATCACCGCGGTGATGGCCCCGGTCGCGATCCACAAGTTCCGCACCAAGAGCTGACCGTACGGCTCCGGTCGGTACGCGTCGTCACACCAGGGCGGCGGCCTCCTGCGGGGAGAGGCCGCCGCCCTCGGCGTAGGCGGCCTCGTACACCTCGTCGCCGAGCACGGTCCGGGTCCGTTCGACGACCTGACCGCGGACGTACCGCTCCAGGGAGGAGCGGATGTGGCGGGGCGGCAGCAGGGCGTCGGCGGCCCCGAGGCAGCGGGCCGCGTCCCGGGCCCGGCCTCCGCCGTCCACGCCGACGACGGCCATGGCGGCGACGGTCAGGTACGCGGAGCGCATCTGCGGCGCGATGGCCCGGGACAGCGGGTCCTCGGCCCGCTCCAGCGCCCGGCGGGACTTGTCCAGGGCCTCCTCGAAGCAGCCGTCGACGGCGTCCACCCAGGCCTCCGCACCCAGGATGAAGGCGTCGAAGATGACGAAGTGGGAGATGCCGAAGTCATCGCGCAGCAGGCGCAGATGTTCACGCGCCTCGGGGACGCGGCCGGTCATGCCGAGCCAGCCGGCGAGGAAGAGCCGGGCGATGGGCATGGCCTCGTTGTGGGCGTACTCCCGCCGGCCTACGACCTCGCGCAGGATCCGTTCGCCCTGTTCGGCCTCGCCCGCCTCCAGCAGGGCACTGCCGAGGCGGGCTTGGAGGACCTCCACCTGGGCGTGGGCACCGAGGCGTTCGGCGTGCTCGATGGCCAGGCGGTAGTCGGCGGCGGCCGAGAGATGGGCGCCGGTGCGCTCATGGGCCTCCGCGCGCGCGGAGAGCGCCTCCGCGGTGCCCCAGGCGTCCCCGATGCGGCGGAAGATCTCCAGCGCCTCGTCGGCGTCACGGCCCGCGTCGCCGGCCCAGTCGGTGCGGTTGGCCAGCAGATTGGCTCGTATCTGGAGGGAGTTGGCGAGCTCCCACTCGAACCCGGGGGCGCTGCGGGAGGTGCGGACGGAGGCGTCGACGACCTCGCGCAGCCGGTCCATGTCGCCGGTCAGTATCACGGCGTAGAACCACAGCATGCCGGGGCTGCGGCAGGTCTGCGGCAGACCGGGCTCGTAGACATCGGTGATGATCCGCAGTTTCCGTTTCGCCTCCGGGGACTCCCAGGCTTCCAGCTCGGTGTCCATGCAGGCGAGATGGGCGAGGTGCAGGCCGCGCCGGGCCTCGGCGAGGACCTCGCCGGTCATCGGCGGCGGGGCGCTGGTGCAGCGCAGCCACACCGGGGCGGCGCGGCGCACCGGCTCGGCGAAGGGGTCGGGGCCGAGCGCCATGACCTCGCGGCACCAGTTGCGGGCCTCGATGCGCACGTCGCGCATCTGCCAGTACCAGCAGAGCGAGAGGATCAGGCACAGCCCCTCCTGCTCGTCGCGCTCGGCGACGGCGTGGCGCAGGGCGGTGCGCAGGTTCTCGTACTCCAGCTCGAACCGGGCGATCGCGGCGGGCTGGCCGGGGCCCCGGAGCAACGGGTCGGTGGTGCGGGCGAGTTCGCGGTAGTACGTCAGATGGGCCCGCTCGGCCTCCGGGCGGCCGCCGGCCTCGTCGAGCCGTTCCCCTGCGTACTCGGCGACGGTCTCCAGGAGCCGGTAGCGCATCTCCCCGTCGGGCGCGGGGGCGGCCACCACGAGGGACTTGTCGACGAGGGAGCCGAGGGCGTCGAAGACGTCGGGCCCGCACACGGCCTCGGCGGCGGCGAGGCCGCAGCCGCCCGCGAAGACGGACAGCCGGCCCAGGACGTCCCGTTCCTCCGCGTCGAGCAGGTCCCAGGACCAGTCGACGACGGCCCGCAGGGTCTGCTGGCGGGGCAGGACGGTACGGCTGCCGGAGGTGAGGAGGCGGAAGCGGTCGTCGAGCCGGTCGGCGATCTGGCGCGGGGTCAGCATCCGCAGCCGGGCGGCGGCGAGCTCGATGGCCAGCGGCAGTCCGTCCAGACGCCGGCAGATCTCGGCGCACGCGGCGGCCGTCCCGTCGTCCGCGTCGATCCGGAACCCGGGCCGTACGGCCGCTCCCCGGTCGGCCAGCAGCCGCAGCGCGACCGGCTCGGGCAGCGGCTCCACCGGCCGCAGCACCTCGCCGGGTATCCCGAGGGGTTCGCGGCTGGTGGCGAGTACGGTGAGGTGCGGGCAGCGGGCGAGCAGTTCCTCGACCAGGTGGGCGGCGGCGTCCACGACGTGCTCGCAGTTGTCGAGGAGGAGCAGCATGCGGCGCCGGGCGCAGTGCTCGACGAGGCGCCCCACGGCGTCGTCGTGCCGGTCGGCGACCGCGACCCGCATCTCCTCGGCACCCGCGCCGTGGAGCACGGTCTCGCGGGCGCCCAGGGCCGTGAGCACGGCCTCCGGCACGGCGTCCGGGTCGTCGACCGGAGCGAGCTCGGCCAGCCACACCCCGTCCCGCAGCGCCGGCCGCACGGCCTCGGCGGCCTCCTGCGACAACCGCGTCTTCCCTGCCCCACCGGGCCCGAGCAACGTGACGAGCCGAGCGGCCCCGAGATCGGCCCGGATGGCCTCGATGTCGGCCTCACGGCCCACGAAGGAGGTGAGCCGGGCGCGGAGGTTGCCGGGGGGCCGGTGGCCCGGGATACCGGGGATACCGGGGATCCCGGGGATCCCGGGACCGGTCACGGCATGATCCTCCCGCTCACCGTGCACACCGGGGGTGCGCGCTCCGGGCGATGCGCCGGGGGCGCACGGTCCGGGGGAGCCGGGCGATCCGGGCGATCCGGGCGATCCGCCGAGGCTGCGCGCGGCGGTCGGGGCGCCGACGGCACCCGCCGGACCGGCCACTCCAGTCAGCTGCCCGGTACCGCCACCGCCACCGCCGTCAGCCCCGGCGCAGGCACCAGCACCAGCACCAGCACCAGCACCAGCACCAGCAGGGGATCCACCCCGCAGCAACTCCTCGTGCAGCGCCCTCAGTTCGGGCCCCGGGTCGGAACCGAGCCGGTCGGCCAGCACCCGCCGTACGTCCGCGAAGGCGGCCAGGGCCTCCGCCGTGCGGCCCGCGTCGCGCAGGGCGCGCAGGCGGAGGGCCTGGAGGGGTTCGTCGAAAGGGTGGGTGTCGCACAGGGCGGTCAGCTCGGGCAGCGCCTGCTCGGCGTGACCGAGGGCGAGGGCGGCAAAGAGGCGGGCACGGCGCACGTCCAGGTGGCGGGTCTCCCAGCGGGCCGCCTCGGCGGTGCGGTCGGGCAGGTCGGCCAGGGCGGGGCCGCGCCACAGGACGAGGGCGTCGTCGAGGACGACGGCCGCCTTGGCCGGGTCGCCGTCGCTCAGCGCGCGCAGCCCCTCGCCGGCCAGCCGTTCGAAGCGGTGCAGATCGACCTCGTCGGCCGCGGCGGTGAGCCGGTAGCCGCCCTCGGCGGAGCCGACCGCGTCCGCGCCCAGCGCCCGGCGCAGCCGCCCGACCAGCGCCTGGAGCGCGCCGGTGGCGTCGGCGGGCGGTTCCCCGTCCCACACCTCGTCCACCAGGACGGACACCGGGACCGTACGGCCGGGGCGCAGGGCGAGCACGGTCAGCAGGGCGCGCAGCCGCGCCCCGCCGACCGGCACGACGGTGCCGTCGGGGCGGAGCGCCTGAGTGGTGCCGAGGATGCGATAGTGCACGGGGTCCATTGTCTCCGGTGGTCTCAGGGCTGGTCACGGGGTTCGGATGGCGCGGCGCCCGGCACTTCCGGGGCGACGAGGACACCGTCCGTGACGAGGACACCGTCCGTGGAGCGGCGCGGCCCCGTCCGAGCGCGCCGGGGCCGGTCTCCTCGTACACCCGGCGCAGCAGCCGGACGGCGCGAACCCGGCCCGTGGTCCCGGGCGGCTCGCCGGCGCCGGCCTGGTGCTCGACGCCCGGTGTCCCGCCGTACCGCTCCACGCCATGTCCCTCGCCCCGCACATCCTCCCACGGCGTGCCGCGGCACCCACCGCAGTTCCGTGCCCCCACCCTCCTGGGAACCGACGGCCGGGCGCGAGACGTTTTCCCCCCGCGCCAGGTACGGTCGGCCTCGCCCGAACGGACGAAGACCCACGAGACCCTCGAGACCCACCACAGGAGCCCTCCCCCATGACCACCGCCACCACCCGCCACAGTGACCGGCGGATCAGTCCCGTCTTCGCCGGGATCCTGGCCGTCACCGCCGTCACGGGGTGGGCCACCTGGACCGGATTCGCCGAGCAGCCGGGCGTGGCGGTGTTCCTGTTCGTGACGGCGGCATGGATCGTCTCGCTGTGCCTGCACGAGTACGCGCACGCGCGCACCGCGCTGCACAGCGGTGACATCACGGTCGGTGCGAAGGGCTACCTCACGCTGAACCCGCTGAAGTACACCCACGCCCTGCTGAGCATCGTGCTCCCGGTGCTCTTCGTGGTCATGGGTGGGATCGGTCTGCCGGGCGGCGCCGTGTTCATCGAGCGCGGCCGGATCAAGGGCCGCTGGCGGCACAGTCTGATCTCGGCCGCCGGCCCGCTCACGAACGTACTGTTCGCGGCGGTGTGCACGGCCCCGTTCTGGCTGCACGCGCTGGACGGGGTGCCGAGCGACTTCCGGTTCGCGCTGGCCTTCCTTGCGCTGCTCCAGGTCACGGCCGCGATCCTGAACTTCCTGCCGGTCCCGGGCCTGGACGGGTACGGCGTGATCGAGCCCTGGCTGTCGTACAACGTCAAGCGGCAGGTGGAGCCCTTCGCGCCGTTCGGGCTGCTCTTCGTGTTCGCGCTGCTGTGGGTGCCGTCGGTCAACACCGTGTTCTTCGACGTGATCGACACGATCCTGCGCGGGCTCGGCATCAGCGAGCCGAACACGTACTGCGGTCAGGAGCTCTACCGCTTCTGGCAGGGCACCAACGAGTTCTGCTCGGTCAGCCCGTGACGGACCCGTCCCGCGGCGTCCGTCCGCGGCGGGCGTAGTACCAGGTCATGTTGGAGGACAGCCCCGCCAGCAGGATCCACACGATCCCCAGCCAGCTGCCCTGGACGAAGGAGACTACGGCCGCGGCGACCGAGAGGACGCAGACGGCGAGGGCGTAGAGGGCGAGTCGCCGGGCCGGGCCGGGTGGGGACAGAGGGTGCATGGCGGTCGGCTCCTGTCGGGGACACTGCTGGTCGGTGCTGGGCACTGCTACGGCCACCAGTGTCCCCCATGGGCCCGACGGCCTCACACGTCGGTGACCCGGAGCCCCGCGTGTGCCTTGTACCGGCGGTTGACGGAGATCAGGTTCGCGACCAGCGACTCCACCTGGTGGGCGTTGCGCAGCCGGCCGGCGAAGATGCCGCGCATACCGGGGATGCGGCCGGCCAGCGCCTGGACGGTCTCGACGTCGGCGCGCTCCTCCCCCAGCACCATCACGTCGGTGTCGATCTGCTCGATCTCCGGGTCCTGGAGGAGGACCGCCGACAGGTGGTGGAAGGCGGCGGTCACCCGGGAGTCCGGCAGCAGGGCGGCGGCCTGTTCGGCGGCGCTGCCCTCCTCGGGCTTGAGGGCGTAGGCGCCCTTCTTGTCGAAGCCGAGCGGGTTGACGCAGTCGACGACGAGCTTGCCGGCCAGTTCCTCGCGCAGGGACTCGAGGGTCTTGCCGTGGCCCTCCCAGGGCACGGCGACGATCACGACGTCGCTGCGGCGGGCGGTCTCGGCGTTGCCGGCGCCCTCGACGCCGTGCCCGATCTCCTCGGCCGCGGCCTGGGCCCGCTCGGCGGCCCGGGAACCGATGATCACCTTCTGGCCGGCCCGGGCCAGCCGGTAGGCCAGGCCCTTGCCCTGGGGACCGGTCCCGCCGAGCACGCCGACGACCAGACCGGAGACGTCGGGGAGGTCCCAGGGGTCGTTGGCCGGGGCCTTGGCAGGCTGCTGTGCACTGTCGGTAGAGGTCATGGGCCGACTCTACGTCCACGGCGTCTGCCCCACCGGCCCGGGTGACCGGCCCGGCGGCCCTTGCCGGGGGCTCCCCGGGATTCCCCGGAGCGGGCGAATTCGGCCCGAACTCCGCGCCTTGCGGGACCGTTTGCGGCAACATGCGCTCGTATGGATGCCGTACGGGTCGCATTGCTGCGCGAAGTGCTCACCGGAACCGAGTGGTTGGGGGCCACGCGACGGTTCGCGGGGGTACTGCGGGGGTCCGTGGTGTCGCACGGCGGCGGCCTGCTGCTCGTGGGCACGCCCGAGTACGAACCGTGGCATCTGGCGGCCCATCTGGTCGACGAGGCGGCCTGGTCGGGCACCCCTGAGCTGACTCCGACGCTGGTACGGCACGAGGCGCGCCCGGCGGACCCCGCGCACCTGGCCGTCGGGCTGGGCCGGCTGGAGGCGGTCCGGCGCGGCGAGACACTGCTCGTCGTGGCCCCCGAGGAACCCGCGCCCCTGCTGGAACGGGTGCACGAGGCCCGGCGCGCCGGTGTGACGGTACTGGCACTGGGCTCGGGCGAGGGCGAGCTGGCGGCGATGGCGCACGACGCCCTGGCGGTCCCGGAGGGCGCCGAACTGGACCTGGACACCGTGCAGCACCTGGTGAGCGCGGCGGCCGGGGAGAACGCGGTGCCCGCCCCGAGGGGGCGCGGACGCTTCCGGGACCGCCTGTCCCGGCTCACGGAACAACTGACGGCTCCCCCACCGCCGCGCTGGTAGCGGCGCGGAGCGACTGACGGCCTGCCCACCGCCGCCGCGCCGGCGGCGGTGGCGGTGGCGGTGGCGGTGGCGGTGGCGGTGGGGAGGCCGTCGCGCGGAAAAGCGGTTGCCCGGGTGGCGGCCGCGCCGGGCATGACCCGACGTGACCGACGCCTGCGCGGCACCCGCCGACACCCCGACTCTGCCCGCCGCCCCGCCCTCGGGGCTGCGGCGCCGCTGTGGGGCGTACGCGCCTCCGTGCGGTCGGGCGGGCTGCTGTGCGCGGGCGCGGTGGGGCTGCCGGCCCCTGTGCCTGCCGAGGCTGATGCGGTACGGCACCCGGACGAACGAGCACGCGGTGCGGCTGCGCGGGGAACGCGCGGCTGCCGTGCGGGCGCCCGGTTGACCGGTCACGGGCATCGCGCGAGGACCGCCTGTCCGAAACCGCGAGCACTCAGGCGCTTCAGTGCTCACGGTTTCGCGCCGGCCCCGTCACCCCTCCTCGGTGCCGCCCGTCTGTGCGTCGTGCCACCGGGGGTCGTTCTCCCACTCGAGGTTGCGCTCGCGGGCGGTCTCCATCGCGTGCTGCGCCTCCTGACGGGAGGCGTACGGTCCGAACCGGTCCTTGGCGGGACACTCGGGTCCCTCCTCGACCTTCTTGTGCTCCAGGCAGTAGAACCACTCGCCCGGCTTTCCAGCGGTCCGCTTCTTGAACAGGGCCATGACCAGCTCCTCTCGCCACCGACATGTTCCCCCATCGCCCCCGGATAGACTCGCCGGCATGTCTGGCCAGTCGCTGCTCGTTCCCGGGGAGCTGTCCCCCTCCCGTTCCGTGCCCGGAAACATCCGCCGTCCGGAGTACGTCGGCAAGCCCGCGCCGAAGCCGTACACCGGGCCGGAGGTGCAGACGCCGGAGACCGTCGAGGCCATGCGGACCGCCGGGCGGATCGCCGCGCAGGCGATGGAGGAGGCGGCGAAGCACATCGCGCCCGGCGTGACCACGGACGAGCTGGACCGCGTGGCCCACGAGTACATGTGCGACCACGGCGCCTACCCCTCGACGCTCGGCTACCGCGGCTTCCCCAAGTCCCTGTGCACCTCGGTCAACGAGGTGATCTGCCACGGCATCCCGGACTCGACCGTGCTGCGGGACGGCGACATCGTCAACCTCGACGTGACGGCGTACATCGGCGGGGTCCACGGCGACAACAACGCCACCTATCTCGTCGGGGACGTCGACGAGGAGAGCCGGCTGCTGGTGGAGCGCACCCGCGAAGCCCTCAACCGCGCGATCAAGGCGGTCCGGCCGGGCCGGCAGATCAACATCATCGGCCGGGTCATCGAGTCGTACGCCAAGCGCTTCGGCTACGGCGTGGTCCGCGACTTCACCGGCCACGGCATCAATTCCTCGTTCCACTCCGGGCTGATCGTCCCGCACTACGACAGTCCGCACGCGACGACGGTCATGCAGCCGGGGATGACCTTCACCATCGAGCCGATGCTCACGCTCGGCACCTACGAGTACGACGTCTGGGACGACGGCTGGACGGTGGTCACCAAGGACCGCAGGCGGACCGCCCAGTTCGAGCACACGCTGGTGGTCACGGACACCGGCGCGGAGATCCTCACGCTGCCGTAGCCCCAGGTCCGGGCTAGACTTTACCGACGGCTTGTCGGCAAATTTC
Organism: Streptomyces sp. NPDC020801; assembly: GCF_044334385.1. Classification (NCBI taxonomy): domain Bacteria; kingdom Bacillati; phylum Actinomycetota; class Actinomycetes; order Kitasatosporales; family Streptomycetaceae; genus Streptomyces; species Streptomyces sp. NPDC020801. The sequence continues at coordinate 122,089 of NZ_JBIRST010000002.1, forward strand.
CGGATCGGCGCACGATCGGCACATGCTCATGGACTCCTTCTCCGCAGCCCTGCGCACCGCCTCGCAGGAGCAGCACCGGGCGGCGGAGACCTCCCGGTTCATGAGCGACCTGCTCGGCGGCAGGCTGGGCGTGGATGCCTTCACCCGCTACACCGAGCAGCTGTGGTTCGTCTACGAGGCGCTGGAGCGCGACACCGAGCGGCTGGCCGGGGACCCGGTGGCCGGCCCCTTCGTCCGGCCGGAGCTGGCGCGGCTGCCGGCGCTGGAACAGGACCTGGCCCACCTGCGCGGTCCGGGCTGGCGGTCGACGCTCACCGCACTGCCCGCCACCCTCCGCTACGCCGCCCGGGTCGCGGAGTGCGCCCGCGCCTGGCCGGCCGGCTATGTCGCCCACCACTACACCCGGTACCTCGGCGATCTCTCCGGCGGCCAGATCATCCGCGACCGGGCGGAGCGCACCTGGGGCTTCGCCCGCAAGGGCGCCGGTGTCCGCTTCTACGTCTTCGACGACATCCCCAACCCGGCGGCCTTCAGGCGCGCCTACCGCGGCCTGCTGGACGGGATCGGCGCGGGCGAGGCGGAGAGGCACCGGGTGATCGCCGAGTGCGGACGGGCGTTCACGCTCAACACCGAGGTGTTCGGCGCGCTCGGCCACGAGTTCCGGGTGCGCACCCGGGCGGTGTCCGACAGTTGGCGCCGCCCGCCCGGCGGGACTCGCCGGACCCGGCCTACAGGCCCCTGACTGCGCCGGGGGACCTCGATCCCTCCGGCCCTTCGAGGTGGACCCGGCCGCCGACCTCCACCCAGCCGCCCGGCTGCGGTGCCGTCAGGATCTGTGAGCCGGCGCCCTGGGTGATGTTGAGGGCGCGGCCGAGGCGGTCGGTGAGCAGCAGGGCCGCCGCCCCCGTCGCCTCGTCCTCCTCGATCCCCCCCTCGGTGCAAGCACCGGCTCCACCGGAGCGGCTGCCGCCGCGCTCATCGATTCGCCCGGGGAAGGCGCGGGCGCGGATGCGGCCGGCGGGCTCGTCCTCCCAGGCCCAGGCGTAGATCCACTCGCCGGGCGGCGGTACGGCGAGGGCCTCGACCTCGGCGGCCGTGGCGTACTGGCGCAGGGTGCGCGGCCCGGCCCACTCCGGGCGGGCCTCGACCCAGCTGAACTCGCCGTCCAGGCGGGTGCCCACCACCCCGGCGGGCGTGACGAGTTCGGGCACGTCGAGGAGCCAGGCGGTGCCGACGCAGGGGTGACCGGCGAAGGGCAGGCGCAGGGTGGGGGTGTAGATGTCGATGACGCCGCGCTCGGGGTCGTCGACGAACACGGTCTCGCTGAAGCCGAGTTTCGCGGCCAGCGACTGCCGGTCGTCCCGGTCCGGCAGCAGCGAGCCGTTGCGGACGACGCCGAGCTCGTTGCCGTAGCCGCCGCTGGGCCCGCAGAAGACGCGCAGCACGTCGTAGTCAGTCACCCGGGCATTGAAACATCACCCGGGACCGCACGGATGCGAGCTGAATCACGACCCCCGGTGGGCATGCGGCAGGTAAGACTCGGGTAAGTTAGGCAAGCCTCACCAAACCACGATCGATCTGTTCCCTGTTTCCCTGTCTGGAGCCTGTATGCGAGCCGTCCGACTCTCCGTCACCGCCGCTGCCACCGCGGCCGCTCTGACCGCCATGACGGCCTGCACGGCGAAGAGCGGCGCCAAGGACGGCGAGGCGATCCGGGTGACCGCCGCCGACTCCACGTGCAGGACCTCGACCGCCTCCGTCCCGGCCGGCCAGGTCACGCTGAGGATAGAGAACAAGGGCGCCAAGGCCACCGAGGTCGAGATCGTCCTCCCCGACGACCGGATCGTGTCCGAGAAGGAGAACATCGGCCCGGGCACCAGGTACACGCTGACCGCCGAGGTGAAGGCGGGCTCGTACGAGATCGCCTGCCGCCCGGGCATGAAGGGCCACGGTGTGCGGCAGAAGCTCACGGTCACCGGCGGCTCGGCCGCCGAGCGGGACCCGCGGCTGGACAAGGCCGTCGCCGACTACCGCCAGTACGCCCAGGACCAGGCCGACGAGACCCTGCCCCGCGTGGAGACCTTCGTGAAGGCGGTCAGGGCCGGGGATGTGGCGGCCGCCAGGAAGGCGTACGCGATCTCGCGCCTGGGCTGGGAGCGCACCGAGCCGGTCGCCGAGTCCTTCGGCGACATCGACCCCAAGGTCGACGTCCGCGAGGACGGGCTGGAGGACGGCCAGAAGTGGACCGGGTGGCACCGGCTGGAGAAGGCCCTGTGGAAGGACGGGAAGATCGGCGCCGAGGAGAAGGCCCTCGCCGACCGGCTCGTCACCGACCTCAGTGACTGGCAGAAGCGGGTGGGGACCGCCGAGATCTCCCCGACCTCCATGGCCAACGGCGCCAAGGAGCTCCTCGACGAGGTCGCCACCGGCAAGGTCACCGGCGAGGAGGACCGCTACGCCCACACCGACCTGGTCGACTTCCAGGGCAACGTGGAAGGCGCGCAGAAGGCGTACGAGCTGCTCAAGCCGGTCGCCGCGAAGAACGACCCGGCACTGACCGGGGAACTGGACAAGCAGTTCGCCGCGCTCGACGCGCTCCTCGGCAAGTACCGCACCGGCAAGTCGTCGTACGAGTTCGTCTCCTACGACAAGGTCGGCGAGAACCAGCGCAAGGAGCTCTCGGACGCGGTGAACGCGCTCGCCGAGCCGCTGTCCAAGCTCGCCGCCACGGTCGCGAAGTAGCAGGGGGCGACGATGACCGAGACCCGGGGCAGCAGCCCTTCGGACCAGGACACCACCCTGTCGGCGCAGGACACCGGCCCGTCGGCGCAGGACACGGGCCCGCCGGCGCAGGACACGGGCCCGTCGCGCCGCGCGCTGATCGGCTGGGGCGGGGCCGGGCTGGCGCTAGGCGCCGTCGCCGCCGGTGGTGCGGTGGCGGTGGCCACGGGCGGGGACGGCACGGACCCGGCGGGCGCCGGCGCGGGCGGCGCCGTGGAGTTCCACGGCACGCACCAGGCGGGCATCGCCACGCCGGTGCAGGACCGGCTGCACTTCGCCGCGTTCGACGTGAGGACCGACGACCGCGCCGAGTTCGTGCAGCTCCTGAAGGACTGGACGGCCGCGGCGCGCCGGATGACCGCCGGGAAGGCGGTCGGCGAGGGCGCGTACGGCGGCCTCGCCGAGGCGCCGCCCGACGACACCGGGGAGGCCCTGGGCCTGCCGCCCTCGCGGCTGACCCTCACCATCGGCTTCGGGCCGTCCCTGTTCGAGAAGTTCCAGCTCGCGGACAAGCGGCCCGCCGCCCTGGTGGACCTGCCCGGGTTCCCCGGCGACAACCTCGAAAGGTCCCGCACCGGCGGCGACCTGTGCGTCCAGGCCTGCGCGGACGACCCGCAGGTCGCCGTGCACGCGATCCGCAACCTGGCCCGCATCGGCTTCGGCAAGGTGGCGGTGCGCTGGTCCCAGCTCGGCTTCGGCAAGACGTCGTCGACCACCCCGAACAGCCAGACCCCGCGCAATCTCTTCGGGTTCAAGGACGGCACCCGCAACATCGCGGGGACGGAGCCGGACCGGCTGAAGAGCTTCGTGTGGGTCGGCGACGGGGACGGCGGCGCGAACGACGCCTGGATGAGCGGGGGTTCGTACCTGGTCGCCCGGCGCATCCGGATGAACATCGAGACCTGGGACCGCACTTCGCTGCAGGAACAGGAGGACGTCTTCGGCCGGAACAAGGGCGAGGGCGCTCCGGCCGGCCGGGCGAAGGAGCACGACGAGCCGTTCCTGAAGGCGATGAAGCCCGACGCCCACGTCCGGCTCGCGCACCCCGACGCAGGCGGCGGGATCACGATCCTGCGCCGTGGCTACTCCTTCACCGACGGCACCGACGGCCTGGGCCGTCTCGACGCCGGCCTGTTCTTCCTGGCCTACCAGCGCGATGTGCGCAAGGGCTTCATTCCGCTCCAGCGCCGGCTGGCGGCGTCGGACGCGCTCAACGAGTACATCCAGCACGTGGGTTCGGCGGTCTTCGCGATCCCGCCCGGCGTCCGGGACTCCGGCGACTGGTGGGGCCGCACGCTGCTGTCCGAGGAGGCGTAGGCAAGTGTTCTCCAACTACCTGATCGGTCTGCGCGAGGGGCTGGAGGCCGGCCTCGTCGTGTGCATCCTGATCGCCTACCTGGTCAAGACCGGCCGCAGGGACGCCCTGAAGCCGATCTGGGCCGGCATCGCCATCGCGGTCGCCATCGCGATGGGCTTCGGCTGCGTCCTCGAATTCGGCTCCCAGGAGCTGACGTTCGAGGCGCAGGAGGCGCTCGGCGGATCGCTGTCGGTGCTCGCGGTGGGCCTGGTGACGTGGATGGTCTTCTGGATGCGGCGCACCGCCCGGCATCTGAGGTCCGAGCTGCACGGCAGGCTGGACGCGGCCCTGGCCATGGGCACCGGCGCGCTGGTCGCCACCGCCTTCCTGGCCGTGGGCCGGGAGGGCCTGGAGACCGCGCTGTTCGTGTGGGCGTCCGTGCACGCGGCCTCCGACGGCACCCCCCGCCCGCTGGCCGGCGTCGCCCTGGGCCTGGCGACGGCGGTCCTCCTCGGCTGGCTCTTCTACCGGGGCGCCCTCAGGATCAACCTGGCCAGGTTCTTCACCTGGACGGGCGCCATGCTGGTCGTGGTCGCGGCGGGCGTGCTGGCGTACGGCTTCCACGACCTGCAGGAGGCCGACTGGCTGCCTGGGCTGCGGAACCTGGCCTTCGACATCAGCGGCGCCGTCCCGCCGGACAGCTGGTACGGCACCCTGCTGAAGGGCGTGTTCAACTTCCAGCCCGACCCGACCGTCCTCCAGGTCACGGTGTGGCTGCTGTACCTGGTCCCGACTCTCACGCTCTTCTTCGCCCCGGTAGGGTTCGCCTCCGGGAAGGGGAAGGTGACGGTAGCTGATGAGCAGGGGTCGCGGCCCTCACAGGCTTCGCAGGCTTGAGCGGAAGGCGCTGACGGCGGCCTCGGTGGCCGCTCTGTCGTTGACGGCGAGCGGGTGCGTGGTGGTGCACGGGGAGCGCGAGGTGCTCCCGGCCACCACCCGCGCAGAGGCCGCGAAGGCGCTGACGCAGTTCACGGCCGCGTACAACAAGGCGGACAAGGCGTACGACAGTTCGCTGGACGCCGACTACGTCACCGGCGCCCTCGGCGCCATCGACGCGGCGCGGCTGAAGGCCGGCCACACCAACAGCCCGGGCGGCAACGCCGCCCACACGCCGCTGACGCTGACGGACGCGAAGTTCACGATCCCCAAGAAGGCGGGCTGGCCGCGCTGGTTCCTCGCCGACGCACGGGGCAACAAGGGCGGCGACGCGCGCTGGCTGCTGGTGTTCACCCGCGACAGCCTCGCCGAGCGCTGGCAGGTGGCGTTTCTGACCCTCGTGGCCCCCGGTGACGTGCCGCGGTTCAAGCAGGACAAGGACGGCTGGGCCGAGGCCGTGCCCGCGAACTCCACCCGACTGGCCATCGCGCCCAGTGACTTGAGCAGGCAGTACGCGACGTACCTGAAGAACGGCGGGAAGACCTTCGCGGCGGGCACGCACACCACCGGCTGGCGCAAGCTGCGCGCCAAGGACGCGAGCCGGCCGGGCCTGGCCACGCAGTACATCGACGAGCCGCTGACGAACGGGGCGTACGCGCCGCTGGCCCTGCGCACCGCGGACGGCGGCGCGCTGGTGTTCTTCACCACGCACCACTACGAGAAGCAGACGGCCGCCGCGGGCGCCTCCGTGCCCACCCCGGACAAGGATGTGCAGGCGCTCACCTCCGGCGAGGTCAAGCAGGCACTGACGATGGAGTTCGTCTCCAACGAGGTGGTCCTCGACCCGGCCCGCGGCTCGGGCGTACAGCGGGTGTCGATGCCTGGCCGCATCCAGGGACTGACGGCGGCGCAGGGCGGCTAGCGCGCGAGCGCTGTCAGTGGCGCAGGGGCCAGACCGCGCGCACGTGGTCGGGGTCGGGCTTCTCGCCGGCGTACCGGGCACACGCGTCGGTCAGTGCCTCCAGCAGGCTCAGCGGGTCCGGCAGCGCGTGCTCGGGGCCGTGCACCCAGCGCACCCGCTGGTCGTCGTCGCCGGGCAGCCGGGCCGGCGGTACGAGGACGTAGGAGCCGCGGCAGTGCCAGCGCAGGCCCGGATGCTCGTCCATGGTCTCCGGGTGGCAGTCCAGCTCGCACGGCCACCACTCGTCCTCGACCTCGGGGGTGCCGCGGGTGAGGGTGAAGAACAGCATGCGGCCGTCGTCGCCCTCGGCCACCGGACCGACCTCGACGCCGGCGGCGAGCAGCCGCTCCAGGGCTTCCCGGCCGGCCTCCAGGGGCACGTCGAGCACGTCGTGCACCATGCCGGTCGCGGTGATGAAGTTGGCCTGCGGCTGGTGCCGGGCCCAGCGCTCGATCTGCGCGGGATCGGTCGTGGACTGCGTCTGCCACGCGAACGACAGCGGGTGCCGGGCCGGCGTGGGACAGCCGACGCGGTCGCAGGAACAGCGGTAACCGGCCACCGGGTGCGCGGCGGGCGCGAGGGGCAGGCCCGCGGCGGCGGCGGCGAGCAGCAGGGCCTCCCGACCGCCGTCGTCGGCGGTGTCCTTCGGGCGGCGTCCGCGCAGCCACTGGGAGAGTTTGCCCTGCCGGCCGGTGCGGCCGCCGAACTCCGCGCTCATCTATCCCCTCGCCTCGCTGGTGTGGACAGCTTGCTCCATGGTCCCACCATCCTCCGCCCTCGGTGGCCGGAGCCCGCATCCGGGGTGGCCGAGAAGGAGAACGGAGGGGAAGCGGAAGGAAAACGGAGGGGGTGAAGGAGAGGCGCGGGAGGGGAAACGGAGGGGTGAAGGAGAGGCGCGGGAGGGGAAACGGAGGGGCTGCGGACGGGAGGCGGAAAGGGGCAATCGAGATGCCAGGGAAGGGAAGGGGAAGAGCGGCCGGACGGGAGACGGAAGGGGACGGCGGAGAGGCACGGGAGGGAAAGCGGAGGGGCATCGGACGGGAGACGGACGGGAGACGGACGAGGGACGGACGAGGGACGGAGGGGAGACGGAGGGGAGACGGACGAGGGACGAGGACGGGAAGCCGGAGGTGACGGGGCGGCGGGGGACGGGACAGGGACGGGGGCCGTTCCGGCACCCCCACGCCACTCACGCGGCCGAAGGGTGGCGTCCGGCCCGCGCGCGCGACGCGTCCGCGGCGCACCATGGGCACCAAGCGACCCCTGCGGTATTCGAGGAGCCCACCTTGGCCCTTTCCCGCCGCGCCCGACCCCGGCGCTACCTGATGTGCCCACCCGCACACTTCGACGTCACGTACTCCATCAACCCCTGGATGGACCCGGCCAAGCCGGTCGACACCTCGCTCGCCCTCGCCCAGTGGGAGCAGCTGCGCAGGGTGTACCGCCGCCTCGGACACACGATCGAGGAGCTGCCCCCCGAGCCCGGATTACCGGACATGGTGTTCACGGCGAACGGCGCGACCGTGGTCGACGGCCGGGTCTTCGGCGCCCGGTTCGCACACCCGGAGCGGGAGCCGGAGGCCGGGGCGCACCTGGAGTGGTTCGCGGGGCACGGCTTCGCCCACCTGCACGTGCCCGTCCACATCAACGAGGGCGAGGGCGACTTCGCCGTCACCGCCTCCTGCCTCCTGGCCGGGCGCGGCTTCAGGACGAACCCGCTCTCGCACGGCGAGGCCCAGGAGTACTTCGGCCGCCCGGTGATCGGCCTGGAGCTGGTGGACCCCCGCTTCTACCACCTGGACCTGGCGCTCACGGTGCTCGACGACGCGGCGGACGAGGTGGCGTACTACCCGCCCGCTTTCTCCCCCGGCAGCCGGGAGGTGCTCCGGCGGCTGTTCCCCGACGCGCTGCTCGCGGACGAGGAGGACGCGGCCGCGCTCGGTCTGAACGCGGTCTCCGACGGCCTGCACGTGGTTCTGCCGCAGGCGGCGGGCGGCCTCTACGGCCCGCTGCGCGAGCGCGGCTTCGAACCGGTCGGCGTGGATCTGAGCGAGCTGCACAAGGGCGGCGGCAGCGTGAAGTGCTGCTCGCAGGAGCTACGTCCGTGAGGTCGTCGTCCGGGTCTCGTGGGGCGGCGGCCAGGCGTCGCCCCAGTCCGCGTCGCGGGCGGCCTTGTACAGGTCGCCGTGGCGTTTGGAGACCGTGCGCCGGCGCAGCTGCTCGTCGGGCTCGCACAGGTCGAGGAGAACCTGTCCCTTGCGGATCTGCGGGCGCCGTACGACTCGGGCGGGTGCGGGGGCGACCGGGAAGCGGGCGGCGGCCACGTAGCTGAACTTCTCGTCCTCGTAGGCGAGGGAGCCACCCTTGACCTGCCGGTGCAGGGAGGAACGGCTGACCCGGGCCGAGAAGTGGCACCAGTCCGTGCCGGGCACGATCGGGCAGGCGGCGCTGTGCGGGCACGGCGCGGCGACGTGGAAGCCGGCCGCGATCAGCCGGCCGCGGGCCTCGATGACGCGGGCGTAGCCGTCGGGTGTGCCGGGCTCGACGACCACGACGGCCTGGGCGGCGGCCGCGGCGGCGTCGACGACGGACGCGCGGTCGGCGTCGGTCAGCTCGCCGAGGACGTAGGAGACGGTGACGAGGTCGGTGTCGTCGAAGGTGAGCTCCGCCCCGATCCGGGCCCGCTGCCAGTGGGCGTCGCGCAGGGCGGGGTCGGCGGCGGCGATCTCCCGGCCGAGGGCGAGGGCGGGCTCGGCCCAGTCGAGCACGGTCACCGGCCGGGGGCCGTCCCAGGTGGCGCCGACGGCCCAGGTGGCGGCGCCCGTCCCGCCCCCGACATCGACATGGCTGCCGGGCACCCACTCGGGCACCGCGTCGGCGAACGCCGCCAGCGCCGACCGCACCGCCTCGAAGGTGGCCGGCATCCGGTAGGCGGCGTACGCGGCCACGTCGGCTCGGTCCCGCAGGATCGGCGCGTGGGTGGGGGTGCTCCCCCGGTAGTTGGCGATCAGCCGTTCCACGGCGCCGGCGGCCTGCCGGGGCGGCAGCCCGTCGAGCAGCCCGGACAGCGCAGCACGAAGCCTCTCGGCCGAGGACAGCGACACATTCACCCGCCAATCCTCTCAGGCGGACCACCTCACCCGAACCGCCCGCCCCCACGGTTGCCGGGGCGTTGCCGGGGCGTTGCCGGGGGTCCGGGGGCGGAGCCGCCAGGGACGCGGCGGGCGGGGCCGTGCCGGCATGCGGCTGCACCGCGCGAACGCGAGCGCGAGCGCGACCAGCCTCCACACCCGCGGCGACCCGGGGGGTCCGGCGGCGAAGCCCCCGGGGGGTGGCGAAGCCCCGGGGTAGCGAAGCCACCGGGGTGGGGCGGGCAGGGGACGGCGGGGACTGTGGGCGAAGCCCGACCGTGGGCGAAGCCCGACCGTAGGCGAAGCCCGACCGTAGGCGAAGCCCGACCGTAGGCGAAGCCCGACCGTAGGCGAAGCCCGGCCCCGGGTCAGATCCCCCGCACAGCCCGCGCCAGCCGGCTCGCCGCCGCGGCCCGGGGCCGGCTGTCCGGCGGCCGGCGGCACGGGTGGACCGTGTTGGCCAGCAGCACCAGGAACGTGCCCGTACCCGGGTCCAGCACCAGCGACGTGCCCGTGAACCCGGTGTGCCCGGCCGCTCCGCTCCCCGCCAGCTCCCCCATGAACCACGGCTGGTCCACGGCGAAGCCGAGCCCCGGCGGCGTCAGCAGCAGGTCCACGAAGTCGGGACCGAGAATGCGGGCAGGACCGTAGGACCCGCCCGCCAGCAGGGCGCGGCAGAACACGGCCAGGTCCGGCGCCGTGGAGAACAGACCCGCATGACCGGCGACCCCGCCCAGGGCCCAGGCGTTCTCGTCGTGGACCTCGCCCCGCAGCATCCCCCGGTCCGCCTTGGCCCACGGCCGCCGCTGGTCCTCCGTCGCCGCCGCACCCGGGCACGGACCGAAGCACGTGGACGTCATGCCCAGCGGACGGGTGATGCCGTCCCGGATCAGGACGTCCAGGGCGCGGCCCGTGATCCGCTCCAGCACGTGCTGCAGCACCAGCAGATTGAGGTCCGAGTACCTGTACGTGCCGGGCACGCCCAGCGGACGTTCGGCCCGCAGCATCGCCAGGCGGGCGGCGGCGTCCGGGCAGTCGTACAGCGGCAGTTCGGGCCGCAGGCCGGAGGTATGGGTGAGCAGCTGCCGTACGGTGACGCCGTGCGCCGCGGCGGCGTGGAACTCCGGCAGATAGGCGCCCACGCGCGCGTCGATGCCGAGCGTGCCCCGCTCGATCTGCTGCACCGCGGCGACCGCCGTGAACAGTTTGGTGAGGGAGGCCAGGTCGAAGGGCGTGTCGACGGTCACCGGAACCCGCGCCGCGGGCGGCAGCTCGACGCCGCGGTCGGTCTCGGGGTCGTAGGACGCGTACCGCACGGCCCAGCCCGCGGCCTCCGCGACGGCGATCACCGGGCCGCGTCCGGCGACCACTACGGCGCCCGCCGCCCAGGGCCGGTCCCCGGTGGTGAGGGCGTGGAAGTCGTGGACGAGGTGACGGAGTTCCCCGGGGTCGAGCCCGGCCTTCTCCGGTGTGTCCCCGCGCAGTCTCGGTGCGCTCAGCTCTCCTCCCTCAGGCTCGCGGCTTCGCTGGAGCGGGGGGTGGTCCCGCCCTCCGCACGCATCCGTGCTTTCCCGGGACGGCACATTCCCACGAAGCAGGCCAGCGCCACCAGTGCGGCCGCCAGTTGGACCACCGCCATGGGCACGGCGGTGTGTTCGCCGGCGATCCCGACCAGCGGGGAGGCCACCGCGCCGATGAGGAAGGAGCAGGTGCCGAGCAGGGCGGAGGCGGATCCGGCGTGGTGCCGCGTGCGCATCAGGGCGAGGGCCTGCGTGTTGGGCAGGGTGATACCCATCGCGGACATCAGCACGAACAGCGCGGCGGCCACCGGCGCGAGCCCCACCTCGCCGAACGCTCCGGTGGCCATCAGCAGCAGCGCCGTGGCGGCCGCGATGACCATCGCGAGGCCGGTGCCCAGCACCCGGTCCAGGCGGACCCGGCCGACCAGTACCTTGCCGTTGATCTGCCCGGCGACGACCAGCCCGACCGAGTTGAGCCCGAACAGCAGGCTGAACGTCTGCGGGGAGGCGCCGTAGATCTCCTGGATCACGAACGGCGAGGCGCTTATGTATGCGAACAACGCGGCGAAGGCGAAGCCGCCCGCGATCATGTAGCCGGTGAAGGCGCGGTCGGCGAGCAGCCCGCGCATCGAGCGCAGGGCCTCCCCCACGCCGCCCCCGTGCCGCTCGGCGGGAGCCAGCGTCTCCGGCAGCCGCGTCCACACCACCGCGCCCAGCAGCACCCCGATCACCGTGAGCACCACGAACACGCCCCGCCAGTCCGTGATCCGCAGAATCTGCCCGCCGATCAGCGGTGCGACGACCGGGGCGGCTCCGGAGACGAGCATCAGTGTGGAGAAGAAGCGGGCCATGGCCACGCCGTCGTACAGGTCCCGGACGACCGCCCGGGCGATCACTATCCCGGCCGCGCCCGCCAGGCCCTGCACCAGCCGGAAGGCGACCAGCACCTCGACGCCGGGCGCGAGCGCGCACAGAGCGGTGGCGAGGACGTAGACGCCGAGGCCGATCAGCAGCGGGCGCCTGCGGCCCCAGCGGTCGCTCATCGGGCCGACCACCAGCTGCCCGAGCGCCATGCCGGCCAGGCAGGCGGTGAGGGTGAGCTGGACGGTGGCGGCCGGGGCGTGCAGGGTACGGGTGACCTCCGGCAGCGAGGGCAGGTACATGTCCATCGCGAGCGGGGGCGTAGCGGTCAGACCGCCGAGGATCAGGGTCAGCAGCAGGCCGGCACGGCGGGCCGCGGTGGCCGGTGCCCACGGGGCTCCCGCCTCCGTCGCTGCCTCCGTCCCCTTCTCCGCCCCTGTCCCCGTCCCCCTTCCCGTCGCCGCCGCCGTCCCCGTCCCCGTCCCCGTCCCCGTCGCCGCCGCCGTCCCCGTCCCGGTCCTCGTCCCCGTCGTCGTCTGCGGTACGGCCGGCCGCGGCGCGTGCGGTGCCGACGCCCCACCCTCGGACATGCGTCCCTCCCTCTCCGGCTGATCCGCCGCCTATGCTCTCAGCTCGTACATGGTGCCGAGGGACACATGAACGGGGGTGGGGTCCGGGATGTCCGGGTTTTCCGGTGAGACGGAGCAGAGGGTGCGCTGGGGGATTCTCGCGACCGGGGGGATCGCGGCCGCGTTCACGGCGGACCTGGTGGATCTGCCGGACGCCGAGGTCGTGGCGGTGGCCTCGCGCAGTACGGAGTCGGCGAGGGCGTTCGCGGAGCGGTTCGGCATCCCTCGGGCGTACGGCGACCGGGAGGCGCTGGCGCGGGACGAGGACATCGATGTCGTCTACGTGGCCACCCCGCACGCGGCCCATCGCGCCGCCGCCGGCCTGTGCCTGGAGGCGGGACGGAACGTGCTGTGCGAGAAGCCGTTCACGCTGAATCTGCGTGAGGCCGCCGAACTGGTCGCCCTGGCCAGGAAGCACGACCGCTTCCTGATGGAGGCCATGTGGATGTACTGCAATCCGCTGGTACGGCGGCTGAGGGCGCTGGTCGACGACGGCGCGATCGGCGAGGTGCGCACCGTCCAGGCCGACTTCGGGCTGGCCGGCCCCTTCCCGCCCGCGCACCGGCTGCGGGACCCGCATCTGGGCGGCGGGGCGCTGCTCGACCTCGGCGTGTACCCGGTGTCGTTCGCGCAGCTGCTGCTCGGCGAACCGTCGGAGGTCACGGCCAGGGCGGTGCTCTCCGCCGAGGGCGTCGACCTGCAGACCGGCGCCCTGCTCTCCTGGGACGGCGGCGCGCTGGCCCAGGTCCACTGCTCGATCACGGGCGGTACGGCCACCTGCGCGTCGGTCACCGGCTCCCGGGGCCGTATCGACGTCCCGGCCGGCTTCTTCCACCCGGAGCGCTTCGTGCTGCACCGTGACGGCAGCGAGCCGGAGGAGTTCACCGCGGACCCGGCCGACGGCCCGCGCACCAGCCTCCGGCACGAGGCGCTGGAGGTGATGCGCGCCCTGCGCGCGGGTGAGACCGAGTCGCCACTGGTGCCACTGGAGGGCACCCTCGCGGTGATGCGGACGCTGGACGCCATCCGTGAGCGGATCGGCGTGCGCTACCCGGGGGAGGCGACGGAGCCGGCACTGGCCTGAAGCACGTGGCCTGAAACGCGCACTGGCATCCGGATGGCGGACGGTGGATTTCGCATGACGGATCCCCCTCGTACGCTCCGGGGCCATGACCGACCTCCTGACTGACAGGCAATCGAAGATCGCGGTGGTGACCGGCGCGGGCTCGGGGATCGGGCGGGCCGTGGCCGTGGAGCTGCTGCGCGCGGGCTGGTCCGTGGCGCTGGCGGGGCGGCGCCCCGGGACGCTGGAGGAGACGGCGGCGCTCGCCCCACGGGCCGCCTCCCTCGCCGTACGCACCGACGTGGCCCGGCCGGAGGACGTGACCGCGCTGTTCGCCGCCGCCGTCGAGCGCTTCGGCCGGGTGGACCTGCTGTTCAACAACGCGGGCACGTTCGGCCCCGGCGGCGTGCCGGTGGAGGACCTGCCCTACGAGGCGTGGCAGCACGTGGTGAACACCAACCTCAACGGGGCGTTCCTGTGCGCGCAGGCGGCGTACCGCCAGATGAAGGAGCAGGACCCGCAGGGCGGCCGGATCATCAACAACGGCTCGATCTCGGCGCACACGCCCCGGCCGCACTCGGCGCCCTACACCGCCACCAAGCACGCCCTGACCGGCCTGACCAAGGCGCTGTCCCTGGACGGACGGCCGTACCGGATCGCGGTCGGGCAGATCGACATCGGCAACGCGGCCACCGACATGACCTCGCGGATGCAGACGGGCGCCCTGCAGGCCAACGGGGAGGTGGCCCCGGAGCCCGTGATGGACGTCGCCGACGTGGCGCGCACGGTGCGGCACATGGCGGAGCTGCCGCTGGAGGCGAACGTGCAGTTCGCGACGGTGCTGGCGACGACGATGCCGTACGTGGGCCGGGGCTGAACGGCTGGGCGCGTGCAGCGGGGTACACAATCCTCACAAGCGGAATGTGAACCTCCGCAGCATATGGCCCGATAGCAGGCTTATGCTCAACATCTCCTCCATCAGAGCTTCACAGTTGGAGCACTGAGCTTCCGCCGCCCAGGACCAGCCCCCCATCCCCGGACCACATCTCAGGGCCACATCTCACGACTACATCTCAGGGCCACATCTCAGGGCCACATCTAGGGGGGAGGCGGCAGCCGTTCCACGACACCGGTTGGGGGTGGACCCCGCGCGGGACCGCGGGGTACACACCGGTGTGTGGAACGGCTGCCGCACAGTCGGGACGGTCAACGCCGGTGACGGCCTCCGCAGTCGGCTGCCGCCGTGGCCTCTGCCGCCCCGCGCCGGCGGCGGCGCAGGGCCCACAGGCCGCCCGCGAGCAGCGCGACCGTTCCGGCACCGCCCTCCAGCAGCCGCCAGGTCGAGGGCCGGGCGGGTGCCCCGGCGCCTGCCGCGGCCCGGGCGGCCTTCCCCCCGGGCGCTCCGCCCGCCTTCGCCCCGCCCTCGCTCAGCGGCTCGACCAGCGTGCCGACCGGTCGCGCCGAACGCCCCTGCGTGAAACCCCAGTCGAGCAGCGCCGCGGTCTCCTCGTAGACGGCGTTGCTGCCGGCCGTGGGATGCATCACCGTCACGAGCAGAGTGCGGCCGCCGCGCACGGCCGCTCCGGTGAAGGTGTTGCCGGCGTTGCTGGTGTAACCGTTCTTCACCCCGATCAGGCCCTCGTAGGTATTCAGGCCCCAAGCCCCGGTCAGCAGGCGGTCGGTGTTCTGGATCTGGAAGGTCTTCTTCCCGCCGGCCGGGAAGTCGGCCGTCCGGGTGCCGCAGTAGCCGCGGAAGTCGGCGTTGTGCAGCCCGTGCCGGGCGAACAGGGTCAGGTCGTACGCCGAGGAGACCTGGCCCGGGTGGTCGAAGCCGTCGGGGCTGACCACGTGGGTGTCCAGGGCCTGCAGGTCCTCGGCCCTGGCCTGCATCTCGGCGACCGTCTTCGCCACGCCGCCGTTCATGTGGGCGAGCACGTGCACGGCGTCGTTGCCCGAGCGCAGGAAGACACCCTGCCACAGCTGCTCGACGGTGTAGGTGAGACCGGGCTGGATGCCGACGAGACTGGAGCCCGCGGGGATGTCGGCCAGCTCGGCGGCGGTGACCGTGTGCCGCTGGGCGCGGTCGAACTTCTTCAGCACCGTGTCCGCGAACAGCATCTTCAGGGTGGATGCGGGCGCGAGGCGCTGGTGCGCGCGGTAGGCGGCGAGCACCTCCCCCGTGTCCCAGTCGGCGACGATCCAGGCACGGGAGTTGAGCCTGGCGGGCAGCCCGGTGGCGCCCCGCACCTGCACCCCGTGCCGGGCCAGCCGCTCGCCGCCGACCGTGGGGGTGGCGGCGACGGCGGGCCCGGCCGCGGCGGCCAGTGGGGCGGCGCTCAGCGGGACGGCGGCGGTCAGGGCGAGCAGGGAACGGCGGGACAGGTGGGGGGACGTACGGGACAGGTGGGGGGACGTACGGGACAGGTGGGGGGACGTAGAGGAATGGCGCACCCCGGGACCGTACAAAGCAAGGCCGTGCCCGCGCACGACAGGTCCTCAAAGGCTGATCAAAGGATCACCAAAGGCGACGCGGCGTCACCCCGGACCGACTACGCCTGACCGGTCTCGAACCGGGAGATCCGCCCGTCGTCGGCGACGACGAAGCTCCACCGGGTGCGCATCTCGCCCCAGGTGTCGTTGCAGTAGCGGGCGAGGAGGGCACGGCCGCCATTGGACTCGTTGTCGACCTCCATGTGGCCGTGCGTGGCGAAGATCTCCTCCTCGATCCACTCGGCGAGGTCACGGTCGGAACCGTCGTCCGACATGGTCGCGCCGGGCGCGAGGAGCTGCATGAAGCCCTCGCGGTCGTGGGCGTTGACGGCGGTGACGAAGGCGCGGACGGCCGGGTCGCGCAGTCTGGCGGTCTGAATCGTCATGTCGGCAGCGTCACACCGCCAGCGGGACCCCGCCACCCGAACGGCGCCCAGGACGGGCCGAGCGGGTGGGGGCGGTGCGACGGTGGAAACGCGGAGGAGACCGTTCCTGCTGTCTGTCCGGGGAGTCACCGTGACCTGTTACGACCGGCGTGATCTGGGCCTGCTGCTGCTCCGGTTGGGCACCGGTGGCGTGCTGGCGGCGCACGGCGCCCAGAAGCTGCTCGGCTGGTTCGGCGGGGGCGGTATCGAGGGGACGGGCCGGTTCATGGAGTCCGTCGGCTACCGCCCCGGAAGGACGAGCGCGACGATGGCGGGGCTCGCGGAGGCGGGCGGCGGTCTGCTGCTGGCCATGGGCCTGGCGACTCCGGCGGCGGGCGCGGCGGCGGCCGGCGCGATGGTGGGGGCGGCGGCGGTGCACGCGCCCAACGGCTTCTTCGCCCAGAGCGGCGGCTACGAGTACGCGGCCTCCCTGGGCCTGACCGCCGCCGGCCTCGCGGTCACCGGCCCCGGCCGCCTCTCCCTGGACCACGCCCTCGGCCACTCCGTCAACCGCGGCTGGATGGTCCCGGCGGCGTTCGCGACGGTGGCCGCGGCGACGGCCGTGGTCGTGGGAGCGCGCGTCAAGCGGCTGCGCGAGGAGAAGGAGGGCCGGCAGGAGGCGCTGTTCGAGGAGTAGCCACGTGGCCAGGCCGTGACAGGCTGCGGTGCATGAGCGATCAGGACATCCGCACCGCATCCGCGGCAGCCGCGGACCTCTGGGACTCCGTCGACGCCCTGTGGACCTGGCTGGACGGACACCGCACGCACGAGGGCCGGGAGGGCCTGCTGCTGCGCGTGCTGAAGCTGTCCGAGGAGGTCGGCGAGGTCGCCCAGGCGGTGATCGGCGCGACCGGCCAGAACCCGCGCAAGGGCACCACCCACACCTGGGACGACGTCGAGGCCGAACTGTGCGACGTGGTCATCACCGCCCTGGTGGCCCTGCGCACCCTGACCCCCCAGGCCCGCGGGGTCTTCACCCGCCACCTGGCCCGGGTCACTCGGCGCTCGCTCGGTACGGTGGCTGCGCCCGAGGACTAGGGTGAACGCATGGGTGTGGCGGTGAGGTGGCGCTGTTCCTATGGGCGACGTGAACCTCAGATGCTGCAGGTAAGCGATCTGGATCCTCCTCCCCAGCGTCGCACGCACCTCGCCACCCGTGACCGCACGCGCATACACGCGTCGGCCTCACTGACTCCGACTCCATCGATGCCAGGCTGCTCGACGCCCGGCCGACCTTCCGCATGCCGGAGGAATCAGCCGTGAACAGGGCTGTAGCGGTTCCCTCCGCACAGTCCTCGGTGGTACTCGACGTACTGCTCGTCGATGTCGTGATCGGGGTGCCGCCTCAGCGCGCCGATGTGCGCCCCGTCCTTGCTTCGCCGCACGTTCCAGTCCTCGTCGATGAAGATGGCCAGGGTGTCGAACTGCACGTGGTGGTTGGGGCACAGGCAAAGCAGGTTGGACAACTCGTCCGGCCCGTTGTGAGGGCTTCCGAGTCCTACGATGTGTGCCGCCTCGCTGTAGTGGCTGAAACGTGTCTCCAGTCGGAGCCCGCACACCTGGCACTGATGCCGGTGGAGGAATTTGACCCGCTCCACCAGGCGCTGGTCCCTGTCCGGGCGTGACGCAGTGACTTGGCGGCGGCCTCCGCGCCGAGCGGGGCTCCCCTCGCCCTCACGACCGGCGCCTTCTTCATCCGCTCCGCTGGCATGCGCGTACCCGGCGAGGCCGACTCGCTCCAGAAGTCGTCCCTGATCGACATCCTCGAGGTACGTGGTGCACAGCAGACCGATCGCCTCTGCCCGCGCCAGCGGCTGCCGTAGGAGTCGTGCCGCCTCCCGCCGGAGCCCGGCTCGGTTTCCGGATTCGACGAAGGCCGCAATCGACACCGGCTCGGAGTCCCGGCGCTCCGCGCCTTCGACTTCCCAGAGTCCGTTGTCGCGGAGATGCCGGAACGGGGACTCGAGTGACACCTCGACGCCCGGGGAGCCGAACTCTTGCAATATGGGCACGAGTTGTCGTTGGCAGATGTCCGACGACGTCAGACGGCCGTGCCCCGACACCAGGCGACCGATCGCCCACAGCAGCGTGAGGGGGCGATGACGGGTACGTCTCTCCGTAGGTACATCGGCGTCGAGGGTTCCGAGTGCCCGCAGGAGGTCCCCCCGCCTCATACGCTGCGGGGGACTGTCCGTCGCCTCTCCCTCGCCGGAGGGCCGCGTTTCCCGAGGTGTCTTTCCCGTCAGGAGTCCGTCAAGCAGGCCCAGATGGCGTCGGCGCTCGGCGGCCCTGACGAGGGTGAGGCCGCGAAGTGGAGGTGTCATGGCCAGGGCCATCAGGAGGGGTTGCGCCGCCACTTGGAACTCGACGACATCACCAAGGGCCATGATGTGTTCCCATGTCGCCTGGGTCTCCTCGTCGACCCCCCACACGGCTGCCGCCAAGTCACGGTTGTGGAAGAGTCCCAGAATGCGAGCGCGGGCGATGAACGAGTTCTGGGCGTAGAAGAGAACTTCGTCGCCGACCTTGCGATCCCGCAGCGCCACGGCCTTGGCGTTCCCGGTCTGCTGCGTGGGCGTCGAGCCCCACAGATGCGCCACTCCGTCGGGGAAGATGCGCCGGAGCTCCCCCGCATCCCCTCCCAGAACGTGCTCGAGGTCCGAGAGTCGGATACCCCGTCGGACCGAGTGATCGAAGTGTTGCGGCCCACGCATCCTGGCGCCGCCGCGGGGCTGCAGCACCCACTGGACCGAGCCCGCTTCGGCATACCGTGCCGGGCCGTCCCCGCGCCGGCTGCCATTACCTGCGTCGATGCCGACGACCGACTGACCATCATGACCGTTCCCCATGGTGATCAGATTTTCATACGAACAAGGGCCTGCGGTAAGGCCTTTGGGTAACGGCCACACCGAGGAAGTTCGCCGGTTCCTCGCCCGCTTCAAGCGGGTCTCACCTCACGTGGGGCCCCGCGTCGGCCCCGGTCAGGAAGCGGACTCCCCGGGAAAGGCTCCGGTCAGGAAGCTGTCAAGGATCCGCCCTCGCAGGTCGCGCAGTTTCTCGTCCTCCACTTGCGCGATGCGCGCCCGTTCATGGAGGCGTCCGGCGAGCCCAGCGAAGCGCTCACGCACGTCACTCGGGGGCCACCGAACCGTGATGGCTCCGAACGCGCTACGGCTGAGTTCACGTCCTGCAGATCCATGTGCGGCGGCTGCGAGTTCGGCTCCGCGCGAGCGGATCTCGTGCAACAACCAGTGCGCGTCGTCGGCCGAGTCGAGCCCCAGCACGAGTACGCCGCGGCCGATGGCGACAGGTACCTGGTTCATTACGGCCCGCACGCCGTCTTCCCTGGAGGCGACAAGAAGGGAGCCCGGGGCACACACGCGACACTCCTTGCCCTTGGGCAGCCGTCGCTCGGTGCTGTACAGGTGGGGCAGGTCGCTCTGCAGGATGTCCGCAGGAGCGACGAAAGCGGTACCGCCCTCGGTATGCGTTCCGCCGTCGTCCGGGCGCGGGCGTGGTGCGGTTCCGGCTGTGAGGTGAACCAGGCCGGCGACGGGCCGTTCCGGCCAGGACTCGCTGTTGCGCACCTCGCATGCGAATCGCGCATCGCTCAACTCCGTGGCGCACTCGGCGATACGTACATTCGTCGCTGTCTTCGCCGCCAGAAGCCGCGTCGCCCTCAGCAGGGCGGCCCTCGGCCCTGGTGGCGGCATCGGCACAGGGAGGCTTCGCAGCGCCGCCAGGCTGAGCGTGCGTTGCAGCGTGGAACCAGTGGCCTGCCGCTCGCACCATTCGCGCACTTCCGGTGATCCGAGCCAGAGACTGAGCCAGGCCGCTTCGTCGGGGTTGGGCGCCCGGAGGATCGCGACTGTCCGAGACGCGTTCCAATGGTGGAACTCCCGGGTGACGACCGCTGCTTCGCCCACGCGGCCCACCAGGACCACGACGACGTCGCCTTCCTCCAGCCGACTGCGCAGGTTCGCTTCGTGTACCCGGGGTTCGATACGCCTCGGGTCGTCGGCGCGCAGTCGTCCGTCCTGAACGTCCGCGGCCCGGACCATTCCCACGCCGCCATCGATGTGTTCACCAGGACGAGTGATGCCGTAGCCGATCACTTGCGCTGATCGCAGTTCGCCCAGCGGCACCACGTCCCAGCTCGGCGGAAGCCGGCGCAGCCGGTCGTCGAGTCCGCACGACATCTTCGACATCACAAGTGCCCCAGAAGATCCCGCAGTTGCGCTTCAAGAGCGTGCGAAGTCTCGAAGAGCGCGTAGAGCTCGTCCGTAAGGACCGCAACCTGTTCTTCTCCGTTGACGGTCTGCGATTCGGCAGCAGCCACGCCCACATGATGGGAGGGCAGAACGTCGTACTTGTGCGCTGCGATCTCGTCCACGGAAACCGACCTGCACCAGGCGGGTACGTCCTCGTACGACGCCTCTGCTGTTCCGCGCCAGGCCGCAAAGGTCGCGACGATGCGCTCTCGCACCTCGTCCGGCACCGCGCGGCGGCCACGTCCGACGGTCACCGCGATCTCACGCGCATCGATCAGCAGGATCTGCCCCGACCGGTCGTTGCGGCCCCAGTTGCCGTGGGTCTTCTTGCTCCTGGTGAAGAGCCACAGACTCACGGGGTTACGCACGTGGGGAATCAGCCCGGCCGGCAGTTCCACCACACAGCTCAGGACATCGTCTTCCAGAAGGCGTGCGCGGATGTCGCGCTCCCCCGGCTTGGTTCCGGCGGCTGCTCCCGTGGGCAGCAGGATGGCGCCGCGTCCGGTGCCAGTGCGGGAAAGCTTGCTGACCACGTGCTGCGCCCAGGCGAAGTTGGCGTTGCCGGCCGGCGGTGGACCGTAGACCCAGCGTGGATCGAAGTGCCGGTCGTCGCGGTCGTCCCATCCAGACATGTTGAAGGGCGGGTTGGCGACGACCACGTCGAAGGTCCGGTCGGGGAACCGGTCGTCGGTCAGGGTCGAAGACGGACCTTCCAGACGTGCCTCGGTGCCGTGGACGGAGAGGTTCATCGCGGCGGTCTGCAAAGCGGTCCTGCTTACGTCCTGGCCGTACAGCCGTACGTCCGCATCGCCGTCGGCGGATGTGACGTACTCATGGGCCCGCAGGAGGAAACCGCCCGAGCCGCAGACCGGGTCGTACACGGCCTCGCCGGCTCGGGGCTCCAACAGACCGATCAACAGGTGGGCGATGTCCGGTGGCGTGTAGTAGTGGCCGCCCTTTCCGATCGTCTGGGTATGACGCAGGCATTCCTCGAAGAGCGCTGCCGGGTTTGACGTCGCGGTCAGCCAGTCGATCAGGGGCCTCAACTGGTGGGCATGCACGTCGGCAAGCGACGGCAGGTTCGACAGCGGACCGTGACGCGACTCCCACACGCCCAGACCGTCTCGCATGATGCGTTCGAGCTCGTACGGGTCTCGCCACCAGACGCCCGACATGAGGGCGCCCCACGCCGCGCGGGCGCGAGTGGGGTAGTCCTCCCCACCGGCGCCTTCCGCGTCCGCCTCATGACGCAAAAGCGTCAACGCCATGGCCAGCAGGAGGGCGTCTTGGGGTGCCACCACGCCGCGCAGCGCGTCCAGCGCACGTCCCAGCGACGGACCTCTCGACGCTCTCTCCACCCTCGACTCCTGCCGCTCTCATCCTCTTCCACCGCGGGCAGCCGGCCCCCGGTCCGCCCATCATGCCTGGTGACGCTCAGTCGGAGCGCAGATAGGTCAAGACGACGAAGGCGAGCATGGCAACGGCTATGAACACACCTCCGCCCGTCACCACGGCCTGATCCACACTGTCCGTCCGTGCCAGCCGCCAGAAGGCGGCCCCCAGACCGCAGATCGCCGCCAGCGCCATGGCGAGCGCCGCCGTCATGCCCTTTCGCTCGTTCAACTGCCCCTCCCGTTGCTCGATCTCCATGGAAAACAGCACAAAGTGGGCACAGGGCAGTGCTCGTCCTGCGCACCACACCATCGTACGCCATTGCAGCAGTCGGTTTGGGTTGTGTGCAGCAGTCCGTTTGTGATGCTGCCCAAGATGGAGAATCCACTTCCTGCGGAAATCACGCAACCCAAATTGCCGAGGCGGGCAGAAAGCTCCGGCCATCAAGACCTCGGCCCATGCGCCTGACCCCGCTGCCCGGCCCCGCTACGATCTGATCGGGGAATTTTTGCTGTCTGAACTGCAGCGATCGAGACAGAAGCGACACGAAGCGGGGACAAGCGCATGCGGGACGGCCGGTGGACGACGGTCACCGATTCCGAGTTCCAGCATGAGCACCGGGGCCTGGAGGCCGTCCGCGAGAAGCTCCCGGACAACGACCCGTGGCGGGCCTGGTCGAACTTCACCTTCACCGCCCACACCGGCCACGTCCGGGAAGTGGACCTACTGGTGATCGCCCCGGGCGGCGTGCACCTGATCGAGCTGAAGGACTGGCACGGCTCCGTCGAGTCCCGCAACGGCACCTGGCTGCAGACCCAGCCCAGCGGCCGGCAGATCCCACACGGCAATCCGCTGCACCTGGCCAACAAGAAGGCCAAGGAGCTGGCCGCGCTGCTCCAGCAGAACGGCGAGAAGGTGTGGGTTTCGGAGGCCGTCTGCTTCACCGACTCCTCGCTGCGCAACCGGCTGCCCGCCCACGACCGCAACGGCGTCTTCACGGTGCACCAGCTCACCGAGATGCTGAAGGAGCCGCCGAAGGACGAGTACCGCCGGATCGACGCAGCACGGTCGCGCCGGATCAAGGCGGCCCTGGAACGCATCGGCATCGCGCGCAGCGACGCCGAGTACAAGGTCGGCCCGTACCTGCTGAGCCGGAAGGCGTTCGACTCGGGCCCGACCTGGGCCGACTATCTGGCCCAGCACAGTGAGCTGCCGGAGGCCGCCCGCGTCCGTGTCTATCTGCGCGAGCGCGGCTCCGACGCCGAGCTGCGGGCATCCGTGGAGCGCGCGGCGCGCCGCGAGGCCGCGGTGCTGCGTTACTTCCGGCACCCTGGTGTCGTCCAGCTCAAGCAGTACGACCCGTCCGGGCACTCGGCGGGCCCCGCGCTGATCTTCGACTTCGATCCGCGGACCCTGCGTCTGGACGAGTACCTGATCCAGTACGGCGAGAAGCTGGACATCCTCAGCCGGATGGCGCTGGTACGGCAGCTCGCCGAGACGGTGCGCTCGGCGCACGGCCGACGGATCTTCCACCGCACCCTGGCGGCCCGCGCGGTCCACGTCATCCCGCGCGGCCGTGGCGGCCGGAGCGACTCCGAGAGCGAGACCGGCGCCTGGTCCAGCCCACACTTGCAGATCTCCGACTGGCAGGTCGCCGTCCAGCGCAGCTCCGAGCACGGCGTGACCAGCAGCGGTGAGCGGTTCGCCCCCACGACCTTCTCGCGCGCGGGCGCGCATCTCGCCGAGGGCGCGGACCCGTATCTGGCCCCGGAGCTGACCGCGCTCAGGCCCGACCCGGTCGCCCTGGACGTGTACGGACTCGGAGTGCTCACCTATCTACTGGCCACCGGCAGGCCACCGGCCGCCAGCCAGGCCGAACTGGTGGCCCGCTACGAGGCGGGCGAGGGCCTGCGCCCCAGCTCCGTGGTGGACGGCCTCTCCCCGTACATCGACGAGCTGGTGCAGGCGGCGACGGCCTACGACGTCTCCGCCCGGCTGTCGTCGGTGGACGACTTCCTGGAGATGCTGGAGGTCGTCGAGGCGGACCTGACCGAACCTCCGACGGCTGAGGCCCCGCGCCCGGCCGAACCCGAGAAGGACCCCCTGGACGCGGTCGCCGGCGACGTGCTGGCGGGCCGCTGGGAGGTCAGGCGCCGCCTCGGTACGGGTTCGACGAGCCGCGCGTTCCTGGTGCGGGACCTGACCGCCGGCCCGGATGTGCGCTTCTCGAAGTCCCTGGCGGTGCTGAAGGTCGCGACGTCGGACAGCCGCGGCGAGGTGCTGCGCCGCGAGGCCGAGGTGCTGGGCCGGCTCCGCCCCGACTCCCGCGTGATCCGCCTGGTCGAGCCGGAGCCGCAGCGCATCGGCCCGCGCACGGTCCTGGTCATGGAGTACGTCGGCGACGAGCGCGAGGAGAGCGGCGAGCCGTCCGCACCGGGTACGAAGCGCCGACGCCGGGAGGAGACGGTCGCCCGGCAGCTGCGCGAGTTCGGCCGCCTGTCCGTGGACCAGCTCGAGGCGTACGGCGACTACCTCTTCGGCGCGGTGGACTTCCTCGAGGGCGAGGGCGTGTGGCACCGCGACATCAAGCCGGACAACATCGCGATCCGCATCCGACCGAACCGCACCCGCGAGCTGGTGCTGATCGACTTCTCGCTCGCGGGCTACCCGGTGAACGAGACCGCGGCTGGCACGGACGGCTACCTCGACCCGTTCATCGGCACGCTCACCGACCGCTCGGTCTACGACGCCCACGCCGAGCGCTATGCCCTGGCCGTCACCCTGCACGAAATGGCGTCCCGAGAGCTGCCCGTGTGGGGCGACGGCAAGGTCTCGCCGCGCCAGACCGACCCGGGGAAGGAGCCGTACCCGAGGATCGCCGCCGACGCCTTCGACCCGGCGGTACGGGACGGCCTGGTCGCGTTCTTCCAGAGGGCACTGCACCGGGACGCCTCCGAGCGCTTCCCGGACCTCAAGCCGATGCGGGACGCCTGGAAGAAGATCTTCCTCGCCATGGACGAGGCGAAGCCCTCGTCCCGCCGCCCGTCACGGCACGCGGCACCGTCCGCGCAGGGCGAGGCGGCGCAGCCCGCCCCGGACGCCGCCATCCCGGAGGCCGAGGAGGAGAGCGCCGAGCAGCAGCGCGAACGGCTGGCGGAGCGCGTCGACCGGGACACGCTCGTCTCGTCGTCCGGTCTGAGCCCGGCCGCGGAGTCCTTCGTGTACGGCCTCGGCGTCAACACCGTCGGTGAGTTGCTCGACTACAGCCAGCGCCAGCTCGTCAATGCCCCCGGCCTCGGTGCCAAGACCCGCAAGGAGGTCTTGAGCCGTATCAAGCAGTGGCGCCTCAAGCTCGCGGAGAAGCCCGCCGCGCCGCTCACTCCCGAGGGTCGCAAAGCCGCGAAGGAGGAGCTGTCGGCCGCCGAGGCCGCGGCGGCCGACGCGGTGGCGGCGAGCGGCGGCGCCGGTGCGGGTTCGCTGCCGGAGCGCGCGCTGCGCAGCGTCAGCCTCGACACCCTCGCCACGGTGTTCGTACCGCCGCTACGCAAGGACGGCTCGAACCACAACGAGTGCGAGATGGTTCGGCTGCTGCTGCGGCTGCCCAACGAGCACGGCGTACTGCCGTCGGAGGTCGGGGTCTGGCCGACGCAGACGGAGGTCGCGCACGCGCTCGGGCTGTCGCGGGGCCGCATCCCTCAGATGCTGAAGAACCAGCGGACCCGCTGGAAGAAGCACCCGGCGGTACGGGTGCTGCGCGCCGAGGTCCTGGACCTGCTGCGGCACGACCTGGGTCGGGTCGCTTCGGCGGCGGAGATCGCGGACGCGCTGACCGTGCGGCGCGGCACCCAGCTGCAGGAGCGCGAGCAGCGCCGGGCGCTGGCGCTGGCCGCCGTTCGGGCCGTGGTGGAGGTGGAGCAACTCGTGCCGGACGAGGCCGAGTTCCAGCATGCCCCGAACCGCGACGCGGCCGACGAGAGCATGGGCGCGGGGCTGCTGGCGCTGGAGGTGGGCGCGGACGACGCGCCGGACACACCGTCCGCGCCGGGCCTGCTCCACTACGCCCAGCGGCTCGGCCGTATCGCCGACACCATGTCGGAACTCGACACCCTGCCGACCGCGGCGACCGTGGTGTCCGAGCTGGGCGCCGTACCGCCGCCGAGTGCGGCGGTGCAGTGGGACGACCGACGCATGGTGGAGATCGCGGTGGCCGCCTCCCGCCATGCCGCCGCGACGCCCCGTCTGGAGATCTATCCGCGCAAGCTGCCGCTGGTGCGCGCGCTGCGCCTCACCCAGGCCGGCCTGGTACCGCTCATCCCCGGAATGGCGGAGGCCGAGCAGCCGGGCCTGACGGCGGACGACGTCCACGAGCGCGTACGGGCCCGCTTCCCGGAGCTGCTGAACGAGCGGGGTGGCCATGCGCTGCCCACGGGCGGCACGCTGACGAGGGCGCTGCGTGAGGCCGGCTTCGACCTGGTGCTGTCGACGCGCAAGAGCACGGGGACGCTGCGGTATCTGCCGAGCAGTCCGGACGGAGTGTCTGCGTATCTGTCGTCAGACGCGCGGCGACAGCCGACGGGCACCGTCTCCGCGCACCGCTACTCCGACGACCCGGACCTCGCGGCGGCGGGCACAGCCGAGGACCGGTTGAAGGCCTCGGCGCGCCGGGACGGCTTCCGCGTACTGACGGTGCCGACGGAGTGGGCGCGGGATGCGATCGACGAACTTGGGCGCGACGACTTCGCGGGCGGGGCCGTCGTGGTGTCGGTGGCCGAGCTGTTCGTACGGGCGCTGCACGAGCTGGTCGACCCTCGGCCCAAGCCCACGTGGGAGACGATCCTGCGTGCGGATGTGGCGAAGGCCGGGACGCCGGGAGCGATGAAGTTCGCCGAGTACGCGGGGACGGCGTGGGGACTGGTGGAGCCTCGGATCGGGGAGCTGCTGGTGCCGGGGGGTACGGGTTCCGGGAACGGTGGCGGGGGCGGGTCGGCTGCTCCGTTGCTGCTGACGGACGCCGGGGTCTTCGCCCGGTACGACGCGATGGGCGTACTGGAGCGGCTGGCGGAGCGGTCGCGGGGTGGCGGCCGCGCGCTGTGGCTGCTGTGCCCGCAGAGCGACCCGGCCCGGCCGCCGCGGCTGGGGACGGTGGCGGTGCCGTATCAGTCGGGGCTCGGTGAGTGGATCATGCTGAATGAGTCCTGGGTGCAGAACGCGCACCGTGCGAAGCCGGAGAAGGCCGGGGTCGGCGGGCCACGGGGATGATGCGCTGAGCGCGCGTGCCGTACTCGGAGCGGTTCGCGTGTGGGTGGGGACGACGACAGGAGACGTGACCAGGTGATCGACCGCAAGTCCAAGGCACTGCTGACGGACCTGATCAAGCAGGTGAAGGCGGTCGAGGTCGACCTCGGCCAGCAGGTCCGGGACGGCGAGACCGTCCTGAAGCCGCTGCGCACGGAGTACGGGAAGCTGCAGAAGGCCGATCCCAAGGGGAGCCCCAAGTGGGAGGCCTGGCTGGAGGAACGGCTGGCCGAGCTGCCGGAGGAGCGTGCCGAGCTGGTACGGGCGGCGGAGGCCGTCGCTGGGAAGCTGCGGGCTGAGTACGACCAGGCGTTCAAGCTCGGTCGTACGGGGGCGACTTGGGGCGCGTGGCTGGACGAGCGGGTCACGCAGGTCGCGGTGGCGTGGGTGCTGGGCACGGTGTTCGTGCGGTTCTGCGAGGACAACCGGCTGATCCCGGAGCCGTACCTCACGGGCCCGGACGCCGAGCGGCGGGATCTGGCGGAGGCCCGGTACAGGCAGTACGTCGAGGAGGAGCAGGACCCGACATACCGAGGGTGGCTGGAGCGGGCGTTCGCGGAGCTGGGCTCCGGGCAGGCCGGCAAGCTGCTGTTCGACAAGCGGCGCAACCCGCTGTATCAGATCCCGGTCTCGCACGACGGGGCGCGGGCGCTGGTGGAGTTCTGGCGGGAGCGACGGGAGGACGGTGAGCTGGTCCATGACTTCACCGACCCGCTGAACGAGGACGGGACGAAGGGGTGGGACACGCGGTTCCTGGGTGACCTGTACCAGGATCTCTCGGAAGCAGCTCGGAAGACGTACGCGCTGCTTCAGACCCCGGAGTTCGTGGAGGAGTTCATCCTCGACCGGACGATGAATCCGGTGGTCCGGGAGCTGGGCGGGCGGTTCGGTGAACTGAAGATGATCGACCCTACGTGCGGGTCGGGGCACTTCGTGCTGGGCGCGTTCAGGAGGATGGTGCGGCTCTGGGCGGAACGGGAGCCTGGGCGTGATGTGCATGAGCGGGTGCGGGATGCGTTGAACTCCGTGCACGGGGTGGACATCAATCCGTTCGCGGTGGCTATTGCTCGGTTCCGGTTGCTAGTGGCGGCGATGGCGGTGTCGGGGGTGCGGACGCTGGAGGAGGCTGGACGGTACGACTGGCCGGTCCATCTGGCGGTGGGCGACTCGCTTATCAAGGCTCGGCAGCTTGAACTGACGCTGGGGGATGATGAGTTCGCGGATCCGCTGGCAGAGTTCACATATACCACGGAGGACGTGGACGAGCACCCGGGGATCCTGGAGCAGGGACGGTATGACGTGGTGGTGGGGAATCCGCCCTACATCACAGTCAAGGATAAGCAGCTAAATGCACTGTACCGGGAATTGTATAGGTCTTGCGCGGGACCATACCCTTTGTCTGTGCCATTCGCCGAACGCTTCTTCCAGCTCGCAAGAACCGGAGATGCCAGTGGCCATGGATACGGCATGGTAGGGCAGATCACTGCAAACTCTTTCATGAAGCGGGAGTTCGGGACAAAACTAATCGAGGAATATTTTGCCCACAAAGTTGAACTGACCGAGGTAATCGATACCTCTGGCGCCTATATCCCAGGCCATGGAACTCCAACGGTCATCCTCATCGGCAAACGACGCACAGGAAGTAGTCGATCGGAAAGCATTCGCACAGCGCGAAGCGTGCAGGGCGAACCAGCCACCCCAGAGGACGCCGAGTTCGGCTTGGTCTGGAACGCCATCGTCGATCAGATCGACAGGCCAGGATCAGCAAGCCAGTGGGTATCTGTAGACGACCTCGAGCGACACCGCTATTTCGGCAAGCAGCCGTGGGTATTGGCAGCTGGCGGTCTCGAAATGGTTGAAGAGATTGAATCAGCCAGATGCGCCCGCCTGCACGACAGGATTCACGACATCGGCACTGGAGCAGTACCACGGGAACACGAAGCCTACGAGATTGGTCTCGCCACACTCCAGCGTCGCAGGATTTCCGCAGCCCATCAACGGCCTATCATTGCCGGGAACGACATTCGAGACTACATGGCCTGGGATCCCGTAGTGTCCATTTGGCCGTACTCTAATAACACGCTTACCGCAGAAGCCCCTACGGCCATCGAGCACACCTTGTGGCCATACAGAGTATGGCTCGCGAAGCGTGTCGCTTTCGGCAAGACCCAAGTGGAGCGAGGACTGCAATGGTTCGAGTATTCGATGTTCTTTACTGAGCGATATCGAGTACCAATGTCAATTGCGGCCGCAATCGTTTCGACTCACAATCACTTCCTACTGGACCGAGGCGGCAGAATCTTCAAACAGTCGGCACCAGTGATTAAATTGAACGAAGAAGCCACCGAGTCTCAGCACCTAGAACTCCTGGGACTACTAAATAGCTCTACCGCAGCTTTCTGGCTCAAGATGATGAGTCACAGCAAGGGCACCGAAGGGCATCAATCTGGCATTAAAACTGAACCGTGGGAACAATTCTATGAGTTCACCGGGGCCAAATTCCAGCAACTCCCTATTCCCGTCGACTGCCCCACCACCCTTTCTGTAAACCTCGATGCCTTCGCACAGCACCTCACCGCAACCACCCCATCCGCTGTAGCCGCAGCCAGCACTCCAACTTCAGCCAGGCTCCGCGAAGCACGCACCAATTGGGAGTCCATCCGCGCCCAGATGATCGCCCTCCAAGAGGAGCTCGACTGGCAGGTCTACTCCCTCTACAACCTGCACTCCGAAGACCTCCGCGCTCCCGAGTCCGAAGTCCCAGAACTCGCCCTCGGCGAACGAGCCTTCGAGATCGTGCTGGCTCGGCGAGTTGAGAGAGGTGAGGCATCCGACGAGTGGTTCAAACGGCATGCATCCACCCCCATCACCAAGCTTCCCAACCACTGGTCGGACTCGTACAAGGCCACCGTCCAGAAGCGCATCGACGTCATCGAGTCGTCCCGCGCCATCGGCATGGTCGAGCGCCCCGAGTACAAGCGCCGCTGGGCGACAGAAGGTTGGGACGTGCTCCAGGAGAAGGCCCTGCGCTCCTGGCTGCTCGACCGCATCGAGGCGCGCGAACTCTGGTTCCAGGACGGCCAACCCACCATCCTCACCCGCGCCCAGCTCACCTCCGCTCTCTCCCTCGACGAGGACTTCGTCTCCGTCGCCGAGTTGTACGCACCTCGCAAGGAGTTGGCGACCGTCGTCGCGGATCTCCTGGCCAACGAGCACGTCCCCTTCCTCGCCGCCCTGCGCTACAAGCCCACCGGCCTGAGGAAGCGCGCCGACTGGGAGCACGTCTGGGATCTCCAGCGCCAGGAAGACGCCGCCCCGGACGAGCCCGCCAAGCGAAGGATCCGGGACTCCATTCCCGTACCGCCCAAGTACACATCGGCCGACTTCCTCAAGCCGTCCTACTGGCGCGCCCGCGGGAAGCTGGACGTGCCGAAGGAGCGGTTCATCTCCTACGCCACCGGCACGATTTCCGGCACCCCGGACCTGTTCGGCTGGGCGGGCTGGGACCACCGTGAGCAGGCCCAGGCCCTCAGTACGTACTTCACGAACCACGACGAGCTGTCCGACGAGCAGATGACCCCGCTACTCGCCGGCCTCCTCGAACTTCAGCCCTGGCTCAACCAGTGGCACGACGAGTTCGATCCCCTGTACGGCGGCTCCCCCGCAGCCTTCTTCGCGGGCTACCGGGCGACCAAGCAGGGCGAACACGGCCTGACTGACGACGACTTGCGCGCGTGGCGTCCCGGGAAGCCAACCAAGGGCTGATCACCCCGGCGTGCCCTCCCCGCTCTCCCGCACGGAGGGCACGCCACCGTCCCGCACGGTCAACGGTTCGGCCGCGTGTACCCGTAGCGCCGGGCCCTCGTCCAGCCCGAGCACAACGGCGAGTCCACCAGCCGCGTACGGCTCAGTGCGCACCGTACGGGCAGTGCGCCATTCACCCAACACTCGCACTCGCTGCCCAGGCCGCACCATGACCGCCGCGACCTCCCGCCCGACGGGCTCAGCCACAATGTCCGGCGCCTTCAGCTCGGCCCACACGGTCTTCCCGATCCCACCAGCACGCTCGTCCACTCCCCACCGGTGAGCCAACGCCTCCACGAGCAACAGCCCCCGCCCCCCGGTCTCGTCGTCACCAGGCGCCTGCACATCAGGCCTGCCTGAGCCCGCGTCGCTGACTTCCAGCCGCAGCAGCCCGTCCTCCAGGGATCGCGCGATTCGTACGCCCACCTGCCGATCGCTCGGCACGCGTACACGCAGCGCGTTGGTCACCAGCTCCGAGAGCACCAACTCCGCCGACTCCAGGACGTCTTGGCTGACGCCCCAACCGCCGAGCACCGCATGTAACGCCGCCCGGGATCTCGGCACACTCCGACGGCAACGGGACAGCCGGAACGTGACTTCGTTCGAATTCGGGCTCTCTGCCATGGCGCCCCCTGAGGGTCGATAGCTGCTGATCAAGTCTTCGCGCTGCAGAGTCAGTTACTGACGATCCACTCACAGCGTTCCGCAGCATATGAATCGGCGCAATATTGCATGGAGCCTGTAAGCCTTGTTTCACTCTTTCGAGTAAGCCCAACACCCTGCAGGTCTGGCCTCTGGTAGGAGTCACACATGCCTACTGTCAAACCGTCCACCGTGCTCGGACGCCAACTCGGCGATGAACTTCGCAAGTTCCGTGAGGCGGCAGGTGTGTCCATGGCCGAAGCGGCCGAGGTGCTCGACTGCACCAAAGGAAAGATCAGCCGCATGGAAAACGGGCACGTACCTGTCCGCACCCCGGATCTGAACGCGCTGATGCATGCGTATCGCGTCGAGGACCCGGAGACGCGTAGCCGCCTTGGAGCCATGGCACAGCGAGCCAACCGACGCCGCCGCGACGGCTGGTGGCACCAGTACGGCTCCGTTCTGGGCGACTCGTACCGCGATCAGATCGAGCTGGAGGCCATCTGTGACAGCGTGCGGACCTACGAGGTGCAGTTGATCCCGGGGCTACTTCAGACAGCGGAGTACGGCCGCGCAGTAACCGTCGCTTCACGCGCCTGGAAGACACCTGAGCAGATCGATCAGTTCGTCCAGGTGCGGCTCGCCCGGCAGCAACGGCTCACCGACGAGGATCCGATGTCGCTCTGGGCGGTACTGGCGGAAGGAGTCCTCCGTCAGCACGTAGGCGGCCCCACAGTGATGCAGACCCAATTGGAGCACCTCGCCATGATGGCGGAGCGCCCCAACATCACTGTCCAGGTACTGCCGTTCTCGCGCGGTGCGCACTCAGGTATGTTCGGCCCGTACCTGCTGCTGGGCTTTCCTCAGGTGACATCGCTCGACCTCGTCTTGACGGAGACCCCGACCGGCAACATCTGGATGGAGCGCGAACCAGAGGTCGCGTACTACCGCACCCTCTTCGACGACGCCCGCACCACAGCGCTGCCGCCGGCGGAATCACTCACGCTGATCCGCCGCATCGCCAAGGAGTACCGAGCATGAGCCAGGACCATCACATAGACCCCGTACTCGCGGGAGCGGCATGGCGCGCCAGCAGCCACAGCGGCGGGCAGGGCAACTGCGTCGAGATCGTCGACGGCATCCCCGCACTCATACCGGTCCGCGACAGCAAGCGCCCCACCGGCCCAGTGATCACCTTCACCCACGACGCCTGGCGCACATTCATCACCCACCTGAGCTGACCCCAGCGGCGCCAGAAGTCCTCAGCGAGGGCAGCCGCTTCCACCACGCCGCCCGCCCTTTACCGCGCTCCCAGCCACCCCTCATTGGTCACGCAACGCCACCTCTCAGTTACTCGCATTCTCCATACTATGGTCCACTTGAGTATGTTCAGTGCGACCGGTCTTACGCCCGACCTGCCAAGATGCGTGCCCGTCACACCTCGGGCGGGCGCCATCGCCCCGACGTGAAATCGATCAGCAGTTGCCGGCTGGCGACCGTGAACGGATGGTCGGAACCGAGGCCGCGTTCCCGCCTGGCCACGACATCCGTCAGCAGCTCGATCCCGGCGTCCAAGTGGCCGCGTGCGGCCTGGGTTCGGGAGAGAAGCTGCTGGGCGGAGAGCGCGATCGGGTAGTCGGGGCCGAAGCGGCGCCGGTATGCCTCGGTGACCAGCCGTATCTCCTGGTCGGCCTCGTCGAAGCGGCCCAGTAGGTACAGCGCCCAGGCGTGGTTGTGGTGGGCGCCCAAGGTCACCGTGTGATCGGGGCCGAGGAACCGGAGGCATTCCGAGGGCAGGGAAAGCAGCACGCCGTCGTCTTCAGCGACGATTTCGGAGGCGGACAGCAGGACCAGCATGCTTGAGCGGGAGCGCAACGTCAGGGGGTGCTCAGGGCCGAGTGCCCTTCGCCGGCCGGCGACCGTGGACCGGACAAGCGAGATGGCCTCGTCCCGTCTCCCGAGGTTTCCGAGCACGAGCTGAAGGCCGTGGCCGCTGTCCAAGGTGTCGGGATCGTCGGCCCCGAACAGTCGCTCCTGAGCCGCGCGGACGCGCCCGAGCAGCAGCTCGGCCTCGGCGTACCTGCCCAGCCGGAAGAGCGCTCGGCCGGCCCTGGAGCGGGCGGCCAGCACGAGACGGTGCTCCGCACCGAGCTGCCGCTCGCCGAGGTCCGCCGCGGCCCGGGCGGTCTCCCAGGCGGACAGGTAGTCTCCCGTGCGGTGCAGTGCGACGGACAGCCGGGTCACCACGGCCAGTGCGTCAGCCAGCGTCGACGGGTCGCCGACGCGTCGCAACAGGGCGAGCCCATGGGGCACCAGCAGCCGGAGCAGCGGATCGTAGGGGCCCGCGTCGGGGACGCTGGGGACGGCCGCGTCGAGTAACAGGACGGCTGTGGTGTCGAGAACCGGCACATGTGCCGCCGGTGTCGCCGCCGCGACACTGTCGAGCAGTACCCCGTGGCTCAGTGCGCACCGCACGCCGACGTCGACCAGTTCGGTCAGCGATTGGTCGAGCAGCGCTCTCAGTGCGGTTTCGCAACGGGCGCGGGGAAGGACACCGCTGATCTCGGCCCGGTTGAGCAGAGACAACGGCAGTGGCTCGGGGGCGAAGCGAGCCAGCAGCCTCAGCAATGCGGTCGCTTCGGACAGGCCTCGGGCCTCGAACGCGTCGAGTGTCAGTTGCCACGTCAGGCCGACCAGGTGCCGTGGATCCTCCTCCGACAAGGCATCGGCTCCCTGGTCGATGAGCTCGACTCGCTCCCCTTCGTCGAGATGGCGCCCGTAGGTCTCCATCGTCCAGGGATCGAGCACCTGTTGGGAAAGGAAGCCGCCTGCCAGCGTGAGAGCGAGCGGCAACCGGCCGAGCCGTTCCGCGATCTGTGCCGCCTCCTCCTGTGTACCGCTGTGTGGGGCGAGGTCGCGCAGCACCAGCGCGGCGTCCTCGCGCGGCAGTACGCCGATGTGCTGCAGCTCTGCCCCCGGCCACCAGCGGGCAGCCGACCGGCGTGTGGTCACCACGACCGTGCCGCGTGGACTGGTGCGCAGCCAGCTGCCGTCACGGAGGATCTCGGGTTGGTCGGCGTTGTCGAGTACCAGCAGCCAGGGCTCAGCGGAGCGGTCGAGGTACTGCCAGACGAGATCGGCGGCAGGACGAAGTCCGTTGCGGGCTGCCAGCAGTTCGCCGTCGCCGGCACCTCGGTCCGCGGCGACGGCGAGCATGCCGGCGCGCAGGCTCGCACGGTCGGAAGCGCCGACCCACAGCCCCACCCTGCCGCACTCGTTGGTGGCCATCTGGAAGAACGTGTAGGCGACCGCGGTCTTGCCGCAGCCGCCCATGCCACACAAAACGTAGACCTCTCCGCCACGCTCCGCCCGCACGCTTTCTCGCAGACGTTCCAGCACCTCGGCTCGGTCGCGCAGAACGATCGGAGGCCGACCGACCGCCGGACGGCGAACCGAGTCGGGGCCGCTGGGCGCGGCCGCTTCATCGCCGTAGTGGTGGTGTTCGCTGATGTGCTGGTCACCCGACGCTTGGTAGACACGGCCACGGTCCTCGGCGTGGCCGTCCATCGCGCCTGTCATCGCTCCGCGTTGTGCTGGTCTCGCCCCGCCTGATAGATCCGGGCCTGGCCGGACGCGCTGGCGTGCTGCGTGATCGCAGGGCCGGTCGCGCCCTGCGGCTCAAGTTCGCCAAGGAGTGTGCGGAGTTCCGCAGCGGCGCCGGGCTGGGCGGCGAGCAGGCGTCGGAGCCGCCCCTGCCACTCCAGGTGCAGTTCGCTGAGCGTCTCCTGGTCGTCGGCCTCTCCGGCCGCCAGGGCGTCTTCGCGGGTGGCTTCCAATTCGGCGGCGACAGCCTCGGCACGGTGCGGCTGCATTCGGCGCCACAGTTGCGTGATCCCGTCTCGGGTCCGATGCCAGGCGTCAGTTGTCATCAATGTGACCAGTGTGACTCCCGCGCTCTGCGCGAGTAGGGCCGTCTCCGGGTCCATAGTTCCCTCTGACCAGAATTTGCGGATCTTCGGACTGTATACCGAATAGCCTGCATCTGCTGCGGTTTGGTACCTTGTCGTCTCGTGACCATTTATCGTCGCACTCTTGACCCGGAACGGACAACAAGGGGTTTACCGGCGCCCTCTTCAGTAAGTCCGTTTATGACGTGGTCAAGCCGATACGTTGAGCGCTACAGTGAAGGCACTCTGGCCCAATCGAGGGGGCGATGGCCATGACCAGGCCGTGGGAAGCCGATCCGACCACGACATTCAAGCGGCGGCTGGGGAAATCACCGCAGGAGTTGGGGAACACGACCGACAATCCCGACTGCCCTGACATCTGGGAACTCGAGAACGGGGACATCGCCGTCGTCGGCCGGGACCTTACGGAGTCCCTGGGCAGGAAACTGCCGACCGGGGTCTCCATCGGAGCAGACGAACGACTCGCGGTCATCCCGAGGAACATGTTGATTGCTGCGAAACCGGACATCCCAAATGTTTGACTCCTTCCCGCGTGGCGTTTCCGAACCCATGGATCGCCCCACATATCACGCGGACTTCCGCCGGGTCTACGAGAGCGGAATTCGCCAATTGAACAAGCTCGAACGAGGACAGAACTTCAAAGAACGCGGATTCGCCAGCTGGGAAGCCTTCGCCAGCGGAGAATGGGACCGTGCAGTGTCCCTCATCCAGGAGAAACGCGATGTCTACGCACGGCAATTCCGTGAGGCGGCACGACTGAACATTCTGGAGCGCCGTCTTCGCGTGGTGGAGTTCCCAGTGACCCCGTACGTGCAATGGGAGCTGTTCGTCCTGCGTCTGCGCGTGGAGCTGGGCGACAACATCAAGGTGCTCGATGCCCGCAAGATCTCGGACGTCGAAAAATACCGCACTGTTCCGGAGGTGGTGATCCTCGGGGACGTCGCCATGTACGAGGTGCTCTACGACGATGACGGGAATGCGATGGGAGCCAATCGCTTCTCCGATCGAGCACTGATCCGGGAAACGTCGGCCGGGTTCGATGCGCTGTACGAGCGCGGGAACGACTTCCACGATTTCTTCGACAGGGAGATCGCTCCCCTGGCCCCACCCGCAGTCACCTACTGAGTTGAGCACCCAGCACCCCGTGTTCGGTGGCGCCGGGCGTTGCCGGGCTGGCGCGTATGCGACGGCAGCCCGCGCGCACCTTCACGCCGACCGTCCCACCAGCACCCTCGTCAGCCCACCCCTTCGTGTCCAACCCGCCGCGGCCGCTGGAGACACCCCCAGGGTGGTGCGCCGGGGGCCTGCCCGTGTGGGGCGTGCTCCGGGTGATCGCAGAGGCAGTACGGGACGGCCGCGCAACGGAATATGTGGCGTCCACCCTGGTCGACGCGCTACTGGCGTCAGGTGCACGCTACCCGTGCGGCCACGGCGGTTTCCTCGAGTGGGCGAGAAAGAACGGACTGCGGTGAGCCCCTTACCGGAGGTCGACCGTTCCCCTCCCTCGTCTTCTGCACGCACACAGCCCGTGTCAGACACACCCGATACGATCGAAGACCGTCCGCAGCCGTGTGAACAGCGGCGGACGGTACTTCCGGGACAGCGTGCGGGGCTGAGCGTCACGCGCCGTCCCCATCGTGGGGGCCGCGTCGTGGTGCCCTGTGGACGCAGACGTAGTAGACGGAAAACAGGAGACGCGAGACAGAGATGGCCCCGACCGCCGCCACGGCCCCCCTCCTCCGCGATGTCATCGACATCAAGACGTCCATCTCCACGTCGGACTTCGTCCTGAAGCTGGCCGAGGCCGTCACCCCGGAGGGCGCTGAACGGGCGCTGCGGGACTACGTCGTCACCGAGCGCCTTCTCGAGAACTTCGACGAGGCGCTGAGCCTGATCAAGACCGCGCTGGACGGGCAGACGTCGAAGGCCGCGTATCTGCACGGCTCGTTCGGTTCCGGTAAGTCGCACTTCATGGCCGTGCTGCACGCCCTGCTCCGGGGCGACGAGGCCGCACGCGCCCGGACCGATTTCGATCCGGTGCTGGCCAAGCACGAATGGCTGAGCACCGATGGGAAGCGATTCCTGCTCGTGCCGTACCACATGCTCGGGGCCAAGTCCCTGGAGCAGCGGGTGCTCGGCGGGTACGTCAGTCACGTCAAGGCGCTGCATCCCAATGCGCCCACCCCGCAGGTCTACCGCACCGACTCCCTCTTCGCGGACATCCGCGCGCTGCGGGATCGTATGGGCGACGACAAGTTCATCGAAGGGCTCGCCGGAGCCGCGGCCGACGGAGACACCGTCGATGCCGACGACGAGTGGGGCGACTCCTTCGCCTGGACCCCGGCGCTCCTCGCCACCGCCCTCACCGCCGAGGAACTGGACGGCGCCGAGGTCAACCTCAACCTGGTCAACCCGACCACCCCGGCCGAGCTGCGCGCCAAGCTGGTGCACGACGCGAGCACCAGCTGGTTCCCCGGCTTCGCGAAGAACGCCGCCGAGGACGAGCACGGCTTCATCTCGCTCGACGCCGGCCTCGCCGTCATCGCCGAGCATGCGAAGTCGCTGAAGTACGACGGGCTGATCCTGTTCATGGACGAGCTGATCCTCTGGCTCGCCAACCGCATCCACGACCAGAAGTTCGTCTCCCGCGAAGCCGACAAGATCACCAACTTCGTGGAGGGCGCGGACTCTCGCCGCGCCATCCCGATCGTGTCGTTCATCGCACGGCAGCGCGACCTGCGGGAGCTGGTCGGCCAGGAGGTCTCCGGGGCGGCCGAGACCGCGATCCAGGACAGTCTCAACCTGGCGTCCGGCCGCTTCGACAAGATCACGCTGGAGGACCGCAACCTCCCGCAGATCGCCCACGCCCGTCTCCTGAGGCCCAAGGACGCGGAGGCCGCCGCCAAGCTCGACGCGGCATTCGCGAAGATCAAGCGGGTCGGACCGCAGGTGTGGGACGTGCTGCTGGGCTCCGACGAGGGGACGACCGGTGCCGACGAGGCGTCGTTCCGGCTGACGTATCCCTTCTCCCCTTCGTTCATGGACACCCTGGTTCACATCTCGTCGGCGCTGCAGCGCTCCCGTACCGGTCTGAAGCTCATGGGCCAGTTGCTGGCCGACCATCGCGACGACGCGACGCTGGAACAGCTCATCCCGCTCGGCGACCTCTACCCGGTCATCGCGGACGGCGGCGACCGGCCGTTCGTCGACAGTCTGAAGGTGGAGTTCCAGGCCGCGGACAAGCTGTACCGCACCAAGCTGCGGCCCTACCTCCTCGCGATGTACGACGTCACCGAGGAGGACATCGAGCGCTACCGCCACCGCCGCGAGACCGTCACCGATCAGGGGCTCGTCCAGCGGTGCAAGGCGTTCGTGGGCGACGACCGGCTGATGTGCACGCTCCTGCTGTCCGCACTGGCGCCCAGTGTGCCCGCGCTGCGGGACCTGACGATCCGGCGGCTCGCGTCCCTCAACCACGGCTCGGTCATCTCCCCCATCCCGGGCGCGGAGGTCGGCGCGATCCAGTCGAAGGTCGACGAGTGGGCGGCGCGCTTCGCGGAGATCAAACCCACGGGCACCAAGGTCAACCCGGGCGTACGGCTCGAGCTGGCCGGCGTGGACGTGGATTCGGTCATCGCCAATGCCAACGTCAACAACAACCGGGCCAACCGCCGCTCCCTCGCCAAGCGACTGCTCGCCGAAGAGCTGGGCATCGACCTCCAGGAGCGGCTCACCGCGGACGAGCTGAAGTTCGTCTGGCGCGGCTCGAACCGCACGGTGGAGGTCATCTTCGGCAACATCGCCGACCA
This sequence comes from Streptomyces sp. NPDC020801, assembly GCF_044334385.1. Lineage (NCBI taxonomy): Bacteria > Bacillati > Actinomycetota > Actinomycetes > Kitasatosporales > Streptomycetaceae > Streptomyces > Streptomyces sp. NPDC020801. The sequence goes on from NZ_JBIRST010000002.1 coordinate 161,364, forward strand.
CGACGACCTGCAGGACCACGACTTCGCGCCCAGCCAGGACGGGCTGTGGCGGATGATCATCGATCTGCCGTACGACGAGGGCGAGTACGGACCGCGCGAGGACGCCAACCGCATGGCCGAGCTCCGCCGGCTTCCCGGGAACCGGCCACGGACCGTGGGGTGGATTCCCGCCCACCTGTCCGCTGCCCGCTTCCAGGACTTCCAGCGGCTGGTCGTCATCCACTACGCCCTCGCCGACCAGCGGCGCTTCGACACCAGCTACGCGCAGCACCTGAACGCCGACAACCGGGCCCGCGCCAAGGCGCTGCTGGAAGACCAGCGCGAGACGCTCACCAAGACGGTGAAGGCGGCCTTCAAGCAGGCTTACGGCCTTGCGGCCAAGAAGCCGGGCGATGTCAACCCGGACTTCAACGAGCACCTGGAGCCGCTGCCCGACGTGCCGGAGCTGCGCGTCTCCATCGGGCAGTCCCTGCACGACGCGGCCCGCCACGTGGCGGGCAAGCTGCTGGCCCACCAGTTCCCCGCACACCCGGACTTCGACCCGGACGGCACCGGCACAGTCGTCAAACTCGCCGACGCACGGACCGTGTTCGGGCACATCCGCGCCGCCGCGGAAGCCGGTGACCGGCAGGCCGAGATCCCGGCCAAGGAACGTCCGATCATGCGGCGCATCGCCGCGCCGCTGGGGCTCGGCCAGCAGAAGGAGGCGTACTTCCGGCTCTCCACTCGCTGGCCGGAGCACTTCGCCCTCCAGGCGCGCGGCGAGGCAGGTCCCGGTGACCTCAGCGTCGTGCAGCTCACCGAGTGGATCGACCGTCCCGCGCCGATGGGTCTGGAGCCGTTCCTCGCCCATCTGGTCATCGCGTCGTACGCGGAGATGGACGACCGGGTCTGGGTACGGGCCGGTGCGCTGCTCGACCCTTCGCCCGAGCTGTCGGCGATCAAGCCGCAGGACGCGCTGCGTTCCCAGCCGCTGCCGGAGGAACATGTCTGGGAGGAGGCGGGGCGCCGCTACTGGGAGATCTTCGGCGAGGAGCCGCCCAGGCTGCGCCGGGGCCGGATGGTCGGGCAGTTCGCCCGGCGGATCACTGAGCGGGCCCGCACGTACCAGCCGCACGCGGCCGATCTGGTGGCGCAGTTGGAGAAGCACGCGACGCTGCTCGGTCTGGACGGCACCGACGAGGCCGGCCGACTGGCGATCGCCCGGCGGGCCCGGGACCTGCTGGACGAACTGCGCGGGCTGGACCAGGGGGCGGGCGGCGGTTCCGCGGCGGCGAAGCAGGTCATCTCCGCCTTCGCCGGCTTCGATCTCGGCGACGTGCCGACGAGCCGCTACGGTGCGTCGATCAAGCAGGCCGAGCCCGTCGCGGCTGCCTTGGCCACCGCGGCCTGGGACATGCTCAAGCTCGCGCCCAACTACGGGCCGCAGGGTGAGGCGGTGCTGGAGGAGTTGCGCGGCGCAGCCCGTGTCGATCAGCGCACCAAGGACCTCAAGGAGGCGCTGAAGGAGGCACGGCGCGCCATCGTCGCCGTCATCGAGCGCAGCCAGGCACACACCGCCGACCCGCGTAGGGCATACGCCGCGCCCACGCCGGCCGAACCTCTCACCAAGCCCGACGCGATCAGCCTGAGCACCGACGCCAGCCGGCCGCCTGTGCCCTCCACCCACCCTGGCACCGACGGCGGACGACGTGCGGGACGCCGCTCGGGCGGGGGCCGGACCACGGCCTCCCGTGCGCTGGCCGAGTTGAAGGCCGAACTGGCCGAACTGACGGCTGCCGAGCCGGACGCGGAGATCGAGATCAGCTGGCGGGTTGTGGAATGAGCGGAAGGCAGCGGGCGGAGAGGGTGTGGCAACAGTGAGTACGGCGGCCGTGACCACCACCAGCGCGGTACGGCTCAACGCCGCGACCATCACCCAGTACCTGGCGTCGCAGCCCGGCCTCAAGCCGGACAAGCGCAGGGTCGTGCTGCTGCGGGCCGCGCCCTCCTGGGACGGCCCCAACGAGCTGCCGTGGGGTGAGCAGCGGCGGGCCACCGTCGCGGCGGCGCCCTCTCCCCTCGGCGTGTACGAGCTGCTCCTGGCACACCAGAAGCCGTCGGCCACCGGGCCCGACGTGCTGGTGATACTCACCGACCGCGAGGAGGCGGAACTCGGGCCCGACCTGCTGGCCAAGGTGCACCGGCAGCGGGTCAACGCCGTCGACACCTGGGACGTCGTACGGGAGGCTTTCGGTGCCGGCGCCTCCGACCACCGGCTGTTCGAGGAGAACTGGGCTGCCGAGGCACTCCTGGACGCCGCTCCGCCGCACGGCGGATGGCCGAAGCTGGCGGGCGGTGTCCTGTCGCGGCGCGAGGCACTGACCTCGCTCGCCCTGCGCAGGCTGGGAATCGGCCGCTACGACCCGGACGCCGAAATCTCCCGCTCCGCGGCGGGAGCCGGTGACGAACTGGACATCCACACCCTGCTGCGATGGTCTCTCGTACCTGGCGGCCCGGAACGGCTCCTGGCGCTGCGAGCGCCCGAGCGAGCCGGGCTCGTGCAGTTCCTCGGCGAAGAGGAGCAGGCCGGGCGCGCGGGACAGGCCCTGCTCGCCCTCGTGACGGCGGAACACGGGCCGGACGCCGTCGCGTTCGGACTGGTCTGCGCGGCTCTGTGGGGGCCCGCCGACGCCGTTGCGGACGCGGAGGACTACCGGGCCCGGGGGCGGGCCGAGCGCTGGTTCGGAGAGGAGCCGCCCGCCGAGGGTGAGCATCTGGACGCCCTCGCTGCGGCCTTCGGGCGGTCCTGTGAGGAGTTCGTCTCCGCCCTGCTGCTGACGGGACGGTCGGACAGTGACGAAACGGCGGCGGAGGCCCGGCGGCTGACCGGGTTCGTTCTCGACCGGGCGGCCGCCCTTGCGCGCCAGTTCGGGGCGGAGCGGGCTGCAGGGACGAGTCCCGTACTGGCGGCAGGACTTGAAGCACGCTTCACCGCTGTCGGCGAGGCGCTGTCGAGCGGCGGCCCCGAGCGGATCACAGCCGCGGTGAAGGCCCTCGGCCGACACCGGCTCGCCCGGGATCCCGACTACAGCGTCCGTATCGAGCGGGCGCGCATGGCGCAGCGGCTGGCACGTTGGCTCGCGACCGACCCGCCGGTAGAGACCCGCACGGTGGCGGATGCCATCGCCCGTCACGTCACCGAGACGGGCTGGGTGGACCTGGCACTGGAGCACATCGAGTCCGGGGGCGATCCCGATCCGGCGCTCCGGTCCGCGTACGACGCTCTGTGCGCCTCGGCGCGCGACCGCCGACGCGAGATCGACCGGCACTTCGCCCAGGTGCTCGCCGCCCGGGCGGCGACCGACCGTGGTCCCGGCTCGATGCCGACCGTGGAGACGTTCCTCCCCGAGGTCGTCGCCCCGGTCGTGAAGGCCGGAGAGCGCAGAGTGCTGCTCCTCGTGCTCGACGGGATGAGCGCAGCGATCGCCGCCGAGCTCGGCGAGCAACTGCGCGACCACTGGGCCGAGTACGACCCGCTGCCCGGAGCGAAGGACACTCCGCGGCGCCGCGCGATGGCAGCCGCGCTCCCCACGGTCACCTCCGTGTCGCGGACCTCGCTCTTCGCAGCACGGCTGATGAAGGGCACGCAGGCCGACGAGAAGAGGCTGTTCCCCGCTCACCGCTTCTGGGGCGGAGAGGACGTGGCGCTCTTCCACAAGGAAGATCTGCGCGCCGACACCAGTGGTGAGCCGTTCGGGCCCGAACTGCACGAGGCGCTCGTCGGCGACCGTACGCATGTGGCGGTGGTCCTCAACACCGTGGACGACCGGCTGGCCTCCGAGCAGAAACTCGGTGACGGTGCCTGGCGACTGTCCGACATAGGAGGGCTGCGAGCGCTGCTTCGGTCTGCCGCGGACCAGGGCCGAGCGGTGATCCTCACCAGCGACCACGGCCACGTCATCGATCGACGGTCGGCTCGGGTGGACGCTGAGGATGTGCGGTCCGCGCGGCACCGCGGCACCGGAGGTCCGCTCGTCGAGCAGGAAATCGCGCTGACGGGCCCCCGGGTTCTCGACCCGGCACCGGAGAGCGAGATCGTCGCCCTCTGGGACGCCGACACCCGCTACACGTCTCGCAAGGCCGGCTATCACGGCGGCGCGTCCCTGGCCGAGTTCGCCATCCCGGTACTGGCCTTCCTGCCCTTCGGTGCGAAGCCGCCGAGCGGCTGGCGGGAGCTGGGGAACCAGCAGCCGAGCTGGTGGTCACTGGTCCCGCGAGGGGAGGAGCAGCCACCGCGGGCCCAAGCCGCCGCGGTCTCGGCGCCGGTACCGAAGAAGCCGCCCAAGAAGACCAAGAACGAGGCGGAACTCGCCAAGAGCCACGAGGCGCTGTTCGACGTGGCGCTGGTTCCTTCGGGATCCGAGGACGGCGCTCTGTTGTCCGTAACCCCTGTGTCTCCGGGTGATGCCTTGGTCGACGCCCTCCTGAAGTCCGAGGTTTTCACGGCACAGGTGCAGTTGCTCGCCCGCAAACCGGACCTTGCCCGGGTGGAAAAGGCCGTACACGCTCTGCTGGACGCGGGCGGCACCCTGCCGATGACTGCCCTCGCCCAGCGCGTCGGACTGCCCGCGAACCGGCCGGCGGACGGCTTCGCCGCCGTGCTGCGGCAGCTGCTCAATCACGATGGTGTCCAGGTGCTGGAGACGCTGCCGGACGGGCGGACCCTGCGGCTGCACACCGGACTGCTGCGGGACCAGTTCGAGTTGAGCTGAGGGAAACGGTGCAGTCGGTGCCGGGGTGTCCCAGGACCGACTGCACCATGCGTCAGGTGAGCTGGCGCAGCAACCCCGCGAACTGGCGAAGCTCTTCGCTCCGCTGCGCCGACAGCGGCTCCGGGTCGAAGTGCGCGATCTGGTTGCGGATGCTGCGCACCCGGTCGAGCTGGTGCACGAACTGGACGCGGTTCACCCCGGTCCAGCCCAGGGTCTGCCAGTTCTGGTCGGCCGCGGCGCACAGCGCCTCTTTGCGGTGTCCCTGCTTGTTGCGCTGATCGCCGTCGAGCAGCATCACGTACTGGCCGAACATGAGGTCCGCGATCTTTCCCGTCTTCCTGTCGTTGTGCTGCACGGCACGGATGGCGTCCTCACTCATCTTCGCGCCGAGGCACTTGCGGAGCCGGAACTCGATCTCGCCCACCACGAAGAACGGCCATGCGGTCGCGTCGAAGCGCTGGGTGATGTCCGCAGCGGTGACGATGCCGCTGATGCGCCCGTTGTGGGCCCGGACCAGCACGTATCCGTGCTCGCAGACGTTGGCGAGCATGGCGAAGAAGTCGTCGTGTGCGTGCGCGACCGGCGGGTCCTCCACTATCGCGTTGGCCAGTGCCGCTTCCGCGCCCGTGGCGTACATCTTGGCCACCGAGCGCCAGGTGACGACACCTGCCACCGTGTACTGGTCCTCCAGGACCGGGACCTGGGAGTAGTTCTTCGTGTGCATGATGTACGTCGCCTCGGTGAGGTCCGAGGCAGGCGTGACCGAGTCGACTCCGGCGTGTGCGCACGGCAGGTCGCCGATCCGGAAGGGCTGCTGCGGCATCGCGCCGGGCAGCAGCCCCGCCTCGTCCTCCTGCTCCTCGTCCGCGCCGTCCCCCTGGTCCCCTGCTGCGGATTCCTGGGCAACGATGTGGATCTCGGACTGGCTGCTGCAGGTGGCGAAGTACGGCAGGGTCGCGAGACCGACGTCCTTCAGCTTCTGCTCGATGTGCAGGATGGCCTGGTCGTTGCGGAACCGGGTGTTGAAACAGGTCAGGAGCTCAACGAGAGGTATGCGCCGGCCCTTGAGCGCCAGCAGTTCTTCGTCGGAGGGTGTCCGGAGCACGGCTGCGTCACCCGACCTTCGCGTCGCGGAAGACGGTGCGCTTGCCCATGGCCGACATGACCAGCTCCAGCAGCTGCTTGGATCTGTTCTCGTAGAACTGCTCGAAATCGGCCGCGTGCAGCGCGGCGGGGTCGATGAGGTGGGTGCCGATCACGTCGTCGAACCACTCGGGGCGCATTCCCGACTCGAGCGCGAGCGTCTTGAGGTAGCCGGCGGGCGATCCGGTCATGCTTTTGCTGGCCCGCAGCGACAGGGGTGTCTTGTTGATGATCGAGTTCGCCCTGTTGCTGTAGGCCCGGTGGTTCTTGTCGATCCACGCCTTCGGAAAGATCTGGCGCACCTCCACGCTGTACTCGGCCAGGCGAGCGGCGTTCAGGGGGGCTTCAGTGAAGTACCAGTCCACCGCCCCCTGCTTGACCAGAAGGGCGTAAACCCCCTTGTACGCAGCGCTGTTGCGCGTGCTGAGGGTATCCAGCCGGTCGTCCAGGAAAGCCGCCTCGGCGATGGTGTCGGGGACCAGTTCCGTGTTGCCCTGGAGTCGTTCGACGAGTTGTTCCACGTCGCGGGTGAAGCGGCTTTCCGTCGAACCGCCGTACATCTCGCCGAGCACACCGCACCAGTACCACTGAGTGAGCAGTTCGTCGGCGGCCGCTGTCTCGGTCTCCTCGCCGAGAATCGTCCGTACGGCGGCCAGCGGCACCAGCTGGGTTCGATACGGCAGGTCGGGAGCGCGCACGATGCACTGCTGCTCCAGGAAAGCCCCCACCCACTCGAAGGCCTCCGCCACGCGCGGGGCGAGCAGGCTGAAGTCGGCCAGGGGTAGTTCCAGCAGGTCACGGCGCTTGCAGGAGACCGCGGCGCGCGGCTCCTGGCGCTTGCGCTCCCAGGTTCGGACGAGCGCCACGGCCTGGAGGAAATCACTGCTGCTGAGCCCGTCCTCGACGCCGGCTTCCATGCGCCCGAACACGGGGTATGACGAGGCCAGACCCTTCTTGATGTCCAGCCAGACGTCGGGGAGCTTGTAGTAGTCGCCGTGCTCGGCCACGTACTCCTGGTTGCCCGCGTAGGTGGCCGTCAGCAGCTCGAAGACGTTGAGCGGCACACCGCCGGTGTTCACCCGCTCGAACACGGCACAGACCGCGTCCATGGTCGTGGAGGCCGCGAGCTTGATCATCGGGACCTGGAACGACTGCATGCGGTTGAGCACGTGCATCTGGAACTGTCCCCAAAACCCCCAGTTCGTGACGTCGACCTTCACGTACTCCTGGTGCCAGGCATTCACTCGCTCGGTGTCGAACACGAAGTGGAGCGGGAAGTAACCGGCCGCGCACTCACCTTCGACGGTGCTCAGGTCGATGAGGTCCCTGCGGTTGAAGCCGGTCTTGAGGACCTTGTCCTCAGGCACGGACACGATGGCCTCGTCGCGTTCGGCCGGTGGCCCGATGGCCTTGGCGATGTCGACGTAGTACCAGCGCCTCAGCTCCTTGCCGCGAGCATCCACCGTCTCCACCGGGCGATCCCGGTGCAGGGCCTGGAAGAGGGAGGTCAACCGTTGCTGGCCGTCGAGGAGCAGGAGGTCGGGCACCCGGCCCTCCGCGTCCTCGGCGCCCTTGAGTGTCCGGGTGCGGAACAGTGAGGTGCCATTGGTCTGCAGCGCCATCACCACCCCGAGCGGATAGTCGAGTGTCACCGTCGCGATGAGCGCCCTGATGCGCTCGTCGTCCCACTTCCATTCACGTTGGAAGTCGGGGAGCTGTAAGGCGCCGGAAGCGACGTCCGCAAGGGCGTCGCTGAGTTTCAGACTGTCGAGTGCCACGCTGTGTCTTTCCGTCTCGGACCGAACGCTGCGTCACCGCCCTTCACAGCGGTGAACATGCCATTGCATCAATGCAGTTGGCGGCAGTCAAGGGCGTTCACGGGTGCCGGTATAATGCGCCGGCACCGAGCACCCCGGGTCGGCCGACGGTCTGTCTGCGCTGCCGGGTATGCCTACTCCGGGGCCGTCCGCTTCGCTGTGCCACCACCCAATCTCCGGCCGATGGGAGACTGTCGGGGTGAGTACAGACAGCCCTGGCCGAAACGGACCCGTCAGTGCCGCCAGGCGCCGCGACGTGATCGACGCGCTGCGCCGGGGAGCCGTCCCGGAGAGCGGGCTCGACCTGCTGGCCACCGGCCTGGACCGGTTCCAGGGTGCGCTGGACGCCGAGCTCGACGCGGTGGCGTCGGGCGCGTCCGTGTTCAAGGCCGTACGCGGCGAGTACGGGTCGGGCAAGACCTTCTTCGCACGGTGGCTCGGGGAGCGGGCCAAGCGGCGTGGCTTCGCCGTCGCCGAGATCCAGATCTCGGAGACCGAGACCCCGCTGCACAAGCTGGAGACCGTCTACCGCCGTCTCACGGAGCGGCTGACCACGCCCGGGTTCCCCCCGAGCGCGCTGCGGCCGGTCGTGGACGCCTGGTTCTACACTCTTGAGGAGGACGCCCTCGCCGCGGGTGCATCCGAGGAGGACCTGCCTGCGAAGGTCGAGCGGCTGATGACGGACCGGCTCACCGAGGTGTCCCGGCACGCCCCGTCGTTCGCGACGGCGTTGCGGGGTTACCGTACGGCGCTCGAGTCGGGAGACGAGGCCACCGCCTCCGCCGTCATGGCGTGGCTGGGCGGACAGCCGCATGTGGCCGCGGCGGCCCGCAGGTCCGCCGGGGTACGCGGCGACCTCGACCACTTCGGCGCCCTGGGATTCCTGCAGGGACTGCTCACCGTGCTGCGTGACTCCGGGCACTCAGGCCTGTTCGTCGTGCTGGACGAGGTGGAGACCCTGCAACGGGTCCGCTCCGACGCCCGTGACAAGGCGCTGAACGCCCTGCGCCAGCTCATCGACGAGGTGCACTCCGGACGCTTCCCCGGCCTCTATCTGCTCATCACCGGCACGCCGGCGTTCTACGACGGCCGACAGGGCGTGCAGCGTCTGGCTCCGCTGGCCCAGCGGCTGGCCACCGACTTCACCACCGATCCGCGCTTCGACAACCCGCGTGCCGTGCAGCTCAGGCTGCCGGGCTTCACTCTGGACTCGCTGATCGGTCTCGGGCTGACCATCAGGGACCTGTATACGTCCGGAGCTTCGTCGGCCGAGCGAGTCAAGGAGATCACAGACGACGCATATGTCGCCGATCTCGCCAAGGCCGTCGGCGGGGCACTTGGGGGCAAGGTGGGGGTGGCGCCCCGCCTGTTCCTCAAGAAGCTCGTCGGCGACGTCCTCGACCGTGTGGACCAGTTCGAGGACTTCGATCCGCGCAAGCACTACGCACTCACGGTGAACCCCTCGGAGCTGACCGAGGTCGAACGCAACGCGGCGGCGGTGGACAGCGCCGATGACGTCGAACTGGACCTCCCGTGAGCGACGTGGCGCCCGATCCGATGGACCTGCTTCACCCGGGGTTGGTCCACCACGTCGTGAACACCCTGGGCTGGCCCCGCCTGCGGACCCTTCAGGAGGAGGCGATCACGCCCCTGACAGATGGGGCGGACGCCGTCCTGATCGCCCCCACCGCAGGTGGGAAGACCGAGGCCGCGTGCTTCCCCTTGCTGTCGCGGATGGCGCAGGAGAATTGGGACGGCACCTCGGTTCTCTACGTATGTCCGCTGAAGGCGCTGCTCAACAACCTGCTGCCCCGGCTGGAGACGTACACCTCTTGGCTGGGGCGCACAGCTGCGCTCTGGCACGGCGATGTCACACAGTCCCGTCGCAAGCGCATCCTGCGCGAACGGCCGGATGTGCTGCTGACCACTCCCGAGTCTCTGGAAGCCATGCTGGTCAGCGCCAACGTCGACCACCGAGCGTACTTCTCCGGGCTGCGGGCGATCGTCGTCGACGAGGTGCACGCTTTCGCGGGCGATGACCGGGGGTGGCATCTGCTGGCCGTGCTGGAACGACTGGAGCGGGTGGCCGGGCGCCCGGTGCAGCGGGTCGGCCTGTCCGCCACCGTGGGCAACCCGGAGGAACTGCTCACCTGGTTGCAGGGAGCAAAGGCCGGGCGGCGCACGGCACAGGTCGTCGCCCCGCACCTGAAGGAGAAGGTACGGAAACTGCCCCCGCCAGGGGATGTCCAGCTCGACTATGTGGGGTCCCTGGCCAATGCGGCGACAGTGATCGCGGCACTGCACCGGGGTGAGAAGCGACTGGTCTTCTGCGAATCGCGCAAGCAGGTCGAGGAGCTCGGCGCGGCGCTGCGTGCGAAGGGCGTGACCACTTTCCTGTCCCACGCCTCGCTGTCCGCAGACGAGCGGCGTCGGGCTGAGGAAGCCTTCGCGGAGGCTCGCGACTGCGTGATCGTCTCCACCAGCACTCTGGAACTGGGCATCGATGTCGGCGACCTCGACCGGGTCGTCCAGATCGATGCACCAAGCACCGTGGCCTCGTTCCTACAGCGGCTGGGCCGCACCGGTCGACGGCCCGGATCCAGCCGCAACTGCCTGTTCCTCGCCACCGACGACGCCGGCCTCCTGTCCGCGGCAGCACTTCTGCTGCTCTGGTCGCGCGGCTGGGTGGAGCCGGTCATCGCTCCTCCGGAGCCCCGGCACATCGCCGCTCAACAGGTGCTGGCGCTCTGCCTCCAGGAGCACCGGGTCGGTGACCGGCTTTGGCAGGAGTGGTGGGGAGGCCTCGGTCCATTCGGCCCTTCCGCCGAGCCGATCGTGCGCCACCTGGTCGAGGAGGGCTATCTGGACCGGGACGGCGAACTGCTGTTCATCGGCCCAGAGGCCGAAAAGCGGTTCGGCTACCGGCACTTCATGGACCTCACCGCGGTCTTCACCGCCGCCCCCGAGTTCACTGTGCTGTCGGGCCGCACCGAGATCGGCACCACAGATCCCGTGCTGCTCACGGACGAGGTCGTCGGCCCTCGCCGACTTCTGCTCGCCGGGCGCAGCTGGCAGGTGACGTACATCGACTGGTCGCGCCGCCGCTGCTTCGTCGAGCCCGTGGAAAGCGGCGGGCGGGCTCGGTGGGGAGGCGTCGGCCTGACCCGTACCTCGTCGTACGAGCTGACACGGGCGGCCCGCGACATCCTGCTCGGCGCGATCCCTCCGGTCAGGCTCACCCGCCGTGCCGAAAGTGCCCTCGCTCGCGTGCGCGACGAGAGCGCCGAGTTCGTGCACCGCGACGGCACCGTCATCATGCGGGGAGGCCGCGACACGAATGTGCGGTGGTGGACCTGGGCCGGCTATCGCACCAACGCCACTCTGGCCGCCACCCTCTCCGCCATCGCCGATCCGCTTCAGCGCCCGACCGACACCTACGTGCGGCTGCGCGAGGACATCACGCTTCAGGACTGGAAGCGAGCAACTGCGGAAGCCGTCGACCACCTGTGCCTCCCGGCAGTGGACCCCCGTGCGCTGGCCGGACTGAAGTTCAATGCGGCCCTCCCACCACGTCTTGCGGAAGCGACACTCGCGGCCCGGTTGGCCGACCTGGACGGTGCCGCAACGTCGCTCCGCGAGACCGTCAGATTCACGAGCGTATGAGGAGAGAAGCCCGCTCCGCAGGGGAAGAGTGACGGGCAGACGAGTCGGGCTGTACGCCGGGTTCTGTTCCGGAGGGTCCTCGCGGGCCCTCCGGCGACGGCCATCCATCTAGGGCCGGTGTTGCCACCGGCCTCGTGCGGTCTACCCGCGGACTCGGGCGGGCAGCCCTCGGACGTCCGCGCAGAGCGCTTTTTACGGCGCTCCTTTTGACCTTGCTCCGGGTGGGGTTTACCTAGCTGCCCAGGTCACCCTGGGCACTGGTGGTCTCTTACACCACCGTTTCACCCTTACCCCGCGCCGGAGCGCCGGGCGGTCTGCTTTCTGTGGCACTGTCCCGCGGGTCACCCCGGGTGGCCGTTAGCCACCACCCTGCCCTGTGGAGCCCGGACGTTCCTCGGGAAGCCCCCTGGGGACTCCACGCGGCCGCCCGCCCGGCTCGTCTGCCGTGCCGACCATGATACCGGGCGGGCCGACCGCTCCGTCCCTCCAGGTCAGAGGAAGGTCCGTGGTCTCCAGTTCGAAGGCGAAGGGCGCGGGCGGGAGCAGCGGATCGCCGAAGGAACGCTTGAGCAGCCGCAAATAGTCGTCCTTCTCCGGCTCGCTGAACAGCGTCACCATGGCGGTCTCACGGTCGACCAGCAGGTGGAGGGGGATGCCTTCGCGGGCGTAGCACCGGCGTTTGGCCTCACGGTCGGCCTCCGGCTTTGTGGAGGTCACCTCCAGCACCATGGCGACACCGTCGCAGGGCATCCAGGAGTCGGCACTCCCGAAGAGATCGAGTTCCATGGCGCCGAAGGTGGCGTCCGGGATCACGTGATTCTTCGGACACGCGCCCCCGCCCGTCAGCTTCAGGCCCTTGTTCCCGGAAAAGTCCATGTCGATGCGGGACCGCTTGATCACTTGCCTCACGACCCGGCTGATGTACTTCTCGTGCTCCAAGTCCGCGGCGGGGTCACGACGATCTCCCCCTCGATCAGTTCGGCCGGAAGCCTTCCGGGGTGTCGAGGGACAGGAAGATCTCCAGCAGGCCCTCGGCAGGCGTGGCGGGCTCATGCGTCGCGGCGGTCATGTCACGCCCTTCCTTCGGTCGCTCGCCAGACTGGGACTTCCCAAGATCACCTGTCCAAGAGATCGGGCACCGTTCCCTCGATCGTGGCACAGGTGCACGGCCGCCGTCGGACGCCGAGCCGGGCACCCTTGACCCTCACGCGACGTCAACGTCTGTACTGGTCGTATGCGGATCGGAGAACTCGCCGCGGCCGTCGGCGTCACCACGCGGACCGTGCGGCACTACCACCACCTCGGCCTGCTGCCGGAGCCCGAGCGGCGTGCCAACGGCTACCGGCACTACACGCTGCGGCACGCCGTCGTCCTGGCCCGCATCCGGCGGCTGACCGAGCTGGGGCTGGGGCTGGCGGAGGTGCGGGACGTGCTCGCCGACGACGCGGGGCGCGATCTCACCGAGGTGCTCGAAGAGCTCGACGCCGATCTGGCGCGGCAGGAGGCGGCGATACGGGACCGGCGGGCCCGGCTGCGCGCCCTGCTCGACGCGGGCGAGCTGCCCGCCGAGGGGCCGGTCTCCCCCGAACTGGCCGCCCTGTTCTCCGAGACGGCCGCCCACCTGCCCGACTCCCCCATGGCCGCCAAGGACCGGGAGATCCTCGCGCTGCTGGAGACGGCCGCCGCCCCGGCGGACCGGGAGCGGCTGATGAACGCGCTGAGCAGCGCCTTCGCCGCGCCGGACGCGGCCGCGCGGGCGCAGGAGGCGTACGCGCTGCTCGACGCGCTCGCCGACGCCGGCCCCGATGACCCGCGGGTGGCCGAAGCCGCGCGCGCGATCGCCGGGTGCGTGCCTCCGCAGATGCTCCCGGACACGGCGATGGACGACGGCGACCACGGCTTCCTGCGCGCCCTCTACGCCGACTTCGCCCCGGCTCAGGCGGAGGCGATCCGGCAGGCGCTGCTGATCCTGACGGAGAAGCGCGGATGAGGGCCGTGCGCCGTCTGGCGCGGCACGAGCTGCGGTTGTTCGCAGGGCTCGCACTGTGGGCGGCCCGGCGCACCCACGGCACCGGCGGGGGCGGGCAGGCGTTCGGGTACGCCCGTGGACAGGGTGTGGTCATGGCCGGACTGGCGGTCGTGTGCGTGATCGAGACGCTGACGATGTCCGTGCTGTTGCGGCGCTGGCCGGTCCCGCACGCGGTGATGCTCTTCCTCGACGTGTACACGGTTGCCCTCGTCGTCGCCCTGCACGCCTCCTCGGTCGTTCGGCCGCACGTGCTGACCGGCGACTGTCTGCGGGTCCGGCACGCCGCCCACGTCGACCTACGTGTTCCGCTGACGGCGGTCGCGTCCGTGCGGCGGGAGCTGCGTACGACGCACGGGAGGACCGACGGCGAGCTGGACGTCCCCGTCGGGTCCCGGACCTCCGTCACCGTCGAACTCACCGCTCCCGTCACTCATGTCACCCTCCTGGGCAGGCGCCGGGACGTGCGCGTCATCCGTTTCCACGCGGAGGAGGCCGAAGGGCTGGTGCGGACCCTCAGTACGCTGGCGCGGAACGCTACCTGAGGAGAGACCCCGTGCTTGTGCTGCTGCCCCCGTCCGAGGGGAAGGCCTCCGCCGGCCGCGGCGCCCCGCTGAAGATGGAGTCGTTGTCCCTGCCGGGGCTCGCCGCCGCTCGTGAGGCGGTGCTCTCGGAGCTGGTCGAGCTGTGTTCGGGCGACGAGGAAAAGGCGCGCGAGGTGCTCGGGCTGAGCGAGGGGCTGCGCGGCGAGGTCGCCAAGAACGCCGGGCTCCGCACGGCGGGGGCCAGGCCCGCCGGGGAGATCTACACCGGTGTGCTCTACGACGCCCTCGGCCTGGACTCCCTCGACACGGCCGCCCGCAGGCGCGCCGCACGCTCGCTGCTCGTCTTCTCGGGGTTGTGGGGCGCGGTGCGGGTGACGGACCGGATTCCCTCCTACCGGTGCTCGATGGGGGTGAAGCTGCCCGGGCTCGGGGCGCTGGGTGCGTACTGGCGGACGGCGATGGCCGAGGTGCTGCCCGCGGCGGCCGGGAGCGGGCTGGTGCTGGACCTGCGGTCCTCGGCGTACGCGGCCGCCTGGAAGCCGAAGGGCGAGTCGGCCGGGCGGACGGTGACCGTACGGGTCCTGCACGCCCCCACCCGGAAGGTGGTCAGCCACTTCAACAAGGCCACCAAGGGGCGGATCGTGCGCAGCCTGCTGACCGACGGGGCCGCGCCGAAGGACCCCGCCGAGCTGGTGGAGGCGCTGCGTGACCTCGGGTACGTGGTGGAGGCGGAGGCGCCGGCGGGGGCGGGGCGGAGCTGGTCGCTGGACGTGCTGGTGACGGAGGTCCACTGACGACTGAGGTCCACTGACGACTGAGGGCAGCCGACGACCGAGGGCAGCCGGCGACCGAGGGCAGCCGGCGACTGAGGGCAGCTGAACAGTCGTTGCAATGTGCGCAACGCTCTTTGCGCATGTTGCTCACCGTGGGCAGGATGACGCCATGCCCGCGCCTTCGCCTGCCTCCGTCCTGGACCTCGCCCCCGTCGTGCCCGTCGTCGTGCTGCGGGACACCGCCGATGCCGTACCGCTCGGGCGGGCGCTGGTGGCCGGCGGCCTGCCCGCGATCGAGGTGACGCTGCGGACCCCGGCCGCGCTGGACGTGGTCCGGGCGATCGCCGACGGGGTGCCGGACGCTGTGGTCGGCGCCGGGACGGTGATCCGGCCGGAGCAGGTGACCGCGGCGGTGGACGCCGGGGCGGGGTTCCTGGTCAGCCCGGGCTGGACGGACGTACTCCTGGAGGCGATGCGGGCGTCCGGGGTGCCGTTCCTGCCGGGGGTGTCGACGACGTCCGAGGTCGTGGCGCTGCTGGAGCGCGGGGTGCGGGAGATGAAGTTCTTCCCGGCGCAGGCGGCCGGCGGCACCGCCTATCTGAAGTCGCTGTCCGGCCCGCTCCCCCAGGCCCGCTTCTGCCCCACCGGGGGCATCGGCCCGGACACCGCGCCCGAGTATCTGGCCCTGCCCAACGTCGGCTGTGTGGGCGGCAGTTGGATGGTGCCGGCGGACGCGGTGCTGGCACGGGACTGGGCCCGGATCGAGCGGCTGGCCCGCGCGGCGGCGGCGCTCAGCGCAGGTGGGACGTGTCGTTGAGGAGCCGGACGCTCGCGTTGCCGTCCGCGTAGTACGCCACCGCCGACAGGGACGCCGCCGACAACTCCATGCGGAACAGGGACTTCGCAGGCGCGCCCAGGGCCAGGCGCACGAAGGTCTTGATCGGCGTGACGTGGGTGACGAGCAGGACCGTACGGCCCGGGTGGGCCGCGACCAACTGGTCGCGGGTGGCCGCGATACGGACGGCGGTCGCCGCGAAACTCTCGCCGCCGCCGGTGGGTTCGGCGTCCGGGGAGGCCAGCCAGGCGCTCAGGTCGTCCGGGTACCTCTCACTCACCTCGGCGAAGGTGAGTCCCTCCCAGGCGCCGAAGTCGGTCTCGCGCAACCCCTCGTCGACCGTCACGTCCAGGCCCAGGCGATCGGCGACGATGCCTGCGGTCTCCCGGGTGCGGGCGAGGGGGGAGGACACGATGGCCTGGATCGTGCCGCGGCGGGCCAGCGCCGCCGCCACCCGCTCGGCCTGCTCCCGGCCGATGCCGGAGAGGGACGGATCGGTGCCCCCACTGCCCGAGAAGCGCTTCTGCGGTGTCAGTGGTGTCTCGCCGTGCCGCAGCAGGACGAAGGTGGCGGGGGCGCCGAGGTCTGCGGGGGCCCAGCCGGGAGTGGCCGTGCCGCTCTTCGCCAGGGTGCGCGCGGCCCGGGCGTCGGTCTCGGCGCGCACCGTCCGGACGTCTGCCCCGGCCCGCGTGGCGACGTCTGCCTCGGCTCGCGTGGTCCGGGCGTCAGTCTCCGCGCGCGCGGGCAGGACGTCGGTCTCGGCTCGCGCGGCCTGGACGTCGGTCTCCGCGCGCGGGGCCCGGGCATCTGCCTCGGTGCGCTCGGGCCGCACCTCGGCCTCCGCCTTCGCCGCACGGGAGGGGCGGGAAACGGCGGCGTCCGGTCCCGCCGTGGATGCGGACGCCGACCACTGCTCGCCGCGGCCGCCCGCGTCCATCGCCTCGTTGGCCAGGCGGTCGGCGTGCTTGTTGCGTTCGCGCGGGATCCACTCGTAGGTCACCCGGTCCGGCGGGAACACCCCGGCGGCCTGCGCGGCGAGCGGCTTGAGGTCGGGGTGCTTGATCTTCCAGCGGCCCGACATCTGCTCGACGACGAGCTTGGAGTCCATCCGGACGTGCACGGCCGCCGCGGGGTCCAGGGCGTGGGCGGCGCGCAGGCCGGCCAGCAGAGCCCGGTACTCGGCCACGTTGTTGGTGGTCACCCCGAGGTACTCCGCGGCCTCGGCCAGGGTCTCCCCCGTCACCGGGTCGATCACGACCGCCCCGTAGCCCGCGGGCCCCGGGTTGCCCCGTGACCCGCCGTCGGCCTCGACGACGAACTCCCGCACGCCGGCCTCCCGCACCCCAACCGCCCCCCTACAGGCCGGACTCGGCGGTCCGCACCAGGATGCGGCGGCAGTTCTCGCAGCGCACGACCGTGTCGGGGGCGGCCGAGCGGATCTCGCTGAGCTCGGTGATGGCGAGCTCCTGGCGGCAGCCCTGGCAGGTGCGCTGGTACAGCTTGGCCGCGCCGATGCCGCCCTGCTGCTCGCGCAGCTTGTCGTAGAGCTTGAGCAGGTCGGCCGGGACGGAGCCGGCGACGACCTCGCGCTCCTTCGTCACCGAGGACGCCTCGCCGTCGATCTCCTCGAGGGACGCGTCGCGGCGGGCGGTCGCATCGTCGATCTTCGCCTGGACGGAGCCGACGCGCTCGGTCAGCTCGGTGACCCGCTCCTGCGCGGACTCGCGGCGCTCCATGACCTCCAGGACGACGTCCTCCAGGTCACCCTGCCGCTTGGCGAGGGAGGCGATCTCGTGCTGGAGGTTGGACAGGTCCTTGGGCGAGGAGACCGCGCCGGAGTCGAGGCGCTGCTGGTCGCGGGCGGCGCGCTGGCGCACCTGGTCCACGTCCTGCTCGGCCTTTGTCTGCTCGCGGGCGGTGTCGCTCTCCTCGGTCTGCGCGGCCACCAGGAGGTCGCGCAGCTGCGTGAGGTCCCGGGTCAGCGACTCGATCTCGGCGTGCTCGGGCAGCGACTTCCGCTTGTGCGCAAGCTGCTGCAGGCGGACGTCGAGGGCCTGGACGTCGAGGAGTCGGATCTGGTCGGCGGGCGCGGCGTTCAGTTGGGGGCTCCCAATTAACTAGTGGTGGCGGGGGACGCCGCGTGGGCGGTCCAGGGGTCGGTGACCGTCCTGGAGACGTGGACGCGCAGGTCCCATCCGTGGCGGTCGGAGATCTCGTCGAGCTGGGTGGCGGCCAGCTCGCACCAGGGCCATTCGGTGGCCCAGTGCGCCGCGTCGAGCAGCGCGAGGGGGCTTCGGGCGCCGGCCGCCATGAACTCCGACGCCGGGTGGTGGCGCAGGTCCGCGGTGAGGAAGGCGTCGACGCCCGCGGCCCGTACGTCGTCGAAGAGGCTGTCGCCGGAGCCGCCGCTGACGGCGATGGTGTGCACCAGCGCCTCGGGGTCACCGGCCACGCGGATGCCCTGCGCGGTGGCGGGCAGCCGGTCGGCGGCGCGGGCGGCCAGTTCGCCGAGGCTCAGCGGGTGGTCCAGTTCGCAGATCCGGCCGAGGCCCCGGCGGCCCTCCGGGTCGGTGGAGTCCGGTACGAGCGGTCGTACGACCCTGAGATCCAGCGCCCCGGCGAGGGCGTCGGAGACGCCCGGGTCGGCGGTGTCGGCGTTGGTGTGGGCCACGTGCAGCGCGATGTCGTTCTTGATCAGGGTGTGCACCACGCGGCCCTTGAAGGTGGAGGCCGCGACCGTCGTCGTACCGCGCAGGAAGAGCGGGTGGTGGGTGACCAGCAGGTCGGCGCCCAGCTTGACCGCCTCGTCGACGATCTCCTGAACCGGGTCGACGGCGAACAGGACCCGGGTGACCTCCTGGTCGGGGTCGCCCACGACGGTGCCGACCGCGTCCCAGGACTCGGCCCGCTCGGCGGGCCACAGGTTCTCCAGCGCGGCGATGACTTCAGACAGACGGGGCACGGGTGCAAGGCTACCTGGGTGTTCGGCCCGGCTGAACCGGTGCCGCCGCCGCCCCGCCGCCGCCCCGCCGTCGTCCCGTGGTCGTCCCGTGGTCGTCCCGCGGCCGCCCTCGTGGTTGTCCTCGTGGTTGTCCCGCCCCGGCGGGGCCTCGCGGTCGCCGGCGCCCAGCACAAACGTTCCGCTTTCCTCAGGCGAATCGTTCCTGGGCCACCCTTATGTGTGAAGCCCCCGCCCGCCGGTCCTCCGCCTGTGCGTAGCGAAAACTACCGTCCTCACCGGAGGTGACCGAACGATGACAGTCTGTGCCATCGAGCCTTCGGCGGCCGACGAGGACGACGGTACGCCGCGGGCAGGCTGCACGATCACGGCGGACGGCTCCTACGCCGCCCGGCTAGCACGCAGCGGTGACTCCTGGTACCCGGAGCGCTGGACGCTGGACGGCCCCGAGCCGTACGCGGTGCCGCTGCCCGGCAACCAGCCCGAGGAGCCGGGCACGGAGGTGCAGCCGATGGGCGACGGCCGGGTCCTCATCCGGCGGCTGGTGGCCGGCCGGCACGCCTTCTCGCTGCTGTACCCGACCGGCCCGGGCACCGGTGAGCTGCCGCTCGGCTGCATCGAGTGCCCGGACGGCACCCGGCTGCGGCTGCTGCCCCCGGCGCCCGGCGGCGAGCGCGCGTACGCGCTCGCCGTGGGCCCCCGCTCCACGGCCGTGTGGCGGGTGGCGGGCGGCGCCTTCGGGCCGGAGTTCCTGGCCGAGGTGCCGGGCCGCTGTTCGGGCGGGGCCTGGCTGGACCGCGCCGGACGGATGCTCGCCCTGGACCGGGAGACCGGCGGGCGCACCAAGGCGGTCGTGGTGGACCTGGAGCGTGGCGGCGAGATGTCGCCGCTGCTGCAGATCGCGGCCGACAGCGACGACCGGCTGCTGCTCGCCGATCCCGACAGCGGTTTGCTGCTGATCCGTTCGGACGCGCCTTCGCCGGGGCATGCGCGGCTGGGCTGGGGGGTGCTCGGCAGCACGCTGCCGGTGCGGTTCCCGGACTGCCTGCGGCTGTCCGACTGCGTGGTGACGCCGTTCGCGATCCAGCCGGGGCAGATGCTGACGCCGGAGCACTGCGCGGTGGCGCTGCGCTGCGACGGCGCGTTCGGCAGCTGGGTCGGCGTGTGGCGGCCCGCCGAGCGCCGGGTACGCCATCTCCCGGCGCCCGAGGGCTGGTTGACCGGGGCCGGACTGTGGACGAGCGACGGCGTGCTCCGGCTGCCGTACGGCACGGGGGCGGTGCCGTGCGGGGTGGCCCGCTGGACGGCACCGGCACGGCCCTCGCAGGAGCCCGCCGCGCACCCGTTCCTGCCGACGCCGACGCCGACGCCGACGCCGTCGGTCGAGCTGCCGCCCGGTAACCGGTCCGAAGGACCGGCCGAGGCGCCGCCGGGGGTGCCGTCCCGGGCTCCTTCCGAAGGGCGTTGCGAGGTGGCGTCCGTAGCGGCGTCCGTAGCGGCGTTCGCAGTGCCCTCCGAAGTGGCGTCCGAAGTGGCGTCCGAAGTGGCCTCCGAAGTGGCCTCCGAAGTACCTGCCGAGCCCTCGGAACCGGAGAGTCCGGTACCGTCCGCGCCACGCCCGGTGCCCTTGCAGCAGGCCCCGCTGACAGGGCGTACGACGAGCAGGTAACGAAGTCGTGCCGGTTGGCGTGGCCGCCTGGAATTCGCCCGAGGTGTGCCGGTTACACTCGCCCGGCTGTACGAAAGATGATGTTGACGGGGTGAATTCTTCCGATGAGCGACGCCAGCACGACCCACCCGCTTGAGGCCTCGACCCAGGAGGCCCCGGGCCACGGCAAGCACCGCGGCCCGGTGTCCTCCCACGACGGCGAGACGGCCCCCAGCGGCCGCCACCGCAAGCCGGCCGAGGAGGCCGGAGCGGCGGCCGCCTGACGGCCCGGCGGAAAAGCGAACGGCCCCGTCCTTCCAGCGAAGGACGGGGCCGTTTCGTATGTGCGCCGGCTATGCGCGCCGCAGTCCCAGTACCTCCGCCGCCGCGAACGTCTCGCCCTCCGGACGGTCGGCGTAGTGCGGGGTGAGGAGGGTGTCGAGTTCGTCGTACGTGAAAGTGGCCTGCTTGCTGTCGAACCTGGCCGCCACGCGGGGACGTTCGACGACCGCGACCATCCCGCCGTGCACGACGAGCAGTTGGCCGTTGATCCGGGCCGCGGCGGGTGAGGCCAGGTAGCCGACGAGCGGGGCGACGTGCTCGGGGGCGAGCGGGTCGAGGCCCTCTTCGGGCCGGGCGAGGCCGGCGAAGACGTCCTCGGTCATCCGGGTCCGGGCACGCGGGCAGATGGCGTTGGCCGTCACGCCGTACCTGGCCAGGGCCAGCGCCGTGGAGGTGGTCAGCCCGACGATTCCGCCCTTGGCGGCGGCGTAGTTGGGCTGTCCGGCCGAGCCGGCGAGGAATGCCTCCGACGAGGTGTTCACGATCCGCCCGTACACCGGGCCGCCCGTCGCCTTGGACCGCTCCCGCCAGTGCGCGGCCGCGAAGTGGATGGTGTTGAAGTGGCCCTTGAGGTGGACGCGGATCACCGAGTCCCACTCGTCCTCGGACATCGAGAAAACCATCCGGTCGCGCAGGATGCCCGCGTTGTTGACCAGGACGTCCAGGGATCCGTACTCCTCGATCGCCGATTCCACCAACTGGCGGGCCTGTTCGAAGTCGGACACGTCCCCGGTGTGCGCTGTCGCCCGGCCCCCCGCCGCCCGGATCTCGGCGGCCACCTCCTCGGCGGGCCCGGCGGAGGCCGCCCCCGAACCGTCCCGTCCCGGCTGCCCGTAGTCGTTGACGACGACGGCCGCGCCGAGCCTGGCCAGTTCGAGCGCCTCGGCCCGGCCGAGCCCCCGGCCGGCCCCCGTGACGATCGCGGACCGGCCCTCCAATGGCAGTGACATCAAGTCCCCTTCGCCCGTTCGCCTGTTCGTCTGTTCGTCTGTTCGTCTGTTCGCCAGTGCGCCTGTTCCTCTGTTCCTCTGGGATGGGGTTCAGGGCTCAGAGCTCGATGCACGTGCGCAGCGCGGCACCCGTGCGCATCTGGTCGAGCGCCTCGTTGATCTCGGCCAGCGGCACCCGGTGGGTGATCAGGTCCGCCAGGTCGACCCGGCCCGCCCGCCACAGCGCGATCGTCCGCTCGTAGGAGCGCCGTACGTCCCCGCCGCCGTACATCGACGGCAGGATCCGCTTCTCGTCGAAGAACAGCTCGAACATGTTGAGCTGGAGGAAGTCGTCCATGGCGCCCGCGCCCACCACGACGAGCGTGCCGCCGCGCCGGGTGTTCTCGTAGGCGGTCCGTGCGGTGGCCGACCTGCCGACGACCTCGAAGACGCAGTCGAAGCCCTCGCCGCCGGTGACCTGCTGCCTGGCGTCGGGCAGCGCGTCGGGCGACACGGCCTTGGTGGCGCCGAACCGCAGCGCTGCCTCCCGCCGCGAGGCCACCGGGTCGACGGCGACGATGTCGGCGGCGCCCTTGAGCCGCGCGCCCTGGATCGCGGAGATGCCGACGCCTCCGCACCCGATGACGGCGACAGACGAACCCGCCTTCACATCCGCGGTGTTGAGTGCGGCTCCGAGCCCGGTGGTCACCCCGCAGCCGATCAGGGCCGCGATGTCGAACGGCACGTCGTCCGGGATGGGCACCGCGCAGCCGGCGTCCACGACGACCTCCTCGGCGAAGGTGCCGGTGCCCGCGAAGCCGAAGACGTCCCCGCCGGGGCGCCGGAAGTTGGGGGTGCCCGCGTTCAGGAAGCCGGCCAGGCACAGTTCGGTCTGCCCCCGCTTGCAGGCGGGACACGTCCCGCAGGCCGGCAGCCAGCACACCACGACCCGGTCACCGGCCTTCAGATGGCCGACACCCTCGCCGACCTCGACGATCTCGCCCGCGCCCTCGTGCCCGGGCACGAACGGCGCGGGCTGCGGCAGCACCCCGCTCATCGCGGACAGGTCCGAGTGGCACAGCCCCGTGGCCCGGACCCGGATCCTCACCTTGCCGGGCCCGAACCCCACCGCCTCGACGTCGTCGAGGACCTCCAGCTTGTCCTGGCCGATCTCGTGCAGTACGGCTGCGCGCATGGTGGCGGCTCCCCTCTGGAGTGCTCGACTCAGGAGTGTTCGACGATCGTGTCGGCCAGTACCGGCGCTTCCCCACGCTCGACGGCGGTCACCGAGACCTGGACCCTGCCGGCCCTGCCGACGTTGCCGTCCTCGCCGTCCTCGCCGTCCTGCTGCCACATGCGGATGCGCAGGGTCTCGCCCGGGTACACCACCCCGGCGAAGCGCGTGGCGTAGGACCGTACGCGGGTCACGTCCCCGCCGAGCAACGTGTCGACGACCGCCTTCAGGGTCATGCCGTAGGTGCACAGCCCGTGCAGGATGGGCCGGTCGAACCCGGCGACCTTGGCGAACTCGGGGTCGGCGTGCAGCGGATTGTAGTCGCCGCTGAGGCGGTAGAGGAGGGCCTGGTCCTCGCGGATCGCGCGCTCGACTGTACGGTCCGCCTCGCCCGTGGGCACCTCCGGACGGGCGGAGGGGCCGCGGTCGCCGCCCCAGCCACCCTCCCCGCGGACGAAGATCTGGGCGTCGTTGGTCCACAGCGGGCCCTCGGCGTCGGCGACCTCCGTGCGCATGACGAGGACGGCCGCCTTGCCCTTGTCGTACACGGCGGCGATGCGGCCGGTGGCGGTGGCGGTGCCCTGAACCGGGATGGGCCGGTGCACGGTCAGCGCCTGACCGCCGTGCAGGACACGGGCGAGGTCGACCTCGACGCCCGGCATGGACAGGCTGCTGATCACGCCGGGCGAGCCTGAGCCGGCGACGGTGGCGAAGCTCGGCAGGACGTGCAGCCGAGTCTCCAGGGTGTAGCGCAGCTCGTCGGGATCCGTCGCCGGGACGCCCGCGCCGATGCCGAGGTGGTAGAGCTGGACGTCCCGGGGGGTCCAGGAGATCTCTCCGGTCCGGGGTTCGGCCGCGAGGGCCTTGGCTGCGTCGATGGGCATGGGGCTCCTTGCGGGTCCAAGACCTCGGTGCGGCCGTCCGCACCGTCGTCCGCACCGAGGTCGCCTTGGGCCGATCTAGAACGCGTTCCAGTCCGGCGCCCTCTGTATAGCCCAGCGCTCGCGGGTTGTGAAGGCTCCTGACGGCATGTCAGATTCGTCTGCCATGACATTTGTCCTGCCCTAGTCCGTACAGGCGCATCTGCCGGGCGCGCCCCCGGCTTTGTAGCGTCATAGGCATGACACAGACACAAAGTGCCGTGTCCTTCACGGGGGCGGTCAAGACCTTCGGCGCCGTGCGCGCCGTGGACGGCGTCGACCTGGAGATCGGGCGCGGCGAGACCGTGGCCCTGCTCGGCCGCAACGGCGCCGGCAAGTCGACCACGATCTCGCTGCTGCTCGGGCTGAACGAGCCCGACGCGGGCACGGTGCGGCTGTTCGGCGCACCGCCGGAGCGGGCGGTGCGCGCCGGGCTGGTCGGGGCGATGCTCCAGGAGGCGCGGGCGGTGCCCCGGGTCACCGTGCGCGAGCTGGTCCGCTTCATGGCCGGCCGCTACCCCGATCCGCTGCCGCTCGCACGGGTGCTGGAGCTGGCCGGGATCGCCGACCTGGCGGGGCGGCGCGTGGACCGGCTCTCCGGCGGCCAGACGCAGCGGGTGCGGTTCGCTGTGGCGCTCGCCGGCAATCCGTCGCTGCTGGTGCTGGACGAGCCGACGGCGGCCCTGGACGTGGAGGCGCGGCGAGCGTTCTGGGACTCGATGCGGGCCTACGCCCGCGGCGGCCGCACGGTGCTGTTCTCCACGCACTACCTGGAGGAGGCCGACGCGTACGCCGACCGGATCCTCGTCCTCGACCGCGGCCGGATCGTCGCGGACGGCACCGGCGAGGAGCTGCGGCACGCGGCGGGCGGCGCTCTGGTCGCCTTCGACCTGGCCGGGCGCGGCACAGCGGGCCTCGAGCGGCTGCCGGGTGTGCGGTCCCTCGAGGTGCGCGGCGACCGGGCGCGGCTGCGCACCGACGACTCCGACGCGACCGTGATCGCCCTCGCCGGACTGGGCGCGATCCGCGGGCTGGAGGTCGCCCCGGCCTCGCTGGACGACGCGTTCCTGGCCCTCACGAGCCCCAGTACGAGCACCGGCACCGGCACCGACACCGGCAGCAACACCGCAACCGACACCGACACCGACAGCAGCACCAGCACCGACACCGACACCAGCACCAGCACCAGCACCAGCACCAGCACCAGCACCGACAGCAGCACCGGCACCGGCACCGGCCACGCACACGAGACACGGGAGACGGTCTGATGTGGGACTACCTTCGCCTTGAGGTGCGCCGCACCCTGCGCGACGTGGGATTCGTGATCGGCGGCATCGCGATGCCGGTGATGATGTACCTGCTGTTCACCAACATCGGCGACGGCGACGACGGGAGCTGGCGGACCGCCTCCATGGTCGGCATGGCCGCCTACGGCGCCGTCGGTTCCGCCCTCAACACCGGTGGCGGGGTCGCCGAGGACCGCGCGGTCGGCTGGCTGCGGCAGCTCAGGGTGACCCCGATGACCGCGCGCCAGGTCGTCGCCGGGCGGGCGTTGACCGGTTCGGTGACCGTGCTGCCGGCGATCTGCGCGGTGCTGCTGGCGGGCGGCCTGGTCAACGGCGTACGGCTGCAGGCGTGGCAGTGGGCGCTGACCGCGCTGCTGCTGTGGCTCGGTTCGGTCCCGTTCACCCTGCTCGGGCTGGGCAACGGCTACGGGCTCACCGCGCAGACCACGGGGGTGGTGAACATGGTGTGCAACCTGGGGCTCGCGGTGCTCGGCGGGCTGTGGTTCCCGGTCACCCTGTTCCCGCGGTGGCTGCGCGTGCTGTCCGCGTACACGCCCACGCACCGGTTCGCCGAACTCGGGGTGTCGGTCACCGAGGGCCGCGCCCCGGCGACGGGCGCCGTCCTGGTCCTGACGGCCTGGCTGCTGGTGTTCGGTTCGTACGCTGTGCTGTCGTACCGGCGGCACGCGGCGAACGTCTGATCGGGGGGCGGAGAGATGGCCTGGTTGCGCAAGGTGTCCTGCCACGTGGAGTCGTGGCGGGCGGCCGTCCGCGAGGCGCGGCAGGCGCAGCGGCACTGGCAGGAGAACAAGCAGCAGCTCAAGGCGGAGTGGAAGGCGGCGCGGAAAGCCGGGCAGGTGCCCGAGAACCCCGGCCCGCCGCCCACCGGGTTCTCCCTGCTGCCCTGGCTGCTGATGGGGCTGGGCTCCCTCTCCAACGTCCTCCAGGGCAAGACCCCCAATCCGTGGATCGGCGGCGTCGGCCTGCTCGCCTTCAACTCGCTGTACATCTACGTGGTCTTCCGCGCCTTCGACAAGGAAAGGCGCGAGGCGGCCTCAACTCGTGTCGCGCTGCTGCTGATGGGCCTGGTGACCACCGGGCTGGCACTCGCCTACGGCGGCAACTGGCTGCTGTTCTTCCCGCTGCTCGGCCTGGCGGCGGGCGCGACCCTGCGCGGCCCCTGGCTGGGGAAGACGGGTCTGCTGCTCTCCGCGCTCGCCGGCGCCGTCTCCGGTCTGCACCAGGGCTGGAACGGGATCAACATCGCCTACGGCACCTTCCTGTCGAGCATGGTGACCGCCGCGATCCTGGGCCTGAGCGAGGCCGTACGGGAACTGCGCGCCGCCCGCGAGGAGCTGGCCCGGCGGGCGGTGGAGGAGGAGCGCCTGCGCTTCTCCCGGGACCTGCACGACCTGCTCGGCCACACGCTGTCGGTGATCGTGGTGAAGTCGGAGGCGGCCCGCCGCCTCGCGCCCCGGGACATGGGTGCGGCGCTGACGCAGATCACCGACATCGAGTCCGTCGGCCGGCAGGCGCTCACCGAGATCCGCGAGGCGGTCACCGGCTACCGCGAGGGCAGCCTCAGCACCGAACTGGACCGCGCCCGCTCGGCGCTGACGGCCGCCGGCATCGAGACCGTGGTGCGCCGCTCGGGGCCGGTCCTGACCCCGCAGACCGAGGCGCTGCTGGGCTGGGTGGTACGCGAGGCGGTCACCAACGCCGTGCGGCACAGCGGCGCGACCCGCTGCGAGATCGCCCTCGGCGGCACAGCCGAACGCGTCCGGCTCACCGTCGCCGACAACGGGGACGGCAGGCCGGACGCCGCCGGCCGGCCGGCGGCCGTGGCGGGCGTCGGCGGTACCGGCCTGAAGGGCCTGACCGAACGCCTCGCGACGGCGGGCGGCTCCCTGCGGGCCGGCCCGTCGCCGCGCGGCGGCTTCACGGTCACCGCCGAACTGCCCACCGACGAAAAGCAGTTGCCGGGGACTCCGGCCCCAGCTCCGGCCCCGGCCCCGGCCCCAGCCCCGGCTCCGGCCCCAGCCCCAGCCCCGGCCCCAGCCCCAGCCCCGGCTCCGGCTCCGGCTCCGGCTCCGGCTCCGGCTCCGGCTCCGGCTGGGTCTACGTCTGCATCCGCGTCTACCCCTACGCCGCCCAAGGGGACGTGACGGCCCTGTGGTCGCACTTGCGCCTGCGCCTGCGCCTGCGCCTGGGTCCGGACCGGCTCTTGCGCTTGGCCGAAATACCGGACAGTGTTCGGATGAAATCCCGAACGAATTCACAGGTCTGAAATTCTGGAATACCGAACATGCGGGAGCACAAAGAACGGCACCGGAACGGAACGGTCCGGCGCTGAATTCCGAGCCGGTTGTTCGCCCGTCGCTCCGGGCCGTCAAGACACTCGGACCCCGACCGTGAAGAGTCTTCAATACGCTTGGGCCGTGAACGAGATGCCCTCAGACCACCGGCCCGCCAAGTCCATCCGCGTCCTGCTCGCCGAGGACCAGGGAATGATGCGGGGCGCGCTCGCCCTGCTGCTCGGCATGGAGGAGGACATGGAGGTGGTCGCCCAGGTCGCGACGGGCGACGCGATCGTGGACGCCGCGCTGACCCACCGCCCCGACGTGGCCCTGCTGGACATCGAGCTCCCGGGCAGGAGCGGCCTGGAGGCCGCGGCCGACCTGCGCGAGCAGGCGCCCGACTGCCGGGTACTGATCCTCACCACCTTCGGCCGGCCCGGCTATCTGCGCCGGGCCATGGAGGCGGGCGCGGCGGGCTTCCTGGTCAAGGACGGACCGGTGGAGGAGCTGGCCGCAGCGATCCGCCGGGTGCTCACCGGGGAGACGGTGGTCGACCCGGCCCTCGCGGCCGCCGCCCTCAGCGCGGGCCCGAACCCCCTCACGGCGCGCGAGTGCGACGTACTGAAGGCCTCCACCGACGGCGCGACGGTCGCCGACATCGCGGCGAAGCTCCACCTGTCGGAGTCCACGGTCCGCAACTACCTCTCCTCGGCCATCGGCAAGACCAGCACCCGCAACCGCATGGAAGCCATGCGCGAGGCCCGCCGCCAGGGGTGGCTGTAGCCGGACGGCGCCTGACGCGATGTCAGTTCCTCACGGAACGGTCAAGAATTCGTTAGTACGCCAAAGCATCGGAATAGTTGCCTCGGCGTACGGGGTTTACCGGGCACTTGTCCCGCACGGGTGACCACCCACCCACCTCAAGGCCCGGAGGCCGCACCCAATGACGCTCACGACGACCAGCCGGCCCAACCGGAGCGCGAGCGGGGCCGTCGTCCCGGTGCTCGCCTTCGCGGGCATCGTTGTCGCGGTGATGCAGACCCTGCTCGTCCCGGTCATCAAGGACCTGCCGCAGCTGCTGGACACCGCTCCCAGCAACGCCACCTGGGTTCTGACCTCCACCCTCCTCTCGGGCGCCGTGGCCACGCCGATCATGGGCCGCCTCGGCGACCTGTACGGCAAGCGCCGGATGCTGATCGCCAGTCTCGCGGTGATGGTGGCCGGCGCGCTCGTCAGCGCGTTCACCAGCACCCTGCTGCCCATGATCGTGGGCCGCACCCTCCAGGGCTTCGCCATGGGCGCCATCCCGCTCGGCATCGGGCTGATGCGGGACATGCTGCCGCGCGAGAAGCTCGGCTCGGCGATGGCCCTGATGAGCTCCTCGATCGGCGTCGGCGGCGGCCTCGCGCTTCCCGCCGCCGCCCTCGTCGCCCAGCACGCGAACTGGCACGCCCTCTTCTACGGCGCCGCCGGCCTCGGCGTCCTCTCCATCGCCCTCACCCTGCTCGTCGTACCCGAGTCCCCGATGCGCGCCGAGGGCTCCTTCGACCTGCTGGGCGCGCTGGGTCTGTCCGCCGGACTGGTGCTGCTGCTCCTGCCCGTCACCAAGGGCAGCGACTGGGGCTGGTCGTCGGGCACCACGCTCGGCCTGTTCGCCGCCGCCGTCGCCGTCCTGCTCCTGTGGGGCGTGCTCGAACTGCGCACGGCCGCCCCGCTGGTCGACCTGCGCACCACCGCCCGCCGCGAGGTGCTGCTGACCAACCTCGCCTCGATCATGGTCGGCGTCAGCTTCTACGTCGTCTCCCTGGTCCTGCCCCAGCTCCTCCAGCTGCCCACCGCCACCGGCTACGGCCTCGGCCGGTCGATGGTCGTGGCCGGCCTGTGCGTGGCCCCGCTGGGCCTGACGATGATGTTCACCGCGCCGGTCTACGCCCGTCTGTCCGCCCGCTACGGCCCGAAGGTCACCCTGATCACCGGCCTGCTGATCATCGCGATCGGCTACGGCGGCGGCCTCGGCCTGATGGACGCGGCCTGGCAGACCGTCGTCACCTCCGTGGTCCTGGGCGCCGGCATCGGCCTCGCCTACTCCTCGCTGCCCGCGCTGATCGTCGGCGCGGTCCCGGCCTCCGAGACCGGCGCGGCCAACGGCCTCAACACCCTGATGCGGTCCATCGGCACCTCGGTCTCCAGCGCCGTGATCGGCATGGTGCTGGCCAACACCGCCAACCACGTGGGCGGCCTCGCCGTCCCCACCATGCACGGCTTCCGCGTCTCCTTCCTGATCGCCACCGCCGCGGTCGCCCTCGGCCTCGTACTCGCCCTGTGCCTGCCGCGGCCGAACCGCCAGACCGTGCCGCAGCTGCGCGCCAGCAGCGAGGAGGACGCCAACCTGGCCCGTGCCCAGGAAGTACTGCGAGGCTTCCGCGGCCGGGTCCTGGACGCCGACGGCGCCCCGGTCGCCCGCGCCAAGGTCACGCTGATCGACCGCCGCGGCCGGCAGGCGGGCGCGACCCTCTCCGCGGAGGACGGCAGCTACGCCCTCACGGTCCCGGCCGAGGGCCCTTACGTCCTGGCCGCCCGCGCCGCCGGACACGGCCCGCACGCCTCCTCGGCGACCCACGCGGGCGACGAGCGCCCGGTCGACCTGGACCTCTCCCTGCCGGGCGAGACGGTCATCGCCTGAGGCCACGACCGCCGGACACCGGGCGGGCGGACACCGGGCGCCGGACACCGAGCACCAAGCACCAAGCACCAAGCACCAAGCGGCCGGACACCGCAACCGGTCACCGCTCACCGCTCACCGC
This sequence comes from Streptomyces sp. NPDC020801, assembly GCF_044334385.1. Classification (NCBI taxonomy): domain Bacteria; kingdom Bacillati; phylum Actinomycetota; class Actinomycetes; order Kitasatosporales; family Streptomycetaceae; genus Streptomyces; species Streptomyces sp. NPDC020801. The sequence continues at coordinate 191,339 of NZ_JBIRST010000002.1, forward strand.
TCACCGGCCACCGGCCACCGGAGCCCGTACTGAGATCCACGCCACGCACCCCCTGTCGCCCGTCCGGCAGGGGGTGCGGCAGCATGGGCGCCCGGAGCGCACGTACGTACGACCGAGAGGAACCCCATGCACGCGGCCCCCGAGCCCGAGATCCACGCCGCCTTCGAGGCCGCCAAGGGCTTCATGCCGGTGCACGAGGGGCTCGCCCTCTACGCGGCCGCCGTCGAGGCCGGGCGGCTCAGGCTGCCGCTGCTGGAGGTCGGCACGTACTGCGGGCGGTCCACCGTCCTGCTCGCCGACGCGGCCCGGCAGGCCGGGGTGACGGCCCTCACCGTCGACCACCATCGCGGCAGCGAGGAGCAGCAGCCCGGCTGGGACTACCACGACCCCGAGACGGTCGACCCGGAGATCGGCCTGATGGACACACTGCCCACCTTCCGGCGCACGCTGCACCGGGCCGGCCTGGAGGAGAACGTGGTGGCGCTCGTCGGCCGCTCGCCGCAGATCGCCGCCCTGTGGAACACCCCTCTCGGTCTCGTCTTCATCGACGGCGGCCACACCGACGAGCACGCCGCCGCCGACTACGAGGGCTGGGCCCCGCACGTGGCCGAGGGCGGCCTGCTGGTCATCCACGACGTGTTCCCGGATCCGGTGGACGAGTTCACCGGGCAGGCCCCGTACCGCGTATACCTCAGGGCCCTTCGGTCCGGCGGGTTCACCGAGGTCTCGGTGACCGACTCGCTGCGCGTCCTGCGGCGAACGGAAGCGGGCACCTGCGCCCGCGGTTAGAGTCGCAGACGTGTCGTACCTGGGACCCGAGTTCGATCGCCCGCACCCCGACGGCCCCCGCCGCCCGCGCCGGGGGCCGCTGACCGTGGCCCTCGCCGCGCTGGTTCCCGGCGCGCTGCTGGGCTGGCTCGTGTACGAGGCGGTGGGCTCCCCGAACGGCTCGGGCAGCGGCCCGGGACCGGACCGGGCGGCGGCGGTACGGACGGCGACGGGCGCCCCCTCGTCCTCCACGGCCCCGGTCCTGCCCTCCTATCCGGGCGAGGACGCCAAGCCGCCCGGCCGGCAATCCACCGGCCCGGCCGTGACCGACTCCGCGCCGGCCGCCTCCGGTCCCCTCAAGGGCAGGGTCGTCGTCATCGACCCCGGCCACAACCCCGGCAACTTCCAGCACGCGGCCGAGATCAACCGCAAGGTGGACATCGGCACCGGCCGGAAGGAGTGCGACACCACGGGCACCTCCACCAACGCCGGTTACACAGAGGCCCGTTTCACCCTGGACGTCGCCCACCGGCTGCGCGCGCTGCTCGAACAGCAGGGCGCCACGGTGAAGCTGACGCACGACGACGGCTCAACGTCCTGGGGCCCGTGCGTGGACGAGCGCGCCCGGATCGGCAACACCGCGCACGCGGACGCCGCCATCTCCATCCACGCCGACGGCGCGGCGCCCGGCGACCGCGGCTTCCACGTCATCCTCCCGGCGTCCGTCCACGCCGGCGCCGCCGACACCCGCCCGATCGTGGAGGCCTCCCACAGGCTCGGCGCCGCCGTGGCGGGCAACTTCGTGCGCGTCACGGGCGAGCCGCCCTCCAACTACCTCGGCAACGGCACCGGTCTCGTCACACGTGAGGACCTGGGCGGTCTCAATCTGTCAACAGTTCCAAAGGTGTTCATCGAGTGCGGCAACATGCGCGATAGCAAGGACGCGGCGTTGCTGACCAGCGGAACCTGGCGGCAGGAAGCGGCGGAAGGGATGTCTGAGGGAATCGTGAGTTTCCTGCGCGGGTCGTGATCACCGCGCTGGTCCCGGCGGACAGCCCGTTCGGACGGGCGATAGTGTCACCCTACGATGAGGGGCCACCCCCGCGCTTCGCACCAGGCCTGACGGCGACATCCCGACGGCGGCACGGTGACAGCGACGCCTCTATTGACGACGAGACGACCTACGAAGGACCTGAAGTGAATATCCGCTCCCTCACTCGGGGCGACGGCGTGGTGATCGGAGCAGCGGTGTTGCTGTTCATCGCGTCGTTCCTCGACTTCTACTCCATCTCCGTTGCAGGCTACTCGGGACTCAGCCGCAATGCGTGGGACTCGCTCGGCATGGGGCTCGGCACCTACATGGGCGCCGTCATCGGCGCCGCCCTGATCGTCGTCAACCGGTGCCTGCCCCAGCCGCGCAAGGTGGCCGGACTGGACCTCGGCACGATCGGCGTGGGCTTCGCCGTCCTGGCCACCTGGACCCTCTTCTGGACGCTGGTGGACCTCGGCGACAACCTCGACCCCGGCGCCGGCCTCATCCTCGGCTTCATCGCGGCCCTCGTCCTCACCGGCGCCGCGATCGCCACCCCGCTGGTCCCCGCCCTCCAGGCCGCCCTCGTCCCGGCCCCCAAGCCGGCCGCGCCGCAGCCCTACGGGGCTCAGCCGCAGGGCGGATACGGCTACCCGGGCGCCCAGCAGCCGCCGTTCAGCGGTCAGCCGCAGCAGACGCAGCCCTTCGGCGGCGGGCAGCCCCAGCAGGGGCAGCCGCAGCAGGGGCAGCCGCAGCAGGGGCAACAGCCGGCGGCGGCCTTCTCGCCGTTCTGGTTCGCCGTGCCGGCTTCGCGTCCGCTGTTCGCGGAGGACGGTTCCTCGCCGATCGCCGAACTGGCGCCCGGCGTCTGGTACCTGGCCGTCGAGCAGCGCGGCCAGGGCCTGCTGGCCGAGATGCAGGACGGCCGGCGCGGTGTCCTGCAGGACGCGTCGAACATCCAGCGCGGCTGAACCGGCCCCTCGAGGGCTCCACGGCCCAACGGCCCAACGGCCCAACGGCCCAACGGCCCAACGGCCCAACGGCCCAACGGCCCAACGGCCCAACGGCCCAACGGCCCAACGGCTCAACGGCTCAACGGCTCAACGGCCCATGACCTACGGGACAACGGCCCATGACCCACGGCCCCTCGCCTTCCGGGCGGGGGGCCGTTGCCGTACAGTCGCAGAACCCGAGAGGAACTGACGTACCGTCAGAAAATGGGAGGCGAGGCGCCATGCGGCTCGGTCTGGCACTCGGCTACTGGGGCCGCGGCCCCAGCGCGGACCATGTGTCCCTCGCCCAGGAGGCCGAACGGCTCGGCTACCACTCGGTGTGGACGGCCGAGTCCTGGGGATCGGACGCCTTCACCCCGCTCACCTGGATCGCGGCCCACACCTCGAAGATCAAACTGGGCACGGCGGTCGCCCAGATGGCGGCCCGCCCGCCGACCACCACCGCGATGCACGCGCTGACGCTCGACCATCTCTCCGGCGGGAGGATGATGCTGGGGCTCGGGCTGTCCGGGCCACAGGTCGTCGAGGGCTGGTACGGGCGGCCGTTCCCCAGGTCGCCGCTGACCGCGACCAGGGAGTACGTGGACGTCGTACGGCAGGTGCTGCGGCGCGAGGCGCCCGTCCGGCTCGACGGCCGCTTCCACGCCCACCCCTACCGGGGCCCGGACGCCACCGGCCTGGGCAGGGCGCTCAAGCCGATCACCCATCCCCTCCGTCCCGGCCTGCCCGTCCTGCTCGGCGCCGAGGGCCCGAAGAACGTCGCCCAGACGACCCGTATCGCCGACGGCTGGCTGCCGCTGTACTGGTCGCCGAGCCGCCCGGAGGCGTACGGGCCCGCGCCGGCCGATCTGCCGGCCGCCCACGAGGACACCCACGAGGACACCCAGGTGAACACTCGCGAGGACGCCCACGCGAACACCCACGCGAACACCCACGAGGACGCCCACGTGGACGCCCACGGATCGAGCCGGCGTCAGTTCCTCGTCGCCCCCATGGCCCAGGTCCGCGTCTGCGACGACGTCGCGGAGGGCCTGCTGCCGGTCAAGGCCATGCTCGGCTTCTACATCGGCGGGATGGGCCACGCGGCCCGCAACTTCCACGCCGACCTGATGGCGCGCATGGGGTACGAGGAGGAGGCCCGGCGGATCCAGGAGCTCTTCCTCGCCGGCCGCCGCGAGGAGGCGGTGGAGGCCGTACCGGACGCCTTCGCCGACGAGATCTCACTCGTCGGCCCGCGTGAGCGCATCGCCGAGCGACTTCAGTTGTGGCGGGAGGGTCCGGTGACCGACCTGCTGGCCCTGGCACCGGACCCGCACACCCTGCGGGTGCTGGCGGAGCTCAACGCCGCCTAGGAACCGCTGCGGAGCTGGGCGGCGGACGGCACCTTGTCCTTGACCTCGGCGCCCGCGCTCTTCCCGGCGTCCTTCACCTTCTTGATGATGTCCTTGTAGTCGTTGACCGCCGAGCCGTCACCCTTGCGGAGCTTGGCCGGCAGGCTCTTCAGGGACGCGATGCCCGCCGTGATGGGGGCCAGGGCCTTGGAGAGCGTCGGGTCGCCCTGGGCGTTGCGCACGGCCGCCTTGAGGCGGTTGTACGCGAACGCGCCGGCGAGGCCCGCCTTGACCAGGGCCAGCTTGCGGCCGTGCGCGCCCTTCTTGAACTTGCCCGCCTTGTAGGGCTTCACGATCCACTGGTAGGTGGCTCCGGCGGCGAGGCCCGCGTTCAGCACGAAGCGGGTCTTGGCGAACTTCTGCTTCTCGGCGGAGGTGCTGGGACTGGGTGCGGCCGCGGCGACGGCGACGGTCGGGTCGTGCCGCGCGGCGCCCTGGCTCGCGGCCCAGGCGGTGGAACCGGCGAGCAGGGCGCAGCAGAGGGTGAGCGCCACGGCGAGGCGGCGTATGGGTACGGGCACGGTGTCCTCCCGTGAGGTGTTGCTCCGTTGGCTCCGTGTGGCCCGCGGGCCCGTGGGCTCCGTGTGGCCCGCGGGCCCGTGGGGTCCGTGTGGCCCGCGGGCCCGTGGGGTCCGTGTGGCCCGCGGGCCCGTGGGCTCCGTGTGGCCCGCGGGCCCGTGGGCTCCGTGTGGCCCGTGGGTCCGTGTGACCCCGGCCGCCCCATCCGAAACAGTGGCATATCGCGCCACAGTGGGGCACAGTGGGTACCGCCCGGGTCACTCCCCGTACGCGTTACAGGTTTCAATCAGGATTCCGGGGCCAGACGGAAGGCATGTCCCTTCGATATCGCACGGGTTCCAATTCCGCCGGGACGGTCATCGCGGTGGTCGCGGACATCATGGCCGTCATCCTCGGACTGTGGATACTGATGTACCTGCTGGACGCCAACCGGGCCAACGAGCTGGTCCAGTTCGTCCATGACGCCGCCAACTGGCTTGCCGGCTGGTCGCGTGACCTCTTCACCTTCGACAGGGCCTGGGCGCGCGTGGTCGCCGGATACGGCCTGGCCGCCGTGGTCTACCTCTTCGTCGGCCACGCCGTCGCCAACCGGATGCACCGCAACTGACGGCGCCGCCCGGCCGCCGCCCGCTCGGCGTCGCCGGACGACGCCGCCCTCGTCCGAACGGCCGGCGGCCCTCAGCCGCAGCAGTCCGCGTCGAGGCCCCGCGGCAGCTGGTCGCCCGCGAAGACCGTGCAGGTGGCCTCGTGGCCGCCCAGCGCGGCGACCGCGAGGAGCAGGGAGCCGGCCGTCCACGTGGTCAGCTCCTGCGGCCATATGGCCGCGTCCTCGAAGACGTAGCCCGTCCAGTACAGGCCGCTCTCCGGATCGCGCAGGTGCTGGATGGACTGCAGGATCTCCAGCGCGCGGTCGGACTCGCCCACGGCCCACAGGGTCAGGGCGAGTTCGGCCGACTCGCCCCCCGTCACCCAGGGGTTGGGGACGACACAGCGCACCCCGAGGCCGGGCACGACGAAGCGGTCCCAGTCCGCCTCGATGCGTGCCTTGGCCTCCGCGCCGGTCAGCGCGCCGCCCAGCACCGGGTAGTACCAGTCCATCGAATAGCGGTCCTTGTCCAGGAACCGCTCCGGGTGCCGGCGGATCGCGTGCCTGAGCGCGCCGACCGCCAGCTCCCAGTCGGGCTGTGGTTCTTCGCGCTGTTCGGCGATCGCGAGCGCGCAGCACAGCGCGTGATGGATCGAGGACGACCCGGTCAGCAGCGCGTCCGCGGTGTCCGTGCCGTCGTCCTCCCGCTTCCAGCCGATCTGGCCGCCCGGCTGCTGCAGCCGCAGGACGAACTCGACGGCCGCGTAGACGGCCGGCCACATGCGGTCCAGGAAGGCGTCGTCGCCCGTGGAGAGGTAGTGGTGCCACACCCCAACGGCTATGTAGGCGACGAAGTTCGTCTCCCGGCCCCGGTCGGTGACGTCGTCGTGCGCCCCGTCCGCGTAGGCCGCGTACCAGGAGCCGTCGTCCTGCTGGTGACGGGCCAGCCACGCGTACGCCCGCCCGGCGGCCTCGTGCTCGCCCGCCGCGTCCAGCGCCATCGCGGCCTCGACGTGGTCCCAGGGGTCGAGGTGGTGCCCGCGGAACCACGGAATCGCCCCGTCCTCCCGCTGCACGGCGAGGATGCCGCGCACGGTCGCGGCGGCCTGCTCCGAGGTGAGGACCCCGGGCAGGACGAGGTGTTCTGTCCGGGGAGTGGTCACTTGGCGGCCGCCAGCGGGAGGTGCGGCTTGGTCGCGTACGCCACGAAGCTCTTGCCGATCAGCGGGTTCAGCGCCTGCTCGGCCACCCGGGTGGCCAGCGGCTTCTTCATGATGTCCCAGACCAGCAGCTTGTGGTACGCCCGCACCGGCAGCGCCTTGTCGTTGTCGACGCCGAAGGCGCACTTCAGCCACCAGTACGGCGAGTGCAGTGCGTGCGCGTGGTGCGTGCCGTACGGCTTGAGGCCCGCCTCGCGGATCTTCGCCAGCAGCTCGTCCGCCCGGTAGATGCGGATGTGGCCGCCCTCGACCTCGTGGTAGGCGTCGGACAGCGTCCAGCAGACCTTCTCGGGGCCGTAGCGCGGCACGGTGATCGCGATCCGGCCGCCGGGCTTCAGCACCCGCACCATCTCGGCGAGTACGCCCTTGTCGTCCGGGATGTGCTCCATCACCTCGGAGATGATGACGACGTCGAAGGACTCGTCGGGGAAGGGGAGCGCGAGGGCGTCGCCCTCCATGGCCGTGGCGGTGGCGCCCGCCGGCGCCTCCCCCGCCTCCTTCATCGCCGCGAACCACTTGGCGACCTCGCGGATCTCCTCGCCGTTCTGGTCCAGGGCCACGACCTGCGCGCCGCGCCGGTAGCACTCGAACGCGTGCCTGCCGGCACCGCAGCCGAGGTCCAGGACGCGGTCGCCCGGGGCGAGCGGGAACCGGGAGAAGTCGACGGTCAGCACGTGGCCCTGCTTTCGGAATTGACGTCTGCAACACTCGCGTCTGCAACACTCGCTGAGGCCGCGGAGCGGCCGGGAGTCGCGACCGCGGCGGGGGTCCCCCCGCTCGGAGAGTGGGGGAGGTCGATGCCCGGTGCCGCGGAGCGGCGCGTGTCCGGGCCCGTGACGGGGGCCGCCCCGCGCGAGCCACGGCGGCCGCCCGGGAGGGCGATGGCCTCGCGATAGCGGGCCACCGTCCCCTCGGCGGCACGGGCCCACGTGAAGTGGCGCAGGACGCGCTCGCGCCCGGCCCGGCCCAGTCGTACGCGCAACTCCGGGTCCCCCAGCAGCCGGCTCAGCCCGGCGGCCAGCGCTCCCGCGTCGCCGGGCGGCACCGCCAGGCACGTCTCGCCGTCCCGGCCGGCGACCTCGGGGATCGCGCCGCCGGTCGTGGCGACCAGCGGCGTACCCGTGGCCATCGCCTCGGCCGCGGGCAGCGAGAAGCCCTCGTACAGCGAGGGCACGCAGGCGACTTCGGCCGAGCGGACCAGGTCGACCAGTTCGGCGTCCGTGATGCCCTTGACGAACTCGACGGCGCCGCCGAGGCCGTACCGCTCGATGGCCTGCGCGACCGGCCCGTCCTCGGCCCGTTTGCCGACCACGACGAGGTGCGCCCCGGGGTGCTCCGTACGTACCTTCGCCAGCGCCTCGACGAGGAAGACCAGTCCCTTCAGCGGCACGTCCGCGCTGGAGGTGGTCACGATCCGCCCGGGCACCTGCGGCACCGACGCGTCGGGCGAGAACAGGTCGGTGTCGGCGCCGATGTGGACGACGTGGACACGGTCCTGGCGTACGCCGAGGTGGTCGACGATCTCCTGCCGGGAGGTGCCGGAGACGGTGAGCACGGACGGCAGCCGGCGCGCGACCCGCTTCTGCATCCGGGTGAAGGCGTACCAGCGCCGGACGGACAGGCGCCGCTGCCAGCCCTCCGCGGCGTCCAGCTCCAACTGCCGGTCCACGGTGATGGGGTGGTGGATGGTGGTCACCAGTGGCGCCCCGACGTCGCCCAGGAGCCCGTATCCGAGCGTCTGGTTGTCGTGTACGACGTCGAACTCGCCGCGCCGGGCCCGCAGATGGCGGCGGGCGCGCAGCGAGAAGGTCAGCGGCTCGGGAAAGCCGCCGGTCCACATGGTGGCGACCTCCAGCGCGTCGATCCAGTCGCGGTACTCGTCGCGCCCGGGGGTGCGGAAGGGATCCGGCTGGCGGTAGAGGTCGAGGCTGGGGAGCTCGGTCAGGCTCAACCGGTCGACGTGGCCCTCCGCCTGACCATCCGCATGACCGTCGTCGAGGACGTCCAGGACGTCGAGCACGGGGTAGGGCTGGGCGCCGATCACCTCGACCCGGTGGCCGAGACGGGCCAGCTCACGCGAGAGGTGGCGGACGTAGACACCCTGGCCGCCGCAGAACGGGTTTCCCTTGTAGGTGAGGAGCGCGATTCCGAGCGGTCGCTCGCCGTCTGCGGCGGGGTCCGTCGGGGACCCCGTCCGACTGGCCTCAGCGGTCACTCTGGGCCCCCTTCTGACTGCATTGTCCCGCGAGATTACGCCGGGACGCTAATCTAGAACAAGTTTCAGACTTGATCGTTCAGGAGGCTCCGAATCTACCGGCAGGTAGCCGCACTGTGAGAAGTGGATCAGGTGATTCGCGCCACGGCCGGCACCCTGCCATGCTGTCTGATCGCCCGGCCTCACCGACTGTCACGGAGCGGGACCCATGCCTGCGGAAGCCAAGCTGGTAGCCAGTGCCGCGCGCCCGGCCTCGCCGCCTCTCACGGAGCGGCAGGAGGCGCGCCGCCGCCGGATCCTGCACGCGAGCGCACAGCTGGCCAGCCGCGGCGGCTTCGACGCGGTGCAGATGCGGGAGGTCGCGGAGTCCTCCCAGGTCGCCCTGGGCACGCTCTACCGCTACTTCCCCTCCAAGGTCCACCTGCTGGTCGCCACGATGCAGGACCAGCTCGAGCACATGCACGGCACGCTGCGGAAGAAGCCGCCGGCGGGCGAGCGGGCGGCCGAACGGGTGGCGGAGACGCTGATGCGGGCCTTCCGCGCCCTGCAGCGCGAACCGCACCTGGCCGACGCGATGGTCCGGGCGCTGACCTTCGCGGACCGCAGCGTAAGCCCCGAGGTGGACCAGGTGTCCCGTCAGACAACGGCGATCATCCTGGACGCGATGGGACTGGACGACCCGACGCCCGAGCAGCTCTCCGCGGTCCGCGTCATCGAGCACACCTGGCACTCGGCCCTGATCACCTGGCTCTCGGGCCGCGCGTCCATCGCCCAGGTGAAGATCGACATAGAGACGGTGTGCCGCCTGATCGACCTGACGACGGGCCCGGAGGAGCAGCATCCGACTCCGGGCGAGCGCCGATAGGAGGCAGGGAGCGCAGAAGCGCGCCGCAGCCACGGCAGAAGGCACGGGCGACGCAGAGGACGCAAAGGATGCAGACGACGCAGACGACGCAGCAGGCACAGATGGAACGGGTGGCGCAGACAGCGCAGCCGGACACGGAAGAACCTACGAGACGGGTTCCCTTCGCCGGTATTGTCCGGATCAGGTGATGGGGGTCGCCGTCCGGTCCAACTGCTACCTTCCGGCCTCTCAGCCCGACCGTCGACGTCGGCCCCAGCGGATGCCGAAGCGTCTCGCCAAAGTCGGCTACTCCGGTCGAACTCCCTCACTCGCCTCGTAGGCCAATTTCAGGATAACTCCCCCGCGCCGAATGGAACCCCCCGAACGGGTAGATTTTTCCTATTCCTCCGGCGGGAAGACCGGCTCCCCGCTGCCCGGCAGAGTGATCACGATGGCCTCCACCGGGCAGTTCTCGGCCGCCCGGAGGATCCGCTCGCCCGCGTCCGAGTCCGGCTCGACGGGATGGGACTGGCGCCCCGAGTCGAGCCGGAAGGCGTCCGGGGCATGGTGGACGCACTGCGCGGAGCCGATGCACAGGGAGCGGTCGACCTCGACGTGCCAGCGGTCTCCCATGGCCGCTCACGCCTCCCAGCCGGCCGGGAGATGGATCATCTTGTGCTCCAGGTACTCGCCGTGGCCCTCCGGGCCGAACTCCCGCCCCAGCCCGGAGTTCTTGTAGCCGCCGAACGGGCCGAGCATGTCCAGGCTGAAGGTGTTGACGGAGTAGGTGCCGGTACGGACCTGCCGCGCGATCTCGATGCCGTGCCCGACGTCGGCCGTCCACACGCTGCCGCTCAGCCCGTAGTCCGAGTCGTTGGCGATCCGCACGGCCTCGGACTCGTCGCCGTAGGGCAGGAGGCAGATGACGGGGCCGAAGATCTCCTCGCGGGCGATCCGCATGGAGTTGTCCACGTCGCCGAAGAGGGTCGGCTCGACGTACCAGCCGCGGTCCAGGCCCGCCGGGCGGCCGCCACCGGTGAGGATCTTGGCGCCCTCCTCCTGCCCGATGCGGATGTAGTCGAGGTTGCGCTGCTGCTGCCGCCGGGCCACCAGCGGGCCGACCTGGGTCGCCGGATCCAGCGGATCGCCGACCTTCAGGGCGCCGGCCGCCTGGGCGAGGGCGTCGGCGAACTCCTCGTAGCGCGAGCGGGGCAGCAGGATGCGGGTCTGGGCGACGCAGGCCTGCCCGTTGTTCATCCAGGCCGCCGGGACGATGCCGGCCACGGCGGTGTCGAGGTCGGCGTCCGGCAGGACGACGGCCGCGGACTTGCCGCCCAGCTCCAGCGTCACCCGCGTGAGGTTGCGCGCCGCGACCTCCATCACACGCTTGCCGGCCGCGACCGAGCCCGTGAAGGCAACCTTGTCGACACCCGGGTGCCCGACCAGGTACTCGCTCACCTCCCGGTCGGCCGGCAGGATCGACAGCACGCCCTCCGGCAGCCCGGCCTCGCGCGCGATCCCGCCGAGGACGTAGGCGTCCAGCGGCGACTCGGGCGACGGCTTGAGCACCACCGCGCAGCCGGTGAGCAGCGCGGGGGCGAGCTTGGCGGCGGCCACGAACTGCGGGACGTTCCAGGGCACGACGGCCGCGACGACCCCGACGGGCTCGCGCCGTACGAGGATCTTCCCGAGGACACCGTCGCGCCCCTCCTCATGGGGGAAGGTCCGCGCGACGCCGATCGCCGCGTCCCACACCATCATGGCGCCGAGCGCCTGGGCGAGGACGCTCCAGGAGTAGGGGGAGCCGTTCTCGGCGGAGATCACGCGGGCGATCTCCTCGTGCCTTACCGCGATCGCGTCCTTGATCCGGGTGACGACCTCGATCCGCTCCGCCAGGCTGCTGCGCGGCCAGGGCCCCTCGTCGAAGGCGCGGCGCGCGGCGGCGACGGCCCGGTCGACGTCCTGGCGCGAGGCGTGCGGCACCCGCCCGATGACCTCCTCGGTGTGCGGGGAGATCACCTCGATGACGTCCTTGCCCAGCGGATCGGTCAACTCCCCGCCGATGAAAAGCTGTCCGTGTTCCACGAGCTCGGTCATGGCCGACGCCTCCCCGGAGCCACCTTGCCTGACGATCCGTCAGATATGGATACGAAGACAGATACCAGCTCCGGCCGGGACAGTCCACGGCCGGCACCGCCAGAGGGAAGGTTCACCAGGGCTACCGTCGAAACGTGTTCTAGTTATAGTGGGCCGCAAGGCGGCGATTGGGGAACCCATGGCGCAGTTGCCCGACCACGGCGTGAGCGACCACCGGGTGAGCAACCAAGGGGTGAGCCACCACGGGGTGAGCCACCACGGGGTGAGCCACCACGGGGTGAGCGACCACGGGGTGAGCGACCACGGGGTGAGCGACCACGGCGGCGGCGTACGGTCCATCGCGGTCCCCATCCCGGACAATCCCCTGGGCCACACCCTGGTGTACGTCGTCGACACCGACCGGGGCCCGGTACTGATCGACACCGGCTGGGACGACCCCGCATCGTGGGAGACCCTCGCCCGGGGCCTGGCGGCGTGCGGCACCTCGCCCGCCGCGATCCACGGCGTGGTGATCACCCACCATCACCCCGACCACCACGGACTGTCGGAGCGGGTACGGCAGGCGTCGGGCGCGTGGGTCGCGATGCACGCGGCGGACATCGCGGTCGTACGCCGCACCCGCGAGGCCCGCCCGGAGCGCTGGTTCGCCTACATGGCGGCCAAACTCACGGCGGCCGGCGCCCCGGAGCACCACGTGGCCCCGCTGCGCACCCCACGCCCGCGCGCCCTGCCGGGCCTCTCCCCCGCCCTCCCCGACCGCGAGGTGATCCCCGGCGAACTCCTCGACCTGCCCGGCCGCCGCCTGCGCGCGATCTGGACGCCGGGCCACACCCCGGGCCACGTCTGCCTCCACCTGGAGGAGCGCCATCCCGCCCAACTCACCGGCCGCGGCCGCCTGTTCTCCGGCGACCACCTCCTCCCGGAGATCACCCCGCACATCGGCCTCTACGAGGGCCCCGACGACACCACGGTCACCGATCCCCTGGGCGACTACCTGGCCTCCCTGGAACGCGTCGCGGACCTCGCCCCCGCTGAGGTCCTCCCGGCCCACCAGCACACCTTCACAAACGCCCCCGCCCGGGTGAGGGAGTTGCTGACCCACCACGAGGACCGCCTGACGGGCCTGCTGGCCCTGCTGGCCGAACCACTCACCCCGTGGCAGCTCGCCGAGCGCATGGAGTGGAACCGCCCGTGGTCCCAGATCCCCCACCCCTCCAGGAACATCGCCGTCTCGGAAGCCGAGGCCCACCTGCGCCGCCTGGTGAAACTGGGCCGGGCGGAGACGGTACCGGGGACCGATCCGGTGACATACGTACGCGCCCGGTGACCGGGGCCGCCCCGGGGCACGCCGCCGCCGGACGGTCCCTCGGGCCCTTCGGACGCCTTGCCCCTTGCTTGGACCCCTTGGACCCCTTGGACCCCTTGGAGCTTCGGGGGACCCACGCGCCGGGTGCAGGGACACAGGCGCGGGGACACGGACACAGGAACCGCGGGTGCAGGGACACGGACACAGGAACCACAGGCACAGGAACCACAGGCACAGGAACCACGGGCACAGGAACCACAGGCACAGGAACCACAGGCACAGGAACCACAGGCACAGGAACCGCGCGCCGGAGCCGGGAATGGGGAACCCGCCCCGGTACCCGGCCACCCCTCGGGCCCGTTCCTACGGGCCGGTAGAGTGGCCGCGTCGTCATCACACCCGTACGGGGGGAAGCCGGTGCAATTCCGGCGCTGACCCGCAACCGTGAGCCGTCCGAGGAGGGCGGCGAGCCGGACTGCCCCGGACGGGACCGTGACCGGCTCACGTGCGTCGGCAGCCCGCCGGCGTACGGCACCGTCGAGGTTTACGGAGCCGAGCCGCCGGGGTGTCCCGTGCTGCCCGGCTCCCCGCAGGGAGAGGCACCCGCCGATCATGAACGTCCGCCGCAGCGCCGCGGCCCTGGCCGCCGTCGCCGTGATCGGCTCCGCGGCGCCCGCCGTCGCCGCCGACTCGTCCCCGGCCCCGTCCGGGTCGCCGTCCTCCGCCGCCCTGCCCTCCGGGCTCTACGGCAGCACCGATCCCAAGTACGACGGCGTCTGGCGGCAGTCCCTCGCCCTGCTCGCGCAGCACACGGCGGGCATACGGCCCGCCGCCAAGGCCGTGGACTGGCTGACGGGGCAGCAGTGCGCGAACGGCTCGTACGCCGCCTTCCGTGCCGAGCCGGCCCGCGCCTGTGACGCCAAGGTGATGGTGGACACCAACAGCACGGCCGCCGCCGTGCAGGCCCTCGCCGCCCTCGGCGGGCACGACGCCGCGACGGCCAAGGCGGTGACGTGGCTGAAGTCGGTGCAGAACAAGGACGGCGGCTGGGGATACGCGCCCGGCGGACCCAGCGACACCAACTCGACCTCCGTCGTCATCGGCGCGCTCACCGCCGTCGGTGAGAAGCCCAACGCCGTCCTCAAGGACGGCAAGTCGCCCTACGACGCCCTGCTCACCTTCGCCCTGCCGTGCTCCGGCGACGGCGACGGCGCCTTCGCCTACCAGCCGGACAAGAAGGGCAAGCTCGCCGCCAACGCGGACGCGACGGCCGCGGGTGTGGTCGGCACGCTCGGTCAGGGTCTGGCGGCCAAGGCCTCGGGCAGGGCCGGGGGCACCGGCGCCCGCTGCGCCGACTCCGGCGCGCCGGCCCCCGCCCGGGCCGCGGCCAACGGGGCGGCGTACCTCGCCAACGCCGTCGCCAGGAACGGCTACCTCACCTCCGTCCTCCCCGGTGCCACCGACCAGCCCGACTACGGCAACACCGCCGACGCGGTCGTGGCCCTCGCCGCACAGGGCGGGGCCGCGCGGGCCCAGAAGCCGCTGCGCTGGCTGGAGCAGCACGCCGGGGCCTGGGCCAAGCAGAGCGGCCCCGCCGCCTACGCCCAGCTCGTCTTCGCCGCCCACGCCACCGGCACCGACCCGCACCACTTCGGTGGCGTCGACCTGGTCTCCCGCCTCAACGCGACAGGACCGGCTCCCCAGGCGGCCGGGCAGGAGAAGAAGAGCGCCACGGACAGCGCCAAGGACGGCGCCAAGAGCGACTCCGGCTACGGCACCTTGTGGATCGTCGGCGTGTTCCTCGTGGCGGGCATCGGCATCGGGTTCCTGCTGAGCGGCCGCAGGAAGAGGCAGCAGCCGTGATACGCCGGGTCCGCGCACTGTGCGCACCACTCCTGGCCGCCGCGTTCCTGCTGTGGGCGGGCGTGGGCCAGGCGCAGGCCACCGGCTACCGGTACTGGTCCTTCTGGGACCGCGACGGCGGCCACTGGACGTACGCCACCGAGGGCCCCTCGACGGCCCGTCCCTCCGACGGCGACGTCCAGGGCTTCCGCTTCGCGGTCAGCGCGGACTCAAGCGACGCCGACAAGCCGCGCGGCCCGGCCGGCTTCGCGGCCATCTGTGCCAGGACACCCGCCCAGCAGGGCAGTAAGCGCATCGCGCTGGTCCTCGACTTCGGTACCCGGGCGGACGCCCCGTCCGGCGAGACCCCGCCGGCGCCGCGCACGGCCTGTGCGCGGGTGCCCGATGACGCCACGACGGCGGAGGCACTGGCCGCGGTCGCCAAGCCACTGCGGTACGACACCAGCGCCCTTCTGTGCGCGATCGCCGGGTATCCGCAGAAGGGGTGCGGGGAGCAGGTCTCGGCTTCGGCGGGGAATGGTTCGGGATCGGGTTCGAGCTCAGGTTCGGCCTCGGGCTCGGGCTCGGGCTCGGGCTCGGGCTCGGGCTCGGGCTCGGGCTCGGGCTCGGGTGCGGCGCCCGCCAAGGGCGCGCCGCACAGCGGTCCTTCGGTGGGCCTCGTCGCGGGGGGTGCCGTGGTGGCCGTGCTGGCCGCGGCGGCCCTCTGGCAGGCCCGGCGGCGCAGGCATGGGTGACAGCCGGGCACAGACACGGGTGACCGTTGTGAGCGACCGTCATGGGACGTTCATGAGCGATCGTCATGAGACCGTCATGAGCGACCGTCATGAGTAGGGCGCCGGGTGGCGCGGGCGGGGCGGCCGGCGTCCATCCGGGCGCCTGGTGGCTGTGGGCACTCGCCCTCGGTACCGCCGCAAGCCGTACCACCAACCCCCTGCTCCTCGCCCTCCTCCTCACCGTCTCGGCCCACGTCGTGGTGACCTGCCGGCCGAACACCCCCGCCGCCCGCTCCTACACCGCCTTCGTCCGGCTCGCTTTCGCCGTCCTCCTCGTCCGCCTCGCCTTCGCCGTCGTGCTCGGCTCCCCCATCCCCGGCACGCACGTGCTCGCCACCCTCCCCGAAGTCCCCCTCCCGCACTGGGCGCAGGGCATCCGGCTCGGCGGCAGGGTGACGGCCGAGGGCCTGCTCTTCGCCCTGTACGACGGGCTGAAGCTGGCCACCCTCCTGGTCTGCGTCGGCGCCGCGAACGCCCTCGCCGCCCCCGCCCGGCTCCTGAAGTCACTCCCCGGTGCCCTGTACGAGACCGGGGTCGCCGTCGTCGTCGCGCTCACCTTCGCCCCGCACCTCGTCGCCGACGCCCACCGGCTGCGCGCCGCCCGCAGGCTGCGCGGCCGCCCCGACCGCGGCATCCGCGGCCTGCTGCACGTCGGGCTGCCGGTGCTGGAGGGCGCGCTGGAACGGTCGGTCGCCCTCGCCGCCGCGATGGACGCCCGCGGCTACGGCCGCACCGCCGAGGTCCCGGCCGCCGTCCGCCGCACCACCGCCGCCCTCACCCTCGGCGGGCTGCTCGGCGTCTGCGCCGGAACGTACGGGCTGCTCACCGCCGAGGGCGCCACCTACGGCCTCCCCGTGCTGCTCGCCGGGCTGGCGGCCGCCCTCGCCGGCCTCAGGCTCGGCGGCCGCCGCTCCCCGCGCACCCGTTACCGCCCCGACGCCTGGAACCTCCGTTCCTGCCTGGTCGCCGGATCCGGCGCGGCGGTCGCGGCCCTGCTCGCTCTTGCCGCCTCCCGGGACCCCGACGCCCTGCACCCCGGCGTCGTCCCCCTCGTCGCCCCCGTCCTTCCCCTGTGGCCCGCGGCGGCCGTACTCCTCGGCCTGCTTCCGGCCTTCGCCGCCCCCGCAAGCCCCTCCCCCAAGGAGCCGTCGTGATCCGCTTCGAGGATGTCTCCGTGACCTACGACGGGGCGGCCGAACCCACTGTCCGCGGCGTGGACTTCGAGGTCCCCGAGGGCGAACTGGTGCTGCTGGTCGGGCCGTCCGGGGCCGGCAAGTCCACCTTGCTCGGCGCGGTGAGCGGGCTCGTGCCGCACTTCACCGGCGGCACCCTGCGCGGCCGGGTCACCGTGGCCGGCCGTGACACCCGCACCCACAAGCCGCGCGAACTCGCCGACGTCGTCGGCACCGTCGGCCAGGACCCGCTGTCACACTTCGTCACGGACACCGTGGAGGACGAACTCGCCTACGGCATGGAGTCCCTGGGGCTCGCCCCGGAGGTGATGCGGCGGCGCGTCGAGGAGACCCTCGACCTGCTGGGCCTCGCGGACCTGCGCAACCGCCCCATCGCCACCCTCTCCGGTGGCCAGCAGCAGCGGGTCGCGATCGGCTCGGTCCTCACCCCGCACCCCAAGGTCCTGGTCCTGGACGAACCCACCTCCGCCCTCGACCCGGCCGCCGCCGAGGAGGTCCTCGCCGTCCTGCAGCGGCTGGTGCACGACCTCGGTACGACCGTCCTGATGGCCGAGCACCGCCTGGAACGCGTGATCCAGTACGCCGACCAGGTCGTCCTGCTGCCCTCCGCGGGCGCCGCCCCGTTCATCGGCGCCCCCGCCGACGTCATGGCCGTCTCGCCGGTCTGCCCACCGGTGGTGGACCTGGGCCGGCTGGCGGGCTGGTCACCGCTTCCGCTCACCGTGCGGAACGCCCGCCGCCGGGCGGCGGACCTCCGGGAGCGGCTGACCGGGCGCGCGCCCACGCCGACGGCACCGGCGCCCACCGCACCGGGGGCCGGGCCGGTGTCCACGGCCCGGACACCCGCCCGGACACCCGTATCCCCTGTGCCCCCCTCCGAGGCACTCGCGCTCCCTGTGTCCCCCTCCCAGGCACCCACGCCCCCGCTGTCCGCGCCCTCGTCGGCGCCCTCGCCGCCCGTGCCCTCCCCGCCCGCGCCCCGGCCGGCTTCCCGGTGGCGTCGGCGCAGGCACTCCGCCGCCCCGAATGCCGGGACTCCCGGGACGCCCCCGCCCGTGGCCGAGGTCCGCTCCCTCGCGATCCGCCGGGACGGCGTCCGGGCGCTGCGGCACGTGGACCTGACCGTGGCCCCGGGCGAGACCATCGCCCTCATGGGCCGCAACGGGGCCGGGAAGTCCACTCTCCTCGGCTCCCTGGTCGGTCTGGTGCGGCCGCAGGCCGGACACGTCCGCGTCGGCGGCGCGGTCCCGCACCGCACCCCTCCCCGCGAGCTCGTACGCCGGGTCGGCCTGGTCCCGCAGGAACCGCGCGATCTGCTCTACGCCGACACGGTCGCCGCCGAGTGCGCCGCGGCCGACCGGGACGCCCACGCCTCGCCCGGGACATGCCGGGCGCTGGTCTCCGGGCTGCTGCCCGGCGTGTCCGACGACGCGCATCCCCGGGACCTGTCCGAGGGGCAGCGGCTCGCGCTCGCCCTCGCCGTGGTGCTCGCCGCCCGGCCGCCCCTGCTGCTCCTGGACGAGCCGACCCGCGGCCTGGACTACGGCGCGAAGGCCCGCCTGGTCGCGGTGCTGCGCGGGCTCGCCGCCGAGGGGCACGCCATCGTGCTGGCCACGCACGACGTGGAACTGGCCGCCGAGCTCGCCCACCGGGTCGTGCTGCTCGCCGAGGGCGAGGTGATCGCCGACGGTCCGACGGCCGAGGTCGTGGTGTCCTCGCCCTCCTTCGCCCCGCAGGTCACCAAGATCCTGGCCCCGCAGCCGTGGCTCACGGTCGCCCAGGTCCGGAAGGCACTGGCATGACCGCCGACCACTTCCGCGCCGAGGCCCGTGCCGAAACCCGTGCCCAGGCCGGAACCGCGCCCGAGGCCCACACCGAGCCCCGGGCCCGGACCCGCGCCGAGTCCCGGGCCGAAAGCCGGGCCCGGGCTCAGGCCCAAGCCCGGGCCGTCCGCCTCGGCCCCCGTTCGCTCGCGGCCCTCGTCCTCGTCGGCGCCGTCGGTGCGGTGGCCTTCACCTGGCCCTTTCTCGCGCCGCCCGCCTCTGGGCTCAGCGCGCACGCGCAGGACGCGCCCTGGCTCTTCGCCGGCCTGCTGGTGCTCCTCGTCGCCGTCGTCGCCGCGACGATCTCCGAGTCCGGCCTCGGCCCGAAGGCCGTCGCGATGCTCGGGGTGCTGGCCGCGACGGGCGCGGCCCTGCGGCCGATCGGGGCCGGAACCGCCGGTATCGAGCCCATGTTCTTCCTGATGGTGCTGAGCGGGCGCGTGCTCGGGCCGGGCTTCGGCTATGTGCTCGGGTCGGTGACGATGTTCGCCTCCGCGCTGCTGACCGGCGGCGTGGGCCCCTGGATGCCGTTCCAGATGCTGGCCATGGGCTGGTTCACCATGGGCGCGGGTCTGCTCCCGGGCCCCGACCACCTGCGCGGCCGCGCGGAGCTCGTGCTGCTGGCGGTCTACGGCTTCCTCGCCGCCTTCGCCTACGGCACCGTCATGAACCTCGCGGGCTGGCCGTTCATGGGCACCCTCGCCTCCTCCATCGCCTTCGACCCTCATGCGACCGTGCCCGCCAACCTGGCCCGCTTCCTCGCGTACTGCCTGGCCACCTCGCTCGGCTGGGACCTGGGCCGGGCCGCCGTCACGGTCGTACTGACCCTGGTGCTCGGCCCGGCGGTCCTGCGGGCGCTGCGCCGGGCCACACGCCGGGCCGCCTTCGAGGCCCCGGTCACATTCGACGGGCCCGCCGCATGACCTGCGGGTCACCACCCGCGTGCGGGACGTGAGCACCACGGTGAAGCGGCCCACATGACCTGGATCACCTACGAAGCCGGGCCGTAGCCACCGGCGCAGGACATGTACACAACATTGCCCGCACTGACCTGGGCTTTGAGAGCCAGCTCACACTCACGACCATCACCCCGAATGCGACCACAACTAGTAAATGGGGTGTTTGCGGACGGATCTACCGACTGCTTGTCTGGTCGACGTCGCCGGGCGCCGACGACCCCCACGGGTCACGGCGCCAGGGCAGGCCCCCACCGCGCCCCCGCGTGGTCGAGGTCTGCTCGCGCTCCCCGTCCCCGACGCAAGAGGTTCTCCGTGTCCGTCTCCTTCATCCGCCGCATCGCCGCCCCCAAGAAGGCCCTCACCACCGCCGCCGTGGCCGCCGCCACCGTCGGCATGGCCCTGACCTCGGCCCCCGCGCACGCAGCCACGACCAACTCGGCCGCCGGCGCGAAGGCGATCGCGCACAAGATGATCCCGGACGCCGCGCAGTTCAACGCGTTCAGCCACATCGTCGAGCGCGAGAGCGGCTGGAACGTCAACGCCACCAACGCCTCCTCCGGCGCCTACGGCCTGGTCCAGGCCCTGCCGGGCTCCAAGATGGCCTCGGCCGGCTCCGACTGGAAGAACAACGCCCAGACCCAGATCAAGTGGGGCCTGGACTACATGAAGTCCCGCTACGGCAGCCCGGTCGGCGCCTGGAACTTCTGGCAGGCCAACGGCTGGTACTGAGCCACAGCGCCGACAACCCGACGCCGGTGACACCGGTCTGAGCCACCTCACGGCACTCGTGGAGGCGGCGGCCCCCGATCCCCTGGGCCGCCGCCTTCGCCGTGTCCGCGGCCGGGGCTCACCGCCGGTCTGCTTTCCTGGGGCCATGCCAGCGGACCCCCGACCGGACGGCGACAGTGCGGCCCGCGCCCGCGACCCGGAGGCGCGCGGGCTGCGCCTGGTCACCGTCCTGTTGGGGCTGACCGTGGTCAGCGGGCTGATCGACGCGGTGAGCTATCTGGGTCTCGGGCACGTCTTCACCGCGAACATGACCGGCAATGTCGTCGTGCTCGGCTTCGCCGCCGCCGGGGCGCCGGGCTTCTCCGTGCCGCACACCGCCGCCTCTCTGGCCGCCTTCCTGGTGGGCGCGGCGGCCGGCGGCCGGGCCGCGGTCCGCTTCGGCGGCGGCTCTCGCCGCACCTGGGCGCGGGTGGCGCTCACCGTCGAGGCGGTCCTCGTCGGCGTGTCGGCGGCGGTGGCCTTCGCCGCGCCCGGTGCCGACGGCACGGCGTACACCCTGATCACCCTCACCGCCTTCGCGATGGGGCTGCGCAACGCCACGGTCCGCAAACTGGGTGTGCCCGATCTGACGACCACCGTCCTGACGATGACCCTGACCGGCCTGGCCTCGGACTCCCGCGCGGGCGGCGGTTCCGGCCACCGCTCCCCGCGCCGCACCGCGGCCGTGATCGCGATGCTGGCCGGCGCCACGCTGGGCGCCTGGCTGGTGGTCGACGGTGGCCTGGGCACCCCGCTGCTGATCGCGGCGGTGGCGGCGGGGCTGCTGGCGGCGGTGACGTCCGGACGGGAGTGAGCTCGCACTCGATCGCGCGCGATCGCGCGCCAGGTGCGTCAGCCGGTGGTGACCTGGAGTTCCTTCACTCCGTTGATCCAGGCCGACCGCAGCCGGCGCGGGCCGGCCACGAGCCGCAGTCCGGGCATGGCGTCCGCGATGGCGTTGAAGATGAGGTCGATCTCCAGGACGGCCAGGGACTTGCCGAGGCAGTAGTGCGGGCCCCCACCGCCGAAGCCGAGATGCGGATTGGGGTCGCGCGTGACATCGAGGACGCCGGGGCTCCGGAACACCTCCGGGTCGTGGTTGGCGGAGGAGTAGAAGAGGCCGAGCCGGTCGCCCTTCCTGATCCGCTTGCCGCCGAGTTCGGTGTCCTGGGTCGCGGTCCGCTGGAAGGAGACCACCGGGGTCGCCCAGCGCACGATCTCCTCGGCGGCGGTCGAGGGCCGCTCCCGTTTGTAGAGGTCCCACTGGTCGGGGTGGGTGAGGAGGGCGTGCATGCCGTGGGTGATGGCGTTGCGGGTGGTCTCGTTGCCCGCGACCGACAGCATCAGCACGAAGAAGCCGAACTCGTCGGAGCCCAGGTTGCCCTCGTCCCCGGCGGCCACCAGCGTGGTGACGATGTCCTCGGCCGGGCACCGCTTCCGCTCGGCGGCCATGTTCATGGCGTAGGCGATGAGTTCGGTGGCGGACTGGGCGCCGACCTCCTCGGTGATGGCGAACTCGGGATCGTCGTAGGCGATCATCTTGTTCGACCAGTCGAAGATCTTGGCCCGGTCCTCCTGTGGTACGCCGATGAGTTCGGCGATGGCCTGGAGAGGCAGTTCGCAGGCGACCTGGGTGACGAAGTCGAAGGGGCCGGCGTGGGCGCGGGCGATGTCGACGATCGCGTGGGCCCTGGCGCGCAGCCGTTCCTCCAGCGCGCGGATCGCCCTGGGCGTGAACCCGCGCTGCACGATCTGACGCACCCGCGTGTGTTCCGGCGGGTCCATGTTGAGCAGGATCAGCCGCTGGGCGTCGATGGCGTCGCGCTGGATGTGCTCGTTGAACCGGATGATGGCGGTGTTGAGGTAGGAGGAGAACAGCTCCGGGTGGGTGGAGACGTACTTGACGTCCGCGTGCCGGGTGACCGCCCAGTAGCCGTCGTCGGCGAACCCGGCCAGCCCGTGCGGCTGGGCGATCCAGCGGACCGGCTCGGCGCGGCGCAGCTCGGCGAACTCCGGCAGGGGCACTCGGTGGTGCAGCAGATCGGGGTCGGTGAAGTCGAACCCGTCGGGCAACGCTGGACAGGGCATGGCGACCCACTCCCACCATATTCCGAGATCGTTCTGACGGACCGTCAGGAATCGCGGTGAAGGTAGTAACGGGTTCTACAAGTGGCAAGGGGCGCGACAGCCTCAATTGCGTGCGGAATTCGTGCAGATCAGCAGATCGAGACTTCGAGCCCTGCACAACCCTTGCGAGGGTGGACACGCTGTCAGCAGACTGCATACAGAACTAGAACGCGTACTAGTTCTGCGTGGCGGGTGGCCGGGACGCCCGCGCCGCGCGGGTCACCGAGGAGAGGACGCACCCCCCATGGCCGCGGAACCCGTGATCGTCGAAGCCGTACGCACCCCGATCGGCAGGCGCGGCGGCGCGCTCGCCAACCTGCACCCCGCCTACCTCCTGGGCGAGACCTACCGTGAGCTCCTGGGCCGCACCGGCATCCCCGCGGACTGCGTCGAGCAGATCGTCGGCGGAACGGTGACGCACGCCGGCGAGCAGTCCATGAACCCCGCCCGCACGGCCTGGCTCACCATGGGGCTGCCCTACGAGACGGCCGCCACGACCGTCGACTGCCAGTGCGGCTCCTCCCAGCAGGCGAGCCACATGACGGCCAACATGATCGCGGCGGGCGTGATCGACGTCGGCATCAGCTGCGGCGTGGAGGCCATGTCCCGCGTCCCGCTCGGCTCCGGCTCCAAGCACGGCCCCGGCAAACCCTTCCCCGACGAGTGGAACGTCGACCTCCCCAACCAGTTCGAGGCGGCCGAGCGCATCGCCCGGCATCGCGGCCTGACCCGCGAGAACGTCGACTCCCTGGGCCTGATCTCCCAGGAACGTGCCGCCATCGCCTGGTCCGAGGAACGCTTCAAACGCGAGACCTTCGCCGTCCAGGTGCCCACGACGGAGGAGGAGCAGCGTGCGGGCCAGGGCATGTGGCGCCTCGTCGACCGGGACGAGGGCCTGCGCGACACCTCCATGGACGCCCTGGCGGGCCTGAAACCGGTCATGCCGAGGGCCATTCACACGGCCGGCAACTCCTCCCAGATCTCCGACGGCGCGGCGGCCATCATGTGGGCGTCCAAGCGGATGGCACGGGCACTGAAGCTGAAGCCCAGGGCCCGGATAGCCGCCCAGGCCCTGGTGGGCGCCGACCCGCACTTCCACCTGGACGGCCCGATCGACGCGACGAAAGCCGTGCTGGGCAAGGCGGGCATGTCCCTGAAGGACATCGACCTCGTCGAGATCAACGAGGCATTCGCGTCCGTGGTGCTGAGCTGGGCCCAGGTCTTCGAGCAGGACCTGGAAAAGGTCAACGTCAACGGCGGCGCGATCGCCCTCGGCCATCCGGTCGGAGCGACGGGCGCCCGCCTCATCACGACGGCCCTCCACGAACTGGAGCGGTCCGACAAGGAGTTCGCACTCATCACGATGTGCGCGGGCGGCGGCCTGGCCACCGGGACGATCATTCAGCGGTTGTAGAGGCCCAGGAGAGGAACTCACTGAAGGCGGTGGGCGCGAGCGTGAGCACCGGACCGGTGGGGGTTTTGGAGTCGCGCACGGCGACCGTGACGCACGGGGCTTCGGCAATCTCCACGCACTCGCCGCCCTGGTCGCTGCTGTACGACGACTTGCGCCACGCGAGCGGGCCGAGCGGCGCGCACTCGACACAGGAGCCCCCTTGGTCACCGCTGTAATTGGACTTACGCCACCGGGCCCCCGTCAGAGTCGCGTTGCTCTCCATAGCGTTACTCCATTACGCGCCGGATCAGATCCGCCGAGTCCCCGAGGGAGAGCGCGGCGGCCTGAAGATGATCGTAACGGAGCGAGCAGTCTTCGACGGTGTCCGGATTGGCGCTCGGATGGCGCGAAAGTCAACAGCTGGGCCAGTTGCTCCCGCATGACCTCACAGCTGCCGATCTCCTGACACAGGACGGCTTCGCTCGTGATCGCCCAGAACACCGGCGGCTGACTCTTCTCGAAGATGCACTGACGCACTAGTCGTACAGCAGTACGGTCATCGAGACCTGTTGTGTCCATCGATCCGAGCACGGCGCGCGCGTACGCCCTGGTCTGCAGCAGACCGTGTACGAGGTGGGTGTGGAAGGTGCGCATCTTGACAGCTCGCGCCTCCAACTCCGCCACCTGCTGGAACCACGCCGGAAGTTGACCGCGCATCACCAGCCCGACCAGCCGGGACAACAACCCGTCCGTCCCCAGCGCCGCGTCCACCCGTTCGCTGAACTCCGGTGTCGGCAGCTTCCGGGCCGTCTCGACCTGGCCCACCAGCGAGCCGGTGTAGGCGCGGACTGCTGCTGGTCGACGCGATGACCGACAAGTGGGGTGTGGAGCCGCGCGGGGCGAGCGGCAAGACCGTGTGGTTCGAGTGCGCGGGCGGTGGTGCCCCTTTGCGATGAGGTGCCTTCTGCGAAGGCATGTCCAGGGCGCTGGCTGAATCGGCCGTAGAGATCTCTGTCTCTCCAGCTGTCCGAGAAAGCGTCGATCACCGCCTTTTCGGCACGGGGTTTCACCGAGCTCGCGCGCCCGTCCCGCGCGGGCTCGCTGTGGAAGCCCGTCAGCGGGCCACGAGTTGCGCTGCCGGTTTCTTCTCCGGTTCGGGCACGGCTACCGCGCGGGGGCCGGAGAGCAGGTACGTCAGCCCGAACCCGGCCCCCACGACCACCGCACCGCCCACCGCGTCCAGCACCCAGTGGTTGCCGGTGGCGACGATCGCCGAGACCGTGAAGAAGGGGTGCAGCAGGCCGAGGGCCTTCATCCACCACTTCGGGGCGGCGACCGCGATGACCACGCCGCACCACAGCGACCAGCCGAAGTGCAGGGAGGGCATCGCCGCGTACTGGTTGGTGAGGGCGGTCAGGGTGCCGTAGTCGGGCTTGGAGAAGTCCTGGATGCCGTGGACCGTGTCGATGATGCCCAGGGCGGGCATCAGGCGGGGCGGGGCGAGCGGGTAGAGCCAGAAGCCGAGCAGGGCGAGCAGGGTGGCGAAGCCGAGGGCCGAGCGGGCCCAGCGGTAGTCGACCGGGCGGCGCCAGTACAGGATGCCGAGGACGGTCAGCGGGACGACGAAGTGGAAGGACTCGTAGTAGAAGTCGAAGAATCCCTGCAGCCACTCGACGTTGACCACCGCGTGGTTGACCGCGTGTTCGATGTCGATGTGCAGGAACCGCTCCGCGGAAAGGATCTCGTGGCCGTGGCGCTCGGCGCGGGCCCGGCCGCCCGCGTTGCTGCCGCCGGTCGCGGCGAGGCGGACCTGCTGGTAGGCGGCGTACGTGACGCGGATGAGCAGAAGTTCCAGCAGCAGGTTCGGGCGGGTGAGGACACGGCGCAGGAACGGCAGCAGCGGGACGCGGCGGAAGCGGGCCGGGGCCGGGGGCGCGTACTCCGTCGGCACCGGGGTCCGGTAGTACTCCGACGTGCGGGACAGGAACGGCACCGCCGTCGCCGCGGCCAGGGCGGCAAGCAGGACGGCGTTGTCCCGCAGCGGGTCCATGGCGTCCACGTTCGGCAGCATCATCCTGGCCGGCAGGGTCATTACCAGGACCACGGCGACCGGCCAGACGTACCGGTCGGAGGCGCGCCGGCCGACCCGGCCGACGACCGCGAGCAGGACCCACAGCAGCTGGTGCTGCCAGGTGGTGGGCGAGACGGCTATCGCGGCGCAGCCGGTGATCGCGACGGCGAGCAGCAGCTGGCCGTCTGCGGCGTAACGCACGGCGCGGCGCAGGCCGAGGAGGGCGACGGCCGCGCCGAGGGCCAGGAACAGGGCTATCTCCAGCGGGCCGGTCAGGCCGAGCCGCAGCAGTGCGCCGTGCAGGGACTGGTTGGCGAGGCCGTCGGCGCGGCCGCCGAGCCCCACGCCCGCCATGTGGTGGACCCAGTAGGTGTCGGAGTCGTGCGGCATCGCGGCCCAGGCGAGCGCGGTGCACGCGGCGAAAGTGAGGCCGGTGGCGGCGGCGGCCTTCCTGCGCTCGGTGAACCACAGCAGCGGCGCGAAGAGCAGCAGGGCGGGCTGGAGTGCGGCCGCGAGGCCGATCAGGGCGCCGCCGGCCCGCTGCCCGCGCACGACGAAGCAGCCGAGCAGGACGAACAGGACCGGGATGATGCTGGTCTGCCCGAGCCAGAGCGTGTTGCGTACCGGCAGGGACAGCATGAGCAGGCTGATCGCGACGGGCGCGGCCAGCAGCGCGGTGCGGCGGCCCACGGGCTGCGGCAGGGCGCGGGCGGCGATCAGCCCGAGGGCGGCCACCAGCAGCAGCGTGCCGAAGGTCCAGCCCCAGCCGAGGGCCTGTTCGGCAGCCTTGGTCAGGGGTTTGAGGACGAGGCCGCCGAACGGGGTGCCGGTGAAGCGCGTCGAGTCGTACAGCGACCCCTTGACGTGCAGTACGCCGTTGGGTCCGACCCAGGTCTCCAGGTCCGTCAGACGCTCCCCGCGCGGGGTGGCGAGGACGACGGCCACCTGCCGTACCGCGAGGACTGCGGCGATCAGCCAGAGGCCCAGGCGGGCCGCGCGCAGCCGTGACCTTGCCTGGTCCGTGACCGCCGCCGCCCCGAACGCCCCCTCCGTTCGCCCGCTGTGCTCCGCATTCGCCACGCCCCGTCGGCCTCCCGCCCCGTAATGCCCGCGCGCGCCGTACGCATGCCGTACGCATGCCGTACGTGCGCCGGGTTCCTCTGCGAACCCTATGAGGCTCGCATCTCCCCCGGACAGAGACGCAGGCAACCCCCTCTTCACCTGTCGTCCGTTCTCCCTATGTCCGGACGACGAAAGTGCGGGCTCGGTGCGGTTGCGTGCCGAGGGCGCGAGAAGGATCACAGCGCGGGGCCGGGAATCGCGGTCGGGGGCGGGCAGACGTACCTGCGCATCGACCATTTAGATGCAGTACGCATCTAGTCGCGCACGGCACGTAAGGGGACCAAGCCCCCGTATGGTCGATTTTCGGTCCGCCCCGTGCGGGCCGTTTTCCGGCCCGCACGTCAGCGCCGTCGCGTGGGCCACGCCCCTGTCCCCGTCGAAAGGTAGGCGAGCGAAGCCTTGTCGGTTGCCACCCTCACCGCTCCCCGGCCCGTGTCCCTCACCAAGACCCCCGACGCCACCGTCACCGACCCGGCACTCGTCAGGCGTGCCGTGAAGGCAGCCGCGCTGGGCAACGCGATGGAATGGTTCGACTTCGGTGTCTACAGCTACATCGCGGTGACCCTCGGCAAGGTCTTCTTCCCCTCCGGCAACCCGACGGCCCAACTGCTCTCCACCTTCGGCGCCTTCGCCGCGGCCTTCCTGGTCCGCCCGCTCGGCGGCATGGTCTTCGGCCCGCTCGGCGACCGGGTCGGCCGCCAGAAGGTGCTGGCCGTCACCATGATCATGATGGCCGTGGGCACCTTCGCGATCGGGCTGATCCCGTCGTACGCCGCCATCGGCGTCGGCGCGCCGCTGCTCCTGCTGGCGGCCCGGCTGGTGCAGGGCTTCTCCACCGGCGGCGAGTACGCCGGCGCGTCCACCTTCATCGCCGAGTACGCGCCCGACAAGCGGCGCGGCTTCCTCGGCAGCTGGCTGGAGTTCGGCACGCTGGCCGGTTACATCGGCGGCGCGGGCCTGGTGACCCTGATGACGGCGCTGCTGTCCTCGGCCGAGCTGGCGTCCTGGGGCTGGCGGATCCCGTTCCTGATCGCGGGCCCGATGGGCATCACCGGACTCTATCTGCGGCTGCGACTGGAGGAGACCCCGGCGTTCGCCGCCGAGGCCGGGAAGGCCGGGTCGAGCCGCCCGAAGGTGCCGCTGCGCGAGATGGTCGCGGGCCAGTGGCAGGCGCTGCTGCTGTGCATGGGCCTGGTCCTGGTCTTCAACGTCACCGACTACATGCTGCTGTCGTACATGCCGAGCTTTCTGACCAGTGAGCTCAGGTACGACGAGACGCACGGCCTGCTCGTGGTGCTCGGCGTGATGGTCCTGATGATGATCGTCCAGCCGTTCGCCGGCGCCCTGACCGACCACGTCGGCCGCCGCCCGGTGATCGCGGCCGGCTGCGCGGGCTTCCTGTTCCTGTCCGTCCCGGCGCTGCTGCTGATCCGCCAGGGCAGCCTGGCGGCGGTGGGCCTGGGCATGGCCGCGCTGGGTCTGCTGCTGGTCTGCTTCACGGCCGCGATGCCGGCCGCCCTGCCGGCCCTGTTCCCGACCCGGGTCCGCTATGGCTCCCTGTCGATCGGCTTCAACGTCTCCGTGTCGCTGTTCGGCGGTACGACTCCGCTGGTGGTGACGGCGCTGATCGGCGCGACCGGGAACATGATGATGCCCGCGTACTACATGATGGCGGCGGCCGTGATCGGCGGCTTCGCGGTCTGGCGCATGGCGGAGTCGGGGGGTCGCCCACTGCCGGGCTCGGCGCCGTCGGTGGAGTCCGCCGAGTCGGCGCAGCACGTGGCGTCGGCGCCGCCCGCCGAGTCGGCGTAGGGTCGGAATTCCCTGACGGCGCTCATGCACCCCGCTATATTCGTTAACGCAGCTAGTTAGCACATCTAACTAGACATACGAAAGGTTTGGTGCATGAGCGACTCGCAGCTCTGGGACGAAGTCGACGCCTACTTCACCACTCTGCTCGCCCCGGAGGACGAAGCGCTGCAGGCCGCGCTGCGCGACAGCGACGCCGAGGGCCTGCCGCACATCAACGTCGCGCCGCCCCAGGGCAAGCTGTTGCAGCTCCTCGCCCAGGTGCAGGGCGCCCGCACCGTTCTGGAGATCGGCACGCTGGGCGGCTACAGCACCATCTGGCTGGCCCGCGCGCTGCCCGCCGACGGCCGGCTGGTCTCCCTGGAGTACGACGCCCACCACGCCGACGTGGCCCGCCGCAACCTCGCGCGCGCCGGCCTGGACCGGATCGCCGAGGTGCGGGTGGGCCCGGCCCTGGAGTCGCTGCCCAAGCTCGCCGACGAGAACCCGCCCCCCTTCGACCTGGTCTTCATCGACGCCGACAAGGTCAACAACCCGCACTACGTGGAGTGGGCCCTCAGGCTGACCCGCACCGGCAGCCTGATCATCGTGGACAACGTCGTACGCGGCGGCCATGTGACCGACCCGGCGAGCACCGACCCGAGCGTGCGCGGCACCCGGGCGGCGCTGGAGCTCATCTCCGGGCACCCGCGTCTGGAGGGCACGGCGATCCAGACGGTGGGCGCCAAGGGCTACGACGGCTTCGCACTGGCGCGGGTCATGGCGTAGGAGACGGGCGAGGGGGCGAGCGGGCGTACGGGGCGGCGCTCAGACCTCGTGGTAGAAGCCGACGTTGACGCTGCGCGGGCTCGTGCGGTCCTGGACGACGATCTCACCGGCGCCGCCCCGGGGCAGCGGGACGGTGCCGCCGTAGGCGAGGGCCTGGGTGTACTCGCCGATCGTCAGGCGGACCTCCGAGGAGGGGTCCGGCTGGGAGCCGCGCAGCCAGGTCACCTGCCAGGTGCCGTCCGGGCCGCACAGGAACTCCAGGTGGACCCGGGAGACGAACA
The DNA here is from genome assembly GCF_044334385.1 of Streptomyces sp. NPDC020801. Lineage (NCBI taxonomy): Bacteria > Bacillati > Actinomycetota > Actinomycetes > Kitasatosporales > Streptomycetaceae > Streptomyces > Streptomyces sp. NPDC020801. The sequence goes on from NZ_JBIRST010000002.1 coordinate 221,278, forward strand.
GCCAGTCGTCGGGCGTCACCAGGCGGCACACGGCCCGGTCCCGGCCCACCCGCAGCACGGCGCCCGGGGCGCTGGGCGCGTCGGCCATGAGCATCCCGGCCGTGGCGCCCGCGTCCGTCCCGGAGACGGTGGCCATGGTGAGTTCGAGCACGTGCGTTCCCCCTGTGACGTTGCTGTGCGGTGGCCGGAACGGCGCATCGCCGCCGCATGATAAAACGCCCGGCCCGGTCGCGTCCGGCACAATGGACTCATGACCGAGCGAAAGCCACCCGGTGTTCCGTTCGAGTCCTGGGCCGACAAGCAGATCCGTGACGCGCAGGCACGCGGCGAGTTCGACCGGCTGCCGGGGGCGGGCAGACCGCTGCCGGGCGACACGGTGTACGAGGAACTGTGGTGGGTCAAGCGGAAGATGGCCCGCGAGGGCCTTTCCGTCCTGCCGCCGACGCTCGCCCTGCGCAAGGAGGCCGAGGACGCGCTCGCGGCGGCCTGCACGGCGCCCTCGGAGCGGATCGTCCGGAAAATCGTCGCGGACATCAACACCAAGATCCTCGACATGATGCTCAAGCCGCCGCCCGGCCCCCCGCTCGGCCTCAAGCGGTACGACGCCGAGGAGGTCGTACGCGAGTGGCGTGAACGCAGGGAGCTGCGGGAGCACCGGGCGGCGGAGTAGGCCGTCGGAGGTGCGTCAGCGGGTCGGCGTAGGCCGTCAGAGGTGCGTCAGCCGGTCGGCGAGCTCGCGGTAGTCCCGCAGCGCCAGCCGGAGTTGCTCGGTGTCGGCGTCCTCCCAGGAGGCGCGCAGCGTACGTTGCCGGCGGGTGAGCGCCTCCGTGAACCGCGAGGCCAGCTCCTCCACCACCCGGTCCGCCTCCTGCACGGCGTCCCGCGGCCCGTCGATGAACCCGGTGAGGGCCTCCCGCAGCCGCGCGCCGAACTTGTCGCACTCGTCACGGGGGAGCAGGGGGGCGGGATCGGTACCGCCACCGAGCGCGGTGCCACGCCCCGCCTCAGCGTGGCCCACCGTCTCAGCGTGGCCCACCGTCTCAGCGTGGCCCACCGTCTCAGCGTGGCGCGCCGTCTTCGTGTCGCGCCCCGCCTCCGCGTCGCGTGGCGCCTTCGTGTCGCGTGGCGCCTTCGTGTCGCGTGGCGCCTTCGTGTCACCTTCGGTTCCACCGGCCGCCCCGGTCGCCGGGTCGAGCCCGGCCCCTTCCGCGGAGCCCGGCGACGGGTCGCGGCCCGCCGAGCCGGCCGGCTCTCCACCTCCGGTGGAGGCCGCCGCGGTCGCCGCCGAGCCGCTCCTGCCGGCGGCCTGCGTGCCGGTGACGGGGACGGCACCGGCGGTCCCGGGAGCACGGATGTCACCGGCACCGGCGGCCGCGGTTCCGGCACCGGCACCGGCACCGGCACCGGCACCGGCCACCGCGTCGCGGCCCGCAACCGTTCCACCGCCCTGCGCCGACACCTCGCGACCCGCCTTCGGCCCGGCCCCCGTCTCCGGGTGCATGGCCTTCTCCTCCGCCACGGCGCGCTCGGCGCCCGACTCAGGTGTCCTGCCGGCCATGTCGGTCAGCCCTCCTTCGTCTGACGGCGGTCGAGGGCCCACGGCAGGTGCGCGCGCCCGTTCGAGCGGGCCGACGTGGAGTGTTCGGGCTCCTCCGGTGTGGTGTGGCGGCCGGGGTCGCCGTGGGCCGGGGCCAGCAGCTCCTCGAAGAGGTCGCGGGCCTCGACCATGGACGCGCGCAGTTCCTCGGTGCTCGTGCGCCCCTCGGCCGCGCCGTCCAGGGGAGCGTGCGCGGCGCGGTGGACGCGGCGGTAGCCGTGGACGTGATGTCCGTGGTGCACGGACAGCGCCGCCAGCTGGTCCTCGTACTGGCCGTCGTGCGGGAACCCCCGCGCCCCGGCCAGCTCGGCCAGCAGCCGGTCGGCCTCGGCCACCGCCTCGCGCGGGGAATCGACGAACTGCTCCTGCGCGGCCGTCCAGCGGGCCTCGAAACGTTCCCGCTCGGCCGGCTCCAAGGGCCGCTCGCGCAGGTCGCCGTGGCGCTCCAGGCGCGCCGCCAGCTCCCGCTCGGCGGCCTTGGTGTCGCCGTCGTGCCGGGCCACGGCCCGGTCGTACTCCGGGCCGAAGCGCCGCTTCAGGTTCCGCCCGCCGTTGTGGCCGCGGGCACGAGAGGTCAGGACCGCCGCCACCACGACGACGGCCGCCACGATCACGATCAGAGCGATGATCACGCCTGTTGACATGGATGCCTTCCGGATGCGATCGGCCCAACTGGCCGGTTCTTCGATCGGGTTGCCCGGAAGCAGGACGGTAAACGGTTCGTCAATCCGCGAAGCGGCGCAGTCCCGTCACCGACCACACCACCGCGATGCAGCCGTCCACGACTTCGAACAGGTCGATGCCGCTCTGCTGCACTCCGTCCGGCCGGGTCACGTACCAGCAGCAGGCGACCCGGTCCTGCGCGGGGTCGACCATCGGGGTGCCGTCGACGCTGTAGCGCAGACCGGGGTTGGCGGTGCGGAACGCGGCGACGTAGTCGGCGATGGCCCGCGGCCCGTGGATGGCGTCCGGCGTCTCCGCCCGGTCGGGGTCGTTGGCGAAGCGGATGCGGAAGTCCGGGGCGAGGAAGCTCTCCGGGTCGCCGAAGTCGCCGTTCCACAGGGCGGTCCAGCGCTCGAAGAGGGCGATGCCGGCGGCCGGGGTGAGGGTTTCGGTGCTCGCGAAGGTCATGGCTTGCTGCCTTTCGTCACGTCGTCACGTCGTCAGGTCGTACCGGCTCGGTACGGGCACCAGCCTCCGCGCCGCCCGCGACACCCTCCTGTCGGTGATTGCCGTCACATTCCGAGTCCGTCGAGGGACAGCAGGTCCGAGCCGAGCGTGTCGAGGGCGGCCAGATCGACGGCGCGGTCCGGGGCCCGTTCGCCGAGTGCCTCGACATCCCGGATGCGGTCCAGGCGGAAGCCGCGCGGCGCTCCGCGCATCCGGCACCAGGCCGCCAGGTACCAGTGCTCGTCGCCGCCGAGGAAGCCGAGCGGTTCCACGTCCCGCGTGGTGAGGGCGCCCTGCGCGTCCGCATACTGCAGGCGCAGGACCCGCCCTGCGGTCAGTGCCTCCCGCAGCGGTCCGGGCACGCGCGGCTCGGCGGTCCGCGCCGGACGCGCGGCCGGTACGAGCAGCCGGACCCGTCCGGCCAGCTCGGCGGCCGCAGCCCGTTCGCGCCCCGGCATCACGGCGAGCACCTTGTGCAGCGCGCTGCGCGCGTCGGCGGCGAACGGTGTCCCCACCAGCGCGTGCAGCCCAACCGCCAGCGCGGTGGCCTCGGCCGGGGTGATGGTGAGCGGCGGCAGTGTGCGTTCCCTGTCCAGGACGTATCCGCCGGTGCGGCCCGGCTCGGCGTGGATCGGCACCCCGGACTGCTGCAGCGCGGCCAGATCGCGTTCGATCGTACGGACGCTCACCTCGAAGCGCCCGGCCAGCGCACGGGCGCTGCGCGGCCGGGGCGCTGCCGCACGGAGCTCCTCGACCAGGGCGTAGAGGCGGTCGGTTCGGTTCATGACGACCAGTCAACTCCCCGGAGGCCACACATATTCGTTTGCGCCCGGTGCGCACCGCGTCCCGACAATGGGGGGCGTGACGTGGACCATCGCCCCGGAACCCTACGACTCCCCCGTCGCCGCCGCGCTGTGGCGGGCCTACTACACGGAGGTCAGCGACCGCTGGTACCTGCTGCACGAGGGACACCGCACCGATCCGGCCGAGCTGGAGCGGGAGATCGGCGCCCGCAGCGGCGCCGAACTCGCTCCGCCGCGCGGGCAGTTGCTGCTGGCGCGGTATGCCGGCACACCGGCCGGCACCGCGGGCGTACGGTTGCTGGACCCGGCGACCGCCGAGCTCACCCGGGTCTTCCTGCACCAGGGTTTGCGCGGCAGGGGCGGCGCGGCGCTGCTGGTCGGCGCGGCGGAGGGCGCGGCCCGCGCGCTCGGCGCCCGGCGGGTGATCCTCGACACCCGTGGCGACCTGGTGGAGGCCCGCGCCCTGTACGCGCGGCTGGGGTACGCGGAGACCGGGCGGCACAACGACGCCCCGTACGCCGAGCACTGGTTCAGCAAGCCACTGGAATGAGCCGGCCCATCGGCAACGGAGTTCAGGGCGAAGGTTCAGGACAGGGGTCCAGGGCGGAGGTCCAGGGCGGAGGCTCAGGGCCGAGGTTCAGGGCCGAGGTTCAGGGGCAGCCGGGGCACCGCCCGGCCGTCGTGCGGCCGTTCGGAGTCGGAGCCGCACAGCTCCGCGGTCAGCTCCTTCACCAGCTGCGCCAGATCGGTCGGCCGGTCCGGTCCCCACCAGTCGCCGAGCAGCTCGGCCAGCGACTCCTCACGGGCGTGCGCGAGCCGCTCGGCGGCCTCGTGACCCTGGGCGGTCAGTACGAGGTCCAGGCCCTGGCGCTCGCCGAGTTGCCGCTCCTCGACCTGGCGGGCGGCCTCGATGATGACGTTCAGCGGTACGGAGCTGCGCTCGGCCAGCACGGCGGGCTCCACCCAGCCGTACTTCTTGATCCGCAGCACCAGCCAGCTCGTCGCGGGCCCAAGGTCGTAGCCGGACCGCTCGGTGATCCGCCGGTAGATCTCGCGCCGTCCCTCGCGGGTGCCCAGTACGGACAGCGCGCGGCATACCTCGTCGTACGAGGACCGCTCGACGGGGTTGGTCGCGTACGTCTCCGAGACGTCGGGTGCCGTGACGGAGCCGCGGAGCCTGTCCTCCTTCAGGAACCATGCCAGCACGAAGCCGAGCAGTGCGACCGGAGCGGCGTAGAGGAAGACGTCGGTGATGGCGGAGGCGTAGGCGTGCAGGGCCGCCGGGCGCAGCACGGCCGGCAGGGCGGCGATGCCGCGCGGGTCGGACTTGAGGGCGTCGGCGGAGGCGCCGGGGGGCAGTGGGACTCCCCTGAAGGCGGCGGTGAGCTCGTCGCCGAGCCGGCTCGCGAACACCGTGCCGAAGATGGCCACGCCGAAGGAGGCGCCGATGGAGCGGAAGAAGGTGGCGCCGGAGGTGGCGACGCCCAGATCCTCGTAGCTGACGGCGTTCTGCACGATGAGGACGAGCACCTGCATGACCAGGCCGAGACCGAGGCCGAAGACGAAGAAGTAGCCGCTCATCTCGGCGGCGGAGCTGCGCTCGTCGAGCCGGTGCAGCAGGAGCAGGCCGACCGTGGTGACGGCGGTGCCAGCGATGGGGAACACCTTCCAGCGGCCGGTGTGGCTGACGATCTGCCCGGAGCCGGTGGAGGCCAGCAGCATGCCGAACACCATCGGCAGCATGTGCACACCGGACAGGGTCGGGGTCACGCCCTGGACCACCTGCAGGAACGTCGGCAGGTAGGTCATGGCGCCGAACATGGCGAAGCCGACGATGAAGCTGATGACCGCGGAGAGGGTGAAGGTGCGGATGCGGAAGAGCTTCAGCGGGAGGACCGGTTCGGCCGCCCTGCGCTCCACGGCCACGAACGCCACCGCGAGCACGACGCCCAGCACCGCGAGGCCGGTGATCTGCGGTGAGCCCCAGCCCCAGGTGGTGCCGCCGAGTGAGGCGAGAAGGACGAGGCAGGTGGCGACCGAGGCGATGAGGAGGGTGCCGAGGTAGTCGATGACGTGCCGCTGCGCCTTGCGCGGGATGTGCAGCGCGGCGGCGATCACGGAGAGGGCGACGACGCCGACGGGCAGGTTGACGTAGAACACCCAGCGCCAGCTCAGGTGCTCGGTGAACAGCCCGCCGAGCAGCGGCCCGAGCACGCTGGTCGCGCCGAACACCCCGCCGAACAGGCCCTGGTAGCGACCGCGTTCACGGGGCGAGACGACATCGCCGACGATCGCCATCGACAGCACCATCAGCCCGCCGCCGCCCAGGCCCTGCAGCGCGCGGAACCCGATCAGCTGCGGCATGTTCTGCGCCATGCCGCACAGCGCCGAACCGATCAGGAAGATCACGATCGCGGTCTGGAACAGCTTCTTGCGTCCGTACTGGTCACCGAGCTTGCCCCACAGCGGGGTCGCGGCCGTCGAGGCCAGCAGGTAGGCGGTGACCACCCAGGACAGGTGTTCCAGGCCGCCGAGATCGCTGACGATGGTGGGCAGCGCGGTGGACACGATCGTCTGGTCGAGCGCGGCCAGCAGCATCCCGAGGAGCAGCGCGCCGATCGAGACGAGGACGTTGCCGGAGACGTGCTCGGGCTCGGCGGGTGCGGCGGCGTGCGGAGGTGACGGCGGTGCGGACGACGGCTGCGGGTCCTCCGCCGCGCCCGTCGTTCCGGTGGTGCCGTGCGCATCCCCGGCCATGGAGACCTCCCGAGGCTCTCGTGACACCCTCCATCGTCATCGGTGTGACCCGTTATGGCCTGTTGAGTCCCCTTGGAGGCGGCCATTCCGGGGGCTTCGGGAGAGGGTGTGGAGAGGATCTGCATAACCTTGGAGATCGCGGAGCTCTCGGAGCGCTCGGAGTTCTGGGACTTCTTGGAGTTCTCGGACTCCTCGGAGTTCTTGGACTTCCCGGCGTTCCTGGAGTCCGCACGGGGAGCACCGGGGGAGGGGACCGACGCGTGAAGGAGCCCGTGGAGGAGCCGAAGGGGCACGTCTGCCCGGAGTGCGGGGCGCCCCGGGGGGTGGACAACAGCCCGTCGTGTGCCTGTGGACAGCGGGCGGCGGACGCCCTGCGCGACACCCGGACCGCCGAGGCCGCCGCGGCGGAGGACTTCGACCCGCTGCGCATACGGCCATACGTGGACATCGAGGGCGGCCGCACGGAGGAACGGCCCCGCCCCGCGCCCGCCACCGGGCCCGCGTCCGCCGCCGGGCCCGCGTCCGCCGCCGGGCCCGCGTCCGCCACCGGAATCACTCCGGCCGCCGAGGCCGCGCCCGGGTCCACGATGCCGCTGCCCACCGCCGCCGTGCCCGCGCCTGCGGCACCGCGGGCGCAGGAACCTGGACCCGGCGCCTTGGACGTCGGCGACCTCGGCCTCCTCGAGTCGGCCGACGGCGAGGGCCCGCCGGAGGAGGCGGGGCGGCCGGCCCGGGAGGAGTCCTCGGGCGGTGGCCGCCGCCCCGCCGCCCTGCTCGCCGTGTCCGGGGCCGTGGTCGCGGTGGTGGCGGCGGCCGGGTTCGCGAGCGGGCTGTTCTCCTATGAGGCTCCGGCGCGGGACGGCGCGGCGCCCCAGGAGGTGCGGGAGCGCGTGCCGGACGGCCCGGCCACCCCGTCGTCGTCCTCGCCGGCGGGCACCGTCTCCTCGCCCGCGCCGTCGGCGTCGGCGAGCCGGTCGCCGTCCGCGGGTGCGAGCCCCTCGCCTTCCACATCGCCCCCGGCGACGAACGCCTCGCCTTCGCCGTCCGGGTCGGCGTCCGGGGCGAGCCCGGGCTCCGGGGCAGGGTCCGCCGGGCCCGCCCCGGCAACGACGACCGCCCGGGCCACCGCCACGGTGACGTCCGCCCCCGTCCTGCGCCCCGGCGACCGGGGCCCCGAGGTGACCGAACTCCAGCTGCGCCTGAGCCAGTTGCACCTCTATACGGGCCGGGCCGACGGTGTCTACGACACCCAGGTCGAGGACTCCGTACGCACCTACCAGTTGGCCCGGGGCATCACCTCGGACGACCTCGGCGTCTACGGCCGGGCAACACGAGCGAGCCTGGAAGCGGAAACGTCCGAGCCCTGAGCGGAAGGACGGCCGCACGGTCCTTACCGGCGGGGTGGGCCCGCGGCCCTTGCCGGCCGAGGCGACGCGCGGCACCCATCGGCCGGGGTGGCCCGTGGCCTGAGCAGCGGCGTACGAACCCACGGCCCGTCAGCAGGGGCGCACCGCAGCGGCCCGAGCGGCTGGGACGCCCCACGGCCCTCATCGGCCGGGACGATTCCCGAGGCCTGAGGGCAGGATGCGGACCGCGACCCCGTCAGCAGGAGCGACCCGAGCGACCCAATCGGCGGCGGTGGCCCCACGGCCCCATCAACGAAGCCGGCCCACGGCCCCATCAACGCAGGTGGCCCCAGGGCCCAATCGGCGAGCCCGGCGAGTGGGCCCCGCGGCCTCCGCGGCGAGGGCACCCGGAGCCCCGCTCGGCCGAGACGACCCTGCCGACCCGACCGGCGGCGGCGGCGGTGGCGGTGGCCCCGCAACCCCGGTCTGCAACCCCGGTCTGCAACCCCGGGGCCAACCCCGGCGGCAAACAAGGCCGCAACCCCGCCCGGCAAAGACCGCCAGACCGCCGCACCCCCGCTCGGTGGGGTGCACCCGCGCCCCTGTGATGGCGGCCCCGCCGCCCGCCTACCCGACGTGCAGCCGAACGGCGCCGTCCCCCAGGGGCTCCACCCGTATGTGCTTCAGGTCCTGTACCGCAGCGTCCGGCCCGTGGAAGGGGGCGCGGGGGCCCACGCCGATCACGCGCATCCCCGCGGCGCGACCCGCCGCGATGCCCGCGCCGGAGTCCTCGAAGACCACGCAGTCGGCGGGGGCGACGCCCAGTTCGGCGGCGCCCTTGAGGAAGCCCTCGGGGTCGGGCTTGCTCGCGCCGACGGATTCCGCGGTGACACGGACGTCCGGCAGGGGCAGGCCGGCGGCGGCCATCCGGGCCGTGGACAGGCCCACGTCGGCCGAGGTCACCAGGGCGTGCGGCAGGCCGCGCAGGGCGGCGAGGAACTCCGGCGCACCGGGGACGGGGACTACGCCGTCCACGTCCGAGGTCTCCCTGGCGAGCATGCGGGCGTTGTCGGCGAGGTTCTCCTCCATGGGGCGGCCGGGCAGCAGCAACGCCATCGAGGCGTGTCCCTGGCGGCCGTGGACGACCTTCATCACCTCGTCGCCGTCCAGCCCGTGCCGATCGGCCCAGTCCCGCCAGATCCGCTCGACGACGGCGTCGGAGTTGACGAGGGTGCCGTCCATGTCCAGCAGGAAGGCGCGGGCGGTGAACACGGCGGTGGCCGTCATCGGCAACTCCAAGGCATGGCGAGGACATGGCGAAGGGGTACGGACAGGGCCCGAAAGGGACAAGGCGGCCCCGCCCGCCGGTCAGGGAAAACAGGCGGGAGCCACTTTGTTCCCCCACGGTACAAAATAAGTCCGGCATCCCGCCACCACCCCCTGCAGAGGTTCACCTGCCGTTCGCCTCAGCGCGCCACGGCCTCGTACAGGCTCCACACGCCGAGCGCCGCCATCAGCAGTGCCGCGACCCTGGTGATCAGCCCCAGCGGAACCCGCCTCATCAGGGCCTTTCCGCCGACGATGCCGAGACCGGCGACCGCCCACAGGGCCAGTACCGCCCCCAGGCCCACGGACACCGGAGCGTCGTAGCGGGCCGCGAGGTTCGCCGTCATGATCTGGGTGAGATCGCCGAACTCGGCGACGAGGATGAGCGTGAAACCCGTCCCCGCGACCTTCCAGAAGGACTGGTCGGCGGGCCGGCGGATCTCCTCCTCGCCGTCGCCCTTGTGCAGCAGCAGCATCGCCGCGCCGCCGAGGAACAGCACGCCCGTCAGCGCGTGCACGATCCGCTGCGGCAGCAGGGTCAGCACACTGCCGGCCGCCACGGCGAGCATCACATGCAGCAGGAACGCGGCGGCGACGCCGGCGAAGACGTACGAGGCGCGGTAACGCGTGCCGAGGACGAGCCCCGCGAGTGCCGTCTTGTCCGGCAGCTCGGCGAGGAAGACGACGCCGAAGACGAGCGCCAGGACGCTGATGCTGATCACTGTTCCTCAATCGGTCGGGGACTGCCCCGCCGAGAGTGCTGGAACTTGCGATGAGACACCTCGGCAGGGCAGCACACGGATCACCCCTGCCGTACGGCACGGGCGTGCACTGCTTGCCGAAGGTCTCGCTGGCCGCCCCGGTGATCGATTCCGAGGTCCGCCTCCGGGCGCCGGCTCAGGCGAGCTGAGCAGTATGTCGACGGTCCGGCGAAGAGCTACTCCCCTTCTGCGCCGTCCATGGTACGCGACGGGAAGTTCGGGAGAAGAGCGCGCTGCAGGGCCACCTCGCCGGCTGCTGACCGCCCGGGTCTGTCCGTCCTCCCCCGTCGTTCAATACCGTACGGACCGACGGAGGAGGGCGATCACCGTGGCCGGACTGTGCCTGGGACCACTGCTGAGGTACGTCGACGGCTCGTCCGCGACCGTCTGGGTCGAGGCGAGCCGTCCGTGCGCCGCCGAGGTCCGCTGCGCGGACGGCGCCGGCGGCACCGTCCGCACCTTCCACGTCGAGGGCCATCACTACGCGCTGATCCCGGTGACCGGCCTCACACCGGGCGCCCCGACGCCGTACGAGGTGTTCCTCGACGGGACCCGCGTCTGGCCCGCGCCCGACTCCCCCTTCCCGCCCTCGGTCATCGCCGCGCCCGCACCCGGCGACGCCCTCCGCGTCGCCTTCGGCTCCTGCCGCTGGGCCGCCCCGCCCGGCGACGGCCACGACCCGGTCGGCCCCGACGCGCTCGACACGCTGGCCACGCGGATCGCCGCCGACCCCCAGGGCGAGCGCCCCGACCTGCTGCTCCTGCTCGGCGACCAGGTCTACGCCGACGAGACCTCCGAGGCGACCCGCCGCTTCCTCTACGCCCGGCGGGGCCTGGCCGGCCCTTCCCCAAGTTCTCGGATTCGCTCGAACAGGGGAGACCCCATCGGCAGCCAGGTCGCGGACTACGAGGAGTACACCCGGCTCTACTACGAGTCCTGGCTCGACCCGCAGGTGCGCTGGCTGCTGTCCACCGTGCCCAGCTGCATGATCTTCGACGACCACGACGTCGTCGACGACTGGAACACCTCCGCCGCCTGGCTCGCCGACATGCGGGCCACCGACTGGTGGCAGGAGCGGCTGCTGAGCGGCCTGATGTCGTACTGGGTCCACCAGCACCTGGGCAACCTCTCTCCGGCCGAGCTCGCCGCCGACCCCGTGTACGCCGCCGTACGGGCCGCCCCCGACGGCACCGACGTGCTGCGCGCCTTCGCCGCCAAGGCCGACGCCGACCCCGCCTCGGTGCGCTGGAGCTACCGCCGCGGCTTCGGCCGGGTCCGGGTGCTGATGGTGGACTCGCGGGCCGCCCGCGTCCTGGACGAGGACGGCCGCTCCATGCTCAGCCCCGGGGAGGCGGACTGGGTGCGTGCGCAGGCGCTGGACGGCCGGGGCGGCTATGACCACCTCCTTGTCGGCGCCTCGCTGCCCTGGCTGCTGCCGCACCTGGTGCACGACCTCGAGGCGTGGGACGCGGCACTGTGCCGGGGCGTGCGGGGCGCGCGCTGGGCCCGGTTCGGGGAGCGGCTGCGGCGGGGCGCCGACCTGGAGCACTGGGCGGCGTTCCCGGAGTCCTTCGCGGCGCTGGCAGGGCTGCTCGCCGAGGCCGGTTCGGGCCCGGAGGCCCCCGCGACGATCGCCGTGCTGTCCGGGGACGTCCATCACGCCTATGTCGCCGAACCGCGTTGGCCGGCGCGGTCCGTGGCCGCCCGCGTCCTGCAGCTCACCTGCTCCCCGGTCCACAACTCCGTGCCGCCGTCGATGCGGCTCGGCTTCCGTTTCGGCTGGAGCGCGGTGGCCCGGGCGCTCGGCCGCGGGCTCGCCCGGCACGGGCGCTGCGCCGAGCCGCCGGTCAGCTGGCGCAGGACGGGCGGCCCGTGGTTCGGCAACCAGCTGATGACGCTGACACTGCACGGGCGTTCGGCCCGGTTGCGGCTTGAGAGGGCACGGGCGGCCAGGGACGGGCGGGCGCGCCTGGAGACGGTGGCGGAGTCCGAACTCTCCCCGCCGGCCGCCCCGTAGTTCCAGGTCACCCTCCGCATCCCCGCCGCCCATCGCATACGGGGCCGCCCACCGCGTCCCACGCCGAAGGGGGCACCTCGGACGGAACCGCAGGCGGAGCCACGGGCGGCACCCCCAGCGCGGCCAAATGTTGAACTTGCAAGCACTAGTGAGGCTCACCTAACCTGGTCATCCGTTCGGATCACCCCGACCGGTCCGTCCTGGACCGGCCCGACCGAAGGAGACCCCCCACATGACCAGCCTGACCGGACGCCTCGACTCGGCGCGGCCCTACGCCCTCGGCCTGTTCCGCATCGTCGTGGGGCTGCTGTTCGCCTGCCACGGCGCCGCCTCGCTCTTCGGCGTGCTCGGCGGCGCGGCGGGCACGCACGGCGGCACCCTCCCGGCGGGCACCTGGCCCGGCTGGTACGCGGCGGTGATCCAGCTGGCCTGCGGTGTCCTCGTGCTGCTGGGCCTGGGCACCCGGGCCGCCGCGTTCCTCGCCTCGGGTTCGATGGCGTACGCATACTTCGACGTCCACCAGCGGGCGGCGCTGTGGCCGATACAGAACGGCGGCGAGCTGCCGGTGCTGTTCTGCTGGTCCTTCCTGCTGCTGGTGTTCACCGGCACCGGCGCGTTCGGCCTGGACGGGCTGATCAGCAGGCGCTCGGCAAAGCGGCAGCGGCCGGCGGCGGAGCGGACGCCGGTGACGGCCTGACGGACGCCGCACCGGGGGCAGCGAACAATGAGCCACATCAGCCCCCGCCGACCCCCTTGTCACTCCCCCCGCGTACGCTGTATGGCTGTTCACAGGCCGCCCCTGCCGCTCCCCCGCGACGTCGCGGCACGGTCGGTCCTCGGGGGGAGTCAGGGGAGTCCGCGGTGCTGGAGAGTGTGGCGAAGGTGGGGTCGCTCACCGGCACTCCGTGGATCTATGTCGTGGTGGCCCTGTCCGTTCTGCTCGACGTCTTCGTGCCGGTACTGCCGAGCGGCGTACTCATAGTCACCGCGGCCACTGCGGCCGCCGCGGGCACGGGCGCGGCGACCGGTCGCGTGCCGCAGCCGGTCCCCGACATCCTGGCCCTGACCCTGTGCGCGGCCACGGCGTCCGTGCTGGGCGACCTGGTCGCCTACCGGCTGGCCCGGCGGGGCGGCGAGCGGCTGGACCGCGCGATCTCCCGCTCCCGCCGGCTGAGCACGGCGCAGGAACGACTCGGCGAGGCCCTGTCCCGGGGCGGCGGCGGTGCGCTGGTCGTCCTGGCCCGGTTCGCCCCGGCCGGCCGCTCGGTGGTCTCCTTCAGCGCGGGTGCCGCCCATCGCCGGGTCGGCGAGTTCCTGCCCTGGTCCGCCCTGGCCGGCCTGTCCTGGGCGACCTACAGTGTCGCCCTCGGCTACTTCGGTACCCGCTGGCTGGGCGCGGCCTGGCTGGCCACGGGCGTGTCGGTGGCCGCACTGTTCGCGGCGGGCGCGGGGGCGACGTATCTGATGCGGCGGACTCCGGAGCGGCCGGAGGCGGCGGAAGGGCGCGCATAGCGCCCACCCGCCATGGGCGTCACGCCCGGCCGTCGCCCGCACTGCGCCCATCCCTCGTGGGCGTCACGCCCGGCCGGCACACGCCCGGCCGTCACGCGTATGACGCCGTCAGCCCGCCTTCCGTGCCCCCTGCCCCCGCACCTCCAACCCGGCCAGCAGCTCCGCCGTGGCCCCCGCGATCCGATCGACCGCTTGATCGAAAACGTCCCGGTTGCGGGCGGCGGGCGCCCTGAACCCCGAGACCTTCCGCACGAACTGCAGCGCGGCCGCGCGGATCTCCTCCTGCGTCGCCTCCTCGGGCAACGCGGGCGGACGCAGTGTCTTGATGCTCCGGCACATGCTCCCAGTCTCTCCCGTCCTCCCCCGAGGGAACCCGTCTTCCGGCGGAGGGAATACCTCCGCTCCGCCTCCCCTTGCACCGGCCATGACCACCGTGGAGATCACCTACCTCGGCGGCCCCACCGCCGTCATCGAACTCGCCGGCCTGCGCCTGCTCACCGACCCCACCTTCGACGCCCCCGGCGTCCATCCCGTCGGCTCCCGTGAGCTGGTCAAGACGGCCGGCCCCGCCCTGCCGCCCACCGCTGTCGGCCCGGTCGACGCCGTCCTGCTCTCCCACGACCAGCACCCGGACAACCTCGACACCTCCGGCCGTGCGTACCTCGCGCAGATCCCCCTAACCCTCTCCACTCCCGCCGCCGCATCCCGCCTCGGCGCCCCCGTCCGGGCCCTTTCCCCCTGGCAGCACACCGACCTGCCGCTGCCCGGCGGCCGCACCCTGCGCGTCACCGCCGCCCCCGCCCTGCACGGCCCCGCGGGCTGCGAACCCCTCGTCGGCGAGGTCACCGGCTTCCTCCTCTCCGGCGACGATCTCCCGAAGATCTACGTCAGCGGCGACAACGCCTCGCTGGACCTGGTCGGCGAAATCGCCGGCCGCGAGGGCCCGTTCGACATCGCCGTGCTGTTCGCCGGCGCCGCCCGCACCCCCCTCGTCCCGGACGCCGCGCTGACCCTCACCAGCGAACAGGCCGCGCAGGCCGCCCGCATCCTCGGCGCCCGCCACGTCGTACCGCTGCACTTCGAGCACTGGGCCCACTTCACCGAGGACGGCCCCGCCCTGACGAAGGCGTTCGCCGACGCCGGCCTCACCGACCGGCTGCACCTGCTCTCCCCCGGCGCCTCCGTCCGTCTGCAGGGCCGCCGGACCACCCGTCCGTAGGGCCGCCGGACCGCGCTCTCCCGGACCCTCAGGCCGCGAGGTCGATCCGCCAGTCGTTCGAGGTGATCCAGTGCCCCTTCGGGTACTCGAACTCGACCGGCCCGATCAGCGTGAACCCGGCGCTGCGGCACACCGCGTTCGAAGCCGCGTGGTCCACGCTCGGATAGGCGTGCAGGTAGCGGTGCCCGCCCTCCGCCCGGGCCTCGGCCACGACCGCCCGGGCCGCCCTGGCGGCGAGCCCCCGCCCCTGGAAGGCGGGCGACACCCCCCATCCGGTCTCCCACACCTTCCCGCCCCGCCACCCGCGCTCCCAGAAGCCGATCGCACCAGCGGCCTGCCCCCTGTCCGCCAGCACGATCCGGTACATCCGTCCCGAGGTCAGGTCGAGATAGCGCCGGTGCCGCGAGAGCAGTTGCTCCTCGGTCTCCGGACCGCCCAGGTGTGCCGTCATCTCGGGGCTGTTGTGCAGCCGCAGCAGCCAGAAGTCGCCCTCCGCCCAGGGCTCCAGCCGTATCTTCGTCTCCGCCGTGTCAGCCATTCCGCCACCGTAGGCCAGGGGTCTGACAGCGGGACCGGCACCACGGGTCCAGTTCGAACACATGAACCCGCCGAAGCAAGTCGCGCCCCAAAATCGAACAGGCGTAGCATTGCACTGTGGCTACGCCCTATGACTTTCCGAGTGACCTCCTCGCCGGTCAGGAGGAGTTGCATCAGGTCCGGGCCGAGCTGTCGGCCCTGCTCAAGCGGCTGCCCTGGTCGGTCGAGCCGCTGGACGGGTTCAGCGACGACGGCGGCTGGCGCAAGGTGGAGCGTCCGGCCTCGCCGGGCTGGACGGCCGACGAACAGGCCGAGGTCGAAAAGCTCCGCCGGCGGGAGCACGAGCTCGCGGTGTTCGTCAGCACCCACCGATACTGGTCGCAGTTCACCGGCCCGGACGGCATCGACGCCCGCAGCCGGCTGAAGCACGCCCACGAAGCACCGGAGAGCAAGGACGACGAGGACGCAGACGCATGATCTACCACGTGGTACCGCTCGCCGAGTGGACTGCCGCACCCGACCGCCCCTACGCCCCCGCCTCCCTCGCGGACGAGGGCTTCGTGCACTGCTCCCCGGACGAGCCGACGACCCTGGCGGTCGTCAACGCCTTCTACTCGACCGCGCCCCGGCCGCTCCTGGCCCTCCTCCTCGACGAGGCCCGGCTCACGGCGCGCGTGGAATGGGAGGCGGCCGCCCCCGCCCCACCCCCCGGCGTCCCCGGGGGCACCGCGTTCCCCCACGTGTTCGGCCCCCTGAACCGGGACGCCGTGGCACGGACCCTCCAGGTGCACTTCGACGACGAGGGCCGGGCAACGGGTTTGCGGGACAGTCCCCCTGGCAGGGTACGCTGTCGACTCGTCCCGGGTGCGTAGCTCAGGGGTAGAGCGCCTGCCTTACAAGCAGGATGTCGGCGGTTCGAAACCGTCCGCGCCCACCAGTCGCAGGACGAACGAGAGGCCCAGGTCCACGGGATGACTCCCGAGGCACCTGGGCCTTCGTCGTGGATCGTGATCAGCGTTTGCCCGGCCTGCGCGGGCACGCGCCGACCGGCTGTTCGGTCCCCCTCGAACTGGAGGCCGTGGCGAACCTGGTGGAGATACGGCGAACTGACGGGCCCGTGTGTTCGTCCTGTACAGGTGGGAGAATGAACTCCACGCAGGGCGGACCACGGCACGGGAGAGGGATGTGACGGCCACATCGGCGGCACCGGCGGCATCGGAGACACCTGGGCAGCCGCGTTCGCCGTATTCACGGCCCCGGCCCCGCCCCACCGCTTCCGCGGCGGCCCGTGACGTCCTTGCCCTGATGGGCCTGCCGCTGCTCGCCGCGCTCGCGCTGCCCGCCGCCTTCGCCGGTGGCGGCACCCGGCGCTGGTTCGGGGGGCGGGCCGAGAGCCAGCGGGCCGAGGCGCAGGCCGCGAAGGACGCCGCCGCGGCCGCGTTCTACGAGTTGGACACCGCCCAGCGCGATCTGCGGATCTCGATCGAGACGATCACGGCCGTCGACGACTCCCCCGCCGCGCGTCGCGCGATCGCCGACTTCGAGGCGCTGGGCCGGCGGATCGACGAGGTCAGTCAGCGGTACATCCAGGCGGTCGACGCGCAGGATCTCGACCGTGACGGCCTGGAGGCCGCCACCGCCGCCCGGGCGCGCGGCGAGCTGACCGCGGCCAAGGACGAGCTGGAGAACGTCAAGCGGGAGCTGGACCGTTTCAGCAGTGGTCTGGGGCCGCTGCTCGGCAAGGCCGAGACGCAGCTGGCCCGGCTCGCGCCCGCCGTGGAGCGCGCCCGGCAGTCCCTGCTCGCCGCCAGCAACGCGCTGGACACCGTACGCGGCTCGGGGCTGAAGGCGGACGATCTGGCCGCCCGGCTGGCCGCGCTCTCGCCCGAGCTGACGAAGCTGAACCAGGGCGCGGGGCAGCACGGTGCGCAGCCGACGCTGGAGCGGGCCGAGCGGGTGGCGCGGGAGGCGGAGGCGATCCGGGCGGAGGCCGGGCGGCTGCCGGAGCGGGCCGCCGAGATCGACCACCGGCTGGTGTCGCTGCGGACCCGGGCGCAGGCGCTGACCACGCGCGCCGGTCAGGTGGAGCCGGTGCTCAGCGAGCTCAGGCGGCGGTTCGCGGCCGCCTGCTGGCAGGATCTGCAGCAGGTGCCGGAGCAGGCCGCCGAGAACGTCCGGCAGGCGGAGCGGAAGCTGACTCAGGCTCAGGCCGCGCGGGAGTCCCAGCGCTGGCCGGACGCGACCGCGCTGCTGTCGACGGTGCGGGCGCTGCTGAACACCACCGACGAGGCGGTGTCGGCCGCCGGAGACCGTCTGGCGCGGCTGAACGCGGTGCAGAAGGACCCACAGGCGGAGATCGACAGGACGCGGTTCGCGATCCGGGACGCCCAGCGGCTGGCCATGACCGGCCGTACGACGCCGGACCCGCGGCACGCCCGCCCGTTGGACGACGCCGTGGCCCGGCTGGAGCGGGCGATCAGCGGGCTGGAAGGCCGCCACCCGGACTACTGGCACTTCCTGACGGAGACCGAGGCGGTGCGGGGCACGGCGGCCCGGGTGGTGGCGCAGATCCGTGAGGAGCGGGGAACCGGTCACTGACGGCCCGGTCCCCGCTCCCCAGGGGCACCGCTCAGGTGCGGTAGGCGTAGTACGCCGCGTTCGGGTACGACGCGATGATGCTGGCCACCGACCTGTTGTAGGTGTTGGTGGAGTGGTACGTCACATACGGCACGCCCTGCCGGCTGCGGTAGGTGACGATCATCGAGTGGTCCTTGGACCCGTCCTTGTTGAAGTCCATCTGCAGCACGTCGCCGACGTCCAGCTGGTAGACGTTGGCAAGGCTGGTGACCCGCTTGGAGGACAGGGCGAACCAGGAGAACTCGTTGACGCCGACGAACGAGTCGGACTGGATGTCGGAGTTGCCGAACCACTTGTGGAAGTCGTCCGTGCGGCCCGGGACGTGCTTCCAGCCGCCGGCCTTCAGTGTCTGGCTGACGAAGTTGGTGCAGTCGCCGCCGTCGGCCTCCCCGTTGAAGTTCGGGTAGGCCGGGTTGTAGTTGTTCCAGTACTTCTGCGCGTAGGCGGCCATGGCCTTGTAGTCGTAGCCGGTGGCGGAGAAGTTCTTCGGGTTGGCGGGCGCGGGCCACGTGGTGGCCGAGCGGGCCGCCTCGGGCGGGCCGTCGTCGGCGGCGGTGTCCGGCGCGGCGACGGCGGGCTTGGCGACCTGGTTCACCGCGAGGTAGCCGTCGTCGGTGTCGCGGATGCCGGTCAGCTGCCAATTGCCCTGCTGGTCGGCCTTGAAGGTCAGCTCGTGGTGGGCCTGGAAGCCGGTGGTCTTCGGCTCGGTGCCCTTGACCTTCTTGTACGTCAGGGTCGTGGTCTCGGTGACGTCGACCGTGGCGCGGCGGCCCTTCACCTGGGTGGCGTCCAGCGAGACGCTGGTGCTGGCCCCGCTGTACTTCTCGCCCAGCTTGGCGAGGCGGGACTTGCGGCCACGCAGTTCGGTCAGCGCGGTGCTCTCCTGGTGCGACTGGGTGCCGGACAGGCGCACCTTGCCGGAGAAGCCGGACGTGCGCTGGTGCTGCCCCGTCGCCGTGCTGCCGCCGTCCACCAGGGCCTGGGTGCGGTCGGTGAAGACCGCGTCGGCCAGCCGCTGGAAGGTGGCCTTGGTCGCCGGGTCCACCGTCGGGTCGTCGGTGACCGCCGCGCCCGCGCTCCAGTTGGGCACCAGGGCCACGCCGGCGACCACGGATGCGGCCGCCGCGGTGACTATGGTGGCGCGACGCCGCTTACGGCTCAATCTTCTTGATTTCAATCTCTTGTTCCCCTCTACGCCGGTACACCTACCGGGCGACGGCATCTTCGCACGGCGTGTGTGGCGGTTGTGAAGAGGGGACGCACAAGTGGAACCAATAGGTTGCAGGCGTCACTTGACCACCGTCGACCAGTCCGGCGACTGCGCCGGGTCCAGTCCGCGCAGGGCCTGCAGTGTCTCGGGCTTCTGCACGTCCATCCAGTCGGCGAGTTCCTTGAAGGACACGCACTTGACGCCCTTTTTGGTGCACACGTTCTTGATGACCTGGTCGATGGCCTTCATGTAGATGCCGCCGTTCCAGTCCTCGAAGTGGTTGCCGATGAACAGCGGTGCCCGGCTGCCGTAGTAGGCGCGGTTGAAGCCGGCCAGGTAGGAGTCGACGGTCTGCTGTTCCCACTGGGGGTACTTGGCGGGGTCGCCCTTGGTCTCGCCGTCGGACTGGTTGTAGAGGAAGTTGAAGTCCATGGACAGGCCCTGGTACTTGCCGTCCTCATAGGGAAGCATCTGCAGCGGGAAGTCCCATATGCCGTTCTTCTTCGCCGGCCATATCTGGAAGTCGCCGGGTGAGGAGGCGTCGTAGCGCCAGCCGTAGCTCTTCATGGCCTTCAGCAGGTTGGGCTGGCCCTCCAGGCAGGGCGCGCGGCCGCCGGTGACCTCCTTCCTGAAGTCGAAGGGCAGCGGGGGGATGTCGGTGAAGCCGGTGTTGGTCTTCCACTTCTCCACGAACGAGTAGAACTGGTCGATCTCGCTCTTCCACTCCTCGACGCTCCAGTCGCCGCCGCCCTTGGCGCCGCAGAAGTGGCCGTTGAAGTGGGTGCCGATCTCGTTGCCCTGTTCGTAGGCGAGGCGGAGCTGGCCCAGGGTGTCGCGGATGTGCTCGTCGGTGGCGTAGTCGATCGCGGCTGCGCCCGGGGAGTGCATCGGCGGGTGGTAGATGTCCTTCTTGCCCTTGGGCAGCAGGTAGATGCCCGTGAGGAAGAAGGTCATGTGGGCGTTGTACTCCCGGGCCAGCTCCCGGTAGTGCGAGAACAGGTGGTCACTGCCCTCCAGGGCGCCGTCCCAGGAGAACACCACGAACTGCGGGGGCTTCTCGCCCGGTTTGAGCGGTACGGGCTTCAGCTCGTCCTTCTGCGGCCCGGTGTACGAGGTCGAGCCGTCGCCGAGCACATGGGTCCTGCCGTCCCACTTGGGCTCCTTGGTGGGCTTCGGCGAGGCACCCTTGGAGCCGCCCTTGGAGCCGGCGGACGCGGTCGGTGCGGTGGAGTCGGGGCGGGTCAGCGCCAGGAATCCCGCCACGACGGAGGCGACGACCAGGAGCGCGGCCAGGGTCACGAACTCGGGGCGGGTGGTGCGGCGGCGCGCGCGTGCCTTGCGGCGGCGGCCGGGTGTCGGCTTCATGGGCGGCTCAATCCGGGTGGGAGGTCATCGGTGCGGGTGCGGTGCGGCCGGGCCGCCGGGGTCAGCCGAGCGGGTCCATGGCGCCGGCCCAGATGCCGTACGGGGCGCTGTCGGCGGCGGTGCCGGCGATCCCCTTCAGCGGGAGTGGTTCGAGGCTCTTGGCGAGGTCCATGCGGTAGACGACGACCGCCGTGGACACCGATTTGGCGGTGCCGACGTACCAGGCGGCGGTGTCGCCCTCGGTGGTGCCCGTCTTTCCGGCCACCGTGGGCGCCGCGGCCGTGCCGGGCACGGCCGTGGTGGTGGGCACGGCGGCCGGGTGGGCGCTGCGGAAGGCGTCGCCGAGCGCCTGGGTGACCTCCTCGGCCACCTTCGCGGAGACCGCGCGGTCGGTGGCCGGGGTGTCCAGCTTCACCGTCGAGCCGTTACGGGTGATGCGGCGCACCGAGTACGGCTCGGTGTGCATGCCGCCGGCGGCGAAGGTGGCGTAGCCGCCCGCCATGCGGATCGCGCTCGGCGTGGAGCTGCCCAGGGACAGCGCGGGCACCTGCGGGCCCATGGTGGAGGGCAGCAAGCCGGCCGCGGTGGCGGTCTGCTTGACCTTGTCCAGGCCGGTGTCCATGCCGAGCTGCATGAAGGGCGTGTTCACGGACTCGGCGAGCGCCTTGCGCAGGGTGATCTGCCCCCAGGACTTCTTCCCGTCGTTGTGGGCGGCCACCTTGCGGCCGCTGCGGTCCCAGTAGGGGCCCTCGGGGGTGGTGACGGGCACGGCGTCGTCTCCGTTGTAGAGGGTCTCCGGGTAGACCGGTTCGCGGGCCACGTCGCGCCGCTTGGTGACGCCGTGCTCGAGCCCGGCCGCGTAGACGAACGGCAGGAAGGCCGAACCGGCCGGGACGGTGGAGGCGTTGGACTCGTTGTAGCCCTGCGTACGGTGGTCGGGGCCGCCGTAGACGGCGAGGATCCGGCCGTCGGCGGCCAGGGAGGCGGCGCCGTAGTGCGCGGTCTTCGCAGCGCCGGGGTCGGCGGTATTCGCCTTCTTGCGGGCCTTGGTGACTGCCTCGGTGAGGGTGCTCTCCCGCTTGCGGTCGAAGGTCGTGTAGATCTGGTAGCCGCCCATGTCGAACTCCCGGTCCGAGATGTTCCCGGCCTTCTTGGCGTAACTCGAGGCCAGTTCGACCAGGTAGTCGCTCTGCTGACCGGTGTCGTAGAGCGGGTTGCGCTTGAGCGGCTCGGGGAACGTCCTGTACTTGGCGCGCTCGGCCGGCGACAGCTTGCCGATCTTGACCATGCGGTCCAGGATCCATTTCCAGCGCTCCACGGCGCGGTGGTGGTTGGCCTGGCTCAGCGTCGGGTCGTACAGGCCGGCGCCCTTGAGCAGGGAGGCGAGGAAGGCCGCCTGGCCGGCGTTGAGCTGGCTGACGTCCTTGCCGTAGTAGGCCTGGGCGGCGCGCTGGATGCCGTAGGTGCCGCGGCCGAACCAGCTGGTGTTGAGATAGCCCTCGAGGATCTTGTCCTTGCTCATCCGGTTGTCGAGCTTGAGGGCGATCATCGCCTCGGTGAACTTGCGGCTGACGGTCTGGTTCTGGGAGAGGTAGACGTTCTTGACGTACTGCTGGGTGATGGTGGAACCACCCTGGGTGTCGCCCTCGCCGACCGTGCGCCACAGGGCGCGGGTGATGCCCTTGAAGGAGATGCCGGGGTCGCTGTAGAAGCTCTCGTTCTCGGCCGCCAGCACGGCCCAGCGGACGTCCTCGGGTATGTCCTTCAGCGGCATCGCCTGGCGCTGCACCCAGCCGGTGCGGGCCATCGGGGTGCCGTCGGACCAGAAATAGACGTTGTCCTGCTGGGTGGCATAAGTGTTCAGGTTCTCGGGTATGTCCGTGGCGGCGTAGGCGACGACCAGGAGGAGGCCGGTCAGGCCGAACGCGGAGAGCGTGGCGCCCAGCCACTGCCGCCAGGAGGGCACCCAGCGGCGCCAGCCGGTGCGGCCCGGGCGCGGGTAGACCGGCTTCAGCCTCCGGGCGTACGGCGCCAGCACCGCGGCCAGGGGCGCCAGGCGCCGGACGAGCGGCGCGATACGCCGGCGGGCGGCGGCGGTGGCCTTGGCGACAGCCGGAGGCAGTGTGCGTGCGCTACGCGGCTTGCGGCGGTCGGCGCGCTCACCGGCGGGCCGAGGGGACGCCCCTGGCCGGAACACGCGCAGCTGCATGGTCTCGTGCGGCTCGGGATCGGCCTTCGCCCGAGGCTTCCCGCCCGCGCGCGGCTTCCCCCGCAGGGCGTCGACGTTCAGCTGCATCGTCTCGTCGGGGCGAGGCGGGGCGTCGTCGTCCGGCCGGCGCTGGGCGTCCGGCTGCGCCGTCCGGTCCCGCCCCCGCAGGGCGTCGACGTTCAGCTGCATCGTCTCGTCCGCCGCCGGCGGCGGACCGTCGTCCGGCGCATGCCTCGGCGCGGCTCGGCGCCCTCGGGGCCGCCGGCCCTCCCCGGGGAGGCCCTCCCCCTGCCCTGCCTCGGTCACGACTGCGTCTCCCTCCCGCACTCCGTGGTGCTCGCGCGGGTCGACACAGCCGCCGCAGTCGCGGCTGCCACCCCCTCACCCCCAGCCGCCTCGCGGCTCTCACGGTCCTACAAAATTATCAGCGATCTTTTCAATTTCTCCGCACAAGAATGGGACAGAAACCAACACATGAGAAACACAGAGCTCTGTGGGGCCCGTCACGGCCATTAACCTGGGCCCATGCCTCGCTACGAGTACCGCTGCCGTAACTGCGGCGACACCTTCGAACTGAGCCGTCCCATGGCGGAGTCCGCCGCCCCGGCGACCTGTCCCGCCGGGCACGACGACACGGTCAAGCTGCTGTCCACCGTAGCGGTGGGCGGCTCGGCGACCGCACCGGCACCCGCGCCCCGCGCGGGCGGCGGCGGCTCGGGCGGGTGCTGCGGCGGCGGCTGCTGCGGCTGACCCCCACGGCCTACCGGGGCGTCCGGGACGCGCTGAGGAACTCGCGGACGATCCGCTGACCGGCCAGCACCCCGCGCTCGGGCAGCGCGCCGATCCCCGGAGCCGTCCAGTTCGTCTCGGCCAGCTCGCCGTGGCCCGGCCGCCAGCCGCGGTCCACGGCGAGCAGCAGGTCTGCGTCCAGCAGCGAGTCGCCCGCCCCGAGCACCAGGTCCGCACCGGTGCGGCGGGCGACCTCGCGGACGGCGGCGCTCTTGGTGAGCGGCTTGGGAACGGCGTAGATCTTGCGGCCCTGGAGGGAGACCGTCCAGCCGCGGTTCTCCGCCCATGCGCCGAGCTCCTTCACCCAGTCCTCGGGGAGCAGTTCGCGCTCCACGACGAGGTAGGCGAACAGGTCCTCGGCGACGCGGTGCTTGCGCACCCAGACCGGATCGGCGGTCCGCAGCAGATGCTCCTGCACCTGAGCCAGCGGCGCGCACTCACCCGCCAGCCGGCCGGTCACCCGACGGTGCCAGTCGGCGTCCGACACGCCGTCCACCAGCAGATGGCCGCCGTTGGCGCAGATGGCGTACGTGGGCGCCGGACCCGGCAGGTTGATGCGCAGGTACTGCTTGCGGGTACGGGTCGTGGTCGGCACGAACACCGCCGTGTCGGCCAGCTCGGTCAGCAGCTGGGCCGCCGTCTCCGTCATGTAGGACAGCGGCCTGCTCTCGTGCACCTCCACGCACAGCAGCCTGGGGGCCCGGGCGTCCGGCATGGTCAGGGCCAGGGCCGCGGCGGAGTAGATGAGCGTACGGTCGAGGTCACTCGCCACCAGCACCGGCATCAGAGGGCCACCGCCCTGCCGTCGGCGCCGGTCGCCCCGCGCGTGTAGCGGGGGTGGATCAGTCCCACGCAGGTGTACGGCAGTTCGTCCACCTCCTCGACCGGGACCCCTCTCTGCTCGGCGAGCAGGCGTACGTGGTGCAGGTCCGCGCCGGCCCCCGCCCGCGCCAGGATCTTCCACGGCACCCGGCGCAGCAGCACCCGCGTGGTCTCGCCGACGCCCGGCTTGACCAGGTTGACGTCGTGGATGCCGTACTCCTCGCTGATCCGCTCGACCGCCGCCCAGCCCTCCCAGGTGGGGGCGCGGTCGGCGGACAGCAGCTCCTTGACCGCGGCGTCGACGCCGTCCGCGACCTCGGGGAAGCGGGCGGCGACGGCGTCGAGGAAGACGCCGGACACGTCCGCGCCGGCGAGTTCGCGGTAGAACTTCGCGCCGTGGAAGTCCCGCGGGCCGACCAGGTCCGCGCGCAGGACGGTGCGCGACACCAGTCCGGAGACGGTCGAGTTGAGGCAGGCGGAGGGGATGAGGAAGTCCTCCCGGGTGCCGTAGGTGCGCACGCACGAGCCCGGGTCGGCCAGCACCGCGATCTCCGGGTCGAACCCGCCGGCGCCGCCCGCCTCCTCGAACTCCCGTACCGCCTGGGCGAGCTCACGGGTGATGGCGCCCTTGCCGGTCCAGCCGTCCACGAAGACGACGTCGCCGGGGTCGTGGTGGGCGGCCAGCCAGCGCAGCGCGTTGGCGTCGATGCCGCGGCCGCGCACGATGGAGACGGCGTAGTGCGGAAGGTCGAGGCCGTGCCGGAACCGGGCCCAGCGGCGCATCAGCACGCCGACCGGGGTGCCGGCGCGGGCGAGCGAGACCAGGACGGGTCGCGGCGACCGCTCGGCGAGGACGGTGTCGGTGACCACCCCGACGGCCTGGGCGATCCGGGCGGCGGAGGTCTGCAGGGCCGCGTGGAACAGCTCCTGGTACTGCTCGCTGGGCTGGTACTCCACCGGCAGCGACTCGGCGTAGTGCGCGCCCCCGCTCTGGATCGCCTCCTCGCGCTCCTCGGTCGGCGCCTCCAGCGTCACCTCCGAGAGGTCCTGCAGCAGCCAGCCGACCTCGTCGGGCGCGTACGAGGAGAAGGCGGGGCCGCGGAGGGGCTCGGGCAGCATCGGGGTTCCTTGTCCGGAGGTGGCGGAGGTGGCGGAGGTGCCGGGGGCGGCGGCAGCGGGTGGGGAGGCGGGGACGTACGACGGTACGACCACGAGCAGCACGTGCGGGGTGTGCGCCGCGAGCTGGGCCGGCAGGCCTGTGGGCCCGTGCAGTTCGGGGGTGTCGGCGACCGAGTCGACGACGGTGACCACCGCGTCGAATCCGCCGCCGGCGACGTTGTAGGCGTAACGCTCGCCGGGGCCGTCGGCCGGGTCGTCGTGCGCCGGGAAGACCAGCCGGGTGCGGATCGCGTAACCGGGGTCGTCCACCGCGAGGACGGGCGAGCGGGTGGTGGTCGAGTACCGCACCTCGGCACCGACGACCTGCTCCAGCTCCCGGGCCAGCCTGAGCGGCGCGTACATCAGCTCCTCGAACCCGAGCACCAGCACGCGCCGGGCGTCGGCGGGCAGTGCCCCGGCGACCCGCGCCGCCATCGCGGGCAGCGCCCGCTCCAGCCGCTCCCGGTGCCCGGCCGTGAACCCGTGCCGTCCCCCGTCGGGGACGCCCCGGGGCCAGCGCGGGTCGATCCGGGTGATCCGGCCGCGGGCGCGCTGGTTCGGGACCGTCGCCCGCTCGTACCGGGCGACCAGTTCCCGGCCCTTTTCCAGGACGTGCTCCGGCAGGCGCACCGTGCCCGAGGCGCGGGCCACCAGGTCCACCCGGGCGCCGATCTCGTGGGCGAAGTCGTGCAGGCGGTCCGCGTCGGCCGGGGAGCGCATGTCGACGAGGGCGACCACGACGTAGCGCCCCCGCGGATGGCGGGCGTGCAGGTCGCGGATGGTGTTCAGGACGGTGTTGCCGGTGGAGAACTCGTCGTCGACGAGGACCAGCGGGCCGTTTCCGGACAGCAGGGCCGGGTCCTCGGGCAGCAGCAGGTGCGAGGTCGCGTGCGAGTGGGACTCCTCGAAGCCGCCCGCCGGGGCGACACCGGGGACCGGGCGGCGGGTGGAGTGCAGATAGGGGGCGGTGCCCAGGCCGTCGGCGACCGCGTGGCCGAGGCCGGTCGCCGTCTCCGCGTAGCCCAGGACGACCGCGGCAGCGGCCTGGACCGGGCCCAGCAGGTCCCGTACCCGGCGGCCCAGGTCGAAGCCGTGGCCGTACACCACCGACGGCGACTGGGGCACGTGTTTGCCGAGCACGTTGGACACGAGCAGATGCGCCCGCTTGGGGTTGCGCCGCAGCGCCAGCCCCAGCAGGCCCGTCAGCTCGTCGTCGCCGGCGAGCTCGACCCCGAGCCGCTCGGCGACCCAGGTGCCGGACCAGACGCCGTCGTTCACTGCCTTGTTCATTCGTTCCTTCAGCTGGGGATGCCGGCGGCGAGCAGTTCCACGAAGCCGACGTCCTCGCGGGCGACGCCGAAGACCTCGGCGCGCAGCAGGGTCCGCTCGGCCCAGGCGCGGTGCGGCTTCACCTCGTTCATCTTGTTCGTGTACGCCGATCTCAGCACACCGCCGCCGCCGCGCTCGGGCCGCAGTATGTCGGCCGCGTCGCTGAACTCCTCGTGACTGACCACCGACAGCGCGTGCACGGGCAGGACGTGGGAGGGGTGGATGCAGGTCTTGCCGAGCAGGCCGTTGGCGTGGTCCAGGGAGATCTCCCGCAGCAGCCCGTCCATCGCGTGTTCGATCAGTCTCTCGCGCAGTTCGACCGCCTGCACCTCCAGGAAGGGGCTCTGCCGCAGCTGTGGCTTGAACATGCGCTCCTGCACCCGGAAGTACTCCCACACCGGCCCGGTCACGGTGAACCCCGTGCCGTCGGCCCGCGCCAGCATGTTCACCACGTCGGCGATCACGGAGGCGACGACCTGGACGTCGTAGGCCGTCATGTCGGGGGCTCTGCGCAACCCGTAGGAGGAGCAGAAGTCCGTCACCCCGAGGCGCAGTGCGAGCACCCGGTCCCGGTACTTGTCGACCGCGCGGAAGATGCCCTCCAGGGTCTCCACCCGCGACTCCCGGTACAGCAGTTCGGGCGATTCCAGGACCGGCATGGCGAACAGCCGCCGGCCGCTCACCGCCTCGGCGGTCTGCACCGCCTCCAGGAACGGCAGACCGCGCTCCCCGGTGAACTTCGGCAGTACGAAACCGGACAGCAGCCGGGCGGCCGGTCCCAGGCGCCGCACCAGGTCGGGTATCTGCTCGGGGACACGGACCCGTATGAACAGCAGGGGGAGGTCGGCGCCCGGGGACGAGGCCAGCCGGGCGAACTGGCGGACGAGGTTCTCCTCGCCGTGCGCCACGTCCGCGTCGTCGATGGAGTCCTCCAGGCACAGCACCATCGAGACGACCCCGCGTCCGGCCTGCTTGACGACGTCGTCGGCGAGCCGCGGCCTGGTGGCCGGGCTGTAGAGCGTGGCGCCGAGGGCCGCCGACAACAGCCGGGCCGGGGAGTCGGCGGTGAACTCGCACGGCTCCCGGTGGAAGAGGTGCTGCCGCACCTCAGGTGCGAGGTGCCCGAAATGACGCATGACGCTCCCCCGTGGTGACGCGAGTGGCCTGTGCAGACTGTTGAAAGGTGGCCGGTAATAGTACGTAGAAATCCATGTCAGTAGTTCCCATCGGGCATGAATTTCTGGTAGCCCAGCCGTGTCGACAGTTGTTCGAAGCGTCGTGCGCCGGCCGGGTGCCCGTCCACCCCCGCGTTGTCGTGACCAGGACCGAGAAGGCAGGATGACCGCATGACGCACGCGATGCTGAAGGGGTCGAACATCCCGCTGGAGGCCACCACAGTGCGGGCCGTGCTGCGCTGGACGCCCGGACAGGGCGTCCCGGACGTCGATGCCTCCGCACTGCTGCTGGGCCCCGCCGGCCGTGTGCGCTCCGACGAGGACTTCGTCTTCTACAACCAGCCACGGCACCCCTCCGGGAAGGTCTGGCGGCTGGGCAAGAAGCGGGGCGCGGACGGGCTGACCGACACGATCCAGACGGACCTGGCCGCGGTCGAGTCCGAGGTCGGCCGGATCCTGCTGGTCGCCTCGGCGGACGGTGTGACGTTCGACCGCGTACAGGCCCTGCGCATCGCGCTGTACGACGCGCTCGTCGCCGACGGGGAGCCGCTGGCCCACTTCGACATCAAGCCGGAGACGGGCCAGGAGACCGCGCTGATCTGCGGGGAGCTGTACCGGCGTGGCGAGGGCTGGAAGTTCCGGGCGCTCGGGGAGGGCTACTCCAACGGCCTGAAGGGCCTCGCGACCGACTTCGGGATCTCGGTGGACGAGGCGGAGGAGGCGGAGGCGGCCACGGGGACGGCGGCGACAGCGGCGGCACAGCCACTGCCGCAGCCGCTGCCGTCGGTACAGCCGCTGCCCGCGCCGACTCAGGCGGCGTACGGGTACCCGCAGCCCGCGGCCACGGCTGCGGCGGCGCAGCCGGCTTACGGGTATCCGCAGCCGGCGTACGGGTATCCGCAGCCGGTGACAGCGGTGCCGGATCCGGACTTCCGGCTGCCGCCGCAGGGGCCGCAGTTCATCGGGCGCTAGTCCTGGCTGACTGTTCCCGCCGGACGCCGCCAGCCAGGGGGGGCAATACCGGCCACGGCCTAGTGCTGTGGCCGGAAGGGTTTGCCGGAAGGCTCGCGGCGTCCGGTGCGGTGCACCGCAAGGCGGAGCGTCGCCCGCGTACTGGATGTACTGGGGTGAGGCGACAACGCGGCGAGGTGCCGTGCCGGGCGTCGCGAGCCGGTGAACCTTTCCGGCCGCAGCACTAGCGGTCGGCCGTCTTGTAGCCCCGGCCCCACTGCAGGCCCCAGCCGTAGAGGCGGTCCAGTTCCGCCTGGAAGCCGTAGACGAACTTGACCTCGCGGCGGACGGTCAGTTCACCCTTCACGTTCTCGATCAGGACCACCGCGCACGAGCGGGCCTGGGGGTGGCGTTCGTCGAGGCCGATCTCGATGCGGGGGCCGTTGCTCGGGTACAGGGTGACGATCGCGTGGGTGCGGTCGAAGGCCGGGGTCTGGTCGTAGATGTAGACGAAGACCAGCAGGCGCTTGATGTCGTCCCGGTGGTCGAGGTTGACGTAGATCGTCTCACCCGACGCGGAACCGAACCGGTCGTCACCGCTGAGTTTGACGTACGGCGGTGAGTTCACGTCGCCGAGGAAGCCGCCGAGCGGCTGGACCACGCCCTTGGTGCCGTCGGCCAGCTCGTACAGGCACCCGAGGTCGAGGTCGACGTTGACCATGGACTGGCTGTGTCCCATGACCTCCGGCGGCTTGAGCGCCCTGAAGGGGTGGCGCAGCAGGCTCTGCCGGGTGGGGCCGCCGATGTCGGAGGTGCGCATCCGCCAGGTCAGGTTGATGCGCAGGTGCCCGGTGGCCGCGCCCTGTTTGGTCAGCGACACCTGGTGGTGCCGTTTGGTCAGCTCGATCGCGTTGGTCGCGGCGCTGCCCGAGTCGAAGTCGGCCGCGCGTCCGCCCAGCAGACCGTCGAAGAATCCCATCTCCCGCCCCCACCTTCACCGGCGCTCACTGCCCCGCACACAGACCGCGGGGCGGCCTGGGGACCCGGCCCGATCAGCCGTCGTCCCCTGTGGCCCGTCCGGCGACGGACCACGCCGGCCGCCCCGCAGAGAGCGTTCCTCCCCCGAGGGCTTGTCACACCCGGGAGGAGACCTCGGTCTTCTCGTCCGAGCCAGCCCCTCCCTCGGCCGCCGCCAGCGCGCGGTTGCGGCGCACGGAGGACCAGAAGGACCAGGCGATCAGGACGACACCGACGAGGCCGGTGATGACCTCGTTGATCTCGTACTGGATGGTGACCATGAGGATCACGGCCAGGGCGCCGATCGCGTAGTGCGCGCCGTGCTCCAGGTAGACGTAGTCGTCGAGGGTGCCCTGGCGGACCAGGTAGACCGTGAGCGACCGGACGTACATGGCGCCGATGCCGAGGCCCAGGGCCATCAGGACGATGTCGTTGGTGATGGCGAAGGCGCCGATCACGCCGTCGAAGGAGAAGGACGCGTCCAGGACCTCGAGGTAGAGGAACATGAAGAACGCGGCCTTTCCGGCCAGCACGACGGCCGAACGCTTCTGGCCGGCGCGTGCGGCCTCTTCCTCCTCCTCGTGCTCGCGCTCCTCCTCTTCCTCCAGTCTGTCCTCGAAGTACCCGGACAGGCCGCCGACCACCATGTAGGTGATCAGACCCGCGATGCCGGCGATCAGGACCGTCTGTGCCTTGTCGGCGTGCGCGCCGCCGTGCTGGTGGGCGCTGGTGGCGAAGGTGAAGGAGGTGATCAGCAGGACGATCAGGGAGATGCAGACCGACAGCATGTCGACCTTGCCGAGCTTGGCCAGCGGCCGCTCGATCCAGCGCAGCCACTGGATGTCGCGGTCCTCGAAGATGAAGTCGAGGAAGATCATCAGCAGGAACATGCCACCGAAGGCGGCGATCGCCGGGTGAGCGTCGGTCACCAGCTGCTGGTAGCGGTCCTTGTTGTTGAGCGCGAGGTCGACGGCCTCGATCGGCCCCATCTTGGCGCTGATGGCGACGATCACGACGGGGAAGACCAGCCGCATGCCGAAGACGGCGATGAGCACGCCGACCGTGAGGAAGATCTTCTGCCAGAAGGCGTTCATCTTCTTCAGGATTCCGGCATTGACGACCGCGTTGTCGAAGGACAGCGAGATCTCGAGGATGGACAGGATCGCCACGATGCCGAACGCGGTCCACCCCCCGTAGAAGACCGCGGCGACCAGGCCGAGCGCGGTAATCGCGAACGACCAGCCGAAGGTTTTCAGAAGCACTGGCTACCCAATCCTCTGGGGGTCCCCCCGAGCGGAGCTTGGAGGAGGGTCTCCCCCGCGCCGCACTCGGCTTTACGAAACATTGACTCCGAAGTCTAGAGCGATGCCCCGCAAGCCGGACGCGTACCCCTGCCCCACGGCCCGGAACTTCCATTCGCCCTGGTAGCGGTAGAGCTCGCCGAAGATCATGGCCGTCTCGGTGCTGGCGTCCTCGCTGAGGTCGTAGCGCGCGAGTTCCTGGGCGTCGGCCTGGTTGACGACCCGGATGAAGGCGTTGGAGACCTGGCCGAAGGTCTGGCCGCGCTCGTCCGCAAGGTGGATCGAGACCGGGAAGACGATCTTCTCGCACTGCCCCGGCACCTTGGTCAGGTCCACCAGGATCGACTCGTCGTCGCCCTCGCCCTCACCCGTGAGGTTGTCGCCGGTGTGCTCGACCGAGCCGTCGGGGCTCTTGAGCTGGTTGTAGAAGACGAACCACTCGTCGCCCAGCACCCGGTTGCCGGCGCCGCACAGCAGCGCGCTCGCGTCGAGGTCGAAGGGGGCTCCGGTGGTGGAGCGCGCGTCCCAGCCGAGCCCGACCATGACGTTGGTCAGGTTGGGTGCGGCCTTGGACAGGGAGACGTTGCCTCCCTTGGCGAGCGTGACGCCCATGATGCTGGTCCTCCCCGAGATGGTGCTTGTTTGGTTGTCCTGCACGTCCGGCGCCGCGTGGAAACCACTGCGGCGCCGGACGGTCATGCGTTCGACTCGGACGGGCTGGGCCCGGACGGTCAGACGTTCACCCCGAAGTCCTGGGCGATGCCGCGCAGGCCCGAGGCGTACCCCTGGCCGATGGCACGGAACTTCCACTCCGCGCCGTGGCGGTAGAGCTCGCCGAAGACCATGGCGGTCTCGGTGGAGGCGTCCTCGCTCAGGTCGTAGCGTGCGATCTCCGCGCCGCCGGCCTGGTTCACCACGCGGATGTAGGCGTTGCGGACCTGACCGAAGGACTGCTGGCGGTTCTCGGCCTCGTAGATGGAGACCGGGAAGACGATCTTCTCGACGTCCGCCGGGACCCCCGCGAGGTTGATCTTGATCACCTCGTCGTCGCCCTCACCCTCGCCGGTGAGGTTGTCGCCGGTGTGCTCGACCGAGCCGTCGGGGCTCTTGAGGTTGTTGAAGAAGACGAAGTTCTGGTCGTTGCCGACCTTGCCGGAGTTGTTCAGCAGCAGCGCGCTGGCGTCGAGGTCGAAGTCGGTGCCGGTCGTGGTACGGGCGTCCCAGCCCAGGCCGACGAGGACCGCGGTCAGGCCCGGGGCCTCCTTCGTCAGTGATACGTTGCCGCCCTTGCTGAGGCTGACTCCCACGAGTCCTCCATTGGTGTCCGGGGGCGGGGAGCCCCGTCGTGCATCGGATATGGGATCAACGTGTCGATCCTAGTGACGGGTTCCCGCCCCCCGCAGGCCGCGCGGCCGAAGAATCACAGGGTGTCGAGCGCCTTCACGTACTCGTTCAGGTCGCGCGCGTCCGGCAGGCCGTTGACCACGGTCCACCGCACGACGCCCTCCTTGTCGATGATGAAGGTCCCGCGCACGGCGCAACCCTTGTCCTCGTCGAAGACGCCGTAGGCGCGGGAAGTGTTGCCGTGCGGCCAGAAGTCGCTCAGCAGGGGGTACTCCAGGTCCTCCTGCTCGGCGAAGACGCGCAGGGTGTGGATGGAGTCGTTGGAGACCGCGAGCAGCTGGGTGTCGTCGTTGACGAACCTCGGCAGGTTGTCGCGCAGCGCGCACAGCTCGCCGGTGCACACGCCGGTGAAGGCGAACGGGTAGAAGAGCAGCACGACGTTCTTCTCGCCGCGGAAGTCGGACAGCCGCACGGTGCGGCCGTGGTTGTCCTTGAGCTCGAAGTCGGGTGCCTTGTCGCCGACCTGGATCGCCATCGTCCTGCTTCCCTTCGGTGGGACTGTTCGGGTGAGACCACCCTACGCAGGGATCACCGCATGCCGACGGACGGGCCGACCTGGGTCGGCCCGTCCGGTGGCACCGGATGTCCGGACGTGGCCGGAACGTGCGGGGCCGGAGCTACTTCTTGGACTTCGCGGCCTTGGGCGTCGCGAGCCGGCTGCCGCTCCAGTCCTTGCCCACGCTGACGCTCTTGCTCGCCGACAGACCCGCCGTCGTCGCGGCTTCAGAGATGTCGCTCGGCTCCACGTAGCCCGTACGGCCGGTCTTCGGCGTGAGGAGCAGGATCGCGCCACCCTCCTCGATGTACGTGGTGGCGTCGACCAGCGCGTCCGTCAGGTCGCCGTCCTCGTCGCGGAACCACAGCATCACGGCGTCGGCCACGTCGTCGTAGTCCTCGTCCACGAGCTCGCTGCCGATAGCTTCCTCAATGGCCTCGCGGAGCTCCTGGTCGACGTCGTCGTCGTAGCCGATCTCCTGGACCACCTGTCCGGGCTGGAACCCCAGCCTCCCGGCCGGGTTAGTCCGCTCCTCCGCGTGGTCCGCGGTCGCGCTCACGGGTTGCCTCCTGATGGTGTTGCGATATGGGTCTTCAGCCACGCGCGTGCGCGAAGCATTGGCCGTAGTCCACACGGGCGGGCCCGATCGCGCAAGTACCCGGCGGTCCGGACCGCCGAAACGGTGACGATCCCGGCTGTGTCGCCGCAACTCCTGACACGGTATCGCGATCAGAGGTGACACACACCACACCTTTGCGCCCGGTTTGTCCGAACCGGAACCGTCCACGCCTGGGCCATTGGTCCCGAGTACCCCCCGTTACCCCTCGGTAGAGATGACTTTGCCTGTCCCGAGGTACACGATGGGGAACGGTGCAGGCACAGGCGGACAAACCGCGCCAGGGCCCAGGAAGAACCCCGAAAAACCACAGAAATGTCGCCCTCTGACAGGTAAGGAACAGCGTGGCTTCCGGATCCGATCGAAATCCGATCATCATTGGCGGCCTTCCGAGTCAGGTTCCTGACTTCGATCCCGAAGAGACCCAGGAGTGGCTCGACTCGCTCGACGCCGCCGTCGACGAGCGGGGCCGGGAGCGGGCCCGCTACCTCATGCTCAGGCTGATCGAGCGCGCCCGCGAGAAGCGCGTGGCCGTGCCGGAGATGCGCAGCACGGACTACGTCAACACCATCCCCACCAAGAGCGAGCCGTTCTTCCCCGGCAACGAGGAGATCGAGCGCAGGATCCTCAACGCGACCCGCTGGAACGCCGCGGTGATGGTCTCCCGCGCCCAGCGCCCCGGCATCGGCGTCGGCGGCCACATCGCGACCTTCGCCTCCTCCGCCTCGCTCTACGACGTCGGCTTCAACCACTTCTTCCGCGGCAAGGACGAGGGCGACGGCGGCGACCAGGTCTTCTTCCAGGGGCACGCCTCACCGGGCATCTACGCACGCGCGTACCTGCTGGACCGGCTCACCGAGGAGCACCTGGACGGTTTCCGCCAGGAGAAGTCCAAGGCGCCCCACGGCCTGTCCAGCTATCCGCACCCGCGTTCCATGCCGGGCTTCTGGGAGTTCCCCACGGTCTCCATGGGCCTCGGCCCGATCGGCGCGATCTACCAGGCCCGGATGAACCGCTACATGCACGCGCGCGGGATCGCGGACACCTCCAAGTCGCACGTGTGGGCCTTCCTCGGCGACGGCGAGATGGACGAGCCGGAGTCGCTCGGCCAGCTGTCCATCGCCGCCCGTGAGGGCCTGGACAACCTGACCTTCGTCGTCAACTGCAACCTGCAGCGGCTGGACGGTCCGGTGCGCGGCAACGGCAAGATCATCCAGGAGCTGGAGTCGGTCTTCCGGGGCGCCGGCTGGAACGTGATCAAGCTGATCTGGGACCGCACCTGGGACCCCCTGCTGGCGCAGGACCGGGACGGCATCCTGGTCAACAAGATGAACACCACGCCGGACGGCCAGTTCCAGACCTACGCCACCGAGTCCGGTGCCTACATCCGCGAGCACTTCTTCGGCGACGACCACCGGCTGCGCGCGATGGTCGAGCACATGAGCGACGACCAGATCCTGCACCTGGGCCGGGGCGGTCACGACCACCGCAAGATCTACGCGGCGTTCAAGACGGCCGTGGAGCACAAGGGCCAGCCGACGGTCATCCTGGCCAAGACGATCAAGGGCTGGACGCTGGGCCCGAACTTCGAGGGCCGCAACGCGACCCACCAGATGAAGAAGCTGACCGTCGACGACCTCAAGCGCTTCCGGGACCGGCTGCACCTGCCGATCTCCGACAAGGAGCTGGAGTCCGGCCCGCCGCCGTACTACCACCCGGGCCGGAACACGGACGAGATCCAGTACATGCACGACCGCCGCAAGGGCTGCGGCGGCTACGTCCCGACCCGGATCGTGCGCTCCAAGCCGCTGCCGCTGCCGGACGACAAGACGTACGCGTCCGTGAAGAAGGGCTCCGGCCAGCAGTCCATCGCGACCACCATGGCCTTTGTCCGGCTCCTGAAGGACCTCATGCGGGACAAGGAGCTCGGCAGGCGGTTCGTGCTGATCGCGCCCGACGAGTACCGCACGTTCGGCATGGACTCCTTCTTCCCGAGCGCGAAGATCTACAACCCGCTCGGCCAGCAGTACGAGGCGGTCGACCGCGACCTGCTGCTCGCCTACAAGGAGTCGCCGACCGGTCAGATGCTGCACGACGGCATCTCCGAGGCGGGCTGCACGGCGTCGGCGATCGCGGCGGGCTCGGCCTACGCAACGCACGGCGAGCCGCTGATCCCGGTCTACGTGTTCTACTCGATGTTCGGTTTCCAGCGCACCGGCGACCAGTTCTGGCAGATGGCCGACCAGCTGGCGCGCGGCTTCGTCCTGGGCGCGACCGCCGGCCGCACGACGCTGACCGGTGAGGGTCTGCAGCACGCGGACGGCCACTCGCAGCTGCTCGCCTCGACGAACCCGGGCTGCGTGGCGTACGACCCGGCCTACGGGTACGAGATCGCGCACATCGTGCAGGACGGCCTGCGCCGGATGTACGGCGGCGACGAGCAGCACCCGCACGGCGAGGACGTCTTCTACTACCTCACCGTCTACAACGAGCCGATCCAGCAGCCGGCCGAGCCGGCGGACGTGGACGTGGAGGGCATCCTCAAGGGTGTCCACCGCATCGGCAGGGGCACGGCGGGCGAGATCCCGGCGCAGATCATGGCCTCGGGCGTGGCGGTGCCGTGGGCGCTCCAGGCGCAGCGGATCCTCGCCGAGGACTGGAACGTCAGGGCCGACGTCTGGTCGGCGACCTCCTGGAACGAGCTCAGGCGCGAGGCCGTCGCCTGCGAGGAGCACAACCTGCTGCACCCGGAGGAGGAGCAGCGGGTGCCGTGGGTGACGCGGAAGCTGAGCGAGGCCGAGGGCCCGTTCGTGGCCGTCTCCGACTGGATGCGCTCGGTGCCGGACCAGATCGCGCGGTGGGTCCCGGGCACGTACCAGTCCCTGGGCGCCGACGGCTTCGGCTTCGCCGACACCCGGGGGGCGGCCCGGCGGTTCTTCCACATCGACGCCGAGTCGATCGTGGTGGCCGTGCTGACGGAGCTGGCCCGTGAGGGCAAGGTCGACCGGTCCGTCCTCAAGCAGGCCATCGACCGCTACCAGCTCCTGGACGTGTCGGCGGCCGACCCCGGCACGGCGGGCGGGGACGCGTAGGCGGACCGGCAGGTCGCCCGAGGGGCGGTGGGGCCATGGGCCCCACCGCCCCTGTCCTTGCCGTTTCTTTACGATGCGGTCATGGAGGATCTCTCGGCACAGGCACGGTGGGAACGGCGCACCCAGCGGCCGTTGCTGGTACTCGCGCTGGCGTTCGCCGCCGCCTACGCCGTGCCGATCGTGAACAGCACCGCGAGCCGGCCCGTGACGCTGGCCTGCACGGTGGTGGAGTGGGCGGTGGTGGAGTGGGCGGTGTGGGGGTCGTTCGCGGCCGACTACCTGATGCGGCTCGGACTCGCCCCGCGGCGGCGGGAGTTCGTGCGCACGCACTGGCTGGACCTGTGCGCCGTGGTGCTGCCGATCCTCCAGCCGCTGCGGCTGCTGCGGCTGGTGTCCACGCTCATGCTGGTGGGGCGGCGGGCGCGGATGGCCGAGCAGATCCGGCTGACGACGTATGTCGCCGGGGCGGTGGTGGGGCTGCTGATGTTCGGGTCGCTGGCCGTGCTGTCGGTCGAGCGCGAGTCGCCGAAGGGGAACATCAAGACGCTGGGTGACGCCGTGTGGTGGTCGTTCACGACGATGACGACCGTGGGGTACGGGGACCACGCGCCGACCACGGGGCTGGGGCGGATACTGGCCGTCGGCCTGATGCTGGCCGGGATCGCGCTGCTGGGTGTGGTGACCGCGAACATCGCCGCCTGGTTCATCGCCCGGTTCGAGCGGGACGACGTGGAGGAGCGGCGGCAGACCGAGGCGATCGAGGCGCTGACCGAGGAAGTGCGCAGACTTCGGGCCGAGGTGAGCGCGCTGACCACGAAGGAGGGCCCCAGGCCGGCCGCCAAAGGCCCCTTCCCTCACCGCCCGGGGTCAGAACATGCCGTTGCCCCAGGTTGCCGCGCCCGCCAGCCAGATGATGGCCAGGAGCGTGTCGATGGCCCCCAGGACGAGGGCGACCAGGGCCGGGACCGAGCGGTTGCCGCCCGCCCAGCTGCGCCCCATCGCCAACCAGCCGCAGACGACCGCCACCGGGCCCAGGACGATGCCCAGTACGAAGAATCCGGCGACCGCGCAGATCGTTCCGACGATCCCGAGAGTCGCGCTGTCCGGCCGTCCCCCGGCCTCGAAGCCGCTCGGCCGGGGGGACCCCCATCGTGACCACGTGCGGCTATGTGAACGGGGGTATCCGCGCGTTCCGTGCCCAAAGCCCGCCATCATCAACTCCTCGAACCCCTTGTCGAGTTGGAGTTCTGCCGGGGTTCACGGCTGCGGGTACCCCGGTTCCGGTCGTCAATCCTTCTCCTTCCGGGACGCACTTCCCGCCGGACTCGCGGGGCGTACTCGCAGGCCGGATCCACGGGGCGGGTCCGCTGCCTGCGCGCTGCCCCCCTCCAGCAGCGCGCCGCAGCCGGTCGTCCCCCTCCCCTGCGGAGGACTTGACCCACTGTGACCTGCGGCGCGTGCCGAGGGCGAGCGATCTTCGGCTCAGTCACCCTGATGGGCGAAACCCGGCCCGTGGACTCGGCCGGCCCGCCGGTCAGATGTGGCCGGCGCCCGCGCCCGCCTCGGCGTTCTGCCCGCGCTTGGTGAGCAGGGCGACCAGGACGGCCACGGCGGCGACCCCGGCGGCGACGAGCGAGGCGAGGCTCATGCCGGAGATGAAGGTGTCGTGCGCGACGGAGGCGATCTTCGCGGCGATCGCCTCGGGCGTACCCTTCGGCACCGGTGCCACACCGACCTGGACCGCCTCGGCGGCCTGGTGCGCCTGGGCCGCGGTGAGCGGCGGGAGCCCCGCGTCCGTCCAGTTGCCCGCGAGGTCGTTGTCGACCTTGGAGGCCATCACGGCGCCCAGCACGGCCGTACCGAGGCTGCCGCCGATCTGCATGGCGGCCTGCTGGAGACCGCCGGCCACACCGGAGAGCTCCATCGGCGCGTTGCCGACGATGACCTCGGTGGCGCCGACCATGACGGGTGCCAGGCCGAGGCCGAGCAGGGCGAACCAGAGCGACATGGTGGCGCTGCCGGTGTCCGCCTTCAGCGTCGACATGCCGTACATGGCGACGGCAGTGGCGAGCATGCCGCCGGCCAGCGGGACGCGCGGGCCGAGCTTGGTGATCATCGCGCCCGCGAGCGGGGAGCCGACGATCATCATGCCGGTGAGCGGGAGCAGGTGCAGGCCCGCGTCGATCGGGCTCATCCCGTGCACGTTCTGCAGGTAGAAGGTGACGAAGAACAGGCCGCCCATGAAGGCGATGGCCATGAGCACCATCAGCACCACACCCGCGGACAGCGGGACGGAGCGGAACAGCGCGAGCGGGATCAGCGGCTCCTTGACCCTTGCCTCCCAGAGGGCGAAGACGGCGAAGCCCAGGAGGGAGGCCGCGATGAACATCCACGTCCGGCCGTCGCCCCAGCCCCAGGCCGGCGCCTTGATGAGGGCCCACACCAGGCAGAACATCGCGCCGGAGAGCAGGGCGATGCCGAGGAGGTCGAAGGAGCGCGGGGCGTTCTCGGCGCGGTGGTCGAGCAGGATCAGCAGGCCCAGGAGCAGGGCGAGGGCGCCGACCGGCACGTTGATGAAGAACACCGACTGCCAGTTGACGTGCTCGACGAGGACGCCGCCGAGGATCGGGCCGCCCGCGGTGGAGGCGCCGATGACCATGCCCCAGATACCGATCGCCATGTTGAGCTTCTCGGCCGGGAAGGTGGCCCGCAGCAGGCCGAGCGCGGCCGGCATCAGCAGCGCGCCGAACAGGCCCTGGAAGACGCGGAAGGTGACGACGGCGGCGATGCTGCTGGACAGGCCGATGGCGCCCGAGGCGGCGGCGAAGCCGGTCACGCCGATGAGGAAGGTCTGCCGGTGCCCGAAGCGGTCGCCCAGCTTGCCCGCGGTGATCAGGGAGACCGCGAGGGCCAGGAAGTAGCCGTTGGTGATCCACTGGACGTCGGCGAAGCTGGCGCCCAGGTCCTTCTGGATGGCCGGGTTGGCGATGGCCACGATGGTGCCGTCAAGGGCCACCATCATGACCCCTACGGCGACGGTGATCAGGGTGAACCACGGGTGGCCGCGCAGCCCCCCGGCGGGCGTGGGTTCCGACGGGGCTGCCACGGACGCCTTGTCCCCCGGCCCTGTCGTGTCGACGGTGGTCTGACTAGTCATACCTTCGAGGCTAGTGTCAGCGACTGACAAACGACAACTGGATTCACTAGTCGGTAACTGACGCATCACCCGCGTATAGTCCGAGCTGCGGAAACAGTTCGCGGGAGAGGTCCGGAGAGGTTGATGGAGACGGCGGAAGCCGCCGAGACGGCGCCACGGCCGGGACTGCGCGAGCGCAAGAAGCGGCGTACCCGGGACGCGCTGCTGCGGGCCGCGCTCGAACTGTTCACCACCAAGGGCTACGAGCGGACGACGGTCGACGAGATCGCGGAGGCCGTCGACGTCTCGCAGCGCACCTTCTTCCGCTACTTCGCCGGCAAGGAGGAGGTCGCCCTCGCCGTGCAGGAGACGGTGGAGGAGCACTTCGTCGAGGCGCTGCGCGCCCGCCCGCCCGAGGAGGCCCCGCTGGAGGCCCTGCGCCGGGCGGTGCTGGAGGGATGGGACACGATCAACGAGGCCGTCGCGAGCGTCGTACCCGTGGAGCTGTATCTGCGCATGTTCCGGGTGATCGAGTCGACGCCCGTTCTGCTCGCCGCGCATCTGCGCCGCTCGGTGGAGACCGAGGAGCAGATCGCGGGACTGCTCGCCGAGCGCGAGGGCCTCGATGCGGAGACCGACCCGCGGCCGCGGCTGGCGGTGGCCGTCTTCGGCGGGGTGATGCGGGTGACGGGCCGTCAGTGGAGCACGGGCGAGGACTTCAGCCTGGAGGCGATCCGCGCGCTCACGGCCAGGTACCTCGATCAGGTGGGACCGGCCCTGACCGGGAACTGGCGTACGGGCGACTGATCCTGGAACCGGAGCGCGCCCGGTTGCCACTGAACTGGCGTACGACTGGCCGATCTTGGACTGGAGTGCGAACTGAGGCGCCCGTCACATCGGCCGAAACGTGATCCCTGTCACTCGGTTAACGCGAGACCCGCTCGTTCTCCTAGTGTGTCCTCCCAGTGACTTCCTTCGACACCTCCCCGCAGCTCAACGTCTGGCGCGCGCTGCTCGCACTGGCCGTGGTCTTCGTGATGCTGGCGACCACCGGCTGGACCGCGGTGCGCAGCCACCGCGGGTCCGCCGCCCTCCAGGCCTCCCTGTCCGCATGGGAGCGCGGCCGGCTGCACGGGCACCGGCTGCCGGACCCCGAGGCGGCCCCCGCCCGGCTGTCCCGCTACTTCGCCTCACTCACCGCGCAGGACCGGAGCCGGCTCGCCCACCGCTATCCGCTGACGGTCGGCAACATGAACGGCGCCCCCGTCCAGCTGCGCTACCAGGCCAACCGGATCGCCCTCGGCCAGGCGCGCAAGGCCGAGCTGCGGCGCATGCACGACAACCGGCTCACCCCGGCCGGGCAGCAGGACGCCGGCCGCCGGATGCACCGCTTCACCACGCTGATGGCCAAGGACCGCCAGATCCTGGCCTTCGACCCCGAGGGCTCCGGCCGGATCGCCGAGGTGTTCGGCAACCTGCCGAAGGCCGAGCGGATCTCCGTCGTCGTCCCCGGCGTCGACACCGACCTGCTCACCTTCCAGAAGACCTACCGGCCGTACTCGGCGCCGTACGGCATGGCCAGTTCGCTGTACGCGGCCGAGCGCACGGCGGGCCCCTCGACGCCTACGGCCGTGATCGCCTGGGCCGACTACACCGCGCCCAGCGGGCTCGGCGTCGACGCGGCCACGGCGATGCGCGCCGAGGAGGGCGCCGTCCGGCTGAACTCGCTGCTGCGGGGCCTGCCCGGCAACTCGCCGGTCGCACTGTTCTGCCACAGCTACGGTTCGGTGCTGTGCGGGATCGCCGGGCGCTCGCTGCCCGGCCGGGTGTCCGACATCGCGGTGGCCGCCAGCCCCGGCATGCGCGTGCAGAAGGCCTCCCACCTGCACACCGACGCCCATGTGTGGGCGATGCGGGACGCCACCGACTGGATCCAGGACGTGCCGTACCTGGAGCTCGGCGGCCTCGGTCACGGCGCGGACCCGGTCTCCTCGGCGTTCGGGGCCCGGGTGCTGTCGGCCCGCGGCGCGCACGGGCACGCCGGCTACTTCGAGCCGGGCACCGACAGTCTGACGAACTTCGCCGAGATCGGTGTCGGCGCGTACGACTCGGTGCGCTGCGCCCATGACGACAACGGGTGCCGGGCGGATTTGTCCGCACGTTGAAGGCCGGACGCGCGTAGAGACAGCAGGAACTGCGGTCCGCGCGGGGAGGGACGAAGGAGCTCGTGCCGCCTACGATGAGCCGCATGGGTGACGTACTGACCGGATTTCATGCTGCCTGGGAGTTCGAGTCCGATTCCGTGCTCATCCGCTACGAACGGGGGATACGCACACCGAAGCTCTTCCAGGCGCTCGGCGAACGCCGCGTCCCGCTGGACGCGCTCGCCGGCGTGACGCTCACCGCGGGCCGGCGCGGGACCGTGGTCCTGCGGGCCGAGCCCAGACAGGGCGCCGATCCGCTGATGGACGCGGCCGAGGGCCAGCTCAAGGAGGGCTGCGACCCCTATCGGCTGGTACTGCCCGCCGAGCGGGAGCCCCTCGCCGAGCGCTACGCCGACGAGCTGCGCGCACGGCTCACCGGCGGCGGCCCGGCCGACCGCCACCTGGTGGCCGTGCCCGAGCCGCCGCTGCAGTTCAAGGCGTACGACGGGAAGGCGTCCTTCGACGGCACCGCGGTGCGGTTCCGCTGGTCGTGGACCGGGGCGTCGTCGGCGAAGTGGAAGGCCGGCGACCAGAGCTTTCCGGTGGCCGATCTGGGCGGGGTGGAGTGGCGCTCGCCGGAGGTGTTCGAGGGCCATCTGCGGCTGCTGCGGCGCGAGGCGGGCGGTGCCGCCGCGCAGACGTCCCAGCCGCCGCAGCCGGACCAGGATCCGGCTGCGGTGGTGTTCGGTCTGGGGTACGGGCCGGTGCACGAGTCGCTGCCGTTCGCCGCGGCCGTGCTGGCGGCGGTACGGGCGGCCGCGCCCGCCGCGCCGGTACCGGTCACGGCGGCTGCCCGCCGTGACCCCGCCGACATCGCCGAACGGATCCGGCACCTCGGGGAGCTGCATCAGGCGGGGCTGGTGACGGACGAGGAGTTCTCGCTGAAGAAGGCCGAGCTGCTGGCCGAGTTGTAGGCGGGCGCGAGGACCCGTCAGCGGGCCCGATCGGCCTCCACGGGACGACCGGCGCCGGCGTAGAAGCCGATCTTCCGGTCCAGGACCGCGAGGGTGTCCCGCAGCTCGGCGATCCGGGCCAGGACGTCGCGGCGGGTCGCCTCCAGCAGCTCGTGCCGTTCGCCGTACGTGCTCTCCCCCGCCCGCACCAGCTCCGCGTACCGGACCATGTCGGCGACCGGCATGCCGGTCAGCCGGAGCTTGCCGACCAGGTCGAGCCAGTCCAGGTCGCGGTTGGTGTAACGGCGCTGGCCGGTGTGCGAGCGGTCGACGTGGGCCATCAGCCCGATCCGCTCGTACCAGCGCAGGGTGTGGGCCGTCAGGCCGGTGAAGGCGACGACCTCGCTGATCGTGTAGCTGTCCTGCCCGTCGGGACGCGGATGGCGCGGGGGCGGAGCGGAACAGACGTCGGCTGCCTCGGTCTCCTCGGTGGTCACGGCCGTGGTCTGCATCACCGTCATGGGCTCCACGCTATGACCTTGGAGTGCACTCCAAGCAAGGGGAACCCGGTAACCCGGTAAGAAATACGGACGACGCGGCACGGGTGCGGTGGCTGGTGCTGTGGCCGGAAAGGTTTGCCGGAAGGCTCGCGGCGTCCGGTGCGGTGCATCGCACGGCGGA
Source organism: Streptomyces sp. NPDC020801 (assembly GCF_044334385.1). NCBI lineage: Bacteria > Bacillati > Actinomycetota > Actinomycetes > Kitasatosporales > Streptomycetaceae > Streptomyces > Streptomyces sp. NPDC020801. Next base: position 264,808 of record NZ_JBIRST010000002.1, read on the forward strand.
GCACCGCCCGCGTACTGGATGTGCTCGGGTGCTGCGACAACGCGGCGAGGTGCCGTGCCGGGCGTCGCGAGCCGGTGAACCCTTCCGGTCGCAGCACTAGCGTGCGGGCCATGAGTCTCGTACGACGGGCCGGGCCCGAGGACGCCGGGGAAGTGCTGCGGCTGCGCCAGGTGATGATCGACTCGATGTTCGCCGCCGGCACCTCCACGGACTGGCACGCCGCGTCCCTGCCCACGCTCAGGGCGAAGCTGGCCGAGCCGGACGGAGACTTCGTGGCGCTCGTCGTGGACCATCCGGAACGGCCGGGGGCGCTGGCCGCGCTGGTGGCCGGGGCACTGGAGTACCGCATCGGGCGGAACGGCAATCCGCACGGGCGGGTCGGGCACGTGTTCAGCGTCGCGACCGACCCGGGGGCGCGCCGCCGCGGCTATGCGCGCGCGTGCATGGAGGAGCTGCTGGACTGGTTCCGCGAGCGGGGCGCCGGGCAGGCCGAACTCAACGCCTCCGCCGAGGCCGAGCCGCTGTACGCCGCCCTGGGATTCGTCCGCAAGCCGGACCCCTCGATGCGGTTGACGCTCTGAGCCGCATAGGCTCGGCCTCATGTCGTTGAACAGCCTGGCGTCGATCGAGAACTGGCCGGTCCCCACCGCCGCGGCGGGCGTCGTGCGCGCGGACGGGACGGTCGTGGGCACCCACGGCCCGGCCGGGCAGCGCTTCCCCCTTGCTTCGGTCACCAAGCCGCTGGCCGCGTACGCCGTGCTCGTCGCCTACGAGGAGGGGGCGATCGAGCTGGACGAGCCGGCCGGACCGCCCGGTGCGACCGTCCGTCATCTCCTCGCCCACACCTCGGGCCTGGCCTTCGACGAGCACCGGGTGACGGCCCCGCCGGGCGAGCGGCGGCTGTACTCGAACGCCGGCTTCGAGCAGCTCGGCGACCATGTCGCCAAGGCGACGGACATCCCCTTCGCCGAGTACCTGCGCCAGGCGGTGCTGGACCCCCTGGGAATGACGCGGACGACCCTCGACGGCTCCCCGGCGAAGGACGGCGTCTCCACGGTCGAGGACCTGCTGCGCTTCGCCGCCGAGGTCCAGGCACCGCGCCTGCTCGATGCCCGCACGGTCGCCGAGGCGATGACGGTCCAGTACCCGGGCACGAAGGGCGTCCTGCCGGGCTACGGCCACCAGAACCCCAACGACTGGGGCCTGGGCTTCGAGATCCGCGACTCCAAGTCCCCGCACTGGACCGGCGCTTCCTCTTCCCCGCGCACCTTCGGCCACTTCGGCCAGTCCGGCACGTTCCTGTGGGTCGACCCGGACGCGGGCGCGGCCTGCGTGGTGTTGACGGACCGCGCCTTCGGCCCGTGGGCGATCGAGGCGTGGCCGGCGTTCACGGACGCGGTACTGGCGGAACTGCGCTGACACCGACGCGCAGGCACTCGAACCACACGGTCTTGCCCTGCCCGTCCGGGTGCACGGTGACACCCCACCGGTCAGTGACGGCAGCCAAGAGCGCCAGCCCACGCCCGCCCTCGGCGAGCGGATCGCCGACTCTCCGTACGGGCATCTTCGGGCACCGGTCGGCGACCTCGACCCGCAGCCGGCTGATGGAGGAACGCTATGGAGACCGGACCCAGCCCGAGGAACGCACAGTGGCGTAAATCCAGCTACAGCGGCAACACCGGCGGCGACTGCGTCGAGGTCGCCGACGACTGCCCGACCGGCACCATACCGGTCCGCGACAGCAAGACCCCGTCCGGTCCGGTGGTGACCGTCGGCGCGGAGGCCTGGAGCGCGGTCATCGCCGGGCTGCAGTAGGCAGGCGGCGCAGTCCCCACTTGCGAAACGTCGGCAGCCAGTCCAGGTCAGCGGGTGACACCGGCTCCAGAACTGCGCGGGCCGCGGTCGGGGCGTGGGCGCGGAGCGGTATCGCGAAGAACGGCGGTCGGTATGACCGGTCTGGAGCCCTGTGAGCGCGCCGAGGCTCCAGACCGGTGGACTCGCTGCCCACGATCAGATGGCGGGCACCTGCACCCAGAACCGGGTGTCCTTGCGGAGATCGGCGGAGTCGCTGTCGAGCTGCGCCTTGATCCAGTAGACGGCGGCCTTGTAGTGGTTGATGTCGGTGGTGCTGGGGTTGCTCAGTCCCGACGCGCCGTTGCGGTGGCCCGCGAACCAGGTGTTCAGGCCGTAGTGTTTCTGGCTCTGGTGCAGGCACCTGATGTCCTGCGCGAGATGCTCGTTCAGCGCCGCACCGATGTTCAGGGTGACTTCAGGCGCGCGAACGTCCTGCTCCGCTCGGTGCTGGACCTGTTCTCGGCGCGTCACGCCACCGAGGACCTGCTCAACGCCGGGAGCATGGCGCTGCTCCTCGGCGACATCCCCCGGGCCCGCCATGTCCTCGGCCTCGCCCTGGCGGCCGCGCGCTCGGCCGGAGGCGGGCCTCTCATCGCGCGCGCACTGGAGCACCTTGCCTACGCAGAGCTGCGGGCGGGGCGCCACCACCAGGCCCGTGCCCATGCCGAGGCCGGACTCGCGGCGGCGGCCGCACCCGGCATGCGCAACCTCACGGCGAACCTCTCGGCCATCCTCGCCATGGTCTCCTCCATCTCGGGCGACCTCGCCACGGTGACCGTGCACGCGCGGACCGCGCTCGACATCGCACACCCACACGGGCTGACCCAGGCCCGTACACTCGCCGAGTGGGCGCAGGCCCGGGCCGACCCCGGCCACGGTCACCCCGAGCACGCGGCCGCCCGGCTCTCGCTCCTCGTCCGGTCCGGCCCCCGGCGGGGCCACTTCGGCCTGTGGGTGCTGGCGGTGCCCTGCCACATCGAGGCGACCGTGCTCGCCGAACATGACGGCTGCGTGGACGATTTGATCGACCTGTACGCCGTGTGGGCCGCCATGGGCGCGGATCCGCAGGCGCCTGCGGTGCTCCGGCGTTGCCGAGCGCTGGTCGCGCGCCACGACCGGAGCGAGGCGCTCTACCGGGAGGCGCTCGATCTGCACGAAACGGTGGACGGCCCGTTCGAGCATGCCCGCACCCTTCTCGCCTACGGCATGTGGCTGCGCCGCCGGCGGCGGCCCGTGGAGGCCAGGACGCAGTTGCGGAACGCGGCCGTGGGATTCGAGCGGTGCGGTGCCGCCGTCTGGGCGGAACGCGCCCGCGACGAACTCCGCGCGGCAGGAGAGACGACGGGCGACACCCCGCAGACCGGCCTGATCGAGCTCCTCACGCCGCAGCAGCTGCGCATCGCCCGCAAGGTCGCGCAGGGGGCGACCAACCGCGAGGTCGCTCGCGAGCTGGCGATCAGCACTCGCACGGTCGAGTACCACCTGCGGAATGCGTTCACCCAGTTGGGAGTCCGCTCCCGGGTCGACCTCGCGCGCCTACTGAACGACTGACAGCGGTGTGCCGCTCACGCAGCGGTCATCTCCCACACCAGCAGCTCCGCGTGCGTCACGGCGAAGGCCTCCAGACCGTCGGCGTCCGTGATGCGGGCCGCGTCGCCCGGGCCCAACTGCTCGCTGCCCAGACGCACTTCGCCGCGTACGACATGGACGTACGCATACGCCGCGTCCGGGACCGCCGTCCGTTCCCCCGCGGTCAGGCGCCGCACGTGGAGCATGGCGGCGGCCTCCGGCACGGCGTACGGAGTGGAGTCGGCGATGCCGTGGACGAGCTCGTAGCAGGGGTCGCCGCCGGGTTCCAGGGGCGCCAGCCACATCTGGACGAAGGTCAGGGGGACGTCGGCGTCGTTGCGCTCGACGTGGCGGACCCCGCCCGCCGAGCTGAGGCGCTGCACGTCGCCGGGGCGGACGACCGTCTCGTGGCCCGTGGAGTCGCGATGGGTCAGCTCGCCCTCGACGACCCAGGTGACGATCTCGGTATGGCTGTGCGGGTGCTCGTCGAAGCCGGCGCCGGGGGCCAGTCGCTCCTCGTTGCAGGCGATCACCGCCCCGAAGCGGAGGTTGTCGGGGTCGTAGTGCGGGCCGAAGGAGAAGGCGTGCCGGGAAGTGATCCCGGCGGCCGGCTCGCCGCCCTCGTAGCGCTCTGCCGCGCGCCGTACGTCCATCACACGCACCACCGTAGCCCTGCCGGGCGAGCTGGGCCGCAGCCACGGCAGGGGCACACCCAGGTGACACCCCCTTTGGCGTCCCGAAGGCGGCCGAGCCTCAAGCACAGACCCGGCGACACGCACTGGCGTCCGGATAAGGCAGTCTTGTCCCCGTGCCCGAACCCGAATCCCGCAAGACCGAAGCCACCGCGCACTCCGTCCATCCGCACTCCGCGACCCTGAAACGGCTGGAGAAGTCCTCCGGGTCTCTCGCCGCCCAGGCCATCGCACGCATGGACGAGACGCTGCCGTGGTACCGGGCCATGCCCCCGGAGAACCGTTCCTGGATCGGGCTCGTGGCCCAGGCGGGCATCGCCGCCTTCACCGAGTGGTTCCGGCATCCCGACGCACCCCAGGCGATCTCCACCGATGTGTTCGGGACCGCCCCTCGTGAGCTGACCCGGGCGATCACCCTGCGGCAGACCGTGGAGATGGTGCGCACCACCATCGAGGTCATGGAGTCCGCCATCGACGAGGTGGCCGCGCCCGGGGACGAGTCGGTGCTGCGCGAGGCGCTGCTCGTGTACGCCCGTGAGATCGCCTTCGCCACCGCCCAGGTGTACGCCCAGGCCGCCGAGGCACGCGGTGCCTGGGACGCCCGGCTGGAGTCGCTGGTGGTCAACGCCGTGCTCAGCGGTGAGGCCGACGAGGGCGCGGTGTCGCGGGCCGCAGCGCTCGGGTGGAACTCCCCCGAGCATGTGTGCGTCGTGCTCGGGACCGCGCCCGACGGGGACTCCGAGCTGACCGTGGAAGCCATCCGGCGGGCCGCCCGGCACGCCAAGCTGCAGGTGCTCACCGGGGTGCTCGGGGACCGGCTGGTCGTGATCGCGGGCGGCAGCGACAACCCGCTGGCGGTGGCCAAGTCGCTGATCGGGCCGTATGCGGCCGGACCGGTGGTGGCCGGGCCGATCGTGCCCGACCTGCTGGCCGCGACCCGGTCCGCGCAGGCCGCCGCGGCCGGGCTGAAGGCGTGTTCCGCCTGGCAGGACGCGCCGCGGCCGGTGCTGGCGGACGATCTGCTGCCGGAGCGCGCCATCGCCGGTGATCCGGGCGCGCGGGAGCAGTTGGTAGAGGAGATCTACAGACCGCTGGAGGAGGCCGGCTCCGCTCTGCTGGAAACGCTCAGCGTGTATCTGGAGCAGGCGAGCAGTCTGGAAGGCGCGGCCAGGATGCTCTTCGTTCACCCGAACACCGTGCGCTACCGGCTCCGACGTGTGACTGACGTCACCGGCTGGTCGCCCTCCGATGTACGATCCGCGTTCACGCTGAGGATCGCGCTGATCCTGGGGCGTCTGGCCGACGGTGATCCCCAGGCCTAGGATTTTGTCGGGGGTCCACAAAACCCCTCCGTGTTCTTCGTCCCTGTCCCCACGGGCGGCCGTGGCCGTCCCCAAGAGAGAGTGTGAGAGTGCTCGTACTCGTCGCTCCCGGCCAGGGCGCCCAGACGCCCGGCTTCCTGACCCCCTGGCTCGAACTGCCCGGTGCCGCCGACCGCGTGGCGGCCTGGTCGGACGCCATCGGACTGGACCTCGTCCACTACGGGACGCAGGCCGACGCGGACGCGATCCGTGACACTGCGGTGGCCCAGCCGCTGCTCGTCGCCGCGGGCCTCCTGTCGGCCGCGGCACTCGGTGACATGGCACCCGGTGCCGTCGCCGGTCACAGCGTCGGTGAGATCACCGCCGCCGCCTTCGCGGGCGTGCTGGACGAGACCGCCGCGCTGACCCTGGTCCGCAGGCGGGGCCTGGCGATGGCCGAGGCCGCCGCGATCACCGAGACGGGCATGTCGGCGCTGCTCGGCGGCGACCCGGAGGTGTCCGTCGCGCACCTGCTCAGGCTCGGCCTGACCCCGGCGAACGTCAACGGCGCGGGCCAGATCGTGGCCGCCGGCACCATGGAGCAGCTCGCCGCGCTGAACGAGGACAAGCCCGAAGGCGTGCGCAAGGTCGTCCCGCTGAAGGTGGCCGGCGCTTTCCACACCCACCACATGGCCCCCGCGGTCGACAGGCTGGCCGAGGCCGCCAAGTCGCTCACGCCCGCCGACCCGAAGGTCACCTACGTCTCCAACAAGGACGGCCAGGCGGTGCACAGCGGAGCCGAGGTCGTCGAGCGGCTGGTCGGCCAGGTCGCCAACCCGGTCCGCTGGGACCTGTGCATGGAGACCTTCAAGGAGCTCGGCGCCACCGCCCTGCTCGAGGTGTGCCCCGGCGGCACGCTCACCGGTCTCGCCAAGCGCGCCCTGCCCGGGGTGCGGACCCTGGCACTGAAGACCCCCGACGACCTCGACGCGGCCCGTGAGCTCATCACCGAGCACGCCCACGCCTGACGCCCAAAGGAGCCGACGATCATGTCGAAGATCAAGCCCAGCAAGGGCGCCCCGTACGCGCGCATCCTCGGCGTGGGCGGCTACCGGCCCACGCGCGTGGTGCCCAACGAGGTGATCCTCGAGAAGATCGACTCGTCCGACGAGTGGATCCGTTCGCGCTCCGGCATCGAGACCCGGCACTGGGCGTCGCCGGAGGAGACCGTCGCCGCGATGTCGGTCGAGGCCTCGGGCAAGGCGATCGCGGACGCCGGCATCGACGCCGAGCAGATCGGCGCCGTGGTCGTCTCGACCGTCTCGCACTTCAGCCAGACCCCGGCCGTGGCCACCGAGATCGCCGACAGGCTGGGCACCAACAAGGCGGCCGCCTTCGACATCTCGGCGGGCTGCGCCGGCTTCGGCTACGGGCTCACCCTGGCCAAGGGCATGATCGTCGAGGGCTCGGCGGAGTACGTGCTCGTCATCGGCGTGGAGCGGCTGAGCGACCTGACCGACCTCGAGGACCGGGCCACGGCCTTCCTGTTCGGCGACGGCGCCGGCGCGGTCGTGGTCGGTCCCTCGCAGGAGCCCGCGATCGGCCCGACCGTGTGGGGCTCGGAGGGCGACAAGTCCGAGACCATCAAGCAGACCGTGCCGTGGGACCGTTTCCGGGCGGGCGACGTGTCCCAGCTGCCCCTGGACAGCGAGGGCAACGTCAAGTTCCCTGCGATCACGCAGGAGGGCCAGGCGGTGTTCCGCTGGGCCGTGTTCGAGATGGCGAAGGTCGCCCAGCAGGCGCTGGACGCGGCCGGGATCACCCCGGACGAGCTGGACGTCTTCATCCCGCACCAGGCCAACGTGCGGATCATCGACTCGATGGTGAAGACGCTGAAACTGCCGGAGCACGTCACGGTCGCCCGTGACATCCGCACCACCGGCAACACCTCGGCCGCCTCGATTCCGCTCGCGATGGAGCGGCTTCTGGCGACCGGCGAGGCGAAGAGCGGCGACACCGCGCTCGTCATCGGCTTCGGGGCGGGTCTCGTCTACGCCGCGACGGTCGTTACCCTCCCCTAGGCACTCCGTGCCGGATCATGCTTCCGGTGCGGGCACCGCAACACCTGCCGCTGCCGCGGCGGGCGCCACACCCTCTGGATATCAACGAAGGAGCGCCGACATGGCCGCCACTCAGGAAGAGATCGTCGCCGGTCTCGCCGAGATCGTGAACGAGATCGCCGGGATCCCGGTCGAGGACGTCCAGCTGGACAAGTCCTTCACCGACGACCTGGACGTCGACTCGCTGTCCATGGTCGAGGTCGTCGTCGCCGCCGAAGAGCGCTTCGACGTCAAGATCCCCGACGAGGACGTCAAGAACCTCAAGACGGTCGGCGACGCGACCGACTACATCCTCAAGCACCAGGCCTGATCTACCGATCACTGCCTAGGGCTGACTGCCCCGCCACCCGGCGGTGGCGCCGTACGAATCCTCGTTCCGTTGGAGAAAGAATTCCCGTGAGCTCGACCAATCGCACCGTGGTCGTCACCGGTATCGGCGCAACCACACCGCTGGGTGGCGACGCAGCCTCTACCTGGGAGGGTCTGATCGCCGGCAAGTCCGGAGTCAAGCCCCTCGAGCAGGACTGGGCGGCCGAGCAGGCCGTCCGTATCGCGGCCCCGGTCGCCGTGGAGCCGACCGAGACCATCCCGCGGCCGCAGGCGCGCCGTCTGGACCGCTCGGCGCAGTTCGCGCTGATCGCCGCCCAGGAGGCCTGGGCCGACGCCGGCTTCACCGCCAAGGCGGGCGAGGACGCCGCCATCGACCCGGACCGGCTCGGTGCGGTCATCGCCTCCGGCATCGGCGGTGTGACGACCCTGCTGGACCAGTACGACGTGCTGAAGGAGAAGGGCGTCCGCCGCGTCTCCCCGCACACCGTCCCCATGCTGATGCCGAACGGCCCCTCGGCCAACGTGGGCCTGCTCGTCGGCGCCCGCGCGGGCGTGCACACGCCGGTCTCCGCCTGCGCGTCGGGCGCCGAGGCCATCGGCTACGCCATCGAGATGATCCGCACCGGCCGTGCCGACGTCGTCGTCGCGGGTGGCACGGAGGCGGCGATCCACCCGCTGCCCATCGCCGCGTTCGGCAACATGATGGCGATGTCCAAGAACAACGAGAACCCCGAGGGCGCCTCGCGCCCCTACGACGTGGGCCGGGACGGCTTCGTCCTCGGCGAGGGCGCCGGTGTGCTCGTACTGGAGTCCGCCGAGCACGCCGCCAAGCGCGGTGCCCGTGTCTACGCGGAGGCGGTCGGCCAGGGCATCTCCGCCGACAGCCACGACATCGTGCAGCCGGAGCCGGAGGGCCGCGGCATCTCGCACGCGCTGCTGAACCTGCTGGAGCGCACCGACCTGGACCCGGCCGAGATCGTGCACGTCAACGCGCACGCCACCTCCACGCCGGCCGGTGACATCGCCGAACTGAAGGCGCTGCGCAAGGTCTTCGGCGACGACGCCGACCACATGGCGGTCTCCGCGACCAAGTCGATGACCGGTCACCTGCTCGGTGGCGCGGGCGGCGTGGAGTCGGTGGCGACCGTGCTGGCCCTGTACCACCGGGTGGCTCCGCCGACCATCAACGTCGAGAACATCGACCCCGAGGCCGAGGCGAACGCGGACGTGGTCCGCGGCGAGGCCCGCAAGCTGCCCGTCGAGGGCCGCATCGCGGCCCTGAACGACTCGTTCGGGTTCGGTGGGCACAACGTGGTGCTTGCCTTCCGGACGGTCTGAACGGCCGAAGAAACACCGGTACGCGTCTGAAGGGCCCCCACCGATCGGTGGGGGCCCTTCACCGCTTGAGGGGGTGCGGTGTCAGACCACCTGGTGAAGCCAGCGCACCGGGGCCCCCTCGCCCGCGTACCGGAACGGCTCCAGCTCGTCGTCCCAGGGCTTGCCCAGGAGTTTGGCGAGTTCGGCCTCGAGATCGGTCTCGCCGCGCTGGGAGCGGAGCAGGGCGGCGCGCAGGCGGTCCTCGGGGATGAGGATGTCGCCGTGGATGCCGGTGACGGCGTGGAAGATGCCGAGGTCGGGGGTGCAGCTGTAGCGCTCGCCCTCTGCGGTGGGGCAGGGCTCGGCGGTGACCTCGAAGCGCAGCAGGTGCCAGCCGCGCAGCGCGGAGGCGAGCTTGGACGCGGTGCCGGCCTCACCCTGCCAGGAGAACTCCGAGCGCCAGGTGCCGGGCGCGGCGGGCTGCCGGATCCAGTCCAGGCTGACGCGCGTACCGAGCACCCCGGCGACGGCCCACTCGACGTGCGGGCACAGCGCGCGCGGCGCGGAGTGCACGTACAGGACTCCACGTGTCGTCACCGGGACCTCCGGGCAGAGCGGGCATGGTGCAAGCGGGCGGACGTAAGTGGCGCAGGGCCACGTTGATGGCGAGGCTACCGTGCGACGGCGCAAGGAGTGTGACGTACCGTCCGTCCCGGTGTAAGGAAACGCCTCCCATTCACCCAGGGGGACGCTTGTACGGGTCCGAGCCGTCCCATCGGGTGGGGACGGGAACTCCCGCGCGTTCTTATGGAGGGGAGCGAAGTACTGCACGACGACCGAGGGGATCACCAGGGGATGCGGAAGCGAAGTCACCGTGGGCGGGCCGCTCTCGCCGTGGTGGCGGCGGCCGTGCTGGCCGTCGCGGGCTGCGACACCGTCGGTGACGATGCCTCCGGCCCACGGGACACGGGCGGGAGAGCGGCCCATCCGTCCCCGACGCGGAGGCCCGCCTGGGACCGCAGCCCGGACTCGATCGCCGCGGTCGGCGATTCCATCACCCGCGGCTTCGACGCGTGCGCGGTGCTGTCGGACTGCCCGGAGGTGTCGTGGGCGACGGGCAGCGACGCGGCGGTCGACAGCCTGGCGGTGCGGCTCCTCGGGGTGGCCGGGGCGGCGCAGCGCAGCTGGAACTACGCGGTGACGGGGGCCCGGATGGCCGATGTGACCGGGCAGATGGCGCAGGCGGTGCTGCGGCGGCCGCAGCTGGTGACGGTGATGGCCGGCGCCAATGACGCCTGCCGCACCAGCACCTCCGCGATGACCTCGGTGGCGGACTTCCGCGCCGGGTTCCAGAACGCGATGGACACGCTGCGCCAGGCTCTGCCCAAAACTCAGGTGTACGTCTCCAGCGTGCCGAACCTGAAGCGGCTCTGGTCACAGGGGCGTGCGAACCCGCTCGGCAAGCAGATCTGGAGCCTGGGGATCTGCCCGTCGATGCTGGGCGACGCGGACGCGCTGGACGCGGCGGCGACCCAGCGGCGCGACACCGTGCAGGCGCGGGTGGAGGAGTACAACAAGGTGCTGGCGCAGGTCTGCGCCAAGGACCGCCGCTGCCGCTTCGACCACAACGCGGTCTTCGACTACCGCTTCGACGCCGAACAGCTCAGCCACTGGGACTGGTTCCACCCGAGCAGGAACGGCCAGGCGCACCTGGCCGAGATCGCATACCGCACTGTCACCGCGAAGAACCCGTGACCTAGGGTTTCCCACATGGGCGAACTTTTCGGCACACTTTCCGACGGCACCGAGGTCCATCGCTGGACCCTGGAGCGGGGCGGAGTACGGGTAGGGGTGCTGTCGTACGGCGGGATCGTGCAGTCGGTCGAGGTGCCGGACCGGGAGGGGAACACCACGGACGTGGTGCTGGGCTTCCCGGACCTGGACGGCTACCTGACCCATCCGGAGCCGTTCCTGGGCGCTCTGATCGGCCGTTACGCCAACCGGATCGCCGGCGGCCGCTTCCCGCTGGACGGCCGCACCTACGCGCTCGCGCAGAACGACGGGTCCAACTCGCTGCACGGCGGCGAGCGCGGCTTCGACAAGCGCGTGTGGGACGTCACGCCCGTCGGGCACGGTGTACGGCTCACCCGGATCAGCCCGCACGGTGAGGAGGGCTTCCCGGGCCGGCTGGAGGTCACGGCGACGTACACCCTGGACGAGTCGGGTGCGCTGCGCATCGCCTACGAGGCCGTCACCGACGCGCCGACCGTCGTCAACCTGACCAACCACTCGTACTGGAACCTGAGCGGCTCGGGCAACGCGGGCGGTCACGAACTGCGGCTCGCCGCCTCCCGCTACACCCCGGCCGACGCCGGCCTGATCCCGGCCGGAGCGCCCGCCGAGGTCGCGGGCACGCGCCTGGACTTCCGGCAGACCCGCAAGGTCGGCTCCGGCCACGACCACAACTTCGTCCTCGACAAGGGTGTGACGGCGGCCGCCGAGGAGGTCGCCGAGCTGCACGACCCGGCCTCCGGCCGCGTGCTGACGGTGGCGACCACCGAGCCGGGCCTCCAGCTCTACACCGCAGACCACCTCGGCGCGCCCTTCGGCCCCGGCGAAGGCATCGCCCTGGAGACCCAGCACTTCCCGGACTCGCCCAACCGGCCCGACTTCCCCAGCACACAGCTCAGACCGGGCGAGGTCTTCCGCTCGCAGACGGTGTACGGCTTCTCGGCGCGCCGGGCCCCCTCCCCGCCGCCCATGTGACGAGTCGTGGTGCGGCCGCGGTGCGGCCCCGGTGTGACGAGCCCCGGTCCAGGGTCAGGTCCCGGACCGGGGCTGCTCACGGGGAGGCCCTCCCGGACCTCCCGGCTCAGACGTTAATCGCCGTGGTGACGCGGTGGCCGGTGATCGAGCGTCCGGCCGCAACCTCGTACGAGGTCTTCACAAACACCCATGAGTCCGCCCTCCCCGCCCGCCGCACCCGGGCGGGCCGCCCCGCCGCCCACGCACGCCACGCACCATGGCGCACGCCACTTCCGGCACGCGATACTGCCGCAGTCCGGCACCACGCAACCCACTGTGACGGAAGGACCCGAACTCCGTTGAATTTACTGCGTGTTCGGATCGGAGCCATGGGCCTTGCCCTGGTGGCGGGCCTCACCACCCCCGCGGCCACCGCGGCCGGCGCCGATCCGGCTGCCGCCCCGACCGTCGAGGAAGAGCGGCTCGGCGGGGCCGTCCCCCAGGAGATCCTCAGGCGCTCCGGATTCGACTCCGTGGCCACCGGGTTCGACCGCGAGCTGACGCGCGCCCGCTCCTACGCGCAGGCCCGCCGCGTCGTCGCCGGTGAGGGAACCGCGCTGTGGCGGCGGGCCGTCGACCGGGCGCAGGGCCGCGGCCCCGCGGGCGGGGACATCAGCCGCGACGACGACCGGCCGCTCTACTGGGCGCGGCTGGCGATGACCCGGGAGGTACGCACCTGGGAGCCGGAGTTCGGACTCACCCGGGCCCAACGCGCCGCACTGCTGGACGACTTGGAACGCACCTCACGCGGCCAGACGGACATCTGCTACCCGCACCGCGGCACGGCCGGCCCCAGGCGTGTCCTGCTCACCGGTTTCGACCCCTTCACCCTGGACCGGGACATCCGCATCTCCAACCCCTCCGGGGCGAGCGCGCTGGCCCTCGACGGCACGGTGATCGAGACCCCGGCCGGCCCGGCGCGCGTCGAGACCGCCGTCTTCCCGGTGCGCTGGCGGGACTTCGCCGGGTCCACCTCCCAGGCGTTCGGCTCCGGGGAAGGGACGGTGGAGCGGACGCTGCGGCCGTACCTGCCGAAGGTGGACCTGTTCACGACCGTGAGCCAGGGCCGGCCCGGGCGGTTCGACATCGAGCGCACCAACGGCGCCTGGCGGGGCGGCTTCCCGGACAACGACAACGTCTCCCGCACGGAGACCATCCCGGTCACCGACCCGGCCACACAGCCGCAGTGGACCACGACGACCCTGCCGTACCAGGCCGTCGTGGCCGCGCACACCGGACCCTTCCCCGTGTACGACCACACGGAGGTGACGGAGATTCCGGCGGGTGGCAGCGACCCGGTCGTACGGCCGGACGGACCGACGCCCGGCTCGACCGCCCGGGCGGGAGGGGGCGGCGACTACCTCTCCAACGAGATCGCCTACCGCGCGACCCTGCTCCGCGACCGCCTGGGCCTGCACGACACGCTCCCCGGCGGCCATGTGCACACGCCGGTGCTGCAGTTCGGCCCCGGCAACACCGACCCGGCCACCGGCACGGTCACCGATCCCGAGTTCGTACGGATGCGGCTGGACATCATCGCGCAGGTGCGGGCGATTCTGGCGGTGGCGGTGGCTGCGGCGCCGAGGTGACCCGGTCGTCCGTCTCCTCCTCCAGCAGGTCGCGGACGAGCAGGGTGGCGCCCGCGACCGCGCCCGGCATGAGGAACACCGCGGCGAAGGGGACCAGGAAGGCCAGGCCCAGCGGAGTGCCGAAGCCCCAGACCAGCGTCCTGCGGGAGCGCAGAAGGACGAGCCGGGCGCGGAGTTCGACACCGCGGCGCTGGAGGGCGACGGCGGTGAGTTCCTCGGTGAGGAAGAAGCCGGTGACGAAGAACCCGATCACCGGTACGGCCGTCTGCCCGACGAGCGGAAGGAACCCCAGGGCGAACAGCAGCACACCCCACAGCGCGGCCCGCACGAGGATGCGGAGGCTGTCACGGGCCGAGATCCACAGCTCGCGCGGGAGCGGAAGACCGGACTGGGGTGCGGTGCCGTCGGGGGACACCTCCCGGTCGACCTGCCCGGAGAGGTTCTCGTAGAAGGGCTGGCCGATCAGGAGGGTGACCGCGGTGAAGGTGACCACGGCCAGGAGCAGGCCCAGGGCGAACAGCACGGCGGTGAGGAAACCGCGGAAGAGGCCGGGCCAGGGGCCGGGCCAGCCGTCCGCGAAGGGCGTGGCCCGGATGACCGCGTCCTCGCCCCACAGGGCGAGCGAGGTGAGGGCCGCCGCGTAGAGCACGAGCGTGATGACACCGGGAAGCAGGCCGAAGCCGTACGCCTTTCCGTGCCGGGCCATCCAGCGCTGACCCTTCAGGAGATAGCCGAACCCCGTCACTGGATCACGCATGGGAAGACTCTATCGAGGGCACCCGCGGCGGCCGGTCCCGGCGGTGTTGAGTCGAACGGGCACGCTCCGCCGTACCGAACTGCACGAGCCTTGTTCACTGCGTCACCAGCGGGCAGCGGTCAGGTGGAGGAGAGCGGATGACCCAGGAGATCCATGGCACCGTCGCCGACGGTTACGAGCCGGTGCGTGCGGAGTTCGCCGCGCTCGTGGGGGAGGAACGGCCCGACTACGAAGGACAGTTGTGCGCTTACGTCCACGGGCGGCTGGTGGTCGACCTGTGGGCCGGGGCGAACACCGGCGCCGACGGCGGCTCGCTGTACGGGGTGCACTCGTCGACCAAGGGCGCCGCGCACCTGGTGGCCGCCCTGCTGGTGCAGGACGGCACCCTGGAGCTCGACCGCAAAGTGACGTACTACTGGCCGGAGTTCGCGGCCGAGGGCAAGGGCTCGCTGACCCTGCGGGACCTGCTCGCCCACCGGGCGGGCCTGGTGGGCACCGACACCGGCTTCACCCTCACCGAGCTGGCCGACGACCGCGCGATCGCCGAACGCCTCGCCGACCAGCGCCCGTTCTGGCGCCCCGGCACGGCCTTCGGCTACCACGCCCTGGTCATCGGCGCGCTCACCGGCGAGATCGTACGGCGCGCGACGGGCCGCACGATCCAGGAACTGCACGAGGAACGGGTCCGGGCCCCCTACGGCCTGGACTTCTTCCTCGGCCTGCCCGCCGCCCAGGAGCCGCGCTTCCGCACCACACAGCCCATGGCACCGACACCCGCGCAGCAGGCGCTCCTCGACACACTGCCCGACGGTCCCAGCAGCCTCGCCTCGATCGCCTTCAACCGCCAGTGCTCCGAGCCGACCGACCTTCAGACCCTGCCGAACGAGCGGGTGATCCGCGCCAAGGGCCCGGCCTCGGTGGGCGGAGTGGCGTCGGCGCGTGGCCTCGCCGGGATGTACTCGGCAGCCATCAGCGAGGTCGACGGAAAGGCGCCGCTCCTCAAGCCGGACACGGTGGCGGAGTTCGGGCAGTTCCACTCCGTGGGGTACGACCTGGTGGCACGCGGCCACAAGTCGTTCGGGCTGGGCTTCCAGGCGACCGCGGACACCTGGCACCCGTTCCTGGGCGCGGGCACCATCGGCCACAGCGGCGAGGCGGGCTCCCAGGCCTTCGCCGACCCGGCCAGCGGCCTGGCCTACGGCTACACCAGGCGCCGGTTCGCCTTCCCCGGCGGGGCGGCACCGGAGAACGACCGGCTGGCACGGGCGGTGCACAGAGCCACACTGGCGAGCTGACCCGGATCGAGGGCAAGGGCCCGGCTGGTCACCGACGGCGGGCCGGGGGCCCGCCACCCCCCACAGCCAGGGCCCACCCACAGCACGTCACCCCCGGCGCCGGCCGCGAGGGAGCCGAAGGGGCGCGACGGTGCCGAGAGGACATGGGGGTCCCCCCTTCTCGTCAAGAGCTTGGGGGAGCGCGGAGGCGCGAATCGCTGAGCACGATCGGCCTCCCGGCACCGGCGAGGCGCCCACCGGCGAACGAGCCGTCAGTCAGAGCTTGACGATCATCTTCCCGGTGTTGTCACCGCGCAGCAGACCGAGGAAGGCCTCCAGGGTGTTCTCGACGCCCTCGACGACCGTCTCGCGGTACTTCAGCCGTCCGTCGCGCACCCAGGGACCGACCTCCTGGACGAACTGCGACTGGAGGTCGTAGTGGTCGCCGACGAGGAAGCCCTCGATGCGGCCGCGGGTCTGGATCAGGCGGGCCAGGTTCTTCGGGCCGGGGGCGGGCTCGGTGTTGTTGTAGACCGAGATCATGCCGCAGATCGCGATCCGGCCGCCCTGGTTGAGGGAGCCGATGGCGGCCTCCAGGTGATCGCCGCCGACATTGTCGAAGTAGACGTCGATGCCGTCGGGGGCGGCGGCGCGCAGTTGCTCGCCCACGGGGCCGTTCTTGTAGTTGAAGGCGGCGTCGAAGCCGTACTCGTCGACCAGGAGTTTGACCTTCTCGTCGGAGCCGGCGGAGCCGATCACCCGCGAGGCGCCCTTGAGCTTGGCGATCTGGCCGACCTGGCTGCCGACGGCGCCGGCCGCGCCGGAGACGAAGACGATGTCCCCCTCCTTGAAGGAGGCGGTGCGCAGCAGGCCGGCGTAGGCGGTCAGACCGGTCATGCCGAGCACGCCGAGGTACGTCGACAGGGGCGCGGCCCCGGGGTCGACCTTGACGGCGTGCTGGGCGTCCACGGCGGCGTACTCGCGCCAGCCGCCGAAGTGCAGGACGTGGTCGCCGACGGCGATGCCCGCGGCACGGGAGGCGACGACCTCGCCCACGGCGCCGCCCTGCATGACCTTGTTCAGCTCGAACGGCGCCGTGTAGGACTTGGCCGCACTCATCCTTCCGCGCATGTACGGGTCGACGGAGAGGTACTCGTTCCGCACGAGGACCTGGCCCTCGCGCGGCTGCGGGAGCTCGGCCTCGACCAGGGCGAAGTCCTCGGGCTTCGGCCAGCCGACCGGACGGCTGAGCAGGTGCCATTCACGGCTGACGGCGGGGAGTGTGGGGGTGTCGGGCATGGTGGCGCCTCTCCTCGGCTGGACGGCGGTGCGGGAACAATACTTCAGCACCTGAAACAACCATGCTCCTGAATATTTCAGGATGTCAAGTAAAGGGGTACCCTGGGCATCATGGCCACACCACCGAAGACCCTCCGCCCCGACGCGCTGACCACCGAGGTCGTCGAGCTCATCGGGGACGTGGTGGCCCGGTTCTACGAGGACTACGAGGACGCCGCCGGGGAGCACGCACTGACCGGCCCGCAGGCACGGCTGCTGAGCCTGCTGTCGCTGGAGCCGCTGCCGATGCGGAAGCTGGCGCAGAAGCTGAAGTGCGAGCCGTCGAACGTGACGGGGATAGTGGACCGGCTTGAGGCGCGGGGGCTGGTGGAGCGGCGGCCCGATCCCGCCGACCGGCGGGTGAAGGTGGCGGCGGCGACGGAGGACGGGCGGCGGGTGGCCCGGGAGCTGCGGGACGGGTTGCGGTTCGCGCGGGAGCCACTGGCCGGGCTCAGCGACGGGGAGCGGTTGGCTTTGCGGGATCTGCTGCGGCGGATGCTGGGCGCGGAGGCCTGAGCGGGCGCCGGGTGACCGGCTGACGCCGGCCGCCCGCCGCTATCGGGCCGCACTCACGTGCACCACCACAGGAACCTCTTGCACGTCTGCGTCGGCGTCGGTCGCGGGGCCGGGGCGGAGGTCGTCGGCCGGGCCGTCGCGGTGGTCGTCGGCCGTGGGGACGCCGGGGCCGTCTGCGACGAGGAACCGCCGCCCGTGCCCGTGACCGCGCCCGACGTCGCCGGGGCCGACGGCTTGGGGCCGCCCGACCCGCTCTTGTCCGGCTTCGGCTTCCTGTCCTTCGCAGAGGCGGACGGCGACGCCGACCTGGAGGCGTCCGCCGCGCCCGTACCCGTGCCGCCCCCGTCACCCGGCGGCCGGGCCGTCCCGCCCCTGCCCGGGGACGCCGTGGCACCGTCGGGCGCGGCGGCGCCGGCCTCCGCCGGACGCGGGCTCGAGAACCCGGGCAGCCCCGGCGCGTCGACACCGAGTTCGGCCAGGCTCAGGCCGCCCGCCGCCAGCACGAGGCCCGCGGAGACCAGCAGCACCCGGCGGCGCCGCCTGCGGTGGGCCGCCGCCTTGCGGTCGCGACGACTCGCGGCCGCGCCCGCCGGGCTCTCACCGACGGCCCTTCCGCGCCCCCGGCCCCGCGACCGCCGCCTGTCCGCGCGGCCCCGCGGTTCCTCCAGGCCGTCGTCACCGAGGTCGCCGTCGTCACCGAGGCCGTCGCCGTCGCCGTCGTCACCGAGGTCGCCGTCGTCCTCGCGTCCGTAGCCGCCGTCCTCGCCGCGGAAGACGCCGTCCTCGGCACCGGAACGGCCCTCGCCGCCCCCGAAGCCGCCGCCCCCATGCTCGAAGCGGGGGTCCCCGAAGTGACCGTCCCCGCCGCCGTAACGGCCGCCCTGGTCGCCATGGCGGCCATCCTCCGCCGCACCGCCCGCGAACTGCGCCACCGGCGTGGGGACTTCGCGCACGTCCACCCCGTCCGCATACGCGGGGAGGCTCTCGACCGGAGTCCCGCACCCCGGGCAGGCCAGGGCGCCGTTGAGGTGCCGACGGCACGGGTGGCAGTAGTTCATGACGCCGGAAGAGTAAGTTCCGCGCAGGTGACGTTCCTAGGGGTCACCGTGAAGGTTCTGTGGGAGATCGAAAAAGTTCTCGACAGCCTTGCGAATCCGTTACCCGTTCACCCCATTGACACCCTCCGCGCCCCCTCCTTAATGTCACGCCAGCATTTCGAACGTATGACGAAATATCGAACAAGACTGCCATCACGAACAGCTGAGGGGCTGCCGTGCGCATCACCGGAATCAGCACGCACGTGGTCGGGACGCCGTGGCGCAACCTGACCTACGTACAGGTGCACACCGACGAGGGGATCACGGGAGTCGGCGAGACCCGGATGCTGGGCCACACCGACGCGCTGACCGGCTACCTGCGGGAGGCAGAGGCCAACCACGTTCTCGGGTCCGACCCGTTCGCCGTCGAGGACCTGGTCCGCCGGATGAAGTACGGCGACTACGGGCGCGCGGGTGAGATCGTGATGTCCGGCATCGCGGCCGTGGAGATGGCGTGCTGGGACATCAAGGGCAAGGCCCTCGGCGTACCGGTGTGGCAGCTGCTGGGCGGCAAGGTCACCGACAAGGTGAAGGCGTACGCCAACGGGTGGTACACCACCGAGCGGACTCCGGAGGCGTACCACAGGGCCGCGCAGGGGGTCATGGAGCGCGGATACCGGGCGCTCAAGATCGACCCCTTCGGCACCGGGCACTTCGAGCTCGACCACCAGAGGACCCTGTACGCCGTCTCGCTCATCGAGGCCGTGCGGGACGCGATCGGGCCGGAGGCCGAGCTGATGCTGGAGATGCACGGCCGCTTCTCCCCCGCCACCGCCGTGCGGCTGGCCAGGGAGATGGCGCCCTTCAAGCCGGCCTGGCTGGAGGAGCCCTGCCCGCCGGAGAACCTCAAGGCCCTGGAGAAGGTCGCCGCCAAGGTGGACATCCCGGTCGCCACGGGTGAGCGCATCCACGACCGGATCGAGTTCCGCGAGCTCTTCGAGAGCCAGGCGGCCGACATCATCCAGCCCGACGTCGGCCACATCGGCGGCATCTGGGAGACCCGGAAGCTGGCCGCGACCGCCGAGACCCACTACATGCTGGTCGCGCCGCACAACGTCGGCGGCTCCGTCCTCACCGCCGCCTCGCTGCAGGTCGGGTTCACCTCCCCCAACTTCAAGGTCCTGGAGCACTTCAACGACTTCGCCGACGCGGAGATCAAGAAGGTGGTCAAGGGCGCCCCGCAGGTGAACCCCGAGGACGGGTGCTTCCACCTTTCCGGCGCGCCCGGCCTCGGTGTCGAACTGGACGTCGACGCCGCCGCCGGGTTCCCGCAGCAGCAGGCCCGGTTCGACCTGTGGGCCGAGGGCTGGGAGACACGCAGGCCGAAGGGTGGGAAGTGAGCACCGCGGTCGTCGTCGAGGCGCCGGGCGCGCACCGGCTCGCGGAGCACACTCCGCGGCAGCCGGGAGCGGGCGAGGCACTCGTCGCCGTGCACGCGGTCGGCATCTGCGGCAGTGACCGCGAGGTGTACCAGGGCAACCGGCCCGAGGGCTACGTCCGTTACCCGCTCACCCCGGGCCACGAGTGGTCCGGCACGGTGCGGGCGGTCGGCGCCGGGGCGCCGGAGGGCCTGGTGGGCCGGAAGGTGGTCGGCGAGGGATTCCGCAACTGCCAGGTCTGCGACCGCTGTCATGCGGGCGAGACCACGCTGTGCACCGCCGGGTACGAGGAGACCGGCTTCACCCAGCCCGGCGCGATGGCCGGCACGCTCACACTGCCGGCCCGGCTGCTGCACGTCCTGCCGGAGGACGCCGACCTGACCGCCGCGGCCCTGCTGGAGCCGGCCGCCTGCATCGCCGCCGCCGCGCTGAAGGCGAACGCCCGGCCGGGTGAGAGGGTCGCGGTGGTCGGCACCGGCACCCTCGGGATGTTCACCGCGCAGTTCCTGCGGGCCATCTCGCCGGCGGAGCTGCTGGTCGTCGGGACGCGGCGTGACCGGGAGGCGCTGTCCCGGCGGTTCGGGGCCACCGGCTTTGGCACCAGGGACGCCGCCCTCCCCGGGGACTTCGACGTCGTCATCGAGACCGCCGGGTCCGCGGACGCGGCCCGCACCGCCGCCGCACTGCTGCGGCGCGGTGGGCGGCTGGTCCTGACCGGCATCCCGGCGCCGGGCGCCGCGGGGCTCGACCCGACCGAACTGGTCGTACGGCAGCTGGAGGTGCACACCGTCTTCGGGGCGCCGCCGGACGCCTGGGCGCACACGGTGCGGGTGTTCGCGGCCGGGCTGCTCGACCCGCTCCCGCTGGTCACCCACGAACTCCCGCTCGCCGCCTTCTCGCAGGCCATCGATCTGGTCGGGGCCGGGGATCCGACGGTGGGCAAGGTTCTGCTCCGCCCCTGAACGTACGCCGGTCACGGCGTGACCTGACGGCCGCGGGTGAGCCGAAGGGGCGCGCCCCGAAGGCGAACGAACACTCGAGTGCCGTGACCGGCGTACACCAGGTCTTTTGCACACCCCAAGACGCGAACCGTGTCCGAAATATCGAACATGATGACACGCCGAAACACGAAGGACGACTTGTGACCGACACTTCCGCCACGGCGGCGCGCAGGCCCGGTGAGCAGGCGCTCACCACTCTTGGCCTCGGCGCCCCCGCCCTCGACCCCGCAGACGCCTCGCCCCACACCTTCCCGGGCGGCGGCCGGTGGCGCACCGAGATCCCCTCGTGCGAGGGACCCGAGGCGCTGGCGGTGGTCCTGAAGGAGTCCTCGCGGCTCGACGTCCCGATCCACCGGATCAGCCAGGGCAGCGGCGTGTGGATGCTGAGCGACGCCGAGATCACCGAGATGGTCGAGGCCACCGGTGAACGCGACATCGAACTCTGCCTGTTCACCGGCCCGCGCGGCACCTGGGACATCGGCGGCTCGGTGCGCTCCGACTCGCGCGGCGCGGGCCTGAGGGCCCGCGGCCACGACGCGGTCGCCGGGTGCGTCGAGGACGCCGTGCGCGCGACGGAGCTGGGCGTCCAGTGCCTGCTGGTCGCCGACGAGGGCGTGCTGTGGACGCTGCACCGGGCGCGCGCGGCGGGCATCATCCCCGCCGGCACCACCCTGAAGGTGTCCGCACTGATCGGACCGGTGAACCCGGCGTCGTACGCCGTCTTCGAGCGCCTGGGCGCCGACTCGGTCAATGTCCCCGGTGACCTGACGCTCGATCACCTCACCGAGATCAGGCGGGTTTCGGCAGCCCCGATGGACATGTACATCGAGGCCCCCGACGACCTGGGCGGTTATGTGCGGATGTACGAGGTCGCCGAGCTGATCCGGCGCGGCGCGCCGCTCTATCTGAAGTTCGGCCTGTCCAAGGCGCCCGGCATCTATCCGTACGGCCACCACCTGCGCGAACTGACCCTGGCCACCACCCGGGAACGGGTGCGGCGCGGCCGGCTCGCACTCGACCTGCTCCAGCGCCTTGGAGCGGCCCGGGAAATGGCGCCGCTCGGCTCCCGGCTGCCGGGTGCGCTGAGCCGGTTCGAAACTCCGGCATAACGTTCCGGAAACTGAGCTTCACAGAAGACGACACAGTCGCGCACAATCCAACACAACCGTTCTCGGTCCACCGCCCCGCACCACCCGCACCATCCCGCACAGCGCCCTCCGCACCGCCCGGACCGACCCGCACACACATCAAGGATGATGATCATGCGCAACCGCAGAGCCGCACTCGCCGCACTGGCCACCGGCGCCTCGCTCGCCCTCACCCTGACCGCCTGCGGGCAGAACAGCTCGGGTGGCAGCAAGGACGACAAGGGCAGCACCAAGGGCGGCACGATCGGCATCGCGATGCCGACCAAGTCCTCCGAGCGCTGGATCGCCGACGGCAACAACGTCGTGAAGAACCTCAAGGCCAAGGGCTACCAGACCAAGCTGGTCTACGGAGAGGACGACCCGGACACCCAGGTCTCGCAGATCGAGAACCTGATCACCCAGGGCGTCAAGGGCCTGATCGTCGCGGCCATCGACAACAAGTCCCTGAACAACGTGCTGCAGGAGGCGGCGGACGCGAAGATCCCGGTCATCGCCTACGACCGGCTGATCCTCGGCACCAAGAACGTCGACTACTACGCCTCCTTCGACAACACCAAGGTCGGCGAGCTCCAGGCCGGCTACATCGTCGACAAGCTCGGCCTGAAGAGCGGCAAGGGCCCCTTCAACATCGAGCTGTTCGCCGGCTCCAACGACGACAACAACACCAAGTACTTCTTCAACGGCGCGATGAGCGTCCTCAAGCCGTACATCGACAGCAAGAAGCTGGTCGTCAAGTCCGGCCAGACCGCGCTCAACCAGGTCACCACCCTGCGCTGGGACGGCGCCACCGCCCAGCGGCGCATGGACGACATTCTCACCTCCTCGTACAAGAGCGGCCGGGTCGACGCGGTGCTGTCGCCGTACGACGGCATCTCCATCGGCATCCTGTCGGCGCTGAAGTCGGACGGCTACGGCTCCAAGAGCAACCCGCTGCCGGTCATCACCGGCCAGGACGCCGAGCTGGCCTCGGTGAAGTCGATCATGGCGGGCGAGCAGACGCAGACCGTCTACAAGGACACCCGCAAGCTCGCCGAGGTCGCCTCGACGATGGTCGACGACGCCCTGAAGGGCAAGAAGCCGCAGGTCAACGACACCAAGACCTACAACAACGGCACCAAGGTGGTCCCCGCCTACCTGCTGCAGCCGGTGAGCGTCGACAAGAACAACTACGAGGAAGTCCTCGTCAAGGGCGGCTACTACACGGACGCCGAGCTCAAGAAGTGAACGCCGCATCCACCGACCGCAACTGACTGGAAGGCACGACCATGGCGGGACCCGTCCTGGAAATGCGCTCGATCGTCAAGACCTTTCCCGGTGTCAAGGCGCTGTCGGACGTCACCCTGACGGTTCGTCAGGGCGAGGTCCACGCCATCTGCGGCGAGAACGGCGCCGGCAAGTCCACCCTGATGAAGGTGCTCTCCGGCGTCCATCCGCACGGCACCTACGAGGGCGAGATCCTTTTCGAGGGGGAGGTCTGCCGGTTCAGGGACATCCGGGCGAGCGAGCACCGCGGCATCGTCATCATCCACCAGGAGCTGACGCTGGTGCCGTATCTCTCCATCGCCGAGAACATCTTCCTCGGCAACGAACACGCCAGGCGCGGGTTCATCAACTGGAACGACACCCTCAGGCACGCCACCGAGCTGCTGCGCCGCGTCGGCCTCGACGAGCACCCGGAGACCCGGGTCTGCGACATCGGCGTGGGCAAGCAGCAGCTGGTGGAGATCGCCAAGGCGCTGTCGAAGTCCGTGAAGCTGCTCATCCTGGACGAGCCGACGGCCGCCCTCAACGACGAGGACAGCGGCAAACTGCTCGATCTGATCCTGGATCTGAAGAAGCAGGGCATCACCTCGATCATCATCTCCCACAAGCTGAACGAGATCCGCAAGGTCGCCGACTCGGTGACGATCCTGCGCGACGGCCGCACCATCGAGACGCTGGACGTGAAGGCCGCTCGGACCACCGAGGAGCGGATCATCGCGGGCATGGTGGGCCGCGACCTCGACCACCGCTTCCCCGAGCGCACCCCGCACCATCCCGAGGAGGGTGCGGCCCCGGCGCTGGAGATCCGCAACTGGACCGTGTTCCACCCGATCGACCAGCAGCGCAAGGTCGTCGACGACGTCTCGGTCCAGGTGCGGCGCGGGGAGATCGTCGGCATCGCGGGACTGATGGGCGCCGGGCGCACCGAACTGGCGATGAACGTCTTCGGCCGCACCTACGGCCGGTACGCGGCCGGCACGGTCCTCAAGGACGGCACCGAGATCCGCACCAGGACAGTCGCCGAGGCGGTCGGGCACGGCATCGCGTACGTCACCGAGGACCGCAAGCACTACGGCCTGAACCTCATCGACACCATCAACCGCAACATCTCGCTGACCGCGCTGAAGAAGGTCGCCAGGCGGGGTCTGGTGGACGAGCACGAGGAGCGGCAGGTCGCCGAGGGCTTCCGCAGGTCCATGAACATCAAGGCGCCGACCGTCTTCGAGCCGGTGGGCAAGCTGTCCGGCGGCAACCAGCAGAAGGTCGTCCTGAGCAAGTGGATCTTCGCGGGTCCGGACGTGCTGATCCTGGACGAGCCCACGCGCGGCATCGACGTGGGTGCCAAGTACGAGATCTACACCGTCATCGACCAGCTGGCCGCCCAGGGCAAGGCGGTCGTCTTCATCTCCTCCGAGCTGCCGGAGCTGCTCGGCATGTGCGACCGCATCTACACGATGGCCGCGGGGCGGCTGACCGGTGAGGTGCCGCGGGCCGAGGCCACCCAGGAAGTGCTGATGCGTCATATGACGAAGGACAAAGAGGTAACGCGATGAGCACGGATGTGACCGCCAAGACCCCGGCCCCCGCGTCGCCGGGCGGCGGCGGAGCGGCCACGGGCGAGGGCCTGCTCCAGCTGATGGTGAACGGACTGCGCCGCAACATGCGCCAGTACGGCATGCTGATCGCGCTCGGTCTGATAGTCGTCCTCTTCGAGATCTGGACCGGCGGGGACCTGCTGCTGCCGCGCAACGTCTCCAACCTGGTGCTGCAGAACAGCTACATCCTGATCCTGGCGATCGGCATGATGCTGGTGATCATCGCGGGCCACATCGACCTCTCGGTCGGCTCGCTCACCGCCTTCGTCGGCGCGGTCGCGGCCTCCCTGACGGTCAGCCACCACGTGTCGTGGCCGGTAGCCGTGGTGCTGTGCCTGCTGGTGGGCGCGGCGGCGGGCTCCGTGCAAGGGTTCATGATCGCCTATCTGGGCATACCGTCGTTCATCGTCACCCTGGCGGGCATGCTGCTCTTCCGCGGTCTGACCGAGATCCTGCTCAAGGGCCAGACCCTCGGCCCGTTCCCGGACGGACTGCAGAAGGTCGGCAACGGCTTCCTGCCGGAGGTCGGCCCGGCCACCAACTACCACAACCTCACCCTGCTCCTCGGCATCGTCCTCGTCGCCTCCGTGGTGTGGCAGGAGGTGCGCGACCGGCGCCGGCAGCAGGAGTTCGCCCTCGACGTGCTGCCCGCGAGGCTGTTCGCGCTCAAGCTCGTCGCCCTGGTCGCCGCGGTCCTCGTCGTCACGCTGCTGCTCGCCAGCTACAAGGGCGCGCCGATCGTGCTGATCATCCTGGGCGCCCTGGTGGTCGGCTACGGCTATGTGATGCGCAACGCCGTCTTCGGCCGCCACATCTACGCGATCGGCGGCAACCTGCCGGCCGCGAAGCTGTCCGGCGTCAAGGACAAGCGGGTCACCTTCCAGGTGTTCCTGAACATGGGCGTGCTCGCGGCCCTGGCGGGTCTGGTGGTCGCGGCCCGCCTGAACGCGGCCTCGCCGAAGGCGGGCGTGAACTACGAACTCGAGGCGATCGCCTCGTCGTTCATCGGCGGCGCGTCCATGAGCGGCGGTGTGGGCACCGTCCTCGGCGCGATCATCGGCGGTCTCGTCCTCGGCGTGCTGAACAACGGCATGAACCTCCTCAGCGTCGGCACCGACTGGCAGCAGGTCATCAAGGGCCTGGCGTTGTTGGCGGCGGTCGGGTTCGACGTGTGGAACAAGCGCAAGTCCGGTTCGTAAGTCGGTAGGGCCCCATCCGGCTTCCGTTCTAGTGGTCGTCGCAACGCCCCAGTTCAAGGGGTGCGATGGAACTGAACAGACGCACGGTGATCGCGGGGCCGCGGCGGGTGTCGCCGCGGCCCCGCCGGGCGGTACGGCCGGGGCCGCGCCCGCCTCGGCCGCGGCAGGCGGCACGCCGGTCAGGGAGCTCTTCGGCAGGCTCGCCGACGGCACGAAGGTCTACCGCTGGTCCCTGGAGAACGGCGGCACCCGGCTGAAGGTCCTCTCCTACGGCGGCATCCTGCAGAGCCTGGAGATCCCCGACCGGCGCGGCCACCGCGGGAACGTCGTCCTGGGCTTCGGCGTCATCGGCGGCTACGTGGCCAGGACCCCGTACTTCGGCGCCCTGATCGGCCGCTACGGCAACCGCATCGGCAAGGGGCGGTTCACCCTCGACGGCACGACCTTCCAGCTGTCCGTCAACGACGGCGTCAGCAGCTGGCACGGAGGCCCGGCCGGTCGGTGGCGATCCTCAGGGTGCGGCCGGAGCGCGGGTCGTGCAGGGCGGCGATGTGCTCGGGCGCGGCCGTGATGCCCTGCGACCGGGGCAGACGTGCCGGACGACGACGATCCACTCGTTCGGCGGGTGAGTCTGCGCCCTACCCGGAAGACACACTTCCCACACATGAGTTGAACAGCGCCACCGCCGCCTCCGTACCCATGGGTGGCCCGTGCTCCCCCGCACGGGCCACCCAAAGACGACGGGCCCGGCAGTGACCGTGCCGGGACCGCCCCATACGGAGGTTCCATGGCCGACAACGTCACCTCGCTGTTCCGCGGCACCGCGGCCCACAGCCCGTCGATGGCGGCGCTGGCGCGGGAGAGCGGCGACGGGGCCGGGCCGGTGGACTTCTGTATCCCGTGCAATCCCTACTTCCCCACGCCCGCCATGTTCCAGGACATGGCGGCGCGGCTGCGGGACATCATCACGTACTACCCGTCCAGCGCGGACACCATCACGGCCGAGCTGTGCCAACTGCTGCAACTGCCCCCGCAGTGCGTGGCGATGGGCAACGGCTCCACGGAACTGATCACCTGGATCGACCATCTGATGGTCCGCGAGTCCCTCGCCGTCCCCGTCCCCGCCTTCGGCCGCTGGACCGACCAGCCCATGGAGACCGGCAAGCGGGTCGACATGTTCCCGCTGCAGGAGTCCAGCGGCTTCGCCCTGGACCTGGCGCAGTACGCGGACTTCATCCGCAAGCGGGGCACCCGGGTCGCGGTCATCTGCAACCCAAACAACCCCGACGGCGGCTTTCTGCACAAGCACGCGGTGGTGCAGTTCATGGACGCCATGGCCGACCTGGACCTGGTCGTGATCGACGAGTCGTTCCTCGAGTTCGCCGATGCCGAGGCCGACCCGAGTGTGGTTCAGGAGGCGATGCTGCGCCCCAACGTTGTCGTGCTGCGCAGCCTCGGCAAGAACTTCGGCCTGCACGGCGTCCGCTTCGGCTACCTGGTGGCGAACCCGGCCCTGGCGGGCCGGATCCGCTCGATGCTGCCGAAGTGGAACCTCAACTCCTTCGCGGAGCACGTCGTCTTCATGCTCAGGGAGCACGGCGCCGAGTACCAGCAGAGCCTTCAGCAGGTGCGCCGCGACCGCCTGGAGATGGCCAGCCATCTCTCCGCGCTGCCCGGCCTGACGGTCTACCCGTCCCAGGCCAACTTCCTCTTCGTGCGCCTCCCCCTGGGCGCCGAAGGCACCGTGGTCCGTGACCGGCTGCTCACCGAGCACCGGGTCCTGGTCCGCGAGTGCGGCAACAAGATCGGTTCATCCAGCCGCTTCCTGCGACTCGTGGTGCGCCCCGAGGTGGACGTGCGTCGCCTGGTGTCCGCCATGGAACAGGTGCTCTACGGGACCAGGAGGGGAGCCGCCGTACCCGAGCTGAGTACAGGGACCAACTACAGCTCGGGTACGGCGGCAGTGGACCGGTTGGTGAGCCAGACCAACGGGGCCGGCATGCGGGAGCTGGCCGCTCAGGCCGCCGCGGCCGGTCCCGCTCCGGGGCCGGCCGCCGGCACCGGCATGCCGCTCCCCGCCACCGCCTCCGGCGCGCCCGCGGCGCAGCCGGGCGGCGCCGGGATGCCGATGCCGGCGGCAGCCCAGCTGGGCGCGCCCCAGCCCCTGGCACAGCCCCTGGCACCGGTGCCCGCGCCGGTACCGGCGCCCACCCCGCCGCCGGCGCCCATGCAGCCCCTGGCCCCGGCGGCGCAGCGGATGCCGGCCCCGGCTCCGATGCCGGCGCCCATGCCGACCCCGGTACCCGCGCCCACGCCCGTACCGATGCCGATGCCGATGCCGGCTCCGGTGCCCGCGCCGGCCGCCACCACCGGTCCCACTCCGCCCGGTGTCCCGGCTCGCGGCGGCCTCACCGCCGCCCAGGTACGCGGGATGACGGCACCGCCCTCCGGCGCCGCCGGGCTGACCCCGGCCCCGGCCACGGGCTGGCCCAGCCCGCAGAACTGGCCGAACGCGGCGGGGATGGGGCAGGCGGGCTGACCCGCACCCGGCTCGGCCGGCGCACGGCGTTCAGGGGAGGTACTCCACCGTCACCGGGGCCGTGTTGTTGGCCTGATTCGGGTCGAGCGCCGAGTCGGACGTCACCCTGACACTGCCGCGCGCCCCCTCGACCCGCTTGTCGATGCGCACACGCAGCCCGGTGCCCGCAGGCGCCGGGCCGGGGCAAGCGACGGTGCCGTCCTTCTTCGGGCTCGGGTAGCAGTACGGGATGTCGCTCTCGTGCTCCTCCGGGGGCACCTCGACCAGGCTGACGCCCGGCGGGAGGGTGACCCAGAGCGTGCCCCGCCCGCCGGGCCCGGGCCAGCCGTCGCCCTTCGGATACGGCACGGTGAGGTCGGCCGTCCGGCCCACCTTGCCCTTGATGGTGAAGCCGACCGCGGCCACGTCGTCGACCTGCGTGGTCTCGAAGCTCAGCCGGCCGCCGGAGGCCACCTCGCTGCGGTCCGCCTCGTCCCCGGTGAAGGCGCCACCGTCCACGGGCCGCAGCCGCAACGGCGCACCGGTGCCACGCGGGGCCGACTCGGGGAGCCTGGAGAGGTAACTCATGTCGACGGTGCGCCACACGCTGTACTGCACGAGCCCGCTCCTCGCGGTCCGGTCGGCCAGGGCGGTCACCGGGCCGTCGGTCTCGTACGCCGCCCCCGCGGGCAGCGGCCCGGGAAAGTCGCACTGCGCCTGGGTCGCCCCGACCGCCTTGTCGTAACGGCAGTTGGCGTACCGCAGGGGCAGGGTGGCGCTCTGCGCCCTCACCACAACGCTGATGCCGCCGTCGACGCCGGTGTCCCCCTTGTTGCCGAAGGCCGGCGTGAGCCGCATCGCGTCGCCGGGGCGCACGCCGGTGAGTTTCGTGTTGTCCTGGCGCAGGGTGAGGTACGGCATGCCGACGATCAGGCGGGTGGTGTGGTGCACGGCGGGCGCGTTGGCGGCGCGCACGGTCATGCGGATCACTCCGGCCGGTCCGGAAGCCGAGTTGGGCCTGGGCAGCAGGGAGAAGGGTACGAACTCGGTGAACCCTCCGAACCTGACGTCGCCCGGCGCGCACCTGACGTGGAAGCCGGTGCGGACACAGCCGTAGTCCTTCCGTACGTGCCGGATCTCGGCCTTCCCCTCGAAGGCGGCAAGGTCGAGGTCCACCTCGACCTTGCCGACGGCTCCCGATCCCCCGCCGGGCGAGGCGTTGGACGCCGCCAGGGCGATGTCGTAGTCGGGCACGTAGGGCGCCACGTCGTAGGGGCTGTAGCGCGGCAGGTAGAAGACGTTCGGTGCGGAGCGCAGCGTCAGCAGGCCCTTGCCCGAGACCGGCGTGGGTGTCGGCGTCCACCGGTGGGCCGGCGACGCCGTCGTGTGCGCCCGGTGCGCCGCGCCCGTTCCGTCCGTTCCGGCCGCCGGCCGGGCCGCGGCCCACACCACGGCCGCCACCAGGGCCACGGCGCACGCCACGGCCGCGCTCGCCACCGATCGCCGTCTCCCGCTCACCCACCGTGGACCCATGTCACATCAGACCGTTCCGGGGGCCCTCTGGTTGCCTCGCTTCCCGCAGGGGGGCGGCCGCCGCAGGGCCGCCCCCCTGGTTCCGCGTCAGGGCTTCGGGCACTCCTTCCAGGCCAGGTGGTACACCGTGCTGATGTCACCGTCCGTCGAGTCCATGGTCATGAAGCTGACCTTGCCGGGCGCCGAACTGCCCGCGTTCACGCGCAGTTCGGTGTTGATGTTGAAGTTGCGCAGGACCCCGCAGGGCGCCCATACGAGCTGGGCCCAGTCGGTGCTGTCGGTGGCCTGCCAGTCGTCGTTGTACGGGCCGTTGAAGGGGTGGTTCTTGAACGCCGTGTTCGAGGAGCCCTGGAAGTAGTACGAGGCTCTCTGCGTGCCGGTCGCGCCGGACTGGAGCGAGGCGAAGCCGCGGTAGTCGGCGCTGGCGACGGCGTAGGTGAAGCCCTGCGGCACATGGACGATCAGGTTGAGCTGGCAGTTCTTGCGGAACGCCGTGGGGTCGGAGTTGCCGCCGGCCTGGGCCAGGTACTCGCTGTAGGTCACCGTGAAGGCGGTGTTGTCCGGGGAGACGGCGACGGCCGCCGTGCCCTGGGGACAGCCGGAGCCGTTCACCGTGGCGACATCGATGACGATCTTGTCCGGGGGCGGGTCGGTCACCACCGGGGACGAGGGCTGCGTGGGCAGCGCGGTGGTCAGGAGCGCGGCGATCGCGCCGCTCATGAGAAGTCCGCCGGCCATGGTTCTCCATCCGTTCGGTGGGGGGTGCAGGAACGCATGTGCGTCATGCCTGTGCCGCCATGCACATGCCACGCAGGCAGGCGCATGCGCTCCCTGCCTGTGGAGGAACCATGAATGCGCTGTGAAGGCGGGGAGCGGTCGCATCGTACGCACCCGCCAGGGCCTCGATAAGGTCACTCTCCGGCCATTCACACCGGGGCCCCGGGGCGGGTGGACGCGATCCCCGCTGCGCCGGCCGGCCGGGCCCGCGCGGCGCAGGCCGTCGAGGACCCCCTGGGGCCGGGCCCGGCCCCGTGGAGAATGACGGCACCCGCGCCCCGTAAGATCGCCGCCCGGGAGGCACACCTTTGGCGCTCAGCAGACGTTCATTCAGCGCCCTCGCCGGCACCGCCGCGCTCGGACTGGCCCTGGGCGGCAGTGGCGGACCGGGGGCGCCGTCGGCCTACGCCGCGCGCTCGGTGCCCACCGGCCCGCCGCCCCCGCCGCCGGGCGCCGACGGGCAGCGGCACACCGTCGGCTTCGACCACTACTCGCTGCTGGTGGACGGCAGGCGGCTGGTGCTGTGGTCGGGCGAGATGCACCCCTTCCGGCTGCCGAGCCCCTCCCTGTGGCGGGACGTCCTGCAGAAGATGCGGGCGTACGGCTACAACGCCGTCAGCGTCTGCGTGTCCTGGAACTACCACTCCCCCGCGCCGGGCCACTACGACTTCACCGGCGTGCGGGACCTGGACCTGTTCCTGCGCATGGCCGCCGAGACCGGGCTCTACGTCGTGCTGCGCCCCGGTCCGTACATCGGCGCCGAGGTCGACGGCGGCGGCTTCCCCGGCTGGCTGACCGCCACCGCGGGCGCCGCCCGCACCGCAGATCCGGCGTATCTGAAGCACGTCGACGAGTGGCTGACGCGGGTGGACGCCATCGCCGCCCGGCACTTGTTCACCAAGGGCGGCGGCACCGTGCTGCTCTACCAGATCGAGAACGAGTACGACGCGCACGCCGACGAGGCGACCGGCCGCGACTACATGGCGCACCTGTACAAGAAGGTCCGCGCCGACGGCGTCGACGTCCCCCTCTTCCACAACGACAAGGGCCCCGGCGGCCACTGGGTTCCCGGCTCCTTCGACACCGGCGGCGAGCACGGACGGTGGCTGTACGGCTTCGACGGCGCCCCCTCGCCGTCCCGGAACCCGCCGGACTGGGGGCACTTCGGGAAGGGCGGGAGGACGGGCGGGGCGAGTGCCAGCCCCCGCACGCCCGGTTTCGTGCCCGAGTTCGGGGGCGGCCGGCCCGACCCGTGGGGCGGGCCGGTCTTCAGGGGCGGGGGATACGCCGAGGCGCGGCGCACCCGGGACGCGGCGTACGAACGGCGCTTCCATCTGACCAACCTCGCCAACGGCATCACCCTGCACAACGTCTACATGACCTACGGCGGCACTTCCTGGGGCTGGCTGCCCGCGCCGGTCGTCTACACGTCGTACGACTACGGGGCCGCCTTCGACGAGGGCCGGCGCCCCACCGGCAAACTGGCGCCGATGCACCAGATCGGGCACATGCTGCAGCGTGTACCCGACTTCGCCAAGCTGGACCGGGCCGCGGAGGTGAAGGCGGCCGGGCTCACCACCTACCACCTGACCAATCCGGACACCGGCTCCCACGTCTACGTCCTGCGCAACGACGGCGACGAGGACGTCTCCTCCACACTGCCCGCCGCCGGCGACGAACTGCCGGTCACCGTGCCGGCCAAGGACGCCCGGCTGATCGTCGCCGGGCTCTCGCTGGGCCGGCGCAGGCTGCGGTACGCCACCGCGCAGCCGATGCTGTTCATGACCGCCGGACGGCAGGACGTCGCCGTGTTCTGCGGACGGCGCGGGGACCTGGCGCAGGTGGTCCTGGAGTCCGACCAGGAGCCACTGGTCACCCGGCTGAGCCAGCAGGCCGCGTACGTCTACGACCAGGGTCTGCTGCGCGTGACCGTCCCGCTCGGCGCCGGCGGGCTGGTCGGGGTGCGGGTGGAGGGCGACGGGATCGACCGGCCGCTGCTGATGCTCTTCGCCGACGAGGCGACCTCCGTGCGGCTGTGGCCCTGCGACACCCCGTCCGGCTCCCTGCTGGTCTACGGTCCCGCGCTGCTGCGCACCGCCACCCTGCGCGACTCCACCGTCCGCCTCACCGGCGACACCGTGGGGGCCACCGGCCTGGAGGTGTGGGGGCCGCGCGGCATCGACGCCATGGAGTGGAACGGCACCGCGATGCGTACCGGCGTGACCGGCTCCGGCAGTCTGCGCGCCGCCGCCCCGCTGCCCGGCGTGCCCCGGGTGGAGCTGCCCGCGCTCGGCGGCTGGCGGACGCGCACCGAGAACCCGGAGTCCGCGCCCGGCTTCGACGACTCCGCCTGGCAGATCGCCGGGAAGACGTCCTCGTACAGCACGACACCCGTCCCGAAGGGGCAGCCGGTGCTGTTCGCCGACGACTACGGCTTCCACTACGGGGACGTCTGGTACCGAGGTGCCTTCACGGACGCCACCGGCATCGAGTCGGTCTCCCTCGCCCACAGCACGGGCACGCAGGGCCTGCTCATGGCCTGGCTGGACGGAAAGCCGCTGGGCACGCACCGGATGCCGGTGCCGGACAGCGGCACGATCGGCAGGGGCACTTGGGCGGACACGGCCGAGTTCCCGGTGCCGAGGCGGCTGCGCACCTCCGGGCGGCATGTGCTGTCGGTCCTGGTCCGGCGGATGGCGCACGACCAGGACGGCAGCGCGCAGGACACGCACAAGGCGGCGCGCGGGCTGACGGCGGTCGCCTTCACCGGGGGCGCGCCGAAGGTGCGGTGGCGCATCCAGGGCGAAGCCGAGCCCGATCCGGTGCGCGGGCCGCTGAACAACGGCGGTCTGTTCGGGGAGCGGGCGGGCTGGCACCTGCCCGGCTTCCCGGACCACGACTGGGAGGCCGTCTCCCTCCCGCGGGCCGGCCGCCGCCAGGGTGTGACCTGGTACCGGACCACGTTCCGGCTCGCCGTGGACCCGGACGTCGACGCCTCGATAGGGCTCACGCTGGACGACGACCCGTCCCGCGCCTACCGCGCCCAGATCTTCCTGAACGGCTGGAACATGGGCCAGTACGTCAACGACGTCGGCCCGCAGCACACCTTCGTGCTGCCGAACGGCATCCTGCGCACCCGTGGCGCCAACACCCTGGCCCTGGCGGTCCTGTCGGAGTTCACCACGCCGTCGGGCCCTGGGCAGGTGCGGCTGACGCTGCTGGGCAGCGCAGCCGGAGGGGTGCCGGTGGCCCCGGTCGCCTCCCCCGGCCGCTGAGCCCGGCCCGCACGGCCACCCGAGCCGGATCACGTTCCAGGGACCCTCCTGTTTCGTTCGGTATGCCGTTCGGCATGCCGTCATCCACTCGTGACGTCGGACGGGACCGTGAGATCGAGGCGCGTGCGCGCCAATGGGCCGCACCGGACTTCCGGGCAGTCGTGAGCGCCGGGGGGACGGCCCGGGAAGAACCCGCCTGCACAACGGTCGTTACCCGTTGAACAACGGTCGTCGGATCGCATGACGCGAACACTTCCGAACGCGTAGTCTCGAACGACTGCCCCGGCACGGGCGGCGGTCGGAAGGGGTGAGCGATGGACTGCGCGGGCGCGCGCGGAACGGCGGCGCGGTGACCTTTCCCACCGAAGCGACCGGCGTCTTAGGCCAGTTGGCCGCCCGGCCGGCCGCCGGGCTCGCGCTGGACCCGGCGGCCCTGGCCGGCGAGTGCTCGATCTCCTTCTGGATCCCGGCCGCGGTGCTCACCGCCGCCCTGGCGATCAAGCTGCCGACGATCATCCGGCTGTGGAAGGACCCGATGCTGCGCGCGGTCGGCGGGCTGCTCCTGCTCGCCTGCGCGGTGTTCGTGTTCGTCGCGCCGTCGACCATTCACTGGACCAACCGGGTCACCGGCGTACCGAACATCTCGGCGCCCTGGGTGTACTCGCTGCTCACCGCGTTCTGCGGATCCTGTCTGCTGCTCATCATCGCCTGGCGCAACGGCCTGGCCGACCGCTCGGCCGCGACCCTCCGCGCCACCCGCTGGGTCGTCTCGGTCTACTCGGGCGTGATCGTCCTGCTGTGGGTGCTGTTCGCCCTCGCCGACGTGCCCGTGGAACGGCTGCGGGACCTGGACACGTACTACGCCGACACCCCGTTCATGCGTGAGGAGATCCTGCTCTACCTGCTGGCACACGCCGTCGCGGTCCTCATCACCAGCCGGGTGATCTGGAACTGGGTGCGCACCGACGGACTGGACGCCTGGCTGCGCGGTGGGCTGAAGTCGCTGGGCGCGGGCTACGGGCTGAACCTGGTCTTCGACGCCTCCAAGCTCACCGCCGTGGCGGCCCGCTGGACGGGGCACGACCTGGACTGGCTGAGCACGGACCTCGCGCCGCCCGTGGCCTGTGTGTCGGCGATCCTGATCGCGGTCGGCTTCATCGTCCCGCACGCCGGCCAGTATCTGCACGACCGCTGGCGGGTCCGGCTCGCCCACCACGAACTGCGGCCCCTGTACCTGCTGATGCGCACGGTCGACGATGGCCGGCCGGCCGTTCTGCTGCGGGGCGGACCGGAGCTGCGGCTGACCCGGCGGGAGACGTACATCCGCGATGTACTGCTGCCGCTGGCCCGCCGCATCGACGAGGAGCTGCGCCGGCGGGCGTACGCCGCCGCGCTGGAACTCGGGTACGTGCCGGACGCGGCGCGGGCGCTGGCCGCGGCGGCAGCCGTGCTGGACGCCGTGGCGGCCCGGGGCCGGGCACCGCGGGACGAGGGCGCCGGCGACTGCGACACCACCGAACTGCTGCGCGAGATCGGCGCCGTCTCCCGCGCCCTGCACCACCCCGACCGCATCGAGGCGGTGCGCGTGCGGGCCGCCGCGGCGGAAAGCGTGCCCGCCCATGAGTGACCGCGCGGCCAAGGACTTTTCCCTTCACCGGCCGCCCGGGGATGATGGGGGGACGCGTGAGAGATCCACGGGGGAACATGGTGCGTAGGAAAAGGGAGATGCGGCGGCTCGCCGACGCGCTCATCGACCCCATCCGGGTGCCGGTCCCCGCGGACCCCGACACGCTGTTCGCCGCTCTCGTCGACTCGGTCAGCGCCTGGAGGGGCCGTCAGGTCGTCGTGCGCCGGGAGGTCTTCCCGCCGCACACCGCCAGCGGGCTGTGGCTGGAGGGCGAGACGCAGGACGTGGTGGTCGTCGACCAGCGGGCCGCCGCGTGGCACCAGATCGTGATCTTCTGTCATGAGGTGTGGCACATGAGCCGGCGCGACGCGGACGCCGGCGCGACAGCCGCCCCGACGACCGCCGGGCCGCCCCGGCCGGTCGCGGCCCGCACCGACTTCAGCCTCGCCGACGAGCAGGAGGCGGACCGTTTCGGCATGTTGATGGGCCGCCGGCTGCGCACCTGGCTGGAGGACTCTTCGGACTCCGTGTCCGCCGTCGGCCCGGACGACGAACAGGATCTCGCCGGACGCATCGGGGCGGCGCTCAACTACCGCGGGGTCCGGGGAAGATGAGCGGTCTGATCAACTACATCAGCTGTGGTGTGCTGTGGCTGGGCCTGGCGGTGAAGGCCCCGGACCTGGTTCGCCACCGGCACGATCCGTATCTGCGGGCCATCTGCGCGGTGCTGGGTCTGGGCAGCGTCTGCTTCCTGTTCGGGGCCCCGCCCACGGTGGGGGCCGTCAACCGCGTCAGCGGCGTCCCGAACCTCGCCGCGCCGCTGACCTACGCCTCGATCACCGCCTACAGCGCGGCCTCCCAGGTCCTCATCGTCTACTGGCGGGGCGGCGAGCGGGTGCATCGCGTCGCCCGCCGCTGGATGGTGGCCTACGCGTTCGTGCTGGTCGGCATCGCCACCACGTTCGCACTCGGCGAGGCGCCGGTGGAGCGCCGCACCGACCTGGACACCTACTACGCGACCACACCGTTCATCGCCGAGATGATCGTGCTGTACCTGCTCGGGCACCTCGCGGCCGTCAGTGTCACCACGGTGTCCTCCCTGCGCTGGGCCCGCGAGGTGAACGGCTGGCTGCGGGCGGGGCTGGTGGTCCTGGGACTGGGCTCGCTGTGCACCGGGGGCTACAGCGTGACCAAACTCGCCGCCGTGGTCGCGCGCTGGAGCGGACGGGACTGGTCGGCGCTCGGCACGAACATCTCACCGGCGGCCGCCGGGCTGGGCGCCCTGCTGACGTCGGTGGGCATCCTGGTGCCACTGGCCGGGCCCCGGCTGGCCCAGTGGCGGCGGTCCCGGCGCACGTACGCACGACTGGAACCGCTGGAGCGCGAGCTGGACGACCTGCTCACCCGTCGCGCCCTGCGGCTGCCCCGGCCGCGCTGGGCCTCCCCCACCACCCGGCTGATGTGGCGCCAGACCAGCATCCACAACGCGCTCAGCTATCTGGACGCATCCTTCGACCGCGCCCTGTACGAGCGGACCCACGAAGCGGCGCTGGCGGCGACCGGCGACCGGGACCATGCCGAAGCCGCCGCGTGGGCCGCGGTCATCACCGCGGCCGTCCGCGAACGCCCCGCACGCGTCCTGACCCCCGAGGCCGACCGCCTGCCGGCCCGTCCCCCCTGCCCGTCCACCCTGATCCGCATAGCGGACAGACTCGCCGCGCCCGCACCCACGTCCGCACCCGCATTCACGTCCGCGCCTGCGCCTGGGCCCGCGCCCGCACGGCCCGCCCACGAGGGCACCCACGGCAACCCGACCCCGACGAGCACACCATGAAGGCCGCACGGACAGCGGGACGGCCGGCGCGGCCGGGGCGCCGACGGGGGTGGCCGGCGTGAATCTCGTCGTGTATCTGGCGGCCGGGATCTTCGGGCTGTCCGCCACCGTGCTGCTGCGCCGGCCGCGTACGGCCGTGCGGAACCCGCTGACGCTGTCCACATGTGTGGCGATCGTGCTCGGGTCACTCGTCTTCGTCTGCTCGGCTCCGCTGACCCTGGCCGCCGTCAACGCCCTCACCGGCATTCCCAACTTCGGCGCCCCGCTGACCTACGGCATGCTCTCCGCGTACAGCTGCTCGCTGGTCATCCTGCTGATCCACTGGCGCGGCGGGCCACGGGAGCGGGTCAGGCGGATGGTGCTGCGCAGCATCGCCGCGTACACGCCGCTGGTCGTCGCCATCGTCGTGCTGTTCGCGCTGGGCGACGCCCGCACCGAACGGCTCACCGACCTCGACACCTACTACGCCAACACCCCGTATCTGCGCGAGATGATCCTGCTCTACCTGATCGGGCACAGCGCGGCGACCCTGACGATGTGCGCCCTGTGCGTCAAGTGGAGCCGCGAGGTCACCGGCCTGCTGCGGGCCGGGCTGCGGCTGATCCTCGCCGGGTCGCTGCTGGACGTGGTGGGGTTCCAGCTGACCAAGTACACGGCTGTCGTGGCACGTTGGGCGGGCCACGACCTGGACGTGCTGTCCACGAAGGTCGCCCCGCCGATGGCCTCGCTGGGCGCGCTGCTGTGTTCGGCGGGCTTCGTGCTGCCGCGGCTGCTGCCCGCCGCCCGCTCCCATGCGCGCAGCCTGCGGGACTACCGCAGGCTCGGGCCGCTGTGGTCGCGGGTCCGGTTCGTGTCGACCGCGCCCAAGCCGCCCAGTTCCTGGTGGCAGTTGCCCACCTCACGCCTGCACTGGCGGGAGGTGTCCATCCACGACGCCCTGCTGGGGCTCGCCCCGTACTTCGACGACCGGGTCCGCGAGCGGGCCCTGGCCGCCGCCCGGAGTTCGGGCCGCACTGCGCACGAGGCCCGGATCGCGGCGGAGGCGGCCATGCTCGCCGACGCCGCACGCCGCGCCGCCGCACGGGAGGAGCCGCTGCCGGCGCCGAGCGGGTACCGCCTCCATGCCACGGAGGTGTCCGGGACCGGCGGGCTGGTGGAGCTGGCGCAGGCCCTGCTCCACACGCCCGCCGAAACCGGTGTACGAGAAGGAACGGTGAGGACCTTCCATGGCTGAGCCCATGACCGACTCCGAGGAGCCCCATGCCCCGTAGAGCCCGTAGAGCTGTCGTCGTCGGTGCCGGTCTGGCCGGCATG
Organism: Streptomyces sp. NPDC020801; assembly: GCF_044334385.1. NCBI lineage: Bacteria > Bacillati > Actinomycetota > Actinomycetes > Kitasatosporales > Streptomycetaceae > Streptomyces > Streptomyces sp. NPDC020801. The sequence goes on from NZ_JBIRST010000002.1 coordinate 303,830, forward strand.
CTGGCCGCGGCGGCGCTGTCCACCGCCGTGGACGACGTGGTCGTACTCGACCGCGACGACCTGCCCGCCGGGCCGGAGCACCGCAGAGGGCTGCCGCAGGGGCGTCATGCCCATCTGCTGATGGCAGGGGGGCTGGCCGCCATGGAGGACCTCGTGCCCGGCGGGAGCATACGGTCGCGGCTGCTGGCCGCGGGCGCGCGGGAGATACCGCTCGGCCGGGGCATGGTGGCCCTCACCCCCGAGGGCTGGTTCCGCCGCTGGCGGCACGACGGGCCGGCCGTGCTCAGCTGCACCCGCGCGCTGCTGGACTGGACGGTGCGGGCCGCCGTGCTCGCCCACACCGGGGTGCAGGTCCGCAGGGCCCAGGCCGTCGGGCTGGTGGGGGACGCGCGGCGGGTGCGCGGCGTCCGGATCGTGGCCGCCGGCGGGGAGGCGGAGCTGGCCGCCGACTTCGTGGTGGACGCGAGCGGACGCGGGACACGGATCGTCACCTGGCTGGGCGACCTCGGGATCACCGGGGTGCACGAGCGGACCGTGGACTGCGGACTGGTCAACGCCACGCGCGTCTACCGCACACCGGCGGGGGCCGAGCAGTTCCCGCTGACGATGGTGCAGTCCGATCCGTACGGGTCCGGACCGGGCCGCAGCGGCATGGTCCTGCCGATCGAGGACGACCGCTGGATGGTGAGCCTCGCCGGCACGCGCGGCGGTGAGCCGCCGGCGGACCCCGAAGGCTTCCTGCGCTACGCCCTCGGCCTGCCGTCCCCGATCGTGGGCCGGCTCGTCTCCGGTGCCGAACCCCTCACCGGCGTGCACATCAGCCGCAGCACCAGCAATGTGCGCCGCTACCTGGAGAAGACCCGGCAGTGGCCGGAGGGCTTCGTCGCCCTCGGCGACGCGGTGGCCGCCTTCAACCCGGCCTACGGGCAGGGCATGTCGGTGGCCGCGCTCGGCGCGCAGCTGCTGGGCCGGGAGCTGCGGCGCGCCGGCGCGGCGGCTCCGGGCCTCGCCCGCCGGGTGCAGCGCGGGACCGCCCGCTCGGTCGACGCGGCCTGGGCGGCGGCCGTCGGCCAGGACGTCTGGTACCCGGACACGCGCGGCGCGCGGCCGGGCCTGGCCGACCGTCTCGTCACGGCCTACACCCGCCGGCTGACCCGGGCCGCCACCGGCTCCTACCGGGCGGCGGCCGCCCTGTGGGACGTCACCAGCCTGCGCACCGGCCCGGAACGCCTCCTGCGCCCCGACACCCTCCTCGACGTCCTCAACGGCCCCCTCCTCCCCCCGCTGGCGGGCCCCCCGCTCACCCCGGCCGAACGCAAGATTCTGGAGGAACTGGACCGCACGGAGGGCCGGGTCAGCCCCTGAACACCGGCTGCGCCAGCCCGTTCCCCGCCCCCGGCACCACCAGCACCGATCCCGACAGCGGGTGCGGTGCCGGCAGGCCCGTGCGGGCCGTTGTGACGTAGAGGTCGGTGAGGTCGGGGCCGCCGAAGGCACAGGCCGTGGGGCGGGGGACGGGCAGGCCGAGCACGCGGTCCAGCGTGCCGGCGGGCGTGTAGCGGCGGATCGCGCCGCCGTCCCACAGGGCCACCCAGACGCAGCCGTCGGCGTCGACCGTGAGGCCGTCGGGGAAGCCCGCGCCCTCCTCCACGTGCGCCAGCGGGCGTCTGCCGGTGACGCGTTCGCCGTCGAAGTCGAGGACGTCGATACGGCGGGTCGGTGAGTCGACGTAGTACATCAGTCGGCCGTCGGGGCTCCAGCCGGTGCCGTTGCTCACCGCCACGTCGGTCAGGACCACCTGCGCCGAGCCGTCGCCGGTGAGCCGGGTCAGGGTGCCGCCGCCCGGTGCCTCGTCGTAGCGCATGGTGCCGGTCCACAGCGCGCCGTCGGGCGCCACGGCGGCGTCGTTGCCGCGGCGGCCGGGGACCGGGTCGTGGTGGAGCCAGCGGAAGGCGCCGCCGGGGTCCACCAGGCCCACGCCGTCCCTCAGGTTCAGCACCAGTCCGCCGCCCGCGCGGGGCTTGGCCGCGCCCACGTGCTGCCCGGTCGTGCGCACCGTGCGGCGGCCGGACGCCGGGTCGTAGGTGTGGACGCGGGCGGAGAGGATGTCGACCCAGATCAGCCGGCCGGCCGCCGGATCCCAGGTGGGGCCCTCGCCCAGCGAGGCCTGTGCGCGGACCGCCACCTCGTACGCCGTCACGCCACGCCCCGGTGCCCCAGGCGCTCCGACAGCTCTGCGGCGCCCTTCGCGGCGAGCTGCTCCAGCTCGGCCCGCCGCTCCTCGCTCCAGCGGATCATCGGCACGGAGATGGACAGGGCGGCGACCACCTGTCCGGTGCGGTCGCGCACCGGGGCGGCCACGCAGGAGACGTCCGGGTTGGACTCGCGGCTCTCCACCGCCAGGCCCCGCTGCCGGATCCCGGCCAGGGCCTCGCGCAGGGCGGCCGGGTCGGTGATGCTGTTGGGGGTCATCGCGACCAGCTCGGTGCCGTCCGGGAGGCGCGCGGCGAGTTCCTGCTCGGGCAGGGACGCGAGCAGCATCTTGCCGACCGAGGTGCAGTGGGCCGGGAGACGGCGGCCGGCCGCGGACACCATGCGCACCGCGTGCGTGGAGTCGACCTTGGCGATGTAGATGACGTCGGTGTCCTCCAGGATCGCCACGTGCACGGTCTCGTCGCAGGTCTCCGCGACCGAGCGGGCGACCTGCTGACCCTCGGCGGCGAGGTCGAGCTGCTCGGCGTAGCGGCTGCCGAGCTGGTACGGGCGTACGCCGAGCCGGTAGCGTCCGGGCTGGCCGGTCACGGGGACGAGGTACTGGCGGGCGGCGAGCGTGGTGACCAGCTCGTGGACCGTCGTGCGCGGCAGTTGCAGCCTGCGCACGATGTCGGGGGCGGAGAGCGTCCCGTCCCCGTCGAGGAAGAGCTCGAGTATGTCGAGAGCCCGGGTCACGGCGGGTACGAGGCGTCCCACGACCGGCCCCCTCCCTGGATCTAGGCCATGTTCGAAATTTCAACAGGCGGTCGGCATGACGAACACAGGCTAGTCATAGTGGGTGGCGCGGGCAATGGGTGGGAACAGGCCGGTGCCCGCTGCCGTCCGCGGTTCGTGATCCTTGGTCCGTGATCCGTGATCCGCCGTCCGTGGCCCGCGATCCGTGATCCGTGATCCGCCGTCCCTCTATCGCCGTGCTCCAGGATCCCCCAGTTCTCCGCGCAGCCGCTGGGCCCGCAGCACCAGTTCGAGTTCGAAGCGGCGGTCCGGGTCGTCGATCTCGTCGCCCCACAGCTCGCGTATCTGCCGTAATCGGTACCGCACCGTCTGCGGATGGACGCCCAGCCGCGCGGCCACCTCCGGCGCCCCGCCTCTGGTCTCCAGCCAGGCAAGTAACGTTTCCGCAAGCCGCCGCCCGTGTGTGGGGCCGCAGTGGGACAGAGGGGCCAGGCAGCGCAGCGCCAGGTCGTCGATCAGCTCCTCCGGCTGCAGCAGCACCAGCGCCTGGGTGTGCTCGGTGCAGTACAGCACCTCCCCGGCCGGCAGCAGCCCCCGCTCCATCAGCCCCACCGCCGCCTGCGCCCAGCGCAGCGACTTCGCGGCGTCGGTGAGCGCGACCGGTGGCCCGATCGCCCCGGCCCAGCCGGTCAGCGCCCGGTGCAGCAGCTCGGGGCGGCCGGCGGCGGCCGGATCGGGCACGACCATGCGGGGCTGCTCGTACTCCATGTCGAGCAGCACCCCCTGGCCCACCGCGGGCGCGACCGCCTCGCGCGCCGGGCGCAGCAGCACGCCGACGGCGACCCTGCCGGGCAGCGGCCAGCCGATCCGGGCCGCCCGCTCGGCGAGCGCGTCGGCGGCATCGCCCCGGCGCCGTTCGGCGAGCAGCAGCTCCATCAGCCGGCGCTGCAGCCGCAGCCGCTCCCCGGCCTGCCGGGCGGCGGCCTCGGCGTAGCCGCGTACGGACTGGTCGACCAGCCCGTCCAGGTACTCGTAGCCGGCGTCGACCAGCTCGTACATCGCGGGCGGCGGGATCTGCACACGCTGGCCGATGTCGGCGAAGCGCCGCCAGGCCAGGCGGACGCCCATGCGGTAGACCGCCTGGAGCGAGTCGAGGCTGCGGCCGTGCAGTCCCTCGCCGCGGCCGAACTCGTGGAAGACGCCCGGCGGGGCCGTGAGGCGGCCCGTCAGGTCCTCCGCGTTCTCCAGGTGCCGGACGAACACCTCGATCGCACGGCGGATGCCGACGAGCGCCAGGGGCTCGCCGCTCTCGTCGAGGACGACGGGCAGGTGCGGGTACTCGCGGCGGATCTCCCGCAGGATCTCCTCGGCGAGCCCGGGAGCCTCGGCCAAGGCGATCGCCGCGAAACGGCGGACCTGGAGGCGGGGTACGTCGTGCCAGGCCGACCGGGTGGGGACGGCGGCCGGGGGAGTGGCGGGCACGGGTCAACTCCCCTGGCCTGCTTGCTCGTAGGTGATCAAGGGGGTGTTCGGCTGGTCGGGGCGGGCGTCGAGCAGCGCGACGACGCCGAGGGCGGCGGCCACGGCGAGCGCGGCGCAGACGGCGGCGGTGAGCGCGGCGGCGAGCAGTCTGGACATCGCAGGGTCAGCCTCTCTGTCCGGCGAACCGGTCCGGAATCGCTCCGGCGGTCGCCCCACCCGGCATCCCACCCCTGCTGTCGTCAGCCAGTGTCGGCAGGACATTGACACTCCGTCAAGGGGCGCCTACGGTTCCCGCCTCACACCGCACGCGCACTTTCCTCCCCGGATTCTGGAGTGCCGGATGCGCCGTACTGCCTCACCTCTCTCCCTCATCCTGCTGGGCCTCGGCACGTTCCTGCTGGTCCTGGCCCCGATGCTGGCCTGGTACGTGACACCGCGGGCCGCCGTGAACCCGATCGACATCGACACGACCGCCGTCTACACCGGTACCGGCAGCTACTTCGACACCGACGCGATCCGGACCCTGCGCGGTCAGCGGATCACGGTCACCCAGCAGGTGCGCGGGGACGTCGAGGACAGTGAGCGCAGCGGGGACGCCGTGTGGGACGTGACGACGACGGTCGACACGGACAGGACGCTGCCGGCGGCCGATCCGCACGACGCGCTGGAGTTCTTCGCCAACCGCTGGGTGACGGACCGGAGGACCAACAAGCCGGTGCACTGCTGCCGGGAGAACCCGTACTTCGAGGGCGACGCCTATCTGAAGTTCCCCTTCGACGTGCGTAAACACTCCTATCAATGGTGGGACAACTCCCTGGGCTCGACGGTCGTGCTGCACTACGCGGGCACGAAGAAGGTCCAGGGCTACACCGGTTACCGCTTCACCGGCACGGTCCCCCCGACGAGGATCGGCACCCGGCTGGTGCCCGGCACCGTGGTCGACGAGCCGCGCCGGCCCCAGGTGCAGGCCGAGGAGTGGTACTCCAACCACGGCATCGAGCTGGTCGTGGACCAGCGCACCGGCCGGGTGATCTACGCCCAGGTGGGTCCGCGGCGCACCCTGCGCGCGCCGGGGACGGGGAGGGACGCGGTGGTGCTGCTGGACGCGCCGAAGCTGGGGTTCACCACGGCCACCCAGAAGGACCAGGTGCGGCAGGCGAGGCAGGAGAGCGGCCGTCTGCGCCTGGTGGGGCTGACGTTGCCGATCACGGCCGCCGTGACCGGACTCGTCCTCGCGGCGGTGGGGGGCGTTTTGGTGGTACGCGGACGCAGGCGTCCCGAAACGACCGGAACACCCACACCGGCCCTCACGATGTGACGATACGTCAGATCTAATAACCCCCGAAATTGTCACCCCGGTGAGTAGCCGTGGCGAACGGCTGGGCGAAAACTGTCCACCCCCACCCCAGCACAACCCGCCCACACCCCGCCCACACCCCACACGCAGACAGAGCCCAGGCTCCGCACAGAAAGACTCCCCCCACATCGAGACACCGGGTTCCGCACGGGTTCCCGACGCGGAGTCCGCCCTTCCGCCGAGTTTCCCCCCCCCAGATTTCCGCACCCCGAGACGAGTTGGAGCACCCATGCCCCAGCACGTGCCCTTCTCGCTGCGCGCCACGCTCCCCAGGGGCGTGCAGCACCACCCGGCGCTCCCCCCACAGCCGCGCCGGATCGTCTTCCTCGCCCACCGGGACCTCGGCAATCCGGCCGCCGGCGGTTCCGAGCTGCTGGTCGACCGGCTCGCCGACGGACTGACCCGGCTCGGCCACCAGGTCACCCTGCTGTGCGGCGGCCCCGCGTCCTACCGCGACTACCGGGTGGTCTCCGCGGGCGGCTCCTACGGCCACTACCTGCGCGCCCGCTCCGCCTTCGCCCGCCAGGTCGGTGAGAGCGACCTGCTGGTCGAGGTCTGCGACGGGATGCCGTACCTGGCGCCGCTGTGGCACCACGGCCCCACCCTGTGCCTGGTCAACCACGTGCACACCGACCTGTGGAGGATGCGGTTCGGCGGGCCGCTCGCCCCGGCCGCCCGGATCGGCCGAAGACTCGAACACTGGGCGCTGACCGGTGTGCAGCGGCGGAGTCTGCTGGTCGCGGTCTCCCCGTCCACGGCCCACGCGCTGCGCGCCATCGGCGTCGAACGGGAGCGCATCCGCGTGGTGCACAACGGCGTGGCGGAGCCGGGCCCGCGCGAAGAGCGCTCGCCCGAGCCGCTGTTCGTGGCGGTGGGCCGGCTGGTGGAGTACAAGCGGATCGACCTGCTGCTCAGGCTGTGGGAGCGGGTGCGCCCGGTCACCGGCGGCCGGCTGCTGGTCGTCGGCGACGGGCCCGAGCGCGCCCGTCTGGAGCGGCTCGCCGGTCCGGAGGTGGAGTTCACCGGTCATGTCTCCGAGGCCGACAAGCACCGCCTGCTGTGCGCGGCGTGGCTGCTGCTGCACCCCTCCGCGGTGGAGGGCTGGGGCCTGGTGGTGACCGAGGCGGCGGCCCGCGAGACCCCGGCGATCGCCTTCGACGTGCCGGGCCTGAGGGACTCGGTGGTGGACGGCGAGACGGGCGTGCTGGCCCGCGGCGAGTCCTCCTTCGCCGCGGCCTGGTGCACCCTGGCGCTGTCCGGGCACCGTCGCGAGCTCATGGGCAAGGCGGCCCGCGACCGCGCCGCCCGTTACCGCTGGCACCGCACCGTGCGGCAGTTCCGCGCGGTGGCCGCCGAGGCGGTGAGGAGCTGGGCGCCATGACCGGGCAGGGGCGTCCCGGCACCGGCCCGAAGGACCCCTCGATACGCCGGTCGGTGGCCCTCTTCCGTGCCTTCCTGCACGAGCAGGACGACCCCGACGCCTGCTACGCCCTGCTGGCCAGGGACGCCGCCGACCAGATCGAGGCCTGCGACGGCCCGCTCGCCGGCCGCACGGTGCTGGACGTGGGCGGCGGCAGCGGCCACTTCACCGCGGAGTTCCGCAGGCGCGGCGCCGACGCCTACCTGTTCGAACCGGACGTTCGGGAGCTGGGCGCCCGGCCGCCCGACGGGACGGTGGTCGCCGACGGGTATCTGCTGCCGCTGTCGGACGCGGTCGCCGACGTCACCTTCTCCTCCAACGTCCTGGAGCACGTGGCCGACCCGCAGACCTTCCTCAGCGAGCTGACCCGGGTGACCCGGCCCGGCGGGCTGATCTACGTGTCGTTCACCAACTGGCTCTCCCCGTGGGGCGGGCACGAGTGGGCGCCCTGGCACTACCTCGGCGCCGACCGGGCACGCGTCCGCTACGAGCGCCGTACCGGCCGGCCCGCCAAGCACAGCCTCGGCGAGAACCTGTTCGCCGTGCACATCGGGCCGACCCTGCGGCAGGTGCGCGCCCGCGGCGACGTCACGGTCGTCTCGGCGCGCTCCCGCTACTGGCCGTTCCTCGCCCGGGCCGTCGTCAGGGCGCCGGGCCTGCGCGAGTTCGCCACCTGGAACCTCCTCCTCATCCTGCGGCGGTGTCCCCGATGACAACCACCATCCAGGCTCCTCCCCCGGCAGACGTCCCCACCACCGCGGCCCGTTCGGGACCGCCGGAGGGCCCTCGGCCGCGGCGCTGGCTGCTGGGGTTCTGGACCGTGGTGTTCGTGCTGCTGCTCGCGGTGCACCCGGGCCGGCAGACCTTCGACACCAAGCTCGGCGTGACGGCCGACCCCGGGCAGTTCCTCTCCGACCTGGGCCAGTTGTGGCACGACCGGGGCTCCTTCGGCGGCATCCAGGACCAGTACGTCGGCTACCTCTGGCCGATGCTGCCGTTCTACTGGCTCGCCCACGCGATCCGGTTGCCCGTGTGGCTCGCCGAGCGGCTGTGGCTGTCGGTCATCGTGTCGGTCGCCTTCTGGGGCGCGCTGCGGCTCGCCGAGCGGCTGCGCGTGGGCAGCGGCGCCTCCCGGCTGCTCGCGGCGGTGGCGTACGCGCTGTGGCCGGTGTTCACGATCGTCGTCGGATCGACGTCGGCGGCCGCGCTGCCCGGTGCGCTGCTGCCATGGGTGCTGCTGCCGCTGACGGACGAGCGGTACGCCGCCCGGGTCGCGGCCCTGCGCTCGGCGCTGCTGGTGCCGTTCATGGGCGGCGTCAACGCGGCCGCGACCCTCGCCTCCCTGCTCCCGGCCGGCCTGTATCTGCTCTCCCGGCCGCCCGGGCCGCGCCGGCGCAGGCTGATCGCCTGGTGGGTGCCGGGTGTCGTCGTGGCCACGGCCTGGTGGTGGATACCGCTGCTGCTGCTCGGCGTCTACGGCGAGAACTTCCTTCCCTACGTGGAGACCTCGCAGACCACCACGGCCACCATGTCGGCCACGGAGGCACTGCGCGGCGCCGGGAACTGGGTGGCGTATCTGCACTTCGGGCAGGCCTGGCTGCCGGCGGGCTGGACGGTGGCGGCCTCCGTGGCCGTGATCGTCTGCTCGGCGCTCGCGGCGGGACTGGGGCTTGCGGGCCTGGCGCGGCGGGACATGCCGGAGCGGCGGTGGCTGGTACTGACCGTGCTGACGGTCGCGACGGTGCTGCTCGCCGGGTACGGCGGCGCGTTCGGCGGTCCCTTCCACGGGGTGGTGCAGGACTGGCTGAACGGCCCGCTGGTCCCCTTCCGCAACATCTACAAGTTCCAGCCGGGCCTCGCGCTGGCCCTCGTGCTCGGTCTCGCGCACCTCGTGGGCGTGGCGGCCGAGGACCGGGGCGCCCGTCCGGTGCGGGGCCGCCGGCTGGCCCCGCTGCTCGCGGCCGTTCTGGTCGTCCCCGGCCTCGCCTGGCCGTACCTCAACGGCTCGATCCTCAACCCCGGTTCCTTCCAGCGGCTCCCCGAGTACTGGACGGCCACGGCCGACTGGCTGCACACGTACTCCCCCGACTCCCGCGCCCTGGTCGTCCCCGCCACCGCGCACGGCCTCTACACCTGGGGCTCGCCCATCGACCAGCCCCTGGACGTGCTCGCGAAGTCCCGCTGGGCACAACGGGACTACGTGCCCTTCGGCACCCCCGGCAACCGGCGCGCCATGGACGCCGTCGAGCAGGCGCTGACGAGCGGGGGCGAGGTACCCGGGCTCGCCGACTACCTCAGCCGGGCCGGTGTCCACTACCTCGTGGTCCGCAACGACCTCGACCCCGACCAGATCGGCCAGGTGCCGACCACGACCGTCAAACGCACCCTGGAGCAGTCCGGCTACCGGCGGGTGACCGGCTTCGGTCCGGTCATGACGGGCGGCCGGATCGCGCACGGCACCCCGCTCCAGGTGGAGGGCCTCTACCCGCGGCAGCGGGCGGTGGAGATCTACGAGCCGGTGAGCCCGGACGTGCCCCGGCCGGGGCAGGCGCATCTGCTGCCGGTCGCGGACACCGCCGTCGTCTCCGGCGGGCCCGAGTCGCTGCTGCCGCTCGCGGCCGGGCTGCGCGGCCGGGCGACCGTGCTGACCGGCGACGGCCATCCCGGGCTCGGCTCCCCCGGACTCCAGGTCGTCGGGGACGGACTGCGGCGCGCGGACACACGGTTCGGGCTGGTCGGCGCCAACACCTCGTACACGTACACGAAGGGCGAGCGGAACGCGCCGGACGCCGTGCAGGACGCGGGCCGGCCGCCGCGCCAGATCCTGCCCGCGGGGGGCCTCGGCCACCAGACGGTCGCCGAGTTGCGCGGCGCCCGCTCGGTGACGGCGTCCTCGTCCGGCAACTGGCTCTTCCACCTGCCCCAGTACGACCCGGTGAACGCCTTCGACGGCGACCCGGACACGGCATGGGCGGCAGGAGCGCCGGGCTCGGCCGACGGGCAGTGGCTGCGGATCGCCTTCACGGGCACGTACGACATGCCGTCGTCGATCGAGGTGACCCCGCTGCCGCAGCAGGGCGCGAGGTCGGCGGCCACGAGGGTGCGGGTGGAGACCGGGCGGGGCTCGGCGACCAGCTTCCTGCGGCCCGACGGCATGACCCAGACCGTCAGGTCGCCGGCGGGCGCGACGACGTGGATGAAACTGACCGTCGTCGACTCGGTGGCCCGCCACGCCGGTCTCACCGGCGCGGGCTTCTCCGAGATCGCCCTGCCGCACGTCCGGGTGACCCGGCTGCTGCGGCTGCCCACGGACGCGGACGGCTCCGACGCCGCCGCCGGGATCGTCTCGCTGCACCGCACCCCCGACCCGACCGGCCTGTCCCCGGCGGGCAGCGAGACCGGTCTGCACCGTCGCTTCACGACGGGCACGGCGGGGACGTACGAGGTTACGGCGAGCGCGGTCCCGGTACCGGGCGAGCAACTCGACGAGCTGCTCTACGAGGTGGCCCCCGGGCAGTTGGACCGGGTCGTCGCCACGGCCGACTCCACGGCGGCGCTCGGCGCGGGTCTGTCGGCGCGCAACCTCACCGACGGCGACCTGACCACCGCGTGGATCGCCGGCGACCGGCCCACGATCCATCTGCGCTGGCAGGGCAGGCAGCCGGTGGGCGAGATCGTGCTGGCCCCCGCGGGCGGGCTGTCCACCCGGGCCGTGCAGGTGGACATCAGCTCCCCGGACGGGGCGACGACCGCGGGCGTCGACGTGAACGGCGTGGTCCGCTTTGACCCGATCACCACCGACCGGCTGGACATCACGGTCACCCGGACGGCCCCGCTGACCCTGCACAACCCGGTCGCCGACGACGACCTGCAACTGCCGGTGGGCCTCAGCGAGGCGTACGTCCCGGCGCTGGACCAGTACCGCACTCCGCAGCCGCCCGCGTCGAGGACGTTCTCGCTGCCGTGCGGCAGGGGCCCGGTGGTGGCCGTCGACGGAGAGCTGTACGGGACGGCCGTGAAGGGGACGGTACGGGACCTGGTGCAGCGCCGGGCGGTGGACGTGACGCTGTGCCGGGAGGGGCGGTCGGCTCCCTTACTGGAACTGGGCTCCGGCACGCACACCCTGGAGGGCGGCGACGCCGGTCCGCTCGCGCTGACCGATGTGACGCTCACCCGCGGGACGGTGGCGCCCGCCGCCGCTGCGGGTCGCGAGCTGCGGATACGGGACTGGCTGGGCGACCGGCGCGAGGTGAGCGTCGGTTCGGGCGCGGCCGTGTACCTGACGACGTACGAGAACTACAACGACGGCTGGAGGGCCACGCTGAACGGCAGGGAGCTGTCGCCGGTGCGTCTGGACGGCTGGCAGCAGGGGTGGCGGGTTCCGGCCGGGCAGGGCGGCACGGTGAGGCTGTCGTACGAGCCCGCGACGACGTACGAGGGCGGCCTGATCGGCAGCGGGGTGGCGCTGGCCGCCCTGGTGGGCCTGGCCCTTCGGCGCCGGCGCGAGCCCAACCCCGATGCGCCGCAGCCGGTCCCGCCGCCGCCCGGTCTGTGGCTCGGCACGGTGGCGTTGACACTGGTGGGCGTGGTGATCGCAGGGTGGCCGGCACTGCTGGTGCCGGCGCTGGCCCTGCTGGCGGACCGCCGGCACAGGCTGCTGGTGCCGATCGCCTTCGCCGCCCTCGCGGGGGCGGGGATCGCGGCGGCCACGGGCGCCGGTGAACCGGCGGCCGCGGGCGCGGGGGCGTTCGGGCACGCGGCCCAACTGCTGGCTCTGACCGGGCTGTTCGCGGGTCTGGTGAGCGTCCGGGAGCCGGTTCCGGAGCCGGGGGAACCCGGGCGCGGACCCGATGAGCCTGGGCCGGCCGCCGTACCGCCACCGGCGGCCGCCGGACCGGCGCCGCAGGCCGCGGCCCGGCCGTTGCCACACCGACCGGCCGCCGCCCCGCCGGCCCCGGAGCCGCCCTGGCCGCCACGCCCCGGCCACGACTCCCCGAGCCCCGGCTCCGGGAGCGCGGACCCGGGGACTCCGAGCCCGGACCCCGAGGCTCCGAGCCCGCGCTCCGGGCCTCCTGGCCCCGGCCCCGGGACCTCGTCCCTCGGCTCCGCACCCCTTGGGCGTGACTCCGGGCTCCCCGGCCGCGAACCCCCGTCGCCGAACCCCGGGTCCGGGGCCCTGGTCCCCGGACCCGGGCGTACGGGCCCCGGCTCCGGGCGTACGGGCCCCGGCTCCGGGCTCCGGGCGGCACCGGCCGGCGAGCCGGAGGACACCGGGGGGACGCGGGAGGAGGGCCGGTGACCGCGCTGGAACACCGCGCCGGCGGTCCCTCGCGGCGGCCGGTGCGCATTCCGTTCCCGGTGGTGGACGAGGTGGCCCGGCACTGCCTGCAGGAGGCGGAACCGGAGACGGTCCACATCGAGGTCCGCCTCCCGGGCCCGCTGGACCCGCCCCGGCTGCGGGCGGCCTTCGCCGAGGCCCTGCACCGCCACCCGCGCATCCTCATGCGCCAGGCCCCGCGGCCCTGGTACAGCCGCGGCTACGAGTGGGAGCTGACCCCCGAGCCGGACGTGGAGGCGGTGAGTTTCCCGCCGCCGGACCGGGACGCGCTGAAGCACGCCAGGCAGCGGGCCCTGGACTTCGCACCGCCGCTGACGGCCGCACCGCCGGTGCGGCTGGAGGTGGTCACCGCGAACCGGGCGGCGGGCGGCGACTCGGATTGCCCGCCCGGCACGGTGCTCTTCCTCACCATCAACCACACCGCCCTCGACGGCCCCGCCTGCCTTCGCGTGCTGGCGACCGCGGCCGAGGTGTACGGCGGCCGGGACAACTCCCCGGCGGCACCCCCCACCCGGCCCCCCGAGGCCCCCCAGGAGCAGCCGGCCACCCCCTCCACCTGGGCCCCGCCCGCCCGGGTCGCCCCCGGCACCCCTGAGCCCTCCCCCGGCAACGGCGTGCTGGTCGCCGAACTCGCCCTCCCGCACCGCCCCAGGGGCGCCCCCTACACCGTCAACGACCAGCTCATGGCCGGCACCGCGCTGACGATCGCGCACTGGAACCGGGAGCACGGCGCCCGCCCCCGCCCGATGCGTATCACGATGCCCGTGGACGACCGCCCCCGCGATCACACCATGCCCATCGGCAACGGCACCCGCCTCGTCGAAGTCCCCTTCGCACCAGGTGAGTTGACCGCGGACGACATTCCCGGCCTGCTGCGCCGCACGGCGCTGCGCACCCGCGCCCTGAAGTCCCTGCCGCGCCCCCAGCTCGGCCACGGCGCGGCCCTGCTCACCACCCGCTGGGCGCCGGTGGGCGTACGGGCCGCCCTCACCCGGGGACTGCGCCGGGCCGCCGCGCCCTGGACGTCCACCACGCTGCTCAGCAACATCGGGCGCGTCCCCTACCCGCTGGACTTCGGCGAGGAGGCGGGGCGGGCACACGCCGTGTGGTTCTCGGCCCCGGCCCGGATGCCGCGCGGCCTGACCGTCACCACCGCCTCCACGGCCGGCCGGCTCCACCTGGCCCTGCGCTGGTCCCGCACCCTGCTCGGCCAGGGCGACGGCGCCCATCTGCGCGACCTGTTCGAGCACTACCTGCACCTGACGCAGGAGGGCACACCGGCGACAGGCGAGGAGACGCCACCCACGCGGAAGGGCATGCCATGACCACCACCGCCCCGGTGCGCCGGGAACTGCGCGACTTCTACGAGGACCCGGCCGTCCCCGTCGCCTCCGGCACCCCACGCAGCCTGCGCCAGGCCCGGCTCCTCGCCGGCGTCCTGGGCCCGGCCACCGACGGGGTGCGCACCGTCCTCGACATCGGCTGCGGCGACGGCACCGCGGCCGCCACCGCCGCCCCGCTGCTCTCCGGCCACCGCATCGTCGGCGTCGACTGGTCCCAGGACGCGCTGCGGCGCGCCCAGCCCAGGCTGCCGTACGCGGTGCGCGGCGAACTCACCGGCGGCGGGCTGCCGTTGCGGACCGCATGCGCCGACGCGGTGCTGTTCAGCGAGGTGATCGAGCACCTCGTCGACCCCGACGCGGCCCTGGACGAGATCCGCCGTGTGCTGCGCCCGGGAGGCCATCTCATGCTCTCCACCCCGAACCTGGCCGCCTGGTACAACCGCGCGCTGCTCCTGGCCGGGGTCCAGCCGGTGTTCTCCGAGGTCAGCCTGCGGGCGATCCACGGCCGCCCGGGCACGCAGGTCGTGGGTCACCTGCGGCTGTACACGGCCCGCGCGCTCAGGGAGTTCGTGGCCGCGGCCGGATTCGAGGTCATGGGGCTCACGGGCGCCCCCTTCCACGGCGTACCGCGTGCACTGCGGAGGCTGGACCGGCTGGCCTGCGCCAGAGCCTCCCTCGCCTCCATCCTGCTGCTGCACGCGCGAAGGACGTAGCGCCGTGTGGTGGGGAGTGGCCGCGGCACTGCTGGCGAACGTGCTGTACAGCACCGGGTTCGTGCTGGAGAAACGGGCCCTTGCCGCACTGCCCGAGGTGTCCGTGCGGCGGCCGCTGCGGCTGCTGCGGATGGTGCTGGGCAGCCCGCTGTGGATCGGCGGGTCGCTGGCCCTGGCGGCCGGTTTCGGGGCGCAGCTCGTCGTCTACCGGACGCTGCCGATCGCCGCCGCGCAGGGCATCTTCGTCTCCGGTCTGGTGCTGCTCGTGCTGCTGTCCGCGCGGCTGCTGGGCGAGGAGACCACCGGCCGGGAACGGTACGCGCTCGGCGCGATCCTGTTGGCGCTGCTGATGGTGGTGCTGTCGCTGGACCAGCACTCCGACACCGTGGGCCGGGACGCCCCGTATCCGCTGGTGCTGCTGGTGTGCGTGCCGTCGCTGTGGGGCGGCGTCGCGCTGTACCGGGCCACCGAGCGCCGCACCGGGCACCGGCACCGCCGGCCGGCCACCGGTGTCGAGTACGGCGTGGCGGTGGGGCTGCTCTACGGGGTCAGCTCGCTCGCCGTCAAGGGCGTCTCCGGCCGTCTGAGCGCCGGGGACGGTCCGGGCGGCGTGGTGGCGGGCGTGCTGCGCTCCCCGTACCCGTATCTGCTGCTGTTCACCGGCGCGTTCGGCCTCGTCATGTCGCAGGCGGCGCTGCAGCGCTGCCGGGCCTCGCTGATCGTGCCCGTCTGCACGACCGTGACGTGCCTGTTCACGGCGGTGCTCGGCACGCTGGCGTTCGGCGAGGCGCTGCCGCACCACCCGCTGCGGCTGGCCCTGCGCATCACGGGCACGGCCCTGGCGGTGGCCGTGCTGCTGGCCATGCCCAAGCACGACACCGCTCCCCGACCTCCCGACGGTGCCAAGGAGTCGACACCCCCCATGAACCCCGACGACCCGTTGCTGAAGATCCTGGCCTGCCCGCTCGACAAGGGCCCGCTGCACCTGCTGTCCGAGGAGGCGCTCTACAACCCGAGGCTGCGCCGCCGCTACCCGATCGTCGACGGCATCCCGCAGTTGCTGCCGGCGTCCGGGGAGCAGGTCCCGGACGACGAGCACGAGGAGCTCCTGAAGCGGATGGCCCGATGAACCGACCACCCACCCTGGCCGCCCGGCTGGCCCCGCTGCTGCCCGCCCGCCTGGTGGCCGCGGCCGCCCGGGCGGTGTACCCGCGCTTTGAACCGGAGCTGGCGCGGCTGGGCGAGCTGTGCCCGCCGGACTGCGGTACGGCGGTGGACGTGGGCGGCTGGTACGGCCCGTGGACGCACCGCCTGGCGGCCCGCGCCCGCCGGGTGGTGACCGTGGAACCGGTGCCGCACCTGGCGCGGCTGCTGGCCGCGGCGACGCCGGCGAACGTGCGGGTGATCCAGGCCGCCGCGGCCGACCGGCCCGGCCCCGCCCGCCTGTGGCTGCCGCCGGACGACGCGGGCGACCGGGGCGTGTCCTCGCTGGTCCGGCGGGACATCCACGCCCGCGCACTGCCGGTCGAGCGCGTCGCCCTCGACGACCTGGGGCTGCGCGAGGTCGGTTTCGTCAAGGTCGACGTGGACGGCAGCGAGCTGGCGGTGCTGCGCGGCGCGACCGGTCTGCTGGCCCGCGACCGCCCGGCCCTCTTCGTCGAGCTGGAGACCCGTATCCAGCCGGTCGGGCCGGTGGTGCGGTACCTGGAGCTGCTGGGTTACGCGGGCTGGGTGCTGCCGGGCGCCGACTGGCTCCCGCTGGCCTCCTTCCCGCTGGCGGAACACCAGGCGCGGACGGCGCACGTCGCCCAGCACGGCCTGCTGCGCCGGGTGCTGCCCTTCCGCGGCCCTCGCTACGTCAACTCGGTGCTGTTCCTGCCGGACGGCCGCCGACCCGGCGGGGGCCGGGTGGACGCGGCCCGGGTGGACGCGGCCCGGGTGGACGCGGCCCGGGTGAGCGACGATGGATGCCATGCCGACGCCCTCCGGAAAGCGCCCCGGGCACCCCGCTAGCCCCTTCACCCCGCTCGACTTCCAGCTGGTGCTGCTGCGCCGCATGGCCGACCACAATCCGGACCTGGTGGAGGACGCCCGCCACGAGCTGGGCGTCTCCATCGCCGGGATGCGGGAGGCCAACAAGCGCTGGCAGGCGATGCTGCACTCCCCCCGGGCCCGCGCGGCCGCCTCGAGGTACCGCTCGATCCTCGGCGAGCCGGAGTCGGCGACCGCCCGCCGCGTCGGCGACCTGGACTGCGAGGCCCGGCAGTGGCCGCTCCCCCTCTGGCCCGGCCTGCGCTTCGAGGTGCTGGTCGGGGCGAACGGGCAGGTCTGGAACGAGTGGCTGGTCCGCGCCCCGGACGCCAAGGCCCCGGATCTGCGGACCGTCGAGGACCTCACTCCCTGGTCCTGCACGGTCGACGAGGCCGCCCGGGCCTTCGCCCCCGCCCGCCCCCTGGAGGGCACCGCCCCCACCCGCTGGGGCCTGGCGTTCACCGCCCCCGACGCGCGAGGTGTACGGCGAGAGGTGACCGCCGAGTTCACCTGGGGCCTGTTGCAGCGGACCCGGATCAGCGAGCCGTAGTTCGTCGTCGAGCCGGCCTTCGGGGCCGGCGCCCGGTTCGCCGGCCGAGGTACCGCCTGTCGGTGTTCCGGCGCAACACGTCGGCCGGATCGGCGAGCCGCGTCACCTTCGCGCACCGCCCGGCTGCGCGCCGTGGTCGTAGGTGGCGAGTGCGACACGGGACACGGCGGGCTCCCTCTGCGTACGGTGGTTCGGGCTGCGTACGGCGGTTCGGGCGGATCGAGGGATCGCAGGCCAACAACCGCCGCGGCCTTCGAAACACCTGTGACCGGCATCAAGTCCGGGCGGTGACGGATCTCGCCGGGCGTGGGGTAGGAACGGAGGGGCCGTCCCCGGCAGCATCGTTCCCAGCAGGTCCGCAAGCCGTCGAGAGTCGCAAGGAGTCCGCCGCGTGTCCTCCCTCTTTCCCGCCCTGACGGGCGATCCCGGCGAGCGAGTCGCCCTGCGGTTCGATGACCGGTCGCTGACGTATGCGGAGCTCGCGGCGGCGGCCGGGGCCGTCGGTGGGCGGGTGCGCGGCCGGACGCGGGTCGCCGTGTGGGCCACTCCGACGCTGGAGACGGCCGTCGCGGTGGTGGGCACGCTGCTGGCCGGCGTGGCCGCCGTGCCGCTCAACCCGCAGTCGGGCGAGAAGGAGCTCGGGCACATCCTGGCCGACAGCGCGCCGTCGCTGGTGCTGGCCGGGCCCGGGGAGGAACTGCCCTCCGCACTGGCCGGCCTGGAGCGCGCCGACGTCGACGTACGCGGCACCGGTGCCGTTCCCGGTCCCCTTCCCGGGGACCGCGGCGCCGGCGACGGCGACCCGGCCTTCGTCGTCTACACCTCCGGCACCACCGGGCCGCCCAAGGGTGCGGTCATTCCGCGCCGGGCCCTCGCGGCCACCCTGGACGCACTCGCCGACGCCTGGCAGTGGACGGGCGCGGACGTGCTGGTGCAGGGGCTGCCGCTGTTCCATGTGCACGGGCTGGTGCTGGGCATCCTCGGGCCGCTGCGGCGGGGCGGGACCGTGCGGCATCTGGGGAGGTTCACGACCGGGGGCGTGGCCCGCGAGCTGAACGGCGGGGCGACCATGTTCTTCGGGGTACCCACCATGTACCACCGGATCGCGGAGGCACTGCCCGGCGATCCGGAGCTGGCCAAGGCGCTCTCGGGCGCGCGGCTGCTGGTCTCCGGGTCCGCCGCGCTGCCCGTGCACGACCACGAGCGGATCGCCGCGGCGACCGGACGCCGGGTGATCGAGCGGTACGGCATGACGGAGACGCTGATGAACACCAGCGTGCGGGCCGACGGGGAGGCCCGCGCGGGGACGGTCGGCGTTCCGCTGCCGGGCGTCGAGCTGCGGCTGGTGGAGGAGGACGGTACGGCGATCACGGCGTACGACGGGGAGACGGTCGGCGAGATCCAGGTGCGCGGGCCGAACCTGTTCACCGAGTACCTGAACCGGCCCGACGCGACGGCCGCCGCCTTCACCGCCGACGGCTTCTTCCGCACCGGGGACATGGCGGTGCGCGACCCGGACGGCTACGTCCGCATCGTCGGCCGGAAGGCCACCGACCTGATCAAGAGCGGTGGTTACAAGATCGGCGCCGGTGAGATCGAGAACGCTCTCCTCGAACACCCCGCCGTGCGCGAGGCCGCCGTCACCGGGGAGCCGGACGCCGACCTCGGGGAGCGGATCGTCGCCTGGATCGTCCCGACCGATCCGCAGTCCCCGCCCGGCGCCGGAGAGCTGGCCGATCATGTCGCCCGCCGGCTCGCCCCGCACAAACGGCCCCGTGCCGTCCGGCTCCTGGACTCCCTGCCCCGCAACGACATGGGGAAGATCATGAAGCGGGCGCTGCCCCATGGGTGAGCGGCTCTCCGCCCGGCAGGCGATCGCCCTCGTCACCGACGACTTCGCCGAACTGCCCGCCGTCATACGTGAGTACACGCCCGACGGCCCGCTCGGCTGGCAGGGCTACGACGCCTCGCGCGCCCGCGCCGCCGAGCGCACCGGCGAGCGTGAGTCCGTGGTGTGCGGCACCGGGCGCGTCCAGGGCACGCCGGCCGTGCTGATCGCCTTCGAGTTCGGCTTCCTCGGCGGCTCGCTGGGCGAACGCACCGGCGACCGCCTGGAGTCCGCGTACGCACACGCCCGCGAACACCGCCTGCCGGTCGTCCCGCTGATCGCCACCGGCGGCAGCCGGATGCAGGAGGGCATGCTCGCCCTCACCCAGCTCCAGCGCATGGCCCGCCAGGCGGCGCTCACCCGGGCGGCCGGGCTGCCGCAGATCGCCGTGCTGCGCGACCCCACGACGGGCGGCGGCTGGGCCACCCTCGGCGCGGGCGCGGACGTGGTGCTCGCCCTGCCCGGCGCCCAGGTCGGCTTCGCCGGCTCCCGCGTCCGGCCGGCGGACGCCGATCCGGCGGCGTACACGGCCGAGGCGCAGCTCGCGGCGGGCTCGGCGGACGCCGTCGTACCGGCCGGGGAGCTGCGGGAGACGCTGGGGCTGTGGCTTCGCCTCCTGACCAGGCCGTCCACGGCCGCGG
The DNA here is from genome assembly GCF_044334385.1 of Streptomyces sp. NPDC020801. NCBI lineage: Bacteria > Bacillati > Actinomycetota > Actinomycetes > Kitasatosporales > Streptomycetaceae > Streptomyces > Streptomyces sp. NPDC020801. Next base: position 323,542 of record NZ_JBIRST010000002.1, read on the forward strand.
CACCGCCACCGCACGCCCTGCCGACACCCGGCGGCCCATCCTCCGGCCGGGCCGACGCAACCGGCGCGGACCGCGCCCCCGGTGCGCGCCGGACGGCACCGGCCGGCCCACACCCCGCGTCCGGCGCAGCGGCGGGCGGCTCCCCGCGGCATCCCAGTCCGCCCGCCGCCGGGCCTCTGCGGCCGCCCACCGCCGACCCTCCCGCCACCGTCCTGCCCGCCACCGGCTGGGAGGCCGTGCGGCGCGCCCGCGCCCCCGAGCGCCCCCGCGCCGCGCGGTATCTGGACGCCTACTTCACCCGGCGGGCGGCCCTGCACGGCGACCGCTGCGGCGGCACCGACGACGGCATGCTCTGCGGCTTCGGCGAGCACCAGGGCCGTACCGTCGCCTACGCCGCCCAGACCGGCACCGCCACCCGCCCCGCCGGCTACCGCGCCGCCGCCCGGCTGGTCCGGCTCGCGGACCGGCTCGGCATTCCGGTCCTGACCCTGGTGGACACCCCGGGAGCCGCCAACGACGCCGAGGCGGAGCGGCAGGGCGCCGGGGCCGCGATCGCCGGCCTGTTCGGCGCGGTGGCGTCCGCCCGTACGCCGATCACCACGCTGGTGATCGGCGAGGGCGGCTCGGGCGGCGCCCTCGCCCTGGCCGCGCCCGGCAACACCTGGGCCACGGCGGACAGCTATTTCTCGGTGATCGCCCCGGAGCTCGCGGCCGCGATCCTCAAGCGCCCGCCGGGCCGGGCGCCCGACACGGCCGACGAGCTCCGTATCCGCCCCCAGGACCTGCTGGAACTCGGTGTGATCCGGGGCATCGTCGGCCACGGGTGACGTGCCTTCACCCGGCCCCTGCCCCACCCGGCCCCCTTGAACAGGCGCCCGCTCCCCCACCCCCGCAGGATGCGAGTAGGGCCGCCGCCCGGCGGCCGTCACGGTCCGCGCTCTCGGGAGGATCTGCCATGACCGCCAGCCTGGAGCAGCTGCGCCGCTGTCACATCGCCGTCGACCTGGGAGCGGCCAGGACCCGTGTCTACATCAAGGGCGCGGGGCTCGTCGTCGACCAGCCCTCGGTCGCCGCCGTCAACTCCCGTACCGGCGCCCTGATCGCGGTCGGCGAGTTCGCCGAGAAGATGACGGGCCGCACCCCCGACTACATCCGCGTCGCCCGCCCGGTCTCCGGCGGCACGGTCGTCGACATCGAGATGGCCCAGCGCATGCTGCGCCATCTGCTGGGCGACCGGATGCGCCGCAGCCTGCGCCGCAAACCCCGGCTGCGGGCCGCCGCGTGCACCCCGCACGACGCCGATCCGCTCGCCCAGCGGGCCACGATCGAGACCCTCGTCGGGCTCGGTGCCCGCCGCGTGGAACTCGTCGACACCCTCATCGCCGCGGCCGTCGGCTGCGGGCTGCCCGTGGAGCAGCCCGAGGCCACCATGATCATGGTGTGCGGGGCCGCCGCGACCCAGGTGGCCGTGCTCTCGCTCGGCTCGATCGTCACCGCCCGGCGCGTCCCCGTCGGCGGCGAGGCCGTCGACCACGCGATCGTCCAGCACCTGCGCCACGAGCACGAGTTGATGCTGCCCAGCCAGTCCGTACGGCCGCTGCAGGTCGCTCTGTCCGGCAACGGGCTCACGGCGCACGGTCCGGCCTCCACGGAGATCCACGGGCGGGACGTGGCCACCGGCCTGGCCCGGTCGGTACGGATCGACACCGCCGCCGTGCGGGAAGCCATCCAGACGCCGCTGACCGCCGTGCTCGACGGCATCTACACGGTGCTGCGCGAGTGCCCGCCCGACCTGGTGGCCGACCTCGCCGACCGCGGGATCATGATGGTCGGCGGCTCCGCGCTGCTCCCGGGCCTGGACCAGATGCTGCGGGAGGCGACCGGCATGCCGGTGCACATCGCCGAGCGTCCCGACGTGTGTGCGGTCCAGGGACTGGGCGCCATGCTGGAGGGAAGGATCGAGCCGCTGGTGCTGAACCCGCTGGGCGCCTGAGGCAGCCCGGACTCCCGGTCCCGGCCGCGCTCGGCTTCCGGGTGTGCGGCTGCTCGTGCTTCCGGGTGTGCGGCTGCTCCGGCGCGGCCTGCTGCTCCGGCGCGGGCTTTCGGGCGCCGCGGTGCAGGCGGGCGGTGGCGATACGGTTCGTCAGCGGACGAACCAGCAGCGAACGGTGGTGCCCTCCTGGCCGGTGTGCGCACGGACCAGGTCGGCGACGAGGTTGACCAGCAGCAGCCCGCGGCCGCCGCGCTGGTCGCGGGCGGCGGGCCGGCGTCCGGCCAGCGGGTCGTCCAGGCGGCCCTCGTCCCGTACCTCGCACAGCACGTGCCCGTGCTCGGCCCACACCCGCAGTTCGCCCGAACCGCCGCCGTGCACCACGCTGTTGGTGGTCAGCTCGGCCGCGACCAGGGCCATGTCCTCCAGCCGGATGTCCGCCAGGCCCAGCCGCGCCCCCTCGGCGGTGGCGACGTGCCGGGCCTGCGACAACGTCTGCGCCGTGAAGGCGAAGGACAGCGCGTCCGGTGCGGGCGGCAGCGGCTCGTTGTACCGCGCGAGGACGTCCTGGGGGTCGTAGGCGGCGCTGTTCTGCTCCCCGCGGGAGCCGGGAGGGATGACGAGGGGGTGGGTGGCGTGGGCGTCCGTGAGGGTCCGCTCGTCCAGACGGGCGGCGTCGTACGGGCACAGGATGGTGACCTCGCGGCCCTGGAAAGCCTCGTTGATCAGCGCCTCGTGCTGGACACAGGCGGGGTACTCGGTGGGCGTGCGGCCGGCCCAGACCGGCTCGCCGACCATCCGCACCCGGCGTCCGGCCGGCTGGGAGTCGGCGAAGGCACGCAGCACCCCGGGGATGATCCGGCCGGGGTTGCGGCCGGCCTCGCGCATGTCCAGCAGCCGTACGGCGCCCGCGTCCGTGCCCAGTTCGGCCTCGATCAGCCGCAGGTTCTCGCCGGGGACGGCCACCGCCACCGGCTCGCCGGACTCCAGCCCGGCGCGCACGAAGGGCACCGTGCCGGCGAGGTACTCCGCCTCGTCCCGGTAGAACAGGGCGGGGTGCACGAAGGGTCCGGTGGTGGCGGTCATGACATCGTCACCTCGATCCCCGGGAGACCTGGCCAGAACATCTCCAGTATCCGGGGCAGCGCGGGCGGCGGCCGGTGCAGCACTATCCGGCGGCCCGGCTCGAGCTGCCGTACCGCGTCCGCCAGTACGCCGACGCCGGCGACGTCGACGAACGTCACGGCCGAAAGCTCCAGGTCGTACACGTCCTCACCCTCGCGCACCGCCCGGTCCAGCGCGTGCTCCCAGATCACACGCGTGGCCAGGCTCACCTCGCCCGCCGCCCGCAGACCGGTCCGCCGGGGCAGCGAAGACACCTTCAGTTCGGGCGCCGTGCCGTCCGGGACGGCGCCGCCCGCCGGAGGTCCCATGCGGTCCGGGGTGTCCACATCGCCTCCCTGTTGTTCCTGGGCGTGGACAACAGTATGCTCCGCGCCCTCGTGGCCCCGTCCCGTTCGGGTACCCCGTCGGGGACCCGGTGCGGCACGGACACCGTACGGGGACCGCTGGTGATGCCTCCGCGCACAGCCCCCGCCCCGGCGCCGGGGCCCCACCCGGCGCCCGGCCCCGGCCCTTCCCCCGGCCGCGGCCCGCCCCCGGCTCGTCCCCCGCTCCCGGCTCCGGCTCCTCCCCCGCGCCCGGGCCGTCGCCGCGCCGGGCCGTCCCGGTGGCGGTGGGGGGCCGTTGACGCCCGGGCCCAGGCGGCCACATCAGGGACGGCTCCCGTCTTCCCCGGGGTGTGTGGGACACCGCGGGAGCGGGCAGGCGCACGGCAGCACCGCCGGGACCCTGCGTACTTCGCGTCACGCGTCCGCGGCCCGCGTCCCTGCGCGGCCCGGTGGCGACGGGAACGCGACGTCGCGAGGACGCGCGAGGACTGCCGGGAGCGAACAAGGCGGGGACATGACCTCAGTGGCACCACCACCTCTCGCACGACGGCTGAACACACTTGCCGACACGCTGACCATCGACGTACGCACGGCCGCGGACGGCCGGGCGTCGCTCACCCCGCGCGGGGAGCTGGTCCACGGCTGCGCGGACACCCTGGCCAGGGCACTGGCCGAACTGCCGCCCGGAACCGGCCGGGTCGGCCTCGACATGGCCGGGGTGACCTTCATGGACACGGCGGGACTGGAGTTCCTGGACACCCTCGACGACCACGGGCGGCGCCATCAGGCCGAGGTGACGGCCACCGGCTGGACGGGCCAGCCGCGCCGCATCCTGGAGCTGGCCGGCCTGGACAGCGCCGATCCCCTGCACCCGCCGCTCGACGGACCGGGGCCAGGGCAGCCGGAACCCCTGGCGGGCTCCGCGGTGGCCCTGGAGCGGGCGGAGCGGCTCCTGCAGTTGCAGGAGGAGGTGGAGCAGCTGCACCAGGCCATGGCGTCCCGCCCGGTGATCGACCAGGCACGCGGGATCCTGATGGCCGCCCACGCCTGCACGCCCGAGCGGGCCTGGGAGATCCTGCGGGAGGCCTCCCAGCGGTCCAACACGAAACTGCGCACGGTGGCCGCGGCGGTCACCGCCGGGGCGCGGCCCGACGGACCCGCGCCCCCGGAGGAGATCCGCACGGCCCTGCGCACGGCGGTCGCCCAGGCGTCCGGCCCCGGTGTGCCGGCGGCGCGGTGACGCACCGGCGGTGTCGGTGTGCGTTCCGGGGTACCCGGCCCCCGAGTGACCACCCCCCGTCCGCAGGAGTCACCACGATGAGAGAGCACACCCCTTCCCAGGCCGAGGGCGAACGCGACGACAACGACTCCCGGCGCACCGCCGAACCGCCGGAGACCCCGTACCCGACACCCTCCCAGGCCGAGGGCGGCCGGGACGACCTCCCCGAGACGGCCGACGCCGCCGACGACCCGTACTGACGCGCCGGTGCCGGGCCCGCGTGACCGCCGCCGTACCGGCGCCGTACCGCTTCCGTGACCGGTACGGCGGCGGTCCGGCTCCGGCGGCAGGTCCCGGCCGGCGCCGTCGCCCCGACGTCGTGGTCACCCGGGCCGTCGTGGTCACCCGGGCCGGCGCGGTCACCCGGGCGCGGTCACCCGGCCGGCGCGGCGGCCCGGGTCGTCGCGGCGCCGCCCGAGGTCTCAGCTCAGGCCGAGGCGGTCCAGCGCGGTCGTCCAGTCGGTGATGATCGCGTCCTGGGCGTCGGAGAGGCCGACGGAGCCGGCGCACACGGCCTTCTTCAGCTTGTTCTCGACCGTGTCCTTGTTCGCGGCGGTCTTGCTGCCGTACTCCGGCTCGGGCCAGAGGTTCTGCTCGCTCTTCGGGGCGCCGCCGAGTTCGAGCGGCACGAAGTGGTCCTCCTCGTAGTCCGACGTGCTCGTGTCGGCGTAGCCGTAGTCGACGATCTGCTTCTTCTTCAGCGCGGTGGTGTAGGAGCTGGACGGCCGTACGGTCGCGGTCCACCCGGAGACACAGATGGTGGAGCCGATGGTGCTCTGGGTGACGTCGGGGTTGAGGGCACCGGGCTGGCAGGCGGGGTCGGGCAGGGGGAGGTGGGCCTGGCTGCAGGAGGCGGCGTGGGCGGTGCCGCCGGCGACGGTGAGGCCCGCGGCGGCGAGGGCGAGTGCCGCGAGGCCGGTGGACAGGGAGCGGGTGAGGCCGGCGGGACCGGTGGGACTGATGGGGCTCGGTATGCGGGACATGTGGGGGTCTCCCGGTGCGATGCCCGGCAGGTTCCGGGCGGTCGTGGGCATGACAGCACCGGTTTCATCTATGCGGGTAGACCCCTTTGCCGACCCGAGAGGCCCATTGGTTGAAGATTTGTCAAGCCCATGACATCCAGAGATGAACACATGGCACCGGCTTGGTTCTTGACGCGGTATCGCCCAGCCGTGCGAGGCGTTCCCCCGGGCGGGTGGGAAACCCGGCCAACACGCGCCAGTGGCCCCCGGATCGACTCCGGGGGCCACAGACTGGGTCAAGGCGAGGCCGCGAAACCGCAGGTCAGATCGATTCTGCGCGCGTAACGCCTGGTGGGGCGGGTGGGACTCGAACCCACGGCCGACGGATTATGAGTCCTTTTCGGATCTTCCGATCCGTCCTCGCTCTTGCCCCGATCTTCCTATAACCGCAGGTCAGAGGCACTTCGCCGTTCTGGCTCTGCGCCGGTCTTCCTGATCCTTCCGGGTCCTTCCGTCCACTGCGTGTCCACTGGCGGTCTCCCGAGAGCCTTCCGGGAGGAGGCGCTTGGGGACGTCAGCTGGATCAATGCAGGTTGAACGTGGGGGAAGACTAGGTCTCGAACTCTCACGCAGCGGAGTGCCTTACAGACGGAAAGGACTCCGCCCCCTTCGCCCGGGGGTGGAGCCATACGGCGTTTCTACTGGTCAGCCGCCTGCGGACAAGAGTACCGAAGTCGGCCCCGAGCAGGGCGAGCATGTCGGCCCGGCTGCGTGCTGACACGCTGGTCGAGGGCATCGACGGCCACTTGTGACCCGCCTTGTTTCCTTGTGAACTTGTCGCATGCACCGCTGGAAAGCGTTGAACGATCGACAACTCACGCTCCTCAGGAAACTTGCTGCCGACGAGGATCCCGGCGCTCAGGATCCGGGCATGCGGCGGTCAACCTATGCGCTGCGCGATCGCGGTCTCGTGACGGTGAGCCGCCGGGGTGGCGGCTGGCGGGCGGAAGTTACTGAGGCAGGGCGGTTCTACCTGCAGCACGGTCATCATCCGGAGCATCCGGCACACGGGCGCACGGCTGCTGGTGAGTCGAAGGCACCGGTTACCGTGGCGAAGGGCAGGGTCCGCGGCTCCACGACAACGGCGACAGCTCATGGGAGCAAGCCAGCGACCACCCATAAGAAGCAGCCAACGCCGTACAGCGAAAGGCCCATCCCCGTCGCGCGCCGCGCAAAAGCGACCAAGCTCGTGGAACGATTGGTCGCCGAGCGCCATGTGGTCATATCAGAGCCTGACGAGGATGAGATCACCGAGTGGCGACGTGTCATCGACTTCGCCAAGCGGCACAAACTCGCGCCGGCGGGCAAGCGCATCGAGAAGCAGCGACTGTGGAACGCTGGCCGTGATCTGCAAATCTCGTTGGTAGACGGCCCACATGCCAACTCTGGGCGGAGGTCCCCAGAGGAGAACCCGCGGGTTTCAGTCCCCGGGCAGTTGCGCTCGCCGCACCGCGTCGTGGCGGCCTTGCGAGACAGCGAGCGCCGGCTTCTTATGCCGCCCTCTCTGCGTCGCCGTGCTTTGCTGCTGCTGCAAGGGCTCGCAGCAGAGGCGGAACGCCGGGGATACAAGGTACGCGAGCAGCGGGTCCCTGAGCGTGACCACCGTTCAGCGCACTATTACAACGGCCGGTACTTCCCCGCGAGTTGTCGGGAAGGGGTGCTGGCGATCGTTATCGACGGCTTCACCAGCTGCGTCGCTATCAAGCAGGAGTTTCCCCAGTCTGCCGATCCAGACCGCTCTCAGCAGCTCGCTCTGGACATCGGGTACAGCCGGTCCAAGCGGCAGCACCACTGGGGCGACCGCAAGCGGTCAAAACTCGAGGACGTCCTCGGCATCGTGCTCCGGGAACTGGAGACTCGCGCGGTCGAGGAGCAGCAGAGGAAGCTGGATGAGGAACGAGCGAAGGAAGAGCGCCGCACCCGCTGGGAAGCGGCCATGGCTACGGCCAGAGAGAAGGCTGCTCAGACTCACTTCGCAACGATTCTCCGTGAGCAGGCAAGGCAGTGGCAGGATGCGCACGCGCTACGCCAGTACTGCGACGCGCTGGAGCGCAGGCTCAACGCAGCGACAGAAGAGGACGTCGACGTCGAATCGGCTCGCGCCTGGTTGCGGTGGGCACGCGACTACGCGGAGACCCTCGACCCTCTGACACAACTACCGACTATGCCGTCCGGGCTAGCGTTCGAGCCGGAAGATCTCAAGCCGCACCTCAATGGGTGGAGTCCCTACGGTCCGGAGGCGCACGCATCGGCATGGAGCACTTTCTAAGGGGAGGCGTGCCTCGCCTTTGTGTAGTGCGAGCATCGCTAGCCGCACTCCTGACCGATGCGACAGGGCCGCGCCGTCTGTACCCGAGAGCGCGGCCCTGTCTGCGGTGAGCAGCCATGGGGTCTCCGGGCCGGTGGCCCCGGCGGTTGCCGGGGCCACGGTGTCAGTCAAGGGGTGTCGAGGTCCGGTCGGCTTGCGGTGAACTCCGCCGCCGCTTCGCGGTACATCGACAGGAGCCGGGCCGGGTCGCACTGCTTGCGGATGCCGTCGAGCAGCAGCTTGGCCATCGTGTAGCCGGGGTAGATGTCGAGGGCTTCGGCGAAGGCGTGGCTGGCGGTGACGGTGTCGCCCTGACGCCAGGCGACCCAGCCGAGAAGGGTGAGGAGCGGCGGCGCCTCACCGGTGTGCGGCGACACGCAGCGCCGGGCGAGGTAGCCCCACAGCTGTCGCTCGTAGGGAAGGTCACTCTCCTCGCCGGTGGACAGCGCGGCATCCCTCGCGTGCAGTTCCTGCAGGCCGAGGATGATGCGAGCGGCGATCTCGTCCGTGAGCTGGGGACGGCCGCTGCGGAAATCGGCCAAGGCTCCGTTGATGAGGTCGATGGTGCCATAGCGGGCGAGGAGTCGTCCGTCTTCGGTCCGGACCTGGTCGTAGTAGTGGGTGGCTGCTGCATCGAGTGCTTCGCGGTAGCGCACCGCGGTGGTGTCGGTGGTGGGGCGGTATTCACTGGCGACCTCGACGGCGTGCTGGAGGTGCGCCGCGTGGTGGGCGCGGCCCTCGCGGGCGGTGGCGAGCCAGTCTCGGGGGTCTTCGCCGTCGATCGTGCCGAGGTGTATGCCCGTGGCCAGCTCGTACTCGGAGTCGGTGGTGATGGCGTCGCGCAGGGCGAGCCGCGCGGCGATGAGGTCGCCTTGCCGCCAGGCGACGAAGGCGAACAGCGTCAGGATGGGCACGGCCTCCTGCGTGAACGGTTCGGCGCAGTGCCGGGCGAGGTAGGCCCACAAGCGTCGGGCGTGGGGAAGGTCGTCGTCCTCCGCGTGGGCCACGCCGGCCTCCACGGCAGCGTCGTTTTGAAGGCCGACGATGAGCTGTGCGGTCAGGGTGCGGCTGAGGGCGGTTGCCCCCTCACGGAACCGGCTCATGGCCGCGTCGATCTGCTCCAGCGTCAGTGCGAGCGTGGCGTCGCGTCCGGCGGTGGTCGCGCACCGCGAGTTGAAGTCGTCGGCGGCGGTGTGCAGGTCCTTGAGGAAGTGGGGGTCCGCCGTGGCCCGGAACTCCTTGATGATGTCGCGGGTGCGGGGGCCGGGAGTGCGGCCGAGGCGGTTCATCTGTGCGGCGACGCTGGTGGGGTCGTCGGGGGACGGGAGCGGTTCGCCCTCGCAGCATCCGTCGATGTCGCACTCGTAGGCCCACCACCGGTTCGCGACGAGTCCGATCGTCTGGAGGACGTTGGCGCGGTGCTTTACGAACTCGTTCGTGAGCCAGGTGCCGATGGGGGCGAGGAGCGCGGCGGTCTCCTCGGGGCTCTGGCCGGGGCGCGGTTCGCGGCACAGGTAGATGATGACGCCCTCAGCGAGGTCACGGCCGCGGTCGTGGGCGTAGGCCACGAACTGACGGGCGGCGTGCTCGGCGGTGGCTTGCCACTCGGAGCTGTCGTCAGGAAGGGGGCATGTCATGGTCGGCCCGTCGTGGAAGTTCGGGCCGGGGGCGTGGAGCGCGATGCTGTCGTCTGGGTAGTGGCCGAGGAGGTACGGCAGGATCTGGGCGAGGTTGGGCAGGCTGGTGACCTGCACCGTGTTGTCGGGCGTGCTCACTTCTGGGTTCCTTCGTTCTGTGATGGGGTGTCGGGCTGCCCGATGCGGGCGGGTGGTGCGGGGGCGGGCATGCCGCGTGGCTTGTTCGTGAGGGCTGGGAGCAGCCGTTCGCGGACGAGTGCGGCAAGGTCGGCGGCGAGGGCTTTGCTGGTGCGGGTGGTCAGGACGGCGTGCCAGGTGCGGCCGGGTTGGAGTCGGGCGTCGTTGGCGGCTTGTGCTTCGGCTTGCTCGATGTCGGTGCCGTCGGGGATCGGCGGCAGGTGGGGGCCTGCGGTGATCCAGGTCTGGATGGCGAGGCCGCGTGGCTGGACGCGGAGGCCGATGCGGTGGCCGGCGGGGTGCTGGTAGGCGGCGGTGCGGTCGGGGGTGTCGGTGTCCTCCTTGCTCCATGGCGGGTCGAGGGTGGGGGCGAGCTGGTCGAGGGGCGGCAGGTCGATCTCGTCGCGGGGGCCGGCGAAGGCCGGGCGTCGGCGGCGCGGTGCCGGGGTGGTGCCTGGTCGGTCGTAGGGGTCGGGTTCGGTCACGCGGCGTTCTCTCTGCTGGGCATGAGTTCGTCGAGGAGGGCGACGGCGCGGCGGTGGGCGATGATCGTGCGAGCCGTGTCCATGTACCGGTCGCGCTGCTCGAAGGCTTCTTTGGCTTCGGCGCGGGTCTTGGCGTGGTCGTCTTCCAGTGCGAGGGAGTCGGCGCAGCCGATGAGGCAGCGTGGGCCGAGGTCCCAGATGATCGCGTTGACGGCGGCGCACCCGGCGGACAGCGAGTCGATGTCGTTGCCGTACCAGTGGAAGTCGTGCGGGTTGAGGCCGAGGTCGCGCAGGCGTTGGGCGACGGAGCGGAACATGGTGCCGGAGCCGACGGCGGGTTCGCGGAAGGACATGCCTGGCTTGGCGAAGTCCTTGTCCACGGTCATGTTGGCCATCAGGTCGGTGACGCACGCCGGCGTGTGGTACTCGCCGCGCCACTTCTTGTCGCTCTTGTGGCGGAGGCCGGTGAGCAGAGGGCTGAGGACGTCGGCTTCGGAGCGTTGCCAGGCGTCGTCGTGGCCGGTGAGGTCCATCAGGCCGGTGTTGATGGCGGCGCGGGTGACGGCGTGGACGGCGCGGAGCTGCTGCTTGTCGGGGTCGGGGTTCCAGGCCCAGTCGTGGAGGCGTATCGCGCGGTTGATCAGGTCGGGGCGCTTGATCCAGTGGCCGAGGTAGATCTCCTTGAGGAGCTGCGGGAGTTGTTCGGGCTGGAGGTTGAGCACCCAGTCCGCCAGGCCGGGCACGTTGCGCAGCAAGGAGAGCCCGGCGACGGTGCCGAGGGGGACGTCGATGCTGCTGCCGCCGAAGGACTGGTACCAAGCATCGAGGACGTTCTCCGCGATCTTGCGGGCGTGCTCGTGTGGGTCGCGCGGGGCGGCGTAGCGGCGGGCGGTGATCTTGCCGGTGGGGCGGGCCTTGGACTTGGGCGGGGGCTTCTTCGCCCACGACGGCGCGGGCCGCGCGGCGGTGGCCGGGGCTGCCGCGCGGGGCAAGAAGTCGTCGGACATGGCTGCGGGTTCCTTTCTGCGGGCGCGCATGGGGCCGCCCCGGTGCGCGGTGCGCGGCCGGGGCGGCGTGTGGTGGGGTGGGGAGCGGGATCAGCTGGTCTGCTGAAGGTCCCGGAGGGTGGCGAAGATGCCGCGGATCTCGACGTCGTAGGCAGCGGCGGGGTAACCGGCTTGGCGCAGGCCGTTGATGAGGAACATCAGGGCCGCCTCGTCGGTGTCCATGTCGCTGATGAGCTGGTCGAAGCTGGTGTCGCGCAGCTCGTCGGGGCGGTGCTCGTAACCGATGCGCAGGGTCTCCTCGATCTCGGCGAGGGTCGCGGCGGTCTGCTTGTCGGTGAGGCCGAGCAGAGTGGACCAGGCCGCCAGGGTGGCGTCGTCAACGGGGAGCTTCACGGGCTGATGCCTTTCTGGTGGGCCGTGCCCGGCCGCGCAGGGCGGCCGGGCACGGGCGGGTCAGGAGGTGGGGGCGGTGGGGAAAGGGTTGTCCCGGTGGTCGGGGTGGCAGGCGGCGTACAGGCCGCCGGGGAGGCGTTCGGTGATGACGCCCCATCCGGCCCAGCGCATGACGGCGAGGTAGCCGAGGTCTCCGCCCGCGAAGCCGGTGCGGCGCTTGGCGCCGGGGTCGGGGGCGATGAACACCCAGCCGGGCAGGTCTCCGGTGTCGTCGGGCAGGACCTGGAAGCCGGGGCGGAGTTCGTGGGTGCCGTCGGTGTGGATGGGCGGCAGTCCGGCGGCGGTCAGGATGCGTACGGCAGCCTGGACGTGCGGGTGGCCGTGGCATTCGGGCAGGGTGCCGACGCCGGTGTGGATGGGCCGCTCGTACGGGAGGCGGCCTTCGGCGGCCTTGTAGATGTCCATGAGGATTTGGGCGTCGTCGCGGCGGCCGGCGTGGCGCATGGCGAGGTTCGCGACGATGGCGATGGAGTGCCGGTCCTGGGTGAACAGGCGGCGGAACTGGTCGAGGGTCATGCCGGTGGTCACCTGCACGCGGGCGAAGGTGCGTGAGGCGAGGCGGACGGCGTGTGCGACGTGTTCGGGGTGGAGCCCTATTTCGTGGGCGAGTTGTCGGACTCCGGGCGAGTAGTTGTCGGTCATGGGGTTCTCCAAGAGGCGCTTGCGCGTATGGGTGCGCCCCCGGCGGTTGGCCGGGGGCGCGGGGTGCTGCTGGGGTTCGGGGTTGGTTAGCGGCGTCGGCCGCATCCGGCGTGGCCGCAGCCGCCGCAGAAGCCGCCGCTGTTGCACTCGCAGCCGCATCCGTGGTTCTGGGTTTCCATTCCAATCCCCCTTTGTTTTCGGGTATTTCCCGAATTCCTTACTTATATCTTAATGGCAAATACCCCAGAAGCAAGGTATGGCCAACTGAATGCGCATTTAATTTCCGCAATTGAATTCCCTAATTTGCGGCTGCCGGAATGAGGTCGGGCCAGCGGACGGCCTCCAGCGCACGGCGGTGCGAGTCGGGCACGGGCACCGTCGGGTAGCCGAGCCAGTCGAGTCCCATCGCGGCGAGGATCGCGGCGTCCGCCTGGTCGTAGCGGCCCGGCCCTTCGCACGGAACGCCGTACCGCTCGACGGCCACCGAGCGCACCATGCCCTTCGCGATACGGGCCGGGTCCTTACGCGGGAAGTCCTGGGCCGGGTTGGCCCGGCCGGTCGCGTAGATCGTGCGCCCGTGCGGGGTCACAACGGCATACGGGATGCGGTGCCGCCACAGGTACTGCGTGACCAGCCACCACAGCCCGGCCAGCTCGTGGTGCCCAGCCTGCCCGCCCTGGGCGTACGCGGCGCCCTCGACGACCACCAGGTCCGCGCCGTCCTTCATGCTCAGCGCGACAGCCGTGACCAGCCAGTCCAGCCGCTCGTGGCTGCGGCGCAGGCCGGGCCGGTACGCCCGCGCCCAGTCCGTCCCCGCGATACCGGTCGAGGTCAGCGACAGGTCGAGGCCGACAACCCGCGGCTGCCACTCCCCCCTCTCCTGCACGCTCGGCAGGGTCACCGGGGCGCTTTGAAGTTCGGCGGTCACCGATCACTCTCGCCGCTTGCGGCGCGATGGTCGGCGATAAGCCGGTTGGCCTCAGCTATGGCCGCAGTCTTGGCGCGGGCCGTCCACTCGCCGTCGTAACTGCCGGGCGGCCCCCACAAATACCAGCCGGTGTCGTGGTAGCCGTCCTTCGGATTCCTGCGGCGGTAGCTCAGTTCCCACCAGCCATCGCGCCAGTGCCACAGGCGCTTCGCGTCCGGGTCGGGCACCCAGCCGGCACGCTCGGCCAGGGCCTGGAGACGCGCCACATCGGTGCGCAGCATCGCCGCTTCGGCGGCGGCGTCCAGGTCGCGCGGAGCGGCGCACTCGTCACCGCCCGCCTGATGCCCGGGTGAGGAGGGGCGAAGGCCGAGCTGCCGCACGGCCTCGTCCCTCTGGCGCGCGACGCGCCGTAGCAGACGGGCCGCGCCAACCATGTCCCGCTGCTCCAGCCACTTCGCCGTGGCGTCGATCTCGACGCCCACAGAACGGTCGTTCATCTCGAACTCCTTCGGCGGGGCCGTCTCGGCGCGTGCCGGGACGGCCCCTGGTGTGCAGCGGGTTACGGGCGGGCAGCCTTGGGGGTCTTGGGGTCCTTCTGGATGCAGTTGCCGGACTCGGGCATCGCCCGGCGGCCCGCGACGAGGTCCTGGAACCGGGCTCCGGGTCGGAACTTCACAACTCGGCGCTCAGCGATCTCCACCGGCTCACCGGTCTGCGGGTTGCGGGCGGTACGGGCAGGGCGCACCTCGGGGGTGAGGCTGCCGAAGCCGGTGATGGAGACGACTTCACCGGCGGCGACGGCGCGGACTATCGCGTCGAGCGCGGCCTCCACGGCGTCGGCCGCCTGAGCGCGGTTGCCGGTCGACTTCGCCACGGCCTGGATGAGCTGGGCCTTGTTCACAGAGGGTTCCTTTCGATTCGGCTTGGCCGCAGGAGTCGAGGGACGGGCGCGCCACGCGGCGGGCCACAGGTTCAGTCCGTAGCCCGGGTCCGCGACCTGGTCGCACCCCGGAGTACGGGACCGCGCAACATGATTCACAAATGTCACCTATCTCGGCTCAGTTAGGCAGGCGGATGAGGAACGTGCCGACCGCGAGCACCTGGGAGATGGGCAGGGTGACGGCCGCGTAGTCCGCCGAGATCAGCCGCGGCTCCTCGCCGGGGCGGGGCCGGGCGGGCACGACCCACGCCGTACCCGTGCGATCCGCGTAGCGCGCCCCGACCTCGAGGAACTGCCCGGCGAAGAGGAACAGGCGGGTGCGCAGCGACGAGGACCAGCCCTGACCGGGCTCCGGCCCGTCCCATCCGTGCGGGGTCTGGAGGCCGAGGAAGTCGGGTCCGGCAGTCACCAGGGTGCCCACCGGTCCAAGGGAGCGGAACTCGATGGCCTCGCCGTTGCCGCCGGCGCTCAGCCACATGGACAGGTCGTCGGCGTTGAGCTGCACGGGGCGCCCCTGCGCCAGCGGGTGTTCGCGGGCGTCGAGCACCAGGCGCAGCAGGGCGCGCCAGGGCAGGCGGCCGACGTGGGGTGCGGCGGGGACGGTGAGCTGCGCGATGCCCTCGGTGAAGCGGAGCATCTGGTGGCCGCCCCTGGTGATGTGTTCGATGGTGACGGTGTCGGACGACTCCAGCCAGCCGCGCAGCGCGGTGGCGTCGTCGTAGCCGACGGGGGCCGTCCACACCTCGCCCGCGACGGGAGTGCGGGCGACGGCGAGCGTCCGGTCGCTGCACGCGACGACGTGGAGGTGGCCGGGCGTGCAGTCGAGGATCAGGGCGTCGAGGTCGTCGGCGTCCTTGTCCGCCCGGAGGCGGTGCGGGGCGACCTGGTCGAGGATGGCCGCCAGGTCGCGGGCCTTGATGGTGAACATGTCGTGTCTCCGCAGGAGTCGTAGGGGTGGTGATCAGGAACCGGAAGCGCGTTTGCGGGCCCGGCGGGCTTGCTGGGCGAGCCGTCCGGCCTCCAGGCACAGGGAGCAGGCGCGCTCCCCGCGCCGGTTATGGGCACGGGCACCGGCTTCAGTGCCGTGGATGATCGGGCGTCGGCCGCGCTCGCGTAGTTCGGCGGGCTGAGCGCCCTCGCAGGTCGCGAGGACCTGGCCGTTGCGCCAGAGCCGCCCGCCGCACACGCCGTCGAACAGGCTCGTGCTCGGCATGACCAGGTCGATGCACTGCGAACGGAACGGGCAGCCCTGGCAGGCCGCGAGGAGGGAGAGGACCAGCGGCTCCGTCGGGGCTTCGGCCGCCGTCTCCTCGGATGTGAAGCGGGCGTCCCCGGCGCAGGGGGCCTCACCGACCCACCCGTTGCCGCTCATCTGCTCCTCCTCCCGTCGGCTAGGCGGTCGGCGGCAGCGGCATCAGGCGGACCTGATCGCTGACGCTGGAGCCGTGGGGGTGGGCAAAGCCGTGCGGTACCGGCATCAGGTGACGGTCGGTCAGCGGCGGGAGAAGGAAGACTTGCGCGACGAGGCGCGTGAGAGCGTCGTCGCATGCGCGGCTGAGGCGTGGCCGGGCCACGGGGACGGGGGCGTCGCCATCAGCCTGTTCCTCGATGACCCCGATGACCCGGCCCCCGCCCGCGCTGCCGTCCACGACGATCGCCGTCGCCGCAGGGTGGTGCCCGCGTATCAGCTCGGCCGCGCGGGCCGCGCGGTCGACCGGGGGCAGCTCCAGAAGCCAACTGCCGTCCATGCCCGTGTTGCGGTGCACGAGCGCCCACGCGGGTGAGGTCGGGGGCAGGAGCGCGTACTCGACGTCCAGGGTGATGTCCGAGTCGATCTCGTTGAGCGGATGGCCGGTCTCGGTGCCGTCCCACAGCCAAGGGCACGCTCCCAGCGGGCTCGGCTGCTCGCCGAGCCCGCCGTGGATGGTGACGGCGCGGTCTTCGCCGCTGCGGTCGAAGGCCACGTAAACGGCCTCGGGGCAGCGGGCACGGATCTTGGCCGCGAGGTGATCGATGATGGCCAGGCAGTGAGCTTGCTCGGCTCGGCGGAGCGCGAGCGACAGCTCCTCCCGCTGTTGAGCCAGGATGGCCACCCGGTCGTGTGCTGACGGTGTCATGGCAGGGGTGTCCCTTCTTCTTGGGGATGGGGTCAGGCGAGGACGGGCTTGAGGCGTTCGCCGATCCACCGGGCGACGTTGACGCTCACCGCGTTGCCGGCTTGCTGGGTCTGGGCGGCCTTGGAGCCGACGACCTCGTAGGTGTCGGGGAACCGCTGGCCGCGCAGCTGCTCGCGGGGCTGCAACATGCGGAAGTGGCAGTCCTCGATCGCGGGCGCGCTGCGCACGACGGCCGCAGAGTCGCGGGTCGACAGCGTGTGCAGAGGCTCGGAAGCAGTCTTCGGCGCTGCCTTGCGGTACGGGATCACCAGCGTGTTGCGTGCCCGGGTGCGGATATCGCCGTCGGGCACGACCAGGCCGTGGTGGCGGGCCGTGGCGATGGTGCTCAGCGGTGCGTCGATCGGCGCGGCGTCGCAGTTGTTGCGGAACTCCACGATGAACGGGTCCACCGTGACGAGGGCTTCGCTCTCCCGGGTAGTGCGGGTGCGCATCGGCTCCTCGACGGGCGAGGCTGTGTCGTTCCACGAGCCGCCGACCGGCACCAGCAGGGCTTCACCGAGCTTGGCCGTGCGGGTGGGCAGCGGTCGGGCGCGCGGGGCGAAGGCCCGGTCGGTGCCGTCCTTGCCGTGCGTGAGCGTGACGACGGACGGCTCGTAGGGGAACTTCGCCAGTCCGGCCGCGATGCGGCGCATGGTGTTGGGCACCAGCGGGCGGGCGCGGTCCCCAATGCGCTGGCCGATGTCGTCCCACATGATCACGTCGGAGGCGGGCCGGACGTACGGCTCTACGAGCGCGTGGCGGCAGCGGCTGTTCGGGCAGCGATAGTCGTACTGCTGCTGGTACTTGCCGACCTTCACCCGCGGGTCACGCCAGCTCTGGCGCGCCTTGACGTCCCGCCCGCACTCGAAGCAGTGGGCCAGCGGGCGCGGGGCGAGGTCGGGTCGGCGGATCCCGGTGAGGGTGAAGACCAGATACACGCGGTCGCGCCACTGCGGGGCATAGGGATTTATCTCCGACCCGATGTGCGCGGAGGACGCGGAGACGATCTGGACGCGGTAGCCGAGCTTCTTCATGGCGCGGATCCACTCGGGGAACAGCAGCCAGTCGGTGATGAATTCGACGACGTTCTCCACGACGACGCACGGGAACCGCTTCGCCTCGGCGGCGCGCAGCACGCACCAGGCGGTCACCCGGGTCATCTCGAATGCCTCGGGCGGCAGTTCGCGCCACTGCTCCTCTTCCTCGAACAGGGCGTCCTGCGCCGGGTCGGGCCGCTTCTTCCCGCCGGCGGGGCTGACCTCGGTGCAGATGACGCTGGCCCACAGCACGAGGGCCTTCGGGAGCCAGCGCATGGGGTAGTTCTGGATGTCGGCGCAGCGCGCCGCCGCGTTCGGGTGGTTGAGCCCGAACGTGTCGACGGCGGTCTGCCAGTGGTTGATGCCGAGGATGGGGTCGAATCCGGCTTCCAACAGGCCGGTGGCATCTCCGCCCGCTCCGCAGAGCAGGTGGATGGATCGGGGCACGGTCTTGGGTCTCCAGGAGGCGGGGCCGC
This sequence comes from Streptomyces sp. NPDC020801, assembly GCF_044334385.1. NCBI lineage: Bacteria > Bacillati > Actinomycetota > Actinomycetes > Kitasatosporales > Streptomycetaceae > Streptomyces > Streptomyces sp. NPDC020801. The sequence goes on from NZ_JBIRST010000002.1 coordinate 341,530, forward strand.
CCGGCCCGGATGCTGGGCCGGGCGGCCGTGGTCAGGACTCGTCGGAGGCGCGTATCGCGCGGTGGTGGCGGCTGTCCTCGATGCCGAGGGCGGTGAACCCCAGCAGGCCGAGGGCGCACACGATCAGCAGCCAGATCACCGGTCCGCGCCCCCGGTGGGGCGCGGTGCGCGGCGCGGCCGGTCAGTCATCGCTGCGGGTGACGCGGAGGGTGTAGATGTGCCCGACGTTCTCGAACAGGGCCAGCGGGTAGCCGCTCTCGGGCCGCTGCCACACGCGCCGGTAGCCCTCGTAGTCCATGAGTCGCTGTGACCACTCCCAGAACCGGGTGATGGCGGTGGCCGCGCCCTCGATCCCGCCGGTCTGGTTGTGGCAGGCGCCGTACGGCGCGAGGTGGCTGGCCGAGACGATGAGCCGGGGCGCGCGGTTGGGCACGTCAAGGGCGTCGACGCGCACCAGCAGCGGGATGAGGCTGTTGCCGTGGTGGCGCTGGGGGCCGTTGGGGGTGGAGTCGTACAGGACGGTGTGCTTGCTCGGGTCCTGTGCGTCCTGCCGGACGGCCGTCCAGCCGTTCACCTCAGTGGGGTCGGCGGGCAGACTGTGCTCGGAGGCGATGATCAGCTCCGTGCCGTCGCCGAGGTCGGCGCGGATGTGGAACTCGCCTCCGGCGGTCTCGATGTCGGTGACCCAGCCCGCGTAGCGCAGCGGGGTGACGACGTGGCCGTAGCTGTGGAACAGCCGCTGCCACAGCGGGTCGGTGGTGCGGTTGTGGTCGGGCAGAGCCGCGATGGTGGTGGTCATGTGCTGGTCTCCAAGAGGGTGTGCACGGCGGGCGCACAGAAAGCGCGCCCGCCGTTGAAAAATGTCACCTATCTTCAGGTGAAGCGGATGTCAGACGGTGGGCAGTTCACTGCGGGCGAGGATCTGCACCGACCACATGCGGCCGCCGTCGGTGACGACGCAGCCGATCGCGCGGCCCTCGTGAGGCAGGACGAAGCCGCTGCCGCCTTCCTCCTTGCTCAGGTCGCTGACGAGCTCGCGGACGCCGTGTTCGGCGCACTCGGCCGAGCAGTAGAGGTGGCCGCCGAGGCGCGGTGCGGCCGGTGCGCCGTGGATCACTTCGGCGACCACGACGTAGGCGTCGGGGGGCGTGGTGAGCGTGTCGGTCAAGGTGGTCTCCAAGAGGTCGGTGAGTTCGGCGAGTTCCGAACTCATGCTTATATCTTAATGGCACACACTGGGGCGTCAATGTTTCCGATCTCGTGAACGCCCCTGGTCCTTGCGGGAGTTGGCACCTTTTTCGCGTCCCATTCGTGCCAGCTCTCGCACTCGTTGGCGGGCCATCTCCAGAGCTTGCGGGTCCGTTGCCGCAACGCGCCGCTCCTGTTCGGCGAAGAACTGCCGTAGCCAGTCCTGCTGCTGGCGGTGCTCGCGGTCGGCCGCTTCGCGCCGCGCCTGCTCCCTCCCGGCACGCGGGTTCGTTCCGCACCCGCGACAGTTCGACACCGGCTCGGCGTGCTTCGGGCAGCCCACCCGCTGTTGCTCTCCGCGCTCCGCCTCCCCTGCGGCGTCAGCCGTGGGGGTAGGGGGGTTAGGAAGAGAAGAGGAAGAAGAAGGAAGAGAAGGGGTTTCCCCAGGGGAACCCGCCCGGTTTCCCGAGGGCAACCCACTGGGTTCCCCCAGGGCAACCCTGCCTGGAGCGTCATCAGGGTTCCCCTGGGGCAACCCTGGCTCCGAAGCGGCCTCGGCGGTGGCCCGTGCCTCTTCCCGTGCGGCGACATCCTGTTGTGTCAGGGCCGCCGACGACGGCTTGCGGCGCGCCGTCTTGCGAGCCAGCCGGGGGTTGGTCGGGGCACGCTGCGCTGCCCGGCGCCGCTCGATCAGCTCCTCCGTCGACGGGATAGGAGGCACGCCGTGCGGGAACACCCGGTACTCGGCGCGGCGGCCGACACGTCCGACCGTGACCCGCTCGACCAGTCCGAGGCCGACGAGCTGCGTCACCACCGTGATGACCTGCTTCTCCCCTACACCGGCCCAGGCCATCATCCGCTCCAGGCCCGGCCGGGCCAGCCGGGTCTGATCGTCGGCCGAGTCCGCAATCTTCATGAGGACCAACTTCTGCGTCGTGTTGATCACCTCCTTCGGCAGGTAGGCGGCCACCACCATCAGTTGGATGCTCACCGGCACCTCTCCGTGTTCCGTCCGTTCTCACCGCGCCGGGGCTAGGACGGAGCACGCCGGCTCCGCCCCCGCCGTGTGGCGCGATCAGGACTTCTTGCGCGCGGTGACGTTGATGCTCACCGCGGTCCGCCGGTCGTGGTCGAGGCGCGTGGGCACGGGGATGCCCACCTCCTTCAACGTCGCCTTCATCGACGCCGCGTCGGGCACCATCGGCACCTCCAGCCCCGCACGGCGGTACAGCGCGACCATCGCCTCTACGTCATCGACCTTGGTCGAGTTGCCGCCGCTCCACTTCAGGACGTTGTCGCCGTAGACACCGGGTTCGGAGCCTTCGAGCTGGGCGCGCAGGAACTTCTGCCTGTCCTTGAGTGGCTTGATCTGCTCGGAGACCTCGGCGTACTCGGCCAGTGCCTTCGCGCGTTCCTCGTCGTCGTGGATGAGCTGGCTCTGCGGGGAGCGCCCGGCGACCAGCGGCCCCCAGCACGCGGTGCGGAACGGGCAGTGGTCGCAGATCACGGAGATGCCCGGCCCCTGGAAGGTGCGCGGCAGCTCCTCCGGGGAAGCGGCGGCCCGCACCTGCTGAACCCACCAGCGGGCACGGCGGGCGCGGTCGGCCTCGTAGGCGATCTCCTGAACATGGTCGTCACCCGAGTCGCGGTTGATGAACCGGAAACGGATGCGAGCGACCGGCACGGGCCCGAGGTGGGCAAGCTGCCGCTGGCCACGGACGCTGGCGAAGCCTTCCGTGCCAAGCAGATGGGCGTACAGGTACACCTGCCGCAGCTCGGCTTCGCTCGCGCCGTACCGCAGGACGCTGTCCCACTGGTACGTGCTCTTCGTCTTCACGTCCTCGACGGTCGTCTCCTCGGCCGGGAGCGTGGGGCGCAGCCGCTTCGGGAGCCGGGCGGCGGTGGCGCTGTCGAGCTGGACGGCGTCGATGTGGCCCCGGACGGTCTCGTCCTCGACGCGGCGCTCGACGAGCCAGCCGTACTCCTCACGGGCGGCCTCAAGTATCCCGGCGTGCAGCCAGGTCCCGAGGATCGCCTTCCGCTTCTCGCCGACGTCAGTCGGGGTGCGGCCGTGCAGAAGGTACCCGGCCCGGCGTGCGCACACGGTGTCGCTGGCGCCGAGCTTGGTCTGCTGGGAGCGCGGACGGCGTGCGTCCGCCGCGTGAGCGGCGGGCCACAGGCTGACAGGCCGCCTCTCCGGCTCGATGGCCATAGTGGTCACGGTGTTCTCCAAGAGGATGGGGTGCCGCCCGCCGACAGCGGGCGGCACCCGGTGTCGTCAGGGATCAGGAGGCGCGGCGGGGCGTAGAGGCCTGCTTACGCGGAGTGCGCTTTGCCGGGGCTGGGGCCTCGTCGGACTCCGCGGCGGCGTCCGGCTTGGCCTTCGAGGTGGCCTTCTTCGCGGCACGCGCCCGCTTCCTCGGCGCGGGCTTGTCCGTGCCCTCGTCCTCGCCCACGGCCTGGGAGTCCTCGGCGGACTCGTCCTTCGCGTCGCCGCCCTTGTCGGTGCCCGCTTCGAGCCCGGCGGCCTCACGCAGGCGTCGGGTCGCCTCTTCCGCCTCGCGGACGACGGCTTCAGCGTCGGCCCGCGCCATCTCCTCGTCCACGTACACGCCGGACAGGTCCTGCGGTGCGGCCATGCGCAGCGCGCCGGCCTCGGCGCACTTGCGGAGCATGTGGGCGGGCATCTGCTGCCACATCTTCGCCACGACGTACGCGCCCTGCTTGCGGTCGTAGTACGTCGGGGCGAACTCCTCCCAGCGGGCGATGAACGGGAACCTGGCGTTGCCGCGCAGGACGGTGACCTTGACCGCCGCCGGGTACGCCTTGGACAGCCAGACCTCGTGGGCGTTGCCCTCGGAGTCGTAATAGACGGTGTCCTCGTACGAGATGGACTCCCCTGCCTTGATAGCCGCGCGGTGGGCGACCGTACGGAAGCCGTCGATACCGGTCTGGATGGTCCAGGTCTTCTCCGGCTCGTCGGGGTTGTCGGCGGCCTTCCAGTTGGTGCGGCCGATCATGTAGATCTGCCGCGCGAACGGGTCGAGTCCGGACCGCACGCAGAAGTGGAAGAACAAGGCCAGCTGGGCACGCGGCGCCTGGGCGAGTCCGGGGCTGATCAGCGACAGCGCGGCCACCTGACGTGCGTCGAACTCCACTTGGTCGGCGCGCAGCACAACTGCGCTCTGAGACACGGTGCGTTCGGGTAGCACCTCGGTGGCGGTCAGGGGCGGGGCGCTGGACGGAGCGTCGTCGCCCTGCTGCTCGGTCGGTTGATTCATGGGTCGTTCGTCTCCAAGAGAACTGGTTCAGTAGGTCCGCAAGGCGCGGACCTCGAACGCGCCCGCCCACTCGGGGTGGCGCTCGATGAGAAGCCGGACGTACCGGCTGCGGAAGTTGTTGTTGAGGCGGAACTCGTCGCCCTCGGTCGCCGTGACGTAGCGCCAGCGCAGGACCTCGAAGAGCATCCCGATGCCGACACGGCTCGCGCCGCGCTTCAGGTAGTCGGCAGTCAGGGCCTCCAACGCGCGCAGCACCCAGGGGTTGAGTTCGTGAAAGGTCTCGAACTGGGTCTGGATCGACGCCGGCTGGCCGTCCGGCTGCCTCACGGTGTGGATGACCAGGCCCGGTATCTCGTCCTGGACGGCTGCCATACCCACCCCCTGATGACTTCTTTCAAGAATGTCACCTATCTTGGTGGTCGGCAGACAGATGATCAACCCCACCGGCTACAGGCGCGACTTCGCGCACTCAGTCCGAGGTCAGACGGAGGTCCGCTCGGCCGCCTCCTCCATGCGCGCCTCGCGAGCCTCGTTGGCCGCCGACGCGGCCTGCAGGGCATCGATGGCCACGTTGGACTCGGGGTGCTTGAGGACGTAGAGCGATAGGGCTCCTTCGACGACCAGGGCCTCACGGGCATTCATAACCGCGATCTCGTCGCCGCCCGGTGTGGCGATGAACTGCACTGCTGCCTCCTTGGTGAACTGCGGACCCCCCACATGGGGATTACTTATATCTTATTTGCAATTCGAGGCTAAGTACAGTGTTTGCGCAGGTCAGAGGGCCTTCCGGGCATGGCGGCCTCTGGTCAGTACGCGACTGCCGGGCCCGTCGTAGGTGCCGTCGCGCAGGGCGGCGACGACCTCTTCGTCCACGTCCCAAGCCAGGCTCCGCGCGCTCTCGCGGAGCTTCGGGACAGCATCGAGGACGGTGTCCAGCATCCAGAGCATTGACCCGGACAGCAGCCAGTCGTGCTCCGGGAACCGCCCTGTGGCGATGGTCGTCGCCAAGTTGCCCTGCGCGGGCAGGTGGAACAGCTCGATGATCTCCTGCTGGCCGACGATCGGCGGCAGCTCACCCCCAAGGTCCGGCTCCCAGCCCTCGCCCTGCTCCGCGATGATCCGCGCCTTCACGTCCAGGTCGACCTGGCGGAATCGCGCCGTGGTCGCTCCCCACCTGGCCGCGAAGCCGAGCGGCCAGTACCGCACCCCGCTGACGATGATGGCGGTCTCCGGATCCAGCACGCTGCCACGGCTCGGGGACAGCCACTGCGCGACCTGCTTCGGATCGACGCGGTACAGCGCGGCGAACTCCTGGTGCCCGACCAGATACGGCTTGCCCCGACTCATCCCCGTCCTCCGGTGTCTGCCCTGGATGCAGAGGGCAGCGTAGCCGTACGCACACGCCGGCGTACGCGGCGGTCGCTGCTATGGTGGCGACGGTCTTTCTCCAAGAGGACCAAACGGCCCCCGCCTCGGCGGGGGCCGTGTGCGTTGCCGCACGCTCTACGCGGTCTTGCCCTCGGGCTGGTCAGAGGTGGAGCTGATCCGGGTCGATCCCCGCTCCTTCCTCTGTCGCGTGAACCGCAGGGCGTGGATGGTGCGCCCGCCGGCCGCCTCGCGGAAGGCAGTCGCCGCCTCGGCCTTGGTCAGCCGCCGCCCATCCAGCGTGAACAGCGGTCCGTCCGTACGGGCCCCGATCAGCTCGCGCAGCGCGTTGGCCGTCGACACTGTGATCCCGGCCTCGTAGACGCCGCCCTCCTTCGCGTGCCGGATGACGACCAGACGGTCATCCAGCTCCGCGTCCGGCACGTCAAACGCCAGAACCTCATCCAGCCGGACCTCCGACTCCCAGAGCAGTTGCCACACCGCGCGGATGGCGGCCGGGACCGCCGGGTCCGCCAGCGCGGTGTCCACCTCCAGGTCGGTGACGAGCAGGCTTGTCGTATCCATCATGACCCCCAGGCCGCAGGAACAAGTGCGCCCTCACGCTATGCGCGCTGTCGGACAACACCTCTTGACGGCAGGGGTGTTCGTCTCAGCCGCGAGCCAGGCCGAAGGCGGTGAGCACCACCGCGGTGATGCTGGCGAGCACGGCGACTGTCGGTAGCGGCCACCTGGTCTTCTCCAGCGCGCTCACCCTTTCCTCCAGATCCTCCAGGGCCTTGTCCGTCTGGTCGCTACGCTGGACGAGCAGCGCCAACTGACCATCGATGCGCGCGAAACCGACCTCCAGCGCCTGGCGCAGCTCCGCCAGGGCGAGCGCGACCTGTCCTTCCGGCACGGTCCGTCCTCCTGTTCTCTCGCTGCCCGGCGGTCAGTACTTGGGCGTGGCCGGGTCGCGCTTGAGCGGGAGCCACGACGCCGTTCCGGGCCTGCCCAGCACGGTGCCGAGGGTGGACTTCAACGCGCTGAGCGCGGCCGGTATCGCGGAGACCGCGGCGGCCTGCCATGCCGACAGGGACACCATGTCCGTCGTGCTGGAGGCTGCCATCAGGCCCAGCAGCGACTGGAGGTAGGTCGCAATTGTGCGCTCGGCGACATCGGCAAGGGCCTGCGGCATCGGGTCGTGCTCCTGGTTCGGGGTGGCCGGGGTCGGGTCGGCGGCAGCGGCCTGGTGCGGGACGCGGAGGTCCGCCCAGGTCTCGGGCCCAGGGATGCCGTTGGCGTCGGCGCCGTGGAAGCCGCGCTTGATCTGGTAGGCGGCGTACGAGCGGCGGTGCGCCTCGTTCCAGACCGGGCCGGGTGGAGTGTCGTAGGAGTCGCAGCCCTCAGCGATCAGGTGCTTGGCCATCGCGGCGATCACCGGCGACGAGCGGCCCTCCCGGAAGAACTGGGCACCCGGGTACGCCGCGTACTTCGGCTTCGGCTTCGGCCGGGGCTTAGGCTCAGGCCGGGGCTTCGGCTTGGGCTCGGGGTGCGGCCTGGGCTTGTCTCCGCCCTTGAGGTGTCGGGCGACCCGGGCGCGGAAGTCGTCCATGTCGATGCCACCCGGATCCGGCTTGCCGGGCTGCCACTCCTTGTGGCCGATGACGCTGTGCTCGTTCCAACCGTGCGCGCGGCAGATCGCCGCTGCTGCTCGCGCCATGGCGTCGAGCTGCGCCGCCGGCCACGGCTGGCTGCCGGTGTTGATGCACTCGAAGCCGTAGAAGTGCCGGTTGCCGTCGGTGTCGGCCTCGTTGTCGCGCGGGAGGGTGGCCTTCTCCGCGATGACGGCGAGCAGGACGTCGGTGTCGCCCATCCCGGCGTGGTTACAGCGCCCGTAGCCGACCAGGTGCACGGTGCCGGAGCGGTCGATCACTCCCTGACACAGGGGACCGGGCAAGTCCTGGTAGCCGGTCCGGCACAGCTCCACCATGTCCTTCTCGGAGCTGTACGGCCCGGTGTGGTGGATCATGACCCCGTTGACGGGGCCCCAGTTGCCGTGGGTGTTGCGGTTGTGGGTGCGCCAGTTTCCGTGCTCGACCACGCCGAGCCCGGCGCCCTTCAGCACGGACAGGAACCTGTCCGCGCTCAGCGGTGTAGCCACGCGCTTCGTCCTTCTCCCCTGCGCCGGATGGCAGTCGGCCGTGGCCGCCGCGGCGGTCCGGTCCCTCGGGGTTACGAAGCGGGTGGAGGGTCACCTGGGCGTCATGCTACCGGCGGCGCCCGGTCCGCGGCCGGGACACGGGGCCGGTCAGGCGTCGTCGCGGTCGGTGCGGAACGAGGTGCCGTCGAGGCTGATCCAGGTCGCGCGAACGCTTCCCCCGCCCTGGACACGTAGCCGCACCAGGCCCTTGGGGTCGATGTCGAGCTGGAGGCTACGGCGTTGTGCATCGGAGGCGACGTTGACCGTGCGCGGCGCCTCGGGCCAGTAGCCCTCAGGCAAGAGCGCGATCATCTGTTCGTCGGCGGCGCCCGCGCCGGCCAGGCCGATACGGCCGCAGAACTCCGTGGTGTCCCAGGGGTTGGCGCGAAACTGCGGCGGCCGCTCCTCGTCCGGGACGGTGGTCTCTCCGGTCAGGGGGAGGTCGTGCCATTCCGGGTAGGGCGCGCGGCTGGCGCGTTCCAGGGTGGTGACCCGCTTCTCCAGGCGGGCCAGTCTCCGGCCGAGGGCGGCGATCGTGTCCGGCATCTACTGCTCCTCTCCCTCGCCCGTCTCGTCCTCGGGCTTGTTGGTGCGCTCCAGCTTTAGCGTCACGCGCTCGGCGGTCTCCCCCTCACCGGGCCGTACGGTCCAGCCGACGATCCGGCACCAGCCGTCGTACTCGGTGTGCGGCTCGAACAGGCGAATCCGTACGTCGTCGCCGATGCGCAGCGCCTCGATCGGGGCGGCCGGGTGGTCGATGATCTCCAGTTCGGTCAGCGTGGGCAGAACCTGGCGGGCCAGACGTTCGCGGCGAGCGCGCCGCTTCAGCTTGGCCTCGTCCTTCTCGCTCGTCTCCAGCCGGTGTTCCAGGCGCAGGCGTCCGTTGCGTACGCCGTCCACGACGACCTTGCGCTTCTTGCCCTCGCCCGCGCCGAGCCCGATGACCCACTGGGCGTAGGAGTCGGCATCCTTGATGACGTGCGGCGTGCCGACGACGTTGGCGCCGGTGGTGAACGTCAGGTCCTCCCGGCGCCGTCCGAGGCGGGGTGCGCCGAGGATGATGCGTCGCTCGGCGTGCCGCCCGCGCCATGCCACGGTCTCGGACCACTCCAGGCCGTCATGGATGTCGGCCATCTCGTCCACCATGTCGCCGAGGTTGCGCGGGTCGGTCTTGGAGGTGGTGTAGGGGTCCTTCGCGGTGCCGGTCTTCGCCTGGGACTTGGTGTCGTCTACGACCACGCCGAGGTCGCCGTCCGGCTGGGCTTGGGCGTAGGCCCATACGTCTCGGATGACCTGGCATGGGTCGGCGTCGATGTAGGGGCCGCGGCCGTCGAGGTTGCCGTGCAGGTCGAAGCGCCGGTGGAGGTAGCTGCCGAAGCCGGAGGCTTCGATGGGCAGGGTGTTGCCCTCCGGTTCGGCGCGCCACAGCAGCCCGCCCCAGTCCAGGCGGGCGTTGCGCTCGACGAGGAGCACCGTGTCGCCGGCGTCGAGCGTGTCGCTGAGCTGGCGGCGAAAAGAGGTCGGCAGGGTGGCTTTCAGAGAGCCGGGCCCGGAGATCTCCGGGCCGTACTCCACTTCGCTCAGCGGCAGGTTCCAGTGCAGGACATCGCCGGTCGCGGCCCGCGCGACGATGTAGCGGTAGTCGGCCATCCTCACACGGGTCCTTCCGTGAAGGCGACGTCGAGGGTGACCGTCGTGCCCTTGGCGACGGTCAGGTCCCCGTCCCCGTACTTGTCGTTCTGGTTGATCTCGACGGCCAGGTGCTGGCGGGTGCCCCGGTAGGCGGACGGCACGGCGAGGGTGTCGGCCAGGGTGACGCTGGCGCGGCGGGTGGTCGTTCCGTCGTCGTCTACGACGGTCGGCTTCGCAGCGCGTTCCCCGAGCCGCGTGCGCAGTTCGGCGTAGACCGGCCCCGCCTCGGCACGCAGGCCGGAAAGGGTAACGACGATGGCGGCGTCCGTCGCCCATGCGGGGACGTCCACGTCCCAGGCGGCTTCCCTGGGCCAGGCCGCCCACTGGCCGTGCTTGCCAGGGACCTTCTCCGTGGTCTCGGGGTGCACGGTGCGCAGCGCGCGCTCGGTGCGCGGGTTGGCCAGCCGCCGCAGGTCGGTGATCATCTCGGCGGTGATCGTCGCGGTGTTCCGGGGGATGGCGAGACGGGCCAGCGGGATAGCCGTCATCTCCCGCAGCGCGGTGGTGTCCTGCATGCCGATGTTCTGGATGAGGTGGAAGTAGCCGATCTCCTGGCGGCGCGGGTCGCGGTCGCCTTCGAACTCCGGGTCCTCGATGCGCAGCACGAGCAGGTCGGTGCGGGCGACCGGCCCGGTTGGCGGCACGTCGACGACGGTGTCGCCGATGTTGGACTGGGTGTAGGCCCCTTGCCACGGCCGGGCACCGTGGATCAGAGCGGAGCCGTCGCCGACGCGAACGCCGGGACCCGGAGTCTCCAGGGGGCGGACCTTCAGGTCCTCACCGCCCGCGACACCCTGCCGGCCTCGGGCCAGGTCGCGGATCATCAGGCGCATCGCGCGGGCCGAGTGGTCGGCCCCGCGCACCATCATCGGGGGTTGCAGCGTCACGAGTGCTCTCCGTTCACAAGGCGGTGTACGCGGACCGCCACGCCACCTCGAGGCGCGCGGTGCCGGACGGGTCGTTCGCGCTCCAGGCGATCTCGGACCGTCCGGGCGGGAGGGTGAACAGGTCGAGACGGGAGGCGGGGCTGAGGTCATTGGCGACGTTGACGGTGCCGTTGCGCAGCGCCCAGCAGGTGCCGGGTCGGGTCTCCATCTCCACCCACTCGCCCTCGCGTAGCGACAGGCCGAGTTCGAGGACGCGGCGGGTGGCGGTGTTCCAGATCCGCGGGTTGGTGACCGGCCCGTGTACGCGCAGGCTCGGGTGAGTGGGCACGTCGCCGTGGTTGGTGACCCATCCGGGCCTCTCGTCGACCGGGTGATGCTCCGACTCGGGCGGGCGGCGGCACGCGGCGGGGCGGCCCATCGCCTCGTCGACGGTGCGGTCCACGCGGTCGGGGCGGGCCGCCTGGTCGAGGCCGAGCGTCAGCGTCGACAGCGCGTCGTCGTACCAGCGCGGGTCGTCCAGGCCGACGAACTCAATGTCCAGGGGGATCCAGCCGTGCACGGCGTTGGCCGTGCTGGTCGCTTCCATACGGCGAAGTCGTCCGTACATGCGGCGGGTGGTGTGCCCTGGCCACCGTCCGCGCAGGATGTGGCGGCCGTCTGGGCTGGTGCGGGCGTCAGGGGTGTCCAGGGCTCGCTCCAGCCGGGCGAGGATGTCGGCGGCCTTCACTGGGTCGCCGGGCGTCTTGATGCCGGCCTCGAAGCGCAGGGAGCGGGGGCCGTAGAAGTCCCGGCCCGGGGTGGTGCCGTCGCTGTTGGCGTTGTCGGTGTCCTGCGGCCGGGTGGCGGGCGACCCGAGCCCTTCGACGTTGCCGACCGGGACGTAGGTGCCGGTGCCGAGGACGACGCCGCCGATCTCGTACTGCCACGGGGCCAGTTCGGGGCGGCTGTGCTTGTTCGGTGCTGTGGTCATCACACTCTCCCGCCCCGCTGCGCGTTGCGCAGGGTGCGCATCATCTCGTTGCCGATCTGCTCAGGGGTGGCGGCGCTGTCGGTGACGCTGATGGGCATGGAGCCGATCAGCGGCTGCTGCTCGCGCACGACGACAACCTGGACCCGGCCGCCGGCGCGGGCGTCGACCACGCGGGTGCGGGCGTGGTCGCTGCTGGTGCGGATGTCGAAGGAGCGCACGACACCGGCGATGGCGTCGACGCTGCGGGCCTGTTTGAAGGAGCTGGCGACCATCGGCGTGTAGTCGCGGCTGCGGGTGCCGCGGACGCCGCCGTTGGCGTACCACTCGACCTGTCCGCCGAAGCGGTCAACGACTTCTTCCACGATCGCCTTGCTGCGCTCGCGCTTGGAGGCGGCCAAAGGCACGTAGGCCTCCCCGCCGGTCTCCCGCTCACCCCAGATCCGGTAGCTGCCGGCCGGGGCGATCTGTGCGACGTGCCGCTCGCGGCGCCCAGCGCCGGTGAGCCCGCCGTCGGCGAAGTAGTCGACCACCGCGCCATCGGCGTGCCGCTTGGCGGCGCGGGCCTGTGCCTCGGCCTGCTTCTCGATGGCGTCCACGATGTTGGTGTTCTGCTCGGCGAGCTGGCTGAAGATCGAGACGTGCCGGGTGGTGACCGTGACCTCCTTGCCGCGCAAGGCATTGATGCGCTGCTGGATGGCGTCCGCGGCCTTGCGCGGGCCGCTGGTCGGCACGATGACCTTGACGTTCTTCGACCCGGGCACCTTCTCGATCCGGAAGCCGAGCGCCTGCAGCTGCTTGCGCGCCTCGGCCGTCGGCGCCTGCACGACGACGTTCTTCGCGCCCGGCGTGGCGCGGATCTTGGCATGGACGGCCTGCAGGCTCTTGATCGCCGCGGCGGTCGGCGCGGAGACGGTGACCTTCTTACTGCTGGGGGTGCGGCCGAGCTTGTCGATCAGGGTGTCCAGGTTCTTCTTCGCCGCCGCGGTCGGCGCCGTGATCTTGATCTGGCGGGTGCCCGGCACGGTCTTCACGGTGAACCCGAGGTCGCGCAGCTTCTTCTGCGCGCCGTCGCTGAGGGAGTCGACCTTGATCGTCCGCTGCTTCGGCAGACGGTGGAACTCGGCCTGGACGGCGATCAGGTTCGCCAGGGTGGAGTCCATGCCCTTGGTCTGAAGCAGCAGTGACACCTTCGACGGCAGCAGGCCGAGGCTGTCGGCGACGCCTTCGGCCTGGGCCTTGGTCAGGCCGTAACCGCGGGCGGCCTTGATCGCCTCGGCGCGGGCGCGGCTCATCTGCTCGCGTGCCTTGGCGAGCGCCGCTGGCAGCGTCTCGCCGTTGCGCTTGGCCAGATCGAACGTCGCTACCGACGCGTCGGCTGCCGCGTCGGACAGCGCGGTGAGCTGGGTGTACAGCTGCTGGCCGTTCCTGGTCGTGGTGTTGAGGGTCTTGTCCTCGTTGACGAGCTGCTTGCCGCCGTAGCCCTGCCCGCGGTTGACGTTCTTGCTTCCCTCCTGCAGATCCAGGACGGCGCTGTTCACCTTTGCCTTGGCGGCCTGGAGGGAGATCTGTCCACCGGACAGCAGGTCGAGGGCCGACTTCAGCGAACGGATTCGGGTGTCAGCGTCGGCGGTCTCGTCGGCCAGGCCGCCGACGGCCGCCTTGAGCCGGTCGTAGGCAGTGGTGCCGTCCCCGGCGCCCCTTGTCGCCTTCGCCAGCTCCCGGGCGTTCTTGATCGACTCGGCCATCTCGCCCTTCACGGACCCGAGCGCGTCAGCGGCGTCCTTGTACTGCTGACCGACATCGGTGTAGGCGAGGACTGTGGCCTTGTCGTTTGCCAGATCCTTGTAGTAGCGGTGCTTGTCGGCGGTGGCTTGCAGTTGCTTCTGCAGCGCCTCCAATGAGGTGCCCTGCCCGAGGTAGGCGTCCGTCAGGGTGGCCAGCGGCACGCCGGCCTGCTCCATGACCTTCGTGAGCTGGCCTTGCTCGGTCTTGGTGTCCAGCAGGACCTGGGCCGCCTGCTGGCGGACGTTGCTGTCGATCTGCCCGCCGGACTCGCGCAGCGCGGAGGTGAGCGAAGAGATGCGCTGCTGGTGTTCAGCGGCGGCCTGCGCGGCCTTTTGCTGGCGTGCCGCGAGTAGCCCGAGGCCGACCGACACTCCCGCCATAACGACACCGAACGGGCCGCCGAGGGCATTGGTCACGCCGCCGAGCGCAGAGCGCAGCCCGGATCCGGCTGCTCGGCCGATCCCGTTGAGGGTGCCGGTGAAGTTGACTCCGGCGCCGTTCGCGCTGCGGAACGCAGCCGTCATGTTGCCGAGGAACCCGATGCGGGCTTGGACCGCCGCCCAGGCGGCGCCGTACCGGGACAGCGCGACGCCGGATGCGGCGGCCAAGGACTGCTGCACGCGCATCTCGTCGTTGAACGCCCGGATTCCGGAGCGGACCGGCCCACTGACGGTGGTGGCCAGGTTCGTCAGGGCGGGCTGTGCGCGGCGAAACAGGAGCATCGCCAGGGCGGCCGACTGGATGGGGGCCGGGAGGGCGCCGAACGCCGTGACGAGGCCACCGACGACGTGCCCGACCGGCACGAGGACCAGGGACAGTCCGGAGACCGCGTCCATGGCGGCGTTGGCGACGGTCGCGACGATGTCGAGCGTGCCGGCCGCCGCGCCGCCCTCCTGGCCCAGGCCCGCGACGGCCTTCAACAGCGGCTCGGCACCGTCGGCGGCGTTGGACAGGACATCGCCGAGGGTGCTTCCCGCGTTGATCAGCAGATTGAGACCGGTAGCCAGAGAGTGCTCGCCGATCTCCTTGAGCGGGCCGACCAGCTGCCGGGCCTCATCGATGAGCCCGCCCAGTCCTGCCTCGGTCCTCGCCTTCAGGTCCGGCCCGTACAGGGTGGCGAGGTCGCGGCCGTATTCGAGGGCCGTGGTCAGGTACGGCGTGGCCCCGGCCATCCCGCGGGTGAGCAGACGGGTCACCCACTCCAGGCCGGGCGCCATCCCCTCGTACAGGGCGATGCCCGTCTGCCGGGCCTGGGTGCGCAGCTGCGACATCGCACCGGTCAGGCCCTGGCCGCGGGAGGCAGTGATGGACGCCGCGGCCCCGGTCTGTCGTACGGCCATCGACAGGGCGTCGAAGCTCTCGGTTCCCTGGTGGGCGAGCGCCACCGCACCACTGAGCGCGGGCTTGCCGAACGCGCGGGTCACTGCGGCTGTGAAGTCCTGCTGTGACATGGAGCGTTCGGCCTTCGACAGGCCGTCGATCACCGTACGCAGGCCCCGGAAGCGGCCCTGTGCGTCCCAGGCATCGATCCCCAAGTCCTTGAGGGCGCCGCGCATCTGTGGGGTCGGCGCCGCGAGGTTCGCAAAGATCCCGCGCAAGCTCGTACCGGCGGTCTGGCCGAGCAGGCCGCTCTTACCGAGCATGCCGACCGCAGCGGCCGTGTCCTGCAGGCTGACGCCGAGCGCGTGCGCGACCGGGCCTGCATACCGCATCGAGTAGTAGATGTCGGTGATGGACCCGGAGGCGTTGTTCGCGGTGGCCGCGAGGGTGTCCGACGCCTTGGACGCCTGATCAGCACCGAGACCGTACTGATCCATGATGTCGCCCAAATACTTGGCCGACGTGGCGGCGTTGACGTCGGCAGCCGCCGCGAGCTGGAGCGAGGCGCGTACGGCGTCGATCGACTGATCAGCGCGGAAGCCCGCCTTGCTCAGCTCGACCATGCCCTCGGCAGCATCAGCCGACGTCGTGGTCGGCAGCGTCAGGTCGTTGCCGAGTTCCTGGGCGACCACGGCCGCCCTCTTCATCTGTGCGGATGTCGCGCCGGTCACCGCACGGAAGAGGTTCATCTGCCGCTGGTAGCGGTTGCCCTCCTCGATGATCTGTCCGGTGCCGAGGACAAGCGCCCCGCCGGCGAGCATGTTCGTGGCGGACAGGCCGCGCCGACCCGCCCCGGCCGTAGCACGCTGGAACCGGGACATCGATCGTGCGCCGTCATCCCCGGCCGTCCGCAGGGCCGCACGGGCTGCCCCCGCGCGAGCGGTAATCCGGTTCAGCTCCCCGACAGCCGTACGGGAGGAACGATTCAGAGCGGCGAACTGCGCAGCGAGCCGCGCCCCGTTGGCGTCCAACCGTGCCAGGGACCGGTTCGCCGCGTCGGTCCGCTCCCCCAGCGTCCGCATCTGTCCGGAGGCAGCACGGGTTCCCGCGATCAGGTCGCGGACCTCGGCGCGCATCGCGACCGTGAGGGTGAACCCGGCCACCGCGGCGGCCTCCTTACATCGTGCGGGGGTGGATCAGGGGCGCGGCTTGTACTGGTCGCGCGGGAGGAGCTGGATTTTCACGCCGTAGCCAGACCGGTCCTGGGGGACGTGATCGCGTTCCTGCTCGATCAACTCGCAGCCGGGGCATCGCAGGGTGTCGGTGACGTAGGCGTGGGGATCGCCGCCGCGTTTGTGGTCCCACTCCTCCAGCCGGGTGTGGCACTCGGGGCAGACCGATCGCTGCCACTCCGCCCAGGCCAGCGCCTTGGCTCGGTCGAGGTCAGACCAGCGGCCGTCGCCGCCGAGGAACTGCGAGTGCGGGATACGGAACTTCTCGCACAGCTCCAGTTCGGCGCGCAGGCCGGAGTCTCGACTCAGCCTTTTCCCAGCTCGACCCGGCTTTCCTGCTGGATCTGCCAGGCCGCGTCCCACAGGGCGTTCGCGTCCGGCGCCGACCAGCCGTTCAGCAACTCCTCGGCCTCCCCGCGGCTCATGCCGTCCACGGAGGCCGCGGCAACCAGCGCGGCGGGAAAGGTGTCGGCGTTGAAGATTGCCCCCTCCCCCGCCTGCTGCTCGGTCGGCGGGTGCTGGGCGATCAGCTCCTCCAGCACCGGGCGCGGCAGTGCGCGGAAGGTCAGGAACTCCGAAGCGCCGTCGAGCGCCTTCAGGGCCTGGTCCCGTGCCGCATCGGCGTCGGCGGCCTGGCGTTCGGCCAGCTCGTCACCAGGGTTGGCCTCGGCGACGAACCGGGCACGGCGGGCGGCCTGCTCGGCGTCGTCGTACCGCTGGCGCAGCTCCTTGTCGTCACAGATACGGAGCCGGTTCTGCGGCCGGGCTCGGCGGCGGAGGCGTTCCATCTTGGCCGACCACGCCCCCTCTGCCGGGCTGGCTGAGGGGGACGGGCGCTTGGCCTGTGCAGGGCGCGACATCATCAGCCCTCGTCGGCGTCGTGCTCGCGGACCGTGGCCTCAGTCTGGGTCTTGGTGGTGCTGACCACGGTCACGTCGACGTGCTCACCATCGTGGTCGTGGTCGCCGTGCCTGCGGTCTTCGTCGCAGTGCTCATCCGGCAGCGTCCGGGGGTGCGCCTGCGGTACCGGGCGGTCGAGCGACGGCTCGTCGGTGATGGTGAAGTCGACCTTGAACTTCGCGGCCTCGTTGCCGGTGGAGTAGGTCGCGGCGCGGGTGGCGACCTGGACGGGGAACACGTCAACCGAGCGGCTGCCGGGCAGGTCGCCCTTGCGGAGCAGGATGACGTAGCCCTTCGCGCCCTTGGGAAGCTGCTGCTCGACCGCATCGGAGAACCGGTCCTCATAGAAGGTCAGGCTGGAGTTCTCGGCCTTGTCGTTGCCCGGGATGGAGGAGTTGAAGGTCGAGCCCATGTCGGGGGTCTCGATGGGATCGTTCTCCAGCGCCCAACCCTCGATGTCCGAGACGGCGTCGGTCAGGCCGAACGCATTGGTGATCTCCCGGCGACTGGGGTACTTCGGGTCGTTGAGGTCCTTCGACCAAAGGATCTTGGAGATGCCGCGCCGCAGAAATCGGGTCTGGGTCTTCTTCGTGCTCGTGGACACAGGTCCGCTCCCACTTCTGGGGCAGCGTCCCGTGCCGAGGCCCTGCCCCTTGAGGTTCAAAGGGGGTTCGCCTGGCCTGGGGCCTAGCGTCCGCGCGGGCCTCCGCGGTGAGGATCAGAAACGTGCCTTCATGCTGGAGTCACGGTGATCGTGACCCGCTGCACGTAGGACACGATAGCGCCTGCCGCCGACATCGAGGGTTCTCCTCCAGCGTCGTAGGTCAACTCCCGGTCGATGACTCGGGCTTCGGAAACATGCAGGTCATGGGTCCAGCGACCGTCGGTCCGGCCGACGACGCCGGCGCGTACACGGTCGGCCAACCACTCCACCTGATCGGCCCGTTCGCCGACCGAGGTGACCTGGTAGCTCCAGGCCGCGTCAGCGTGCCAGTCCCACAGGGGCGGGCCGCCGAACTCGGCGGGCAGCGAGTCGAGGATCGTATAAGGGGCGGGTGCCGGCTCCCAGCCGGACTTGCGCTGCACACGAGGGAGTTCTCCAATCCCGCACGGGCGGCCGGTGGCCTGCTCCACGAGGGTGGCGAGCGCGCGCGTAACTGGAAGGCGGGCGCTCACGGCAGCACCCCGTCCGCCAGGGCCTGGATGAACCCCGGTTCGGTCTGCCGGAACGCGGGCTCGACATGCGGGAACGGTGGCTGCCGGTAGTGCCGTCCCATCGAGTCCACACCGACGAAGCCGTACTCCAGCCGTCTCCCCTGCGGGGCGTCGGAGAACACCTCAGCCGTGACCTCGCCTCCGCTGGAGCGCATCCGCACGTCCCAGGAGGCGCGATATTGCCCGGTGATTACGTTCGGGCCGGGCCTGCCACTCGCGTTCCGCTGGATGCGGACCCGCAGCAGCATGGCGTGGTGCCGCGTGATCGTCCGGGTGCGGGTGCGGGTCGCCGGACCCATCCGGGCCAGCGCGGCGGCCAGCGCGATCGGATCACGGAACGCAGACGCGTCTGGGTGGGCGTTCGGGTGCGGGTTCGCTGAGGCCATCAGTCGATCACCTGGACCCGCACGATGCGCACCACGCTGTAGGTGCCCACCGTTTCGTCGGAGACGCGGAACCTCCGGCCCACCAACTGCGGGTCACGGGGACCTCCGGGGCGCGCGGAACCGGCCATACGGATCACGTCGTCGCGCCGCAGCACCGGGGCGTCGACGGGCAACACGGCCTGATAGTCGGTGGTCGGCGACTCAACGGCGACAGACCCGCCGACGGGCTGGGTGATGGCCGGGCGGCCGATTGGCATCACCGCACCGAGCCCGTCCCAGACCAGTTCCTCGTCCGGTGCAGGCGGCACAAGCCGACCCGTGCTCTCGTCCAGCACGTCATCTGTGCGGCCCGCGCTATCCCGCCACGCCTCCAGCTTGTCGTCCAGAATGCGGCCGACAACCCGACGCGCGCCCTCCACGTCAAAGGCCACGAGCCCACTCCACGAGCTGCATGAGCATCGCCTGCGTCAGGGAGTGCGGATCGGTGCCGAGGTCGGGCCTGGCCAGCGCGGACCGTTCCAGCTCCTCGGCATCGATCGCCGACAGGAAGACTGCGGCAGCCGGGCCCGGGTCAGGCATGTCCGCAACGGAGACACGGGTAAGGCCCTCGAAGGTCGACTCGGCGTAGTCCCCCGGGTACAGGACGACCTGGGGCGGCTCCCCCTCTCGGTGGATGACCGTGTAGCCGCTCAGGCCCCCCGGGTCCACGCGCTGCCCATCTATCTCGATCGCAGCCTTCGCGCCGCGAGCGGTGATCCGCACGCTGTGCAAGGTCTCGTCGCTGTCGTGATCCATTCAACCGACATTAGAAGAGCTGTCGGACAGCCTGTCAGTACGATGCTCACGCGTTCCGGCAAGTGGACAGGGAGGCCCCCATGGGTGCAGGCACACCGTGGTGGTACTGCATGCCACCAGGCCACTTGGGATCACCGTCACCTGCACCGTTGCCATCGTGATCATCATCAGCACGCCCGACATCGCAACAGGCGGCACCGTCGCCGCCATACTCGCGGGCGGCTGCGCCGGCCTCCTCACACAGTTTGTTCAGGGCGCGGCGCAGGCCCGCTACGACGAGCGTTCACGACAGGAGTGACGCCCGCCTACAGATGAGCGGGATCACCTCTCCCCGCCAGTTCCCCCAGGCGTCCCGAGCGCGTGTGCTCCGCGAAGAGCAGGACTCCGAGCGCCCCGCCAGCCAGCGTGATGGAGCCGTCGGTAGCGGCGGCCACTGCGTCTTGCAGGTCCCACCACTCCACAGTCATGCCGCTCTCGTTGCTGCTGAGCTTCTGCTCGCCGGGGGTGAGATCCATCGCCGCGAACAGGTGAAGACGTACGGTCGAGCGGTTCAGCAGGCGTGTCACGGTGAGGGGGGTGAGCTGCTGCGCGATCACGCCTGCCTCTTCCTCCAGTTCGCGTCGGGCTGCCTCCTGCGGGTCTTCTCCCGGCTCGATCGTTCCGCCGGGGAGGTTGAGGGTGTCGCCGTGCAGGTAATGCCAGACGCGGACGAGTGCGATCTTGCCGTCTCCACGCTGGGCAACGACAGCCGCGCCGTGCCCGATTTCTTGGTACTCGAACACGGTCCTGCTGCCGTCGGGCCGCGTGACGTCGTCCCGTCTGATGCAGAAGTCCTGGGTACGCACGGGCTCCAGGTGGCCATGGCGGGTCCAGCCGCCTCCGGGTTGGTGGGTCACTTCACTCCTTGGGTAGGGCGAGGTGCATGGGCTTGGTCGGGTGATCAGCGGTCCTTGGCCAGGGCGAGGAGTTCTGCGAAAAGCCCACCGCTGTTGGCGAGTTCCTCGTATCGGCCCTCTTCGGTGATCCGGCCGTTTTGCATGACGATGATCCGGTCGGCGATCTTGGTGTTTTCGAGTTGATGAGTGACCACCACTGTGATGCGGTCGGCGGCGATGCTCTTGATCTCCTCGAAGATGTCGTGTTCGCCTCGCGGGTCCATCTGCGAGGTTGGCTCGTCCAGGATCAACAGTGGTGAGCGTCGGTACAGCGCACGGGAGCAGGCCAACCTCTGCCACTGCCCTCCGGAGAGTTCGGAGCCACCGAAGAACTCTCGGGCGAGGAGTGTGTCCAGTTCCTTGGGCAGCTCTTCGATCGCGGTGCGCATGCCGACGGCGTCGATGGCCTCCCACACTGGGTCGTCGTTGAAGGTGCGGGGCTGTCCGAGCGTTACGTTCTCCCGCGCGCGCAGGGGCCACTGAGCGAAGATCTGCGGGACCAGGCCGGTGTGCGCCCACACACTGCTCGGGTCAGCGGATGCCAGGTCGACTCCATCCCAGGCCACGCGGCCTTTGTCGGGTAGGAGGATTCCGGTGATCAGTCGGCTGAGGGTGGACTTTCCGGAGCCGTTCTCGCCGACGATCGCCAGGATCTCGCCTCGGCGCAGGGTGAGGGAGACGTGGTCGACGGCCGGCCGCTCCTTCCCGGGATAGCAGTAGACCGCTTCCTCCAGTCGGATCTCTTCGACCGGTGCGGAGATTTTCACCTTCCCGCGCTTGGGGGCACGCTCGGCGGCGAGGTCGAGGAAGGAGCGCATGTCGGCGAGGTACAGGGAGGTGTGGAACAGCGCGGCGCCGTTGATGACGAGCTGGGACAAGGCGGCCAGGGAGGTCTGGACTGCGACGACAGCGGTGGCTGCAATGGCCAGGTCGAGGCGTCCTGTGGCGGCAAGCCAGGCGAGGGTGGCCCAGGTGGCCAGGAGGAAAATGCCGCCGAGTGCCGAGGTGGCCAGCACGATGCGCAGCATGCGGGGAGCAGCAGTAAGGGTGCGCTGGTCGATGCGTTTGGACAGAGTGCGGTACCAGTACGCGATGTAGTCGGTCATGCCGTTGGCGCGGACTTCGTCCCCGTGCCGGGAGGTGGTGGCCCACCAGCGCATCATGCCTCGGACGTTGCGGTCGCCGACGTTGGCGTAGTGCGTCTCGTAGTCGACTCGGGCAGAGAGCACGGCCCCGAGGCCGGCGGGCACGACAGCCAGGAGTAGCAGCGGCAGCATCAGGGGGTGCAGCGTCGCGAGGACTCCGCTGGCGGCGATCATGCGGACGAAGGCGGCGGTGAACCGCTGCGCGTCCTTGACCATCATCGTGGTGCGCGAGACACCGACTTCAGCGGCTTCCTGCCGGTTGGCGAACCCGTCTTCGCTGTAGGCGGAGGCTTCCACGCGGCAGACCGCTTCGACCAAGGAGGTGTCGGCCGCGGTGATCAGGCCGGGGCTGATTCGGCCGTCGCAGTAGGAGGACAGCGCACTGGAGATTCGGCCAACGACGACCGCTGCCGTGATGACCAGGAGGGTGGGGAGGGCGGCGTGCAGCCGTTCGGACACGGGCTCGTCGCCGACGAGGTGCCGCATGGCCTTTGCCGTAGATGCCAGAACTACGGCGGCGGCGAGACCGGTGAGCACTTGGCACGCCAGGAGCAGGATGACGGCCAGCCGGTCGATGGCCCAGGCCATCTGTGCGGTCTGCCGCAACACGCTGGGCAGCCGGGCGCACATGGCCGTGAAGGTGGCCTCTCCCAGCGGGTTCCTCCCGTAGTTGCTCTCGAACGAGATGGTCGCTGGGGGTGGTGGAGGGGGCGTCTGCGAGGCTTCGATCGGGGTGTCAGTGGCAGTCAACTGCGTCCCTCCTGTGCGGTTGTTGCGGCACCTGGGCGGTGTCGCGGTGCCAGGCTCAACGAGGCTGCGAGCGAATCGAACGTGCTCGATTTCGGACGACGCACAGGCCTGGAATCTGGGGGCGTCGAACGCGTGGTCGTGGTGACGTACGGCTTTCAGAGCGACCGAAGTTGGCCGAATCGCCGACACCTGTGGCGGTTGTGACTTTTGAGGTTTCCTGACTGAGGGGCGACCGTGTTCCGTCGCCCTACGGCGTGATGGCCAACGTGAGGGCCACGGCAGCGTGTCGGTCAGTCCCCGGCCATCGCCGAGCTGGATGCACGAGCTGACGCCTGTCTGGCCCCCGTAGATTGACGGCGTCACGACGAGGATCAAGGGGAAAGCACATGACTCAGTCGCTGGAGATCAAGCCCATCGGCATCGTGGTTGGAGGGCGTACCGAAGCCACCGACGACCACTGGAGCGGGAGCGCGATCATCCGACTGAACAGCGACTTCCCACTCGAGGTGGTACGTGGCCTTGGGGAGTTCTCCCACCTGCTGGTCGTCTGGCACTTCCACAAGACGTCTCCCAGCGATGTCGCCCTGCATGCACGCAGCCCTCGTAACAACCCGCGGTGGCCGGCCACCGGCACGTTCGTGCACCGAAACCATCGTCGCCCGAACCAGCTCGCGCAGTCCTTCCCACGCCTCCTCAACGTCGACGGCCTGGACCTGCACGTCACCGACCTCGACGCTATCGACGGCACCCCCGTCTACGACCTGGGGCCATACTTCGCGGAAATGGGTCCCCGTGGCGAAGTCCGGGAGCCGAAGTGGCCAGCCGAGATGCTGTCGGACTACTGGGGCCAGGCGCAAGACTGAGCCAGCGCGCGCTTCAGCGCGGGAACATGCCACCTTCAGCACCCTTTCGTGCAACCCCTTGGCTGCTCCGCGGTTCCGGAGACCGCCTGCGGGTGGCCGGGGCAAGAGCTGCCGGTCACGAGCCAGTGCCACGCATCGATCACGGTCGGCCTCCAGTGGAGGAGCGGAGCACATCTTCGAGATCCTCAAAGCGGTCCAGGAGTCGGCGGATGCTGGTCTGCCGCTCGTGCCAGTGCCGCTGCAAGTCCGCTTCCGCTTCCGCAGGCAGGCCGTACTCGGATGTCACAGCGCCGAAGAAGCTGAACAGCATGTAGAGCAGCGCAACACGTACGCACGCCACCACGTCGGCCAGCGGCAGAGTGGGGTTCTCGGATCGGTAGGCCTGAATCATCACCAGAGCGCAATCAGCCCACTGGTCGCTGGTGGCGACCGTGCGGGGATCGAAGGCAGCGCGTCCCAGCTCCCAGGCCGGAATCGCCCTCGCTCCGCGGAAGTCGATGACGCCGGTGACGACATCGGCGAGGACGAGCATGTTGGTGCGGGTGAAGTCGGCGTGTACGGCCTGCTCCACGAACTCCTCGGGAAGCCCCGCTCGCAGACCGCCCACGTGTGCGCGCAAGTCATCGCACCTCTGGTTCAGTTCGTGGCTCAGAAGCACCACGTCCGGGTGTTGCTGCCGCTTAGCGGCCGCCAGCACTGCGCCGGCTTCGACCATGGCGTCTTCGACCGAACCGGTTCGCCACCGTGTGTGCTGCCGGAGCCGGGGCAGCGGATAGGCGGCCAGAACTCGATGCATACGTCCCAGCACCATGCCGATGTGCTCCGCACGCGCCACGCCCATCGCCGAGGTGGTCACCCGGCCGGGATGTTCGTCGACCACGGCCCAGGCACTCCCTTCGGTCAAGGCAACCAGATTGCCGTGGCGGTCGGGCCAGACACGTGGCACGGGAAGATCGGCCGCCCGGCAGAACTCAGACATGTCCCACGCCGATCTAGCCGCGTCCAAGTCAGCTGTCGGTTCGTACTCCTTCACGAACAATCTGCGACCATCGGTAGTCAGGACCCGCCGGTTGATGGTGTCCGTGCCCATCGGCACACGCTCCACCGCCTCGGCGGTAACCCCGTATTGCTCTGCCAATACGTCGGCCGCCAGTTCATCCCAGCCCGCGTCGTCCATGCCCCTCACCGGCTTCCGTGTGAGGAGGGGCAGCGAGCGGTGGTGATCGCGTCGGGGATACTCGGCTTGGGCGGACGCTGTACTTGGCGTGGAGATGCCACAGCATGGTGTACGTCTCGTCGATTTCGCGCCGATACGGCCTGTGTCCGAGATGACGTCCGCCGAACCATCGGCACCCGTCGGAGCCTTCGATCTGCCACGCAGCAGGCCGTCCTTCGCCAGCCGATGAAGGGGCGGCGACGATGCGGAAGCTGTTGGTCACCGACGTCGCCAAAGCGGCGGACCGTTTCGGGCATGTCGGTCACTGCGGCACATCCTCCCGTTCATGGAACCTACCCGTGGCACCCAGCGTGATCACGAGACCACGCGGGGTGCTCCCCTATGGGTGTGCAGCTTGCCAGCCGCCACTGACGACGCGGCCCAGGTGATCTTCTTGACGAGACGACACCGTCACGTTGCGAGTGTTCTGAGCGTCGCGCGTTCTTGCTGGCTGGGATCCAAGGGTGTGACGGAAAGCCCGCGTTGGCACATCCCCCTGGTGATATCACTGAGGTGATTGCGCCCACGAAGATCACTGACCAGGATCTCGGTGCCCTGATGGGAGGTGGCAGTGGCACACGAGGACGATCGCCGGTGCACCCGTTGCGGCAACCCCCTGAGCCGGTACAACACTGACGAGCGATGCGCCGCGTGTACCCGAGCTGCGGGCAACGAGGTCGCCGCAGCGCCGAGCGTTCCGGATCACGTGTGGCAGAACCCGGCGGTGACTGCAGCTCTGGCCGACTGGGACTTCGGCACCGCCTTCCGCCTGATCCGCCAGATTGCGTCACTCCGCCAGGAAGACATGTCGGCAGTCACCGGCCTGAGTCAGTCGTTCCTGTCCACGCTCGAATCCGGGACGCGGCGATTGGTCAACATCGACAAGATCATCCCCGTCCTTGAGCGACTGGGCGTCCCCCCGCATGTTGCACCACTTCCCGTCCCGGACTCTGCTGCCCAGCATCAGCCGCAGGCTTCCGGCGCACAGTCCACGCTGTTACCCACCCCTGAGTGGGAGAGCCCTCTCGACATCGCGAAGAGACTGAACGCCACCACCTCGTCAAACATCGATCCCACGACCGTCGCGGTCCTGGAGCAAGGCGTGGCGGACCTCGTCGCCCGCTATGAGGCCGAAGGGCCGCACCGCCTCGCCCCCGAAGCCGTCGATCTACGAAACTTCATTCAGGACCGACTGGAGGGTCGGCAGCCACCTCGCCAGCGCGAAGCCCTGTTCCGTCTCGCAGCTCAAGCCTCAGGACTGCTCGGCTACATGGCCGTCAATGCCGGCCGTGAAACCGTGGCGGAGGCGTACTGCAAGGAAGCAGAGGCACTGGCGAAGGAGATCGCAGACCGTGAACTGATCATGTGGATCCAAGGCACGCGATCACTGAACGCCTACTACGCAGGCCACTACGACCAGGCCGTCCAGTGGGCAGATGCGGGCCTCCAGGTCAACCCAAACCATCCGCAAGCCATCCGACTCCAGTCGAATGGACGCGCGCGAGCTCTGGGTAAGCTCGGCGACCGCCCCGGCGCGGAACGCGCGATCGCCGCCGCTGAAGAACTGAGCAGCCAGCATCTTGTACCGGCAGGGCTGACCTCGTGTATCTCCTTCGAGCCATACGGCATGGCTCGCACACTGGCCAACGCCGCGACAGTCCATGTCTCGCTCGCCAACGCCCCACGGGTTCTTACCTACGCCGATCAGATCGACGAACTCGTCGAGCAATCCGACTCCGCCTGGAGCCAGGCCCTGGTCCGCCTGGACGTCGCCACCGCTCTCCTGGCCGGCCCGCGCCCCGACGTCGAGCACGCGATGGTTCTCGGCCGCCAGGTTCTCGAAGCCGGGGGTGGTCCGCCCATCCGCTCCGTGGTCCAACGTGCCGGTGAACTCTACGCTGGAGCCAGCAGATGGCAGGATCTGCCGGCCGTACGGGAATACAACGACGCCCTGCGCTCATGGCAATCCGCCCCGCAAACGAGGGACCTGGCGAAGTCTGCCAAAATGACACGCCCGATGGAGCAGACGAGAAGGGCCGCGGATGCAGCTCACAGCCGACCCGGGCGCATTTCCTCCCACTCCACCACCCAGCACAACTGACGCGACCGTGATCGCGAAGCACGACTGGGCCGCCTTCGATGCCGTCGAGGAGATGAACGACCACTGGGACCGGCCCGGCTGGACGTCCTCGACCCGCGCCTATTACTGGATGCTCACCTTCCCAGACGCGACCCCGCTAATCGACCACGCAGGCCATTGCCAGAAGGAGCTGCGCCACCTCGCCTTCGACGACATTGATGCGGACGGCCTGCACCTGACCCTGGGACGTATCGGCCGCGTCGATGAGATCGACTCCGGACATCTGGACCGCCTGGTCGCCAAGGCGCAAGAACGCAGACCAGAGAGTTTCACGCTCCGGGCGGTGCCGCTCACTGCATCCCGCGGCGCGATCCGGTACAGCGTTGCCCCTTGGGACCCCGTCCTTCATCTGCATGAGGCTCTATTCGCAGCCGACGCCGAGTCGGGGATTCCGCAGCGCAAGCCGACATCGCTTCTTCGCCCGCACCTGGGCATCGCCTACTGCAACCGCCCCGTATCCGCCGACATCGTGCGAGACGCCATACGGCCCCTCCGGGAACTCGATGCGGTGGATGTAGCGGTGCAGAAGGTTCGGCTGGTCGAACTGCGTCGTGAAGGGCAGGCCTACCGCTGGCAGGTCATCCACTCGCTGGAATTGCGCTGAGTTCAGGCATCCCTTCGGTTCCGTGCGTACAGGAGACGGGTCTGTTGCGCGGGCTCGTGTGGATGCTGGAGGACTGGCGTCCTCCAGCATCCACACGAGCCATATCAGGAGAACGAGAAACGGAGTCCGGTCGCCCGCGGGGCCAGTCCGAGCGAGCATCGGCTCATCGGACCAGGTGGTGGGCTATGGATCTACCTGCAATCGCGCGTGCGGTCCTGTCACGTCGTTCGTACGCCGCCGATCTTGGTGTGTGTCATCGCGTAGCCCTCTCTGACGCTGGGCTGAGCGGTGTGGCGTTCCGTGGGTGGTGGGGGTTGAGGAACCACTTACGGGCGGAAACGAGCCACCAGGTTCCCGCGAAGGCGAGGACCACGCCGACGGCGAGGGGCGCGTAGTTGAACGTCTCGACAGTCACAGGGCGAGACGGGGGCAGCATGAACAGGACTGTGATCAGAGCCACCCACATCACTGCGATCAGACCGACGGGCTTGGACCAGCGGCCCAGGTGCCAGGGACCTCGTCGGAAGTCGTCTCCTTGGCGAAGGCGCAGAAGGGTTGGGACGACGTAGGCGATGTAGAGGCCGATCGTTGCGATGGAGGTGACGGCGGCGTACGCGGTGGTGTTGAACAGGTAGGGCAAGCCGAGGACGAACGCAGAACCGGCAGCGAGCCAGACGGCATTGGTTGGGGTGCGGGTTCCCGGGTGCAGCTTGTGCCACACGGTCGAGAACGGGAGTGCGCCGTCGCGGGAGAAGGCGTAGATCATGCGGGAGTTCGCGGTCACGGAGGCCATGCCACAGAAGAGCTGAGCACCGATGACGATGAGAAGCATCAGCTTGCCGGTGCTCGCGCCGAGCGCGTCCATGAAGATCTGCGCCGGCGGCACGCCCGTCTGTGATTCGAGAGCGCCGGTGTAGGACTGGATGGCGAAGGTCAAGCCGAAGAGGAGGGCGAGCCCGGCGGCCCAGGAGACGAGGATGGATCGGACGATGCCCTTCGGCCCTTCCACGGAGGCGTTCTTCGTTTCCTCGGTCATGTGGGCGGACGCGTCGTAGCCGGTGAAGGTGTACTGGGCCATGAGCAAGCCGATGAGGGCGACGTAGACCGTGGAGCCCCAGCCGGTGTTGTTTACGAACTCGGTGAGCACAGACCCGGGCGACTGGTGCTTGGCGGGAACGGCCAACAGCGCGCCGACGATCACCACGACGCCGATCAGATGCCACCACACGGAGACGGTGTTGAAGAAGCCCACGACGCGTACCCGGAAGGTGTTCACGACGGCGTGCAGCAGGAGGATGAGACCGAAGAGAGTGATGGTGTGACCGGGGGTCGCGGCATACTCGAACTGAAGGTTCAGGTACGCGTTGAGGAACGATGCGGCGCCGAAGTCGATGCCTGCGGTGACGGCGACCTGGCCGAGGGTGTTGAACCAGCCGGTGAACCAGGCCCAGGCTGGAGCGGAGGTGCGCGGAGCGAGTTTGTGGGCCCAGAAGTAGAGGCCGGCGGAGGTCGGGTAGGAGGAGCAGACCTCGGCCATGGCCAGGCCGACAAAGAGCGTCATCAGGCCGACGAGCACCCATCCCCACATGATCAGAGCGGGCCCGCCCGTGTTCATGCCGAAGCCGTACATGGTCAGGCAGCCGGACAAGATGCTGATGATCGTGAACGAAACGGCGAAGTTCTGGCGCCCCGACATGGAGCGGTCCAGAGTCTGGGTGATGCCGAGTTCGGCGAGGCGATCCTCTTCTGATGGTGTGACGCTCGGTATGTCCAAGGGCATGACGAGACCTACTTTCGTTCGTCGTAACTGGTAATTGGTAGGGCATATTGGAGTGTCGCCAGATGGAAAGCGCCCTTACGCTGCAGACGCCTTGACCGCCCAGGTGCGATGGCGGGCAAACAGCGTCGGCGCGTCCCCGCAGTAGCTCCAGGGAACGTCAGTGGCGTACGGGCCGATGGCGTCAAATACCTCTGCGGCTTCCCTGTGCTGGTTCGCGAAGGACAAGGCATGGGCGAGGAAGTTGGCGTCCTCATAAAAGGCAGCGTGCGGGCTGCCAGGGGCCCGATACGTCCACCAGTTCTCCCACGTTTGCCGAGTCGAAGGGTTGTCAGTCCACGGATGAACCGTCAGCCCGTACCGGTGCCCCTCCCTCTCCATCCGTACCCGGTGTGACTCGGCGAGAGCGACCAAAGGGAGAGTGTGGAGCGGAAGCCCACGGGGAATGTGAGCGCATCGCTCTTGTGCCCAGTGGAACACTTCGCCCCCTACGCCATGCCAGGCGGGGAACATATAGGTGAGGAGTTCGTGGTGTGCCTCTCTGTTCCATGGGTCGCGCTCCACCACCTGTTTCCACACCGTCTTTACTGTCGCCCGCCATTGCCGGTCACAGCTTGGGGAGTGGTAGCGGAGGAGAGCGAGCATGACGACGTACGGTGTCGGATCAGCTGGCAGGGCCTCGCACGCGGCATCGCATACTTCCCACGCTTGAGCCATCGCCATGTTGTTGCCCCCGCCTCGCGGGCCGGCCATCGACCGCAGGGCTTGGACGGTCGCCAGGAGCGCCAAGGCGTGGGGGGAGCGTGGTTCTGCCTGCGCCCAGGTATCGGCGAACGTCAACCGCACCCCAGCGCGGGCGAGGACCTGGAGGCGGAAGATGCGTCGGTCCCAGTCCGCAGCGGTCGCAGCCAGCAGCTCCCGGGCCCCTTCCCACCGGCCCATCGCAGCATCATCCAGCACCGCCCGCAGCGGGAAGTCATCACGAGCCGGATGCCGGTCGAAAGCCGGTATATGTCTCATGGCTATCCCACCACGGTCGCTTCAGACGAGTGGGACATCTGCTCGCCGCGCTCCATGGCGGCGTCCATTAACACCTTTTAGCCTCCGGAATGCGTCCGCCGCAGCGAAATCGCGACATAGGAGAACGAGTGATTATGCACAGCGGCCGAACGGTCAAGTCGGAAGAAACAGACGACTTGCCGCCCTGTCGGCGGTTGGACACACCGCTAGAACTTGATCCCGCCGATCATTTCAATCACGCGCGACGTGGCTCCAGAGATCGTGGGCGCGATAGAGGAGCCGGCCAGATAGAAGCCCAGAAGGATGCAGACGATCGCGTGCCCTGCGTTGAGCCCGCCTTTCTTGATGAGCAGGAAGGCGATGATGGCCAGCAGCACGACGGCGGAGATACTAACGGCCATAGGACGGCCCCCAGATATCATCCGGCGGCGAGCACGCCAGCACGCTGTGCGTCGCCTCGCGACCGCGGGTAGAAAGAAGCACACGATCTCCCGTACGTAGAGGCGCGCGTTGGTGTACGCCCTCGACCACGGGCCTCGCGCGATCGACGGCGGCTGACCCACAGGACTGTGCCGCCAAACTGGCTCTACGTACATTCCGCAGGTGATATCACTGAGGTGATATCCGTTCCAGAAAGGTCCGTTGAGGCCACGCAGCCCACTTGAAGCACAGCCAGACGTGGCTGACGAGCCCATGCTGATCATTCGCGCCCCGTACGCTCATGGCCTGCTGGAACGGGCCACCGCCGCCAAGGCGCGATGAGGAGCTGACGTGACCGAGGCCGACCTGGTACTCGTACTGTGGGACATTGACCGGACGCTGCTGTACGTCGGTGACATCGACCGGCAGGTCTATCGCGAAGCCTTTGCGGAAGTCGTCGGCCGCCCGGCAGAACGCCTACCAGCCCGCGGAACAGGCGTAACCATGCCACTCGCGATCCGCGGACTGCTCCTCGACAATGGTGTGCCGGAAAGGAACATCACCGAACTCGTTGCGCGCATAGTCGAGTTGTTGCCGCAGCGGTTGGCCGGCCACTGGGCGGACCTCCGCAGTAAGGGCGTACTCATGCCGGGAGCGATCAATGCCCTGCGCGCCGTCCACGATCACCCCCATCTGGTACCGACCGTCGTGACCGGCAACCTCAGAGCGAACGCTCTCCTGAAGCTCGAAGCCTTCGGCCTGGACCGCTTCGTAGACACCGGAATCGGCGGCTACGCCTCCGACGACGCTCACCGGCCCAATCTTGTTGCCACCGCCCAGAAGCGGGCGGAAGTCAAATACCGCACATACTTCAGCCGTTCCAACACCGTGATCATTGGGGACTCCCTCGAAGACGTCCGCACCGGGCGCGAAGGCGGATCCGCCGTAGTGGGTATTCCCTCCGGCAAGGTGACCGCAGTCCAACTACAGGAAGCAGGGGCCGACGTCGTCTGCAACAGCCTCGAGGATGTACGGGGCCTGATCGAGGCCGTCGCGCGCGTTACGGCCCAATTTATGCAGCCTTGACCTGGACGACACCGACACAAACGCGCCACATGGCGGCGGGAGCAATGGCCGTATCACGAGAGTGATACTCCAGCGCCAAGGTGCGGTCGTATGCTGTCGTGCGGATGAGACTCTTCCACGACCTGCTATCCGCGTGAGACCGCTCCTTCGGGGTTCGTGGACGGGCGCCACGCTTGATACACCCAGCGAGCCCGCCGACGAACAATCTCGGTGCTTCCAAAGGAATCCACTCTGATCGGAGACGGAAATCGATGCCAGGTCGCATGGTTCGCGCATCGTCGCGCAGAATGCACCCTCACAGGTATCAGCTAGAACGCGGATAGTGAGTCGGTGGAAGAACGACCCGACATCCGTGGCCGTCGGCCTACTCGCCTTCGGCGGAGGGACGCTGTTGGCGAGTTCGCTCTTCGGAGTATGGATTGCCTTCAGCATCGTTGCTGCCTTGGCGATTGGGATAGCTGTGGGAGCAGAAGTGCAGCGACGTAGAGCACTTCGGCATGAGTACGAGCAGCAAGAGTGGAAGCGCATCGTCTGGGAAGAGTGGGGCTACCGAGGCGAGTAGGGACAGCGGCCAGTGCCCCGCGCCGCGGGCACAACAGCACCCGGCTGGGTCTCTGCGCATGGGACACCCTGCGTCATCAAGGTCAACCAAGAAGCAGGACTGACCTCTGGGCCCAGATGAACAGCAGCAGAAAGCTGGCCGCGGCCGCCGAACCTACCCGTACGACGACTTCAACGCAGTCAGGAGGAACACCGACCGTGAGCCCTGAACGGCTGTGGATGTGGGCGATCGCACTACGCAAGCGAGATCACCGCTGGCTCGCCAAGCGCGTCAAGCAACTGAACTCGTTCCTCTACCACAACTCACTTGCTGCTGGCGGAGACGTCAGCCCCGACGTGTATCTCGGGCACCACGGACTCGGAACGGTCGTCCACGACAACGTGACAATCGGCCGGCGGGTACGTATCTGGCAGAACGTCACGCTGTCAGTTCGCGCCCCTGCAGGATCACCGCACCGCATCATCATCGGGGACGATGTCATGATCGGGGCAAACGCCGTAGTGATCACCCCGTTTGAGAAGAGCCTCCACATCGGACAAGGGGCGAACATCGGAGCCGGAGCTGTCGTAACCCATGATGTTCCGGCCGGTGCCACAGTCGTCGGCGTACCCGCCCAGGTCGTAGGAGAAAAGACGACCTAGCTCGTCCGTTCCACTTGAAGATGACGGATAGAGCCGAGCGAATCAGGCCGCCAAGGGTGCTGGATGATCGAGATACCGGACGACTTCGCAAGCAGCACAGTCGATCGGGAGGGCGAAGGCAGCAGGGCCTGGCTTGCGTCTCTGCCCCTTCTGGTGGATGAGCTACTCGAACGTTGGAGCTGCACACCGACTGCTACAGCAATGCACGGACAAGTCGGGCTCGTGGTCCCCGTGCTGCACCATGGCGGCCCCGCAGTCTTGAAGATCTCGCATCCGCACCCCGGCCTTGTCCACGAGCCCCACGCTCTTGCCTGCTGGGGTGGACACGGTGCCGTGCTGCTGCATGAGCGTGACGACTCGAACTTCGCCATGGTGCTGGAGCAGGCAGAACAGACCAGCCTTGCTGATATCGACGACGTCGACGATGCGGTGGCCGCCGCAGGCCGCCTCGTCCGTCGATTGGCCGTGCCAGCTCCGCCGCGCCTGCCACGGCTACGTGATCACGCCGAGCAGTGGTGGCTGGATGAAATCCGCGAGGGAGCACAGGAGTTGGCCTATCCGCTGCCGCAGCGGGTAGTCGACACGGCGCTTTCGACCGTGAAGGAACTTGGCCCCGACCAGCCGGACACGCTCGTCCACGGCGACCTGCACTATGCCAATGTGCTGCGGTCCGAGCGAGAACCCTGGCTGGCGATCGACCCCAAAGGGTACGTCGGCGATCCGGCTTACGACGCCATCAAGCTACTCCGCGGCCACTTCGATGATCTGCTCACCGCGAGCAACCTGAGGAGCGCGCTGTTTCGTCGTCTCGACATCTTCGCCGATGCCGCCGAACTCGACCGAGAGCGCGTCTCTCGTTGGGCCCAGGCACGTGCAGTGATGTCCGCGCAATGGGGTCGCCAGAACGGAGACCCTGCTTGGCTCGTGGACATCACGGACCAGATCGCCGAAATCCTGACCTGAGCTCCAGGTGCGGGGCCGCCTGACCGCGCTCCTTCACCTCGACCCGCCGGAAAACCACGGGCGCAGTCCGTGAACGCACGGGACCATGAGGCATGCGCCCGGACGACTGGCACCTCACCCACGACGTTGACAGCTTCCTAGCCCGCGCAGGGGATTTCCTGCACTCGCGCCCCGCCCTGCACACCATCCCCCTGACGGTGACCGAGGCGCTGCGTACGCGAGGACCGCACGCATACGGCGCCGAAGACCCCGTCTTCGGCATCCTGGAGAGGGCGGGCGAGGTCCGCGCGACCTACTTCCGCACCCCGCCCCACCGCCTGAGCCTCACCCCCCTCACCCCCGACGAGTCCGACACCCTCGCTGCCCATCTGGCCGCCCTCGGCCTCCCCGTCCCCGGTGTCAGCGCGGACCGCGACACCGCCGCCGCCTTCGCCGAGGCCTGGCAACGACACACTGGTGCGACTCCGACGCTTCACGAGCGGCAGCGGCTGTACCGCCTCGGCACCCTTACCGCGCCAGAACCGCGTCCGGAAGGCTGGAGCCGGGTCGCTGGCGGCCAGGACCGCGATCAACTCATCTGCTGGCACCGAGAGTTCGCCGCAGCTCTCGGAGCGGCCCCCTCGGCGGACGCCGGCTCTTGGGCCGACACGCGCATCGCCCACGGACGCATCACACTCTGGGGGACCCCCGATGGCACCCCGGTCTCCATGGCGGGCGTGACCCCGATGGTCGCTGGCCAGATCCGGGTGGCACCCGTCTACACCCCGGCCCACCTGCGTGGCCGCGGCTACGCAGGTGCCGCGACGGTCGATGCCAGCCGCGCGGCACTGGTGGCGGGCGCGGCGGAGGTGTTGCTGTTCGCGGACTTGGCCAACCCCACAAGCAACGGTCTGTACCAACGGATCGGCTACCGTCCGGTGACGGACTTCGCACTGTACGACTTCTAGATCAGATCGGCACCCCGTTGATGGTTTCCGGTGGACGCTGCATTCCAAGGAGAGTGCGCAGCGTCCCAGTGCGGGCCCAAGGGCCTGGCTCCGGGGGATCGCTCATCGGCCGGACCCACCTCTCCACGAAGCTCAGAAGGATCGCCGAGCGCGAATGGGGAGAGGTGTTGAAGCCCGATCGGTGCCACGTTGCCGCTGCCATGATCAGCAGTGAACCCGGCTCGGCGTCGAATACCACCTGGCCGTGGACCGGTTGTGGCTCGGGCGGCGACTTCCTTGTGTGAGAACTGGGAACTAGCTCAGTGGCGCCATTGGTGGAATGGAACGGGACCAGCGGCAGCACGCACTGCAGCCCGAGGAGTGATCCGGACACGGGTGCCGGCATCTCGTTGTATGGATAGTCGATGTGCCAGCCATCGACGGGCTGTCGCGGATGGACGACGTTCAGGCTGAAGTCGGAGAGAAGATGGTGCTCGCCCAGAAGCTCGTCCAAGACGGCCGCGAGAGAGGGGTTGGCCAGCAAGTCCACGAACGGTTCGCCGTGACGGAACAGGTCCCACACCCGTGTGGACTTGGGGTAGTGATTCGCATGCACTCCGGACGCGAGGCGGGTCGCGTGGTCTTGGAGCTGCGCTGTGACCGGTTCTGTGAGGAAGCCTGGCCAGATCGCATAGCCCTGCGTCCGCACGTCAGCTGAGACATGGGCCGGATATTCGGGGAGCGTCATTGCTTTGGTGTCCTCCGCGGTTGTGCTCGCAGTTCGATGGCGGTACCGCGATGGTCATGGTGCGAGACGTCAACGAGTGTCACGCCTGACGCGAGGAGCCTTAGGACCTGGGTGACGAAGCCGTCCACGTCGCTGTCGGCTCGACGGATGTCGAAGCTGGTGACGTGGTCCAGGTCCGGTTCGACGTTGGGTTCCACGGAGTCTTCAGGTGCCATCACGGCTGTTCCAGGAGGCGCTGGGTAACGCAAGCGATGGTCTCTTCCGAGCTGAGCAGCGTGACGGGCTGTGTGCCCAGCCACTCCGCCAGCCCATGCAGGTAGTGCTTGACAGAGTCGTCGTCATCGGCCAGGCGGGACAAGTCCAAGATCAGGCATGCAGGTTCGTGGTGCGTGGCTGTCCGCGCCACCCGGCGGAGGGTCTCATCAAGGCGCCCTTCGCGCGCCACGACGCATCCGGCTGCCAACACCCCCAACGCAGGCACAGCAGGTGCCAGCTGAATCCAGCGTGTGATCGCCCGTGGTACAGGGCCCGGTGTGATGGCCAACCTGACTCCGCGGTCAACGAACTCCTGAGGAGGGACGGAAGGGGGCTCACCCGCTGGCAGAGCCACGATTCCCGCTCCTTCACCACGACGTGGCACGCTCTCCGAGGGAAGGCTGTCAGCATCAAGCACTGAGGTTCCGTCGAGCAGCACCGCACTCCCCAGCAGTGGCGGAAGCACGCCACGCAGGCTCGTCACATCGCGACCTTCCCCGAGGGTCAGCGCAAGCATGAGCTGACGCTTCAGCACCCGGGGCTCCACAACGTCAGCCAGGTCCTCGATGGCATCCAACGTCTGGAAAACCCCCTCGTGATTCGCCTCAGGACGCTCCGTGCGCGGGGGCCGAGCAAGAGCATCGCGGACGAGCGGTTCAAGCGCGTCGGGGTCGGCAGTGGAGGTCGCGCCGCCGTACTGGTCGACGACTCGACCAGCGTGTTCGTCGAGCCCTTCGAGGAAGGACACGTCGGGCACGAGCACTAGGTGGGCCCGCCCGCTCAGGGCCTCGGAGAGCGCGTTGTTCCCGGGCTTGATGACTGTCACGTGGGCTGCTGCTAGGAGCGCCGCGAGGCGCGGCTCGTAGCGGCGAACCGTGACATTCGCGGTTTCGCTCAGGGGCCTGCCGGCGTAGTACGGGCCGGTGACGAAGACGAAGCGGGCGCGGTGGCCTGTGGTCAGCAGGCGTTCCGCGACCTGGGCGCAAGCGCCAAAGAGCCGGTCCCCGTAGCCGTCGGGCATCTGGTCGCCGCCCGCGCCGCCGTTCACGACGACCAGCGGCTCACCGTGAGGTGCGTACTCGGCTCGCGTTCGCGCGATCTCCTCGGGCGTGGGCGTGTAGCTCAGGTTACCGACGAAGGAGAACCGGCCGCTGCACTCGACTGCGGCAGCGGAGTCTCCGCTGTGGCCCTCACGGGCAAAGTCTGCGCGGCTTTGGGCTATGAGGATCTTGTCGAAGGACGCGAACCTGCCCTGGGTGCGCAGGTGGTCGAAGGAGGCTCCATCGAGGCGGCGCATGACCAGTAGCCGCGGACGGTGGGCGAGAGAAGGAACAGCGAGGTAGCGCGGGTCGGGGTAGGTGTCCTCAACAACCACGGCAGGGTCGAGCTTGTCCAAGAGCCGATCGAGGATCGCGATATACGCGTCCTCGGCGACGGCCGAGGAGACCCTGTGCAGCAGCGGAAAGTTGATGACGTCCACCGGGGTGTTCTTGAAGAGGCTCAGGGAGCTCGCCTGACTGATGATCACCGGCTTCAGACGGCCCCTGCTCTGCATGGCCTCGGCTATCAGCACAGCGCGTCTGAGATGGCCAAAGCCGATGCCGTTCTTCACGAGTATCGCAACGGTCTTCACGAGGCTCCTCTGCAATCTCTGCTGGCCTACTTGCGGGCGAGCAGGGCGTACAAGAGTGGAATGCGGGGCTCGCTTGCAGGGAGCTGCCACCAGCCGTCCGGAGTGGGCTCCATCCGGTGCCATCTGCGCCACGGCAGTTGATGAGTCTCACGCAGAGCCTCGACGCGCAGGCCGGCTCCGATCACAGCGTTGATCACATCGTCCAGCCCGTGCATCCACTCGAAGAACTCGGTGGAACCCTGCAAGGCGGGGCCGTCGGTATACGTGTGGGTGGACTCACGCTGGATGGCGCCATTGGCCAAGTAGTCGTGTCCGATCACCAGCTCCTCGGCCTCGAAGTTGTGGCCGACGAGGTCGGGGCCGTCACCGCTGTGCGGCCTTGGACGTAGAGCGTTGAGGAGAGGATGGAACTCAGCGATGTAGAGCTTGCCGCCGGGGCGCAGGAGCTGAGTGACTGCCTTGGCCCAAGCCTCCAGGTCGGGCAGATAGTACAGAGCGCCCTTACCTGTATAGATAATGTCGAACTGGCGACCCTCTAGGATCCGCGGGGCGTCATAGACGTTTGCGTGCACGTACTCGACGGGGACTGCGGCCCGAGCAGCGAGGTCTCGTGCCGCAGTGATTGCATCGCCAGAGATGTCCAGCCCCACGGCGTGGGCTCCACGTTGGGCGAAGGCAATCGTCTCTATGCCCAAGTGGCACTGCAGATGGAGCACGTCGAGGTCGTTCAACTCCCCGAGGTCGACCCATTCGAAGGGGGCGAACCAGCGGGACGGGTCGGGAGACTTCCCTTCCTCGAGGCCGTAGTACCGACTGGCGATGTGGACGGATGTTCGCGCGTCCCAGTTCAGCTCGTTGACGCGCATCATGTCCTGGTGCTCGGGGGCAAGCCCTCCTGATGCCTCGGTCATGCGGTTATCGAAGCACCGTCGCAAACGACTGGCGCATCACTGTGGTGATATCACACCAGCAATAGACGTCAGTCCCCCATGAGGCCATCCTCGGTCGGAAGTTGCTTGCCCAGGTCAAACAGGCCTGAGGGCAGACTCTCGCCGGAGTTGAATCAACAACTTTCGGAAGAGAGGGAAGCGCCACTTCTTTCCTGGGAAGTGGCCTCCCGCGTGCTCGTGTCCAAGTCCGAACAACTCACTCGGCCAGGAGAAGGGGCACAACGTGACCACGCTGACGCGCCGATGGTTCCCAAGGCGAATGCCGGACGACACGCGAGTTCGCCAGGTCTACGGCTTCTGCTTCGACAGTGCCGGCCGCGTGCTGCTGGGCGACGAGAGTGAAGACGGAACTCATTGCACCTTGCCCGGAGGAGTCCCAAAGTGGGACGGATTTGACTGCCTCGCCGCTTTGACCAGTGAGTGCCGAGAGAAATATAGGGTCAGCATCACCAGGCCCATCTATCTCGGCTACTGGCAGGTTTTGACTGAAATTCCCGGACTACCCGATGCTGAGCTGTTCCTCGCAGCGAGGGTCACCACGTTCCACCGCACGAGTTCGACCCCGAGGGCTCACCGATTGTCCGGCAGGCTACTGTCCCCGCTTCCCGAGGTCGCCGACCGGCTTGGCTGGAGCGAGGATGGCCCGATTCAGGTGGCTAGCTCAGTAGCAGCCAGCATCTTCGGCCTGAATCCGTCCGCAGCACGACAGGCCGTGCGACGCACCTAGTGGCCAGTGGAAGCAAGGCGAATTTTGAACTCGTCCGGACGAGGCCGCACCAACCAGGGCTCGAACAGTTGATATCACGTCGTGGTGCTACGCGACCCCCTCGCGGCCGTTTTGTGAACTCGTCAGATTCCTAGATGCAGGCGTACGGGAGTGCGTGAGGCCGCAATGCAGATGAAGCGAAGGGAGAGTTCATGAGGGCCGTGCCGCCCAGCCCCAATCCCCATGAGCGCGGGATCCGAAAGGTGAGCGAACACCCCAACCGCGGAATCCTAGTCCTTGCCTACGGCCACAAGCGGTACCACCGCCAGGCGCACACGCTAGCCCTCTCTCTGCAGCGGCACTCACCCGGGCTACACCGCACGCTGGCCACAGATGATGGCGACTGTCGTGCCGCCGAGCTGTACGACGACGTCATCGAGGTAGGTGCGGTGCAGTCGGACGACTGCCGCCAGAAGCTGCACCTCGACAGGTACGCGCCCTACCCGTGCACGCTCTACCTTGATGCCGACGCCCTCGCTGTACGCGCCGTCGAGCCAGTCTTCGACCTCTTCGACGAATCCGACATCGGAGTCGTCGGCCGCGACATCACCCCAACCCAGGAGAGCTCCTGGTACGGCGACGTCGCCTCAATGTGCCACAAGGCAAGCTCAACCTGGCTGCCCAAGTGCAACAGCGGGCTGATGCTCATACGCCCCACGGACACAACCCGAAAGGTCTTCGGGCGAGCCCGCCAACTCGCCCATGGCTACCACGAGTTGGGACTCCATCCTTTCCGGCGCGGAATCGCCGATGAGCCCCTTCTAGCCATGGCGCTGGCCGAGAGCGGCATCCACGCACAAGACCTCACCGCGGTCACGTCCGCAACCCCCATCGGCATCAGCGGACCGCTCCAACTTGACGTACTCAACGGGGAATGCGCCTTCGCCAAGAACGGCACGAAAGTTGCCCCCGCACTCATTCACTTCGCCGCCGACTACAGCTCGGACTACCGGCTCGCCGGCGCCCCCTACCGCCGTGAACGGTGCGCCCTCCGGCTGGCACAGCACAGGCACATCACCGACACGACAGCTCGGCTAATCGCTGGCCTCCGGTACGGGCTCCAATGCGCCGCCTTCAACACCTGGATCCGGATGGCAGGTCGCGCTCCACGTGACCCCTCCGGCGTCTTCGACGAACCGCGACGGCGCACCACCAGCCCTATGGCGATCAGCAGCACGAAGCAGTCCCCAGCCCAGGAGGAGACCACGTGAAGCAGGCAGGTCAGCCCAGAGGCACAGTGCAGAACAACAACGCGGGAGATCCAACCTTCAGGATCTCCTTCCTCTTCCACAAGGATCTCGCGCTGCTCAGCCAGACCCTGCCGCGCTGCCTGGAAGCCCTGACTCGGCACACCCAGGAGACCTACGAAGTGGTGCTGCACTGCGACGGAACCCCATCCGAAACCATCGCTCGACTCGCCAGCCATCTCGACCAATGGGGCGTCGACGAACTGCGCGTCCGCCGTCGCGACCGATTCGTCCCCTCCGGAGACGCATCGAACAACGGGCACCGCAGATTCTTCGACCTGCGCTCTCCGTACCTCATCGTGATCGAAGACGACGTGATCATGTACCGCACCGACCCGTCCTTCGATCCCCTGGCAGCCTGCCGGCGCATCTTCGAGCGCCACCCGCACGTACCCGTGCTGAGCAAGGTGAGCGACTACGACCAATGGTCGTGGAAGCTCGAAGACAAGGGGGACGAAGTAGAGCCCGGGGTGCGCTCAGTGAACCGGCTGTCCACCCACTTCATCGCCTACGACGTGCAGCGGTTCACCCCCGTCGCTAACCGGTTCGGTGCCTTCGACCTCGACGTGTTCATCGACCGGCACGACCTCAGCTACAACTGGGAAGACCTCGTGTCGCACGTCGGTACCACAGGGGGCCGCCACATCGCCTTCCCCGAGAGCTGGCCCGTCGAGGTCTTCCACTGCGACCGCAAGGTCGAGCCGGGCTCGATGTACCACACCCAAGACCCGCAGATGAAGGCAGACGTCGTGGCCGAACTGGAACAGCGGTTCCGCCCGGTCACGGACAAGAGCGAGGGGGCGGCGGCATGACGTCAGCTCCACGGACATCTCGACTGGCGCGCCCGTATGCCGAGCGGCTGGCGCAGTGGCGTACGGCCATGGAAGCAAATCGGCGCATCTCCGACCGCTTCCGCAGCCGGTACTCCATCGTCCTCACACAAATGGAAGCCTTCGCGGCCTCCACGGACATGGCGGCGGCGCGGGAACTCGCCGTGCATCATCCGCACCACGCCATCAGTGCCCTGACAGGGGCCACCACCACCATCGCACCGGCCGGGACAAACAGCCCGCTGACCTTCAGCGGCGACAGGAGCCTGGTGAACGCCCTCCAAGAGCTGTTCACGACCACGGTC
Organism: Streptomyces sp. NPDC020801; assembly: GCF_044334385.1. Lineage (NCBI taxonomy): Bacteria > Bacillati > Actinomycetota > Actinomycetes > Kitasatosporales > Streptomycetaceae > Streptomyces > Streptomyces sp. NPDC020801. The sequence continues at coordinate 382,528 of NZ_JBIRST010000002.1, forward strand.
GAACTGGACGCATTCCTGGCCAGGCAGGCCCCCCTCACCCAAACCGCGGTCCCTATCCACCCGTCGCGCCAAGCGCGGCTCATCCCGGCAGACGGGCCGCTGCCGTACGACCTAGTGGCTCTTGTGTGGCCTTCCACATCCGTGGGCACCAGGCGCACCAACGAGGCGCTGATCGTCAACCTCCTGCCGCAGACTGCCGGTGACGGCCAGTTCCAGTTCACCGTCCAACGCTCGTACGCGCTCGTCCAGGCAAGGGACGCCACAGACCCCTGGGCGTTCTCCCAGAACTTCGGCATCACGCTCGAGGACCAACTGCGCTCGGGCAACCTCGCTCCGACTGAACGGCACCACGTCGTCACTGCCCTACGAGACTTGCGGCGGGCCATGCTGGATGCGGGCCTGATCTGGCAGGGCTTCGCACCGAGGAACATGTTCCTCAGCAACGGCGTGATCGTCCTCATCGACTTCGAGGAAGTCGTCGACATCGCGACTGCGCCGGCCAGAGCAGCCGAGTGCCTGCTGTGGCACCGCATCTTCTTCGCGGACAGCCTGACCCCCGACGAGGCGCAAGAGATCTTCGCCAACGACGACGGTGCGCCTCAGATTCCGGACAACCACGCGCTTCCGGCGGACCCCTTCGAGAAGGCACTGCTTGCCGTCGAGTCCGTCACCTGGGGGCAACGCCGCGACCTTCTGATGCAGTCGCTCCGTCTCGAAGGCCGCCACAACCGCCCCGAGCAGTCACGCGACAACGGAACCCTCTACGGGCATGAACTGGGCCACTTCTGGGGTGACTTCCTGCCCGTAGCCCAGGAAGTCCGCCTTTTCCAGCATCTGTCCCGGCTCGGAGACGAAACAACGCTGGTCGGATGCCTCGAAGCGTTCGAGGCGGCCATGGAAGCGGACATCTGCCGCACCATCCGTCTGGCTTCCACCGGCGACGACCGTCCCGCGATGCGCACCGATAGCCTCATCGAGGTCCTGGAAGCCGCTGGCACGGCCGCTCTGGCCGAAGCACGCCACAGCACCGCGAACTGGTACGAGCGTCTGGACACGGACCCTGCACGCCTGGTCGACGACCTGCTGTTCCACCTGGGCACGCATGTCGGCGGCGTGACGCAGGAAACCCGAGACACATACCTGGTCGGAAGCACTCAAGCTCGCGACAAGCACCAAGCCGACCTCATTGAGACCCTGCGGTCTGGACTGGACTTCCTACACGGCCGCGAGCCGGAACAGCCCTTCCTGCGCTACGCCGACCCTTCCGCGCTGAGGAAGTCCATCGCGCAGCCGCTCCCACAGCACGGCATCGGCTTCGGACAGGTCCTCGCCGAGGTCAATGACGTCCTTGCCCGCCACTCGATCGGGCAGGGCCACTCCCGGTATCTCGCATTCCCCGACTCCGGCAATGCCCTGGCTGCCCTCGCCGGCCACGTCCTCAGCCCGCTACTCAATCAGAATCTCATCGCTGTCGACCGCAGTGCCCCCTCAGCAACCTTCGTGGAAGCCCAAGTCATCGAGTGGCTGCGCGAGTTAATCGGCTACCCGACGGCCCCGCTGACCGAACTTCGGGGCGTCAAGGACGTCTCCGGCCTGTGGACAACCGGCGGTCACCTGTCGAACCACATCGCCATGCTCGCCGCCCTGGGGCACACGTTCCCGCAGGCACGCAAGGACGGCCTTCGTGCACTCGACACCCAGCCCGCCGTCGTGATGGCTGGCCCCATCGCTCACTACTCCCACAGCGACTCCGCCTTCCACCTGGGCCTCGGCTGGGACGCGGTCCTCTCTGTCGACGCCGAAGACGGCTTCACCACGGACCCGAAGGCCGTCGACAAGCTGCTGTCCAACCCGCCGTCCGGACGCACTCCCTTCATGGTGGTCGGCGTCGCGGGCAACTGCCGCACCACAGGCCTGGACGACCTCCAGGAGCTGGCCAACGTGTGCCGTAAGCACGGCGTCTGGTTCCACGTCGACGCCTGCCACGGAGGCAGCCTCATCTTCAACAAACGCTTGAAGCAGCAGCACCTGCGCGGAATCGAGCAGGCCGACTCCGTGTCGCTCGACCCACACAAGGGCCTTTTCACCCCCTACCCCTCCTCCTACGTGCTCTTCCGGCAGCGGGAAGTCCTGACCCAGTTCAGCCGCCACGAGAAGACCGTCATGGAGGACGACTGCTGGGACCTCGGGCTCATCACACCCTTCCTCGGCTCCCGAGGCTTCGAGAGCCTGCCGACCTGGATGCTTCTCCGCCACGTCGGCACGGACACGCTGGGCGCCCTCGTCGAATCACGCCAGGTCCTGGTGCGATACCTGGAACGGAGGCTCGACGAGACCGGGCTGTTCGTTCGACTTAACGACGTCGACTTCTACCGGTTGGCGTTCGTGTTCTGCCCTCCCGCCGTACGGCGAGCCGTAGCGACGCTCGATCCGGCAGGCAAGACGCGCGCGGCGAAGATCGTCAGCTCCTACACGTCCCGCATCAACACCGCCCTGTACCAGGCCGGCGAGGTCTGCTTCGACGAGCACTCCCTGTCCGACCTCGCCGACCGCGTCGGCGCAGGACGAGGCACTGGCTACACGATCATGGCCGCATGTCCGGGCAACCCGCTGCTCACCCAGAACGATCTTGACGTGGCAGTGGAACGGCTGGTCGAGGAGGCGCTGCCGCTCACCCAGGCCATGCTCACGGAGATATCCGGCAACACCACCCCCGACGCGCCACGGTTGAGCGGCCCGGCCGGTTGGAACGACGCCGAATGACCAGCACAGTCACTGCAGCGATCGACCAGTACCTCCACAAAATGTGCCCTCATGCCATCGGCGTGTTCATTTACGGGTCCGTCGCGACCGGCCAGGCCGGGCCCGGCAGCGATATCGACTGCTTCGTGCTGCTCGCCGAACCCGAGACCGCCGAGACGACGACACATCTGCGATCCGGGTTCGTCGAACTCCAAAGACACCTCGGCTACACACCGGACCCCGAGTACCCGATCGAAGTCTTCACCCGCCAGCAGTGCCGAGAGGCCCTCGATAGCCGCACCGTCCGCCAAGCCATCCAACAGGCACGGACGCACGGGCACGTAGACCCCGAACTGGCCGCATCAGACGAAGCAGAGGTGCTGCGCGCCCTACTCGGGACACGCCTCACCGTACGTACCTGTCCCCAGCTCGACGAGCTGACCGACCACGCCAAGCAGGTCGTCGCACAGCATCTGGGCATCCCGGGAGCACCAGCGGAGCACACGGCGCTTCAGGCGCTCGGCGTCCGCCACGGCAGTTGAACTACACAAGGAAGGACGATCAGTTGGCCACGGAAGACTACGCATGGAAGGCCACGCCGGGACAGCCGCTTCCGGCAGACAACCACGTCCACACGGAGTGGTCCTGGGACGCCTCGACAGCGGTGATGGAGAAGGCCTGCGAAGAGGCTATCCGCCTCGGCCTGCCGGCCATCTCCTTCACCGACCATGCGGACTTCACCACATGGGCGTTCCCCGGGGAGAAGGAAGACTCCTCCATTGTCCGTGTCATCGACACACACGCGCACAGCGGCCTGTTCGACACGGACGGGTACTGGGAGTGCCTGGAACGCTGCCGCGCCCGCTACCCGGATCTCAAGATCCTGTCCGGGATGGAGCTCGGTGAGCCCCACCTGTTCAAGGACGAGATCGGCGCGCTGCTGGAGCGTAGGACCTTTGACCGGCTCCTTGGCTCGCTGCACTCGCTGATCGTCGACGGACAGATCCACTATGCGCCGTTCCTGTTCACGGCCGACAACGCCCAGGAACTGATGCGCACCTACCTCACCGAGACTCTCCACATGGTGGAAAGCAGCGACGTGTTCCACGTCCTCGCCCACATCGACTACCCGATGCGCGCCTGGCCGAAGGACGCGAAGCCGTTCAACGCAAACGACTACGAAGAGGAGTACCGGGCCGTCCTGCGTGCCCTGGCCCGCTCGGACAGGGCACTCGAAATGAACACCCAAGGCCCCTGGCCCGCGGCCGAGGTTGTGCGCTGGTGGTACGAGGAGGGCGGTTCAGCAGTGTCTTTCGGCAGTGACTCCCACGAGCCGGAGACCGTCGGCCGGAACTTCGCCGCGACTGCGGCCATGGTCGAAGCGCACGGCTTCAAGCCGGGCAAGGACCCCATCGACTTCTGGCGCCGATGACCAACCCAGGACAGGAAACGAGGAGATTGCCCGTGCCATCGAAGCCAGCACTGGATCGCCTGGTGCCATCGCCGGTGTTCATCCTCAGCTCGATACGTTCCGGGTCGACGCTCCTGCGGTGCATCCTGGACACTCACAGCAAGATCCGGGCACCGCACGAGCTGCACTTGGCCGATCTTGAAGTCCAGCTCTCCAGCCCCTACATCGAATTGGCGATGCAAGCCTTGAACCTGGAGAAGGACGAGATCGAACACCTGCTCTGGGACCGCATGCTTCACCGCGAACTGGCTGTCGCGGGCAAGGACATCGTGGTGGACAAGACCCCCGGCAACCTGCTGCTATGGCGCAGGCTCGCCGCGTGTTGGCCGCAGGCCCGGTATATCTTCCTGCTCCGGCATCCACTGCACATCCTGGAGTCGTCGCTGGCCGGGAAGCCCGAGCAAGATCCGGCACAGACACAGCAGTTGGTGACAACGTATCTCCGGGAACTCGACGCGGCTCGTCGCACACTCAACGGTGCCACGGTGCGCTACGAGGACCTCACCCGCGATGCGGAGGAGGTGACCCGGGAGATCTGCGCCTACCTCGACGTGCCGTGGGAGCCCGAGATGCTGAACTACGGGACCGTGGATCACGGCCCGTTCGTGCAGGGGATCGGCGACTTCACCGAGAACATCAAGAGCGGCGTCGTCCAGCCCGGCCGGAGCCTGCCGGCAGACGCGGATGTGCCGGACAGCCTGATGGAAGCCTGCCGCGCCTTCGGGTACATGGAGGCCCATCGGTGACAGCCCCGGCAACCAGGGGGGAGGCGCCGGACAACGGCGCCTCCCCCCTTCAACGACAGGACGCCAGGCAAGAGCAGGCACGTGGTGTCATGAACGCGCTGCAACCGCTCCATCGGTGGGAGCAGTTCGGTGTGCCGAAGCTGTGTGGGGCTATGTCGTACGGCCTGCTGGTTTCCCCCGACATTGACATTGAGATCTACGGTTCTCTACGTGTCGATGCCGGGTTCTCCCTCGTATCCGAGTGGGCCCAAGACCCGGCCGTCGACAAGGTCCTGTTCCTCAACGCGGTCAACGAGCCAGATGCCGGTCTCGGCTGGGAGGTGCGCTACCGGGTTCGCTGCGTGCCCTGGACCGTGCAGATGTGGCTGCTACCCACCGACTACGAGGGGCCACGCTCGGCTGACCTCGTGGAACCGATGCGCGCCGCACTGAGTTCCCAGACCCGCAGTGCGATCCTGCGCATCAAGGAATCCCTCGTGGCGCGCGGCACTGAGTACCGGTCGATCGATGTCTACCGCGCGGTCCTTGACGACGGAGTTAACGACGTTGAGGAGTACGACCGGTGGTGCGGGTCGTACTCCTCAACAGGATTGCTCAACTGGCGCCCTGTGCCTCGCCGGTAGCGGGCGCCTACGGCTCACATACGGTCTGGGGCGTCAATCCCAAGGAGGCCCAGGCCCAGCTCCAGGGTCCGAGCGGTGATGTCACACAGAGCCAGGCGGCTCTGCTTGACATCGCCCTCGGCGCGCAGGACAGGGCACTTCTCGTAGAAGCTTGTGAACGCCGACGCCAGCCCGTACAGGTAGTTGGCGAGCTTGTGGAACTCCAGCGTCTCGGAGACCTCGTCGAGGAGGCTGCTGAACTCAAGCAGCTCCAGAGCGAGGGCACGCTCGGCAGGCTCGGTGATGACCAGCTTCTCGACACCTTGCAGCGGCGTTTCCACACCCGCGCGGCGGAAGATGGAGCAGATCCGGGCTCGCGCGTATTGCAGGTAGGGGGCGGTGTTGCCTTCGAAGGACACCATCCGGTCGACGTCGAAGACGTAGTCTCGCGTGCGGTCGGTGGAAAGATCCGCGTACTTGACGGCTCCGATGCCGACGGCCTGGGCGACTGCGGCACGGGCTTCTTCATCAAGCTCGGGGTTCTTCTCGGCGACCACCGCGGATGCCCTGACCACGGCCTCTTCGAGGAGATCCACCAGCTTCACTGACTTGCCGGCACGGGTACGCAGCATCTTGCCGTCGTCGCCGAGGATCGACCCGTGTCCGACGTGCTCAGCGCGGGCGGGTGGAACGAGCCAGCGTGCGTCCCGGGCCACGTCGTAGATCATCGCCAGGTGCTGGTGCTGGGGCAGCCCCACGACGTACAGCAGGCGAGTGGCGTGGAGGTTCCGCAAGCGGTGCCGGATCGTGGCAAGGTCAGTGGCGCCGTAGCCGAAGCCGCCGTCGCCCTTCTTGACGATGATCGGCAGAGGGTCGCCGTTCCGGTTCTTGTAGCCCTCGGGGAACACGCACTGGGCGCCATCGCTCTCCCGCAGGAGGCCGAGCTCGTCCAGCTCATCCACTACGGACTGGAGCTGGTCGTTGTAGTAGCTCTCGCCGAAGAAGTCGTCTTCGGTGAGGCGGACGCCCAGCATGCCGTAGACGGTCATGAAGTACTTCTTCGACTCGTCCACGAGCGTCTTCCACAGACGCAAGGTCGTCTCGTCGCCGCTCTGCAGCAGGACGACCCGCTTGCGGGCCCGGTCCTTGAACGTCTCGTCGGCGTCGAACTTGACGCGCGCGGCCCTGTAGAAGCCGTTGAGGTCGCCGACCGACAGTTCGTGTGCGGCTTCGGACTCTCCGATGTCCAGCAGGTGCTCTACGAGCATGCCAAAGGGGGTGCCCCACTCGCCGATGTGGTTCTGACGAATGATGGTGTGCCCCTGCCACTCCAGGAGACGCACGGCTGCATCGCCGATGATCGTCGAACGCAGGTGTCCGACGTGCATCTCTTTGGCTGCGTTTGGGGCGGAGTAGTCGATCGCGATGGTCTCCGGGGCCTTGGCCTGCGCTACGCCGAGCCGCTCGTCACCGACGGTGTCAGCGAGGAGACGTGCGAGAACCTCGTCGGAGAAGGTCAGGTTGATGAACCCAGGCCCGGAGATCTCGACCGAGGAGCAGAGATCGTCAAGCTGCGCGGCCTCCACGACCCGGCTGGCGATCTCGCGCGGGTTGCCACCGATCTTGCGAACCAGCGCCAGGGCTGCGTCCGACTGGAAGTGAGCGTGCTGGGATCGTCGGATGACCGGGTCGACGGGGGCGCCTGCCACCGTCTCGAATGCCGGGGCCAACCTCTGATGCAGCAATTCTTCCAGATTCGCCATTCTAAAAATCTATCCGAGGCGAAAGAACAGTGTCCAATCACAAGACCCGGGGGCTGGCAGCACCTGAGAGGCGCATCGCGGGCCCCATTACCCGCAGGGATGAGGCGAGCTTAGAAGCTCACTGATCAGGCACTACAAAGGATGTGCGGCATTTGTCCGCCAGGATTTCAAGATCATTTACGCCTGGCTTCCTGCAGCCGCCTGGGCCACCTGCTACCGGGCGGCCCCCTCCTCGTCGTCCGCACGTTCGCCCAGAGCTTCAAGGCCTTCAGCGAAGGTCTCCTTGAGGGTAGCCAGCACGGCCTTCGCCTCGCCCGCGGTGCCGTAGGACGGGTAACCGATCACGCCGGAGTCCGTGTAGGCGTCCACACCTGGGGTGAGCCGCCGAGCACCGCCATCGTGATCGGCGTCCCGTAGCCGAGGTGCACAAGCCCGAGAGTGGAGTGCAAAAGGATGGAGGTCTCGATCTCGCCGGCGTGCCTGTCGCCATGTTTGTCGGAGATCAGGCCGCCATGTTCCCTTACCTAGGCCCGGTTGGAGCTGAGCGGGAACAGCGACATGCGAGACCCATCGACGGTGGGCTCTTGGACCACGTTGGGGAGCACGTAGTTCCTCACGCTGGCCGCTCACGATCACCGGCTTCTTGATCCCTGAGCGTGCGAGGGATGCCCGGATGTCCTCATCAACGCAAACAACCTTTTTGGTGCTGACGCTGACCTTGCCAGGAACCGTGCTCGTGACTGCACGACACCGTTGGCACCTCCTCACTCGTGGGTGTAGCCGGACAAAGTGTCCGGGCCGTTCTAGGCCGGAGAGCGGATGTTGAACATGGCACCGCAGCCCGAATCGCTGCCTGATCTCGCGGCCTGCTCGGCCGCTACCGTGAATGACGGACCAAAGTTGGGGAGGCAGCGCGCATGCGTGGTCTTGGTGATCACCTCAGCATAGGAGAGCGGATCGCGTTCTACCGCGAGCGCCGGGGCTACACGCAGCCCGTCCTCGCCGGCCTCGTCGGGCACAGCACCGACTGGCTGTCGAAGATCGAGCGAGGAGTACGAAAGCCGCCGAGAATCGACAAGCTCGCTGAACTCGCTCGCGTACTGCGTGTCCCTCTCGGCGACTTGATGGGGCAGCCCGTCCTCTTGGAGGACGAAGAAAAACACATGGACGACGTGCCAGCCGTCCGCGATGCGCTGATGAGCCCTCGACGGCTCTCCAAGTTGCTGTTCGGTCCCACGGCGGAGAGGCAGTTGCCGAGGTCAGAGCAGGTGCAGGTCCTCGTCGAGCGCAGCTGGGGCGACTACCAGGCAGGCATGCTTGGCGACGTCATCGCCGCCCTGCCCGGTCTGCTGAGGACTGCCCAGGAGCTGGAAGACCACCCGCCTGGCCATCAGCGGCGCCGCGGCCTCGCCGTCTCGGCCCGTACGCATCACCTGGCGGCAACCACCCTCGCCAAGGTCGGCGAGTCCGACTTGTCGTGGCTCGCGGCCGAGCGCGCCATGCGGGCCGCCGACGAATCCGAGGACCCGCTGTCGCTCGTCTCCGCCGCCCGCTCCGGTACGCACGCACTGCTGGCCAACGGGCGATACGAGGACGCCCTCGAACTGGGCGATACCGCCGCGGCCTGGCTCGCGAGTCAGGTTCGCGACGACGACCCGGCCGCCTTGAGCCTGCTTGGCATGATTCATCTGCGAGCTGCTGTGGCCGCTGCACGACACCAGGATCGGCACACTGCCAACTCCCTGTTGGACAAGGCGAAGCGGCTCGCCGACCGACTCGGTTCCGACGAGAACCACTGGCAGACGTGCTTCGGGCCGACGAACGTCGAACTGCACCGCCTGTCAATCGAGCTCGACCTGGAGAACATCCCGTACGTCGTCGAGCATGGCCGCATCGATGTCTCCCACATGCCAGCGGAACGCGCCGTGACTCATCGCATCGACTATGCGCGCGGCCTCTGCCTCAGGGGGCTCGTCGACGAGTCCTTCAGGGAACTGCGCGAGGCCGAACGCACCTCGCCCCAGCTCGTGCGGAACAATCCACGTGTCCGCGAGACCCTTCGCGATCTTAGGAAGCAGTTCCCGGTCACGGGCGGCAGCCACTCGTCCGAGCTGCTGGCCATGGCCCACCGATGCAGGGCGGTGCAGTGAGTTCGATGCGGGGCAAGGTGCTGGGCGTCGTCGGAGCGAGCGCCGGCGGGATCGAAGAACTGAGTACAGGGCTCGTGATCCCGGCGCTCGAACGGGGCTGGACGGTTGCGGTCACGCTCACACCGACCGCAGATCAGTGGCTCCGCGCAAGCGGGGAGACGGCGAAACTCGAGCGGCTGACCGGCCTTCCCGTACGGTCCGAATCACGTCTGCCGGGTGACTCCCGGCCGCATCCGCCTGTCGACTGCTACGTCGTGGCCCCGGCCAGTGCCAACACCGTCGCCAAGCTCGCCCTGGGGATCTCAGACAACCAGGCGTTGACACAGGTCAACGAAGCCATCGGAACACTGGACCTCCCGGTAGTCGTCTGGCCCCGCGTGAACGCCGCACACGTTCGCCACCCCGCATGGCAAGGGCACATCAAGGCCCTTCACGATTCAGGGGTTCGGTTGATCTACGGAGACGAGGTATGGCCGCTCGCCGAGCCGCGGGCTGGGATGCCGGGGCGCCGGCATCCGTGGGAAGCCGTACTAAGCGAAGCCAGCGAGGCAATGTCCTGACCCAATCAACAAGCCTTGGAAGTAAGGGAAATTGGACCCGGACAGTCTGTCCGGGTCCTTCGCTTTGACCGGCGCCAGTCTGAGGGCATCACCGACTAATGGAGGGAACGGATGCCCGATCAGGGATTGACCGCGGCGCCCCCCAGCGCAACGACCTGGGGCGACGCACCCAAGGGCGGCCCGAACGCACGCACGGATGCGGTAGGTGGCAATGACTACTCATCTCGACACTCGTCTGTTGCTGCCACAACGCCGTCGGGCACCGAGCGCACCGCCGTGAGCGTCGCACGAAGCGCCCCCACGCCAACCACCCGCACCCGGCTCTGCAGCCTCTGCCGAGGTCGCCTGAGTCGGTACAACAGCGAAGACATCTGTTCCGGCTGCGCTCGCAGTGGGACAGCCGTGCAGCCCGCGCGCCCCTTCGTCCCATCCGACGTATGGGCTTGCCAGGACGTCAGACCTGCCCTGTTACATAGAGACTTCGGCAGGCTGTGCCGACTCGTACGAGAGAACGGCCACCTCCGTCAGGAGGACATGGCCCTCCTCACGGGGCTGAGCCAGGCTTTTCTGTCGATGCTGGAATCTGGGCAGCGACGCCTCACCAACATCGACCGAATCATCGTGCTACTGGACGGCCTCAACGCACCCGTCAACATCACGGGGCCGATGCTCCGCTCCGTAGCTGCCGCTCCAGGCCCACATCTGCGGACAGCCTCCTGACGTTCCACCTCATATCGTGATCTCGCCATCAGACTGCGGTGGCGAGTAATCGCAGGCCAGGTGGTGGCGGCCACCGGGTGGATCGCCCCAGCCGCTCATGAGAAATGCGTCGCGCAGGCAGATGTACTTCCCTCACCCTGGCGGAATGCCGAACATCATCACCCCGCGTCTTCAGTACAGCGCCACGGCCGTACGCCCGCGCTGGGACGACCTCCCGCAGGACGTCCGTCGGCTCGTCTCCCGCCGCCTGGGGGGCGTGGTAGCCGTCGGGCCGAGCGCCGGAAGCGGGTTCACCAGCGGCTTTGCCGCCGTGCTCCACGGGAACAGCGGGCCTCAGTTCATCAAAGCAGTCGCCCTGGACGACACCGCGATTGCTGACTGCTACCGGCAGGAAGCAGTGATCAACCAGGCGCTTCCCGCAGAGGTCCCGGCGCCCCGCCTGCAGTGGATCGAGGAACGGGTAGCCGGGTGGATCGTCCTGGGCTTCGATGCGGTCGATGGGGGCCGCATGCCCAGCGCGCCGTGGAATCCTGGCGATCTGGCAGCAACGCTCGACGCCTACACGGTCACAGCCGCAGCACTCTCAACGCCACCCGCGGCCCTCCAGCAGGTCGGTCTCAAGCTGATCGGTGACGGCAGTGACTTCGACGACTGGCGCGGCCTCGCCGGCGGTGCCTCCAGTGCGGAAGCCCTGCCGCCATGGGTGCCGACCAACCAGTTCGACACATTGGCTGAGCTGGAGACCCAGTGGCGGCAGGCCGTGGCCGGCGATGCAGTCCTTCACCACGACCTGCGCCAGGACAACGTCCTGCTCGATACGAATGGATCGGCTTGGATCTGCGACTGGAATTGGCCTTGCCTAGGGGCGAGTTGGTTTGACCTCGTGCTCCTCCTGGCCACAGCGCACGCCGACGGACACGGTGCCACCGAGCTCTTCGCAAACCACCCCACGGCCCGCGGAGTCGACAGTGAGCAGCTCGATGCGGCCCTGGCCGCCCTCTCGGGCTTCTTCCTGGTCTCCGGCGCACAAGCCCCGGCCGACTGGTCCCCGTACATTCGCCAGCACCAGACCTGGTGCGGCGAGGTCACACTGCGATGGCTCGCCGACCGGCGCGGTTGGACCTTCTAACCACGGAGAGTGACCCAACGGGCAGCCCCACCGGACCATAAGTTCACGAGCGAGCCGTCAATCCGTCGCGACCTGCGCGGCGCAGACGATGATCGAGTTCCCACAGGGCCGAGCGGTTGGAATCCCACTGCACAGCCGTCATCGCCGCGTCGAAGGCGAACCATCTGTACTCGGTGTGTTCGTTGGAAAGCGTCAGCTCCGGGCTGTCGACTCCCACCCCGAAGGCGAACTCCGGGATCACCAGTACATCCGGTCCCCAGGTGAACTCGCCGGTGACGTACACCACCGGGATCGTCGCGCGAGAGTCGAGTTCGACGAACTCAAGATCGCCGTCCAAGCCCGCCTCCTCGGCCGTCTCTCGCCGAGCCGCCTTCATCGGGGATTCCCCTGCTCCGCCGCCTCCGGCCACACCCTGCCAGCAGCCCCGATCTGCACGCCGGAACAGGGCGTATCTCAGCCCATCCCCGGTTTGCCGGAAAGGCAGAACCAGCACCTGGAACGGGGCCCGGCCCTTCGGATCGTCAGTCATCGCTTTACGGTAGGGCACCGCCAAGCATCCCGCTGTCGTCTGGCCCCCGGGAACTCCATGCTCACGGCGAGAACGTCGACGAACCTCGGTGCCGACACTTCACGTCGTACGGCTACCAAATCCGTCATGGCGTTCCGCTGCGCCGGTAGCCGGCCCACAAACGGCCGCCGCCCTGCCCCAGCACGTCGTCGACCACATCGACAAGGGCCTCGTCCTGGCCCTCCAGCGCATCGCGGACAGCGTGGTGCAGGCGCACGCCGAGGCCGGGTGCATGGGCCTCAAGACGACGCGCGAGCCACTTCCCGCCACCACTCCAAGCCCCGCCAACAGCCAGCGCCAACTCGGCGGTTCGACGGGTCAATTCGGTAGCGATGAACAGGCGCTCAACCCGGTCGGTGCTCGCAGCGAGATCATCCAGGAGATCAGTGATCGCGTAGCGATAGTCTTCGATCTCTTCGCCCGTCACAGCGCGTGGTCCAGCGGCGGCCAGCTTCCGGGCTTCAGCAGCGAGACGTTCACCTACTCCATCCCTGTCGAAGAGCAGCAGGCCGTCCGCGCACATCCACAGCAGAGGCGACCGGCGCTTCACTACCTCCCGCATTACGAAGGCGTGCCACGTCTCCTCGGTATGCACGAACAATTCGACCGGCCATTCGCCATGCTGAAGGCTCTCCCGGTATGGAGCCGGCGCTCCGTGCAACAGCACCACGATGTCGAGGTCAGACGTTGCCGTGCGGCGCGCCGTGACGACGCTGCCCCCTAGGAACGCCGCGCGAGCGGCAGGATGACGTTCCTCTGCAACGGCGCGAGCTGCGGCAACCGGATCCATGTAGGCCACTATTCAGGGCCTTTGGGCAACGTGCATCCTCTTTCTGCATCCGGACGCGCGGACAGTGACCGGCGGTGAGGGTGTTCACAGGCTGTGGAGAACGGCATGTGGTGATCGCGGCGCTAACGTTGCCAGTTCTCTCCTGCGCCCGTTCGCAACATCGCCCACGCCAGCCAAGGCCGTCTCGTCCACTGGCCAGACCTCGTGACGACCGCTGGGCTCAGCTAGGGTCTCGCGCTGTGCAGAAGCTGGTGCTCTTTGACCTCGACAACACCCTCATCAACCGCCAGTGGGCGCTGACGGAATGGGCGGCCGACTTCTGCCGCCTCCAAGGCCTGAGTGACGAAGACGAGGGGCACCTTGTTGGGGCGCTCCGGGAAAGGGCCTACCCGGCCACCTTCGAACGACTGCGTCAGGAGCTCGGCCTCGAGGCGCAGGCTACGGACCTCTGGGATAACTACGTCACTGGAATCACCGCCGGAGTTCCCCGTAGACCGGACATCGTCGAGGCCCTCGACCAGCTACACGAGGCGCGATGGCGACTGGGCATCCTCACCAATGGAGCCGCCGACATCCAGCGCGCCAAAATCGCCGCCGCAGGAATAACGGAGGCTGTCGACGCCATCGTGATCTCAGAAGAGATCGGAGCACGCAAGCCAGAAGCGGACGCCTTCCACGTCGCTGTCGCCCGCTGCGGCGGCACCCCCTGGGAGGAAGCCTGGATGGTTGGCGACAATCCCGAGAACGACATCCGCGGAGCTCAAACCGCTGGCCTCGGAACCATCTGGGTCAGCCACCACAGACCATGGCCCGATCACCTCACCCCGCCCAACCACGCGGTACCCGACACGCTCAGCGCCATCGCACTGCTGCTGAACACCACCCAGACGAGGACAGCACGATGATGGTCACGGGGATAACTGTCGGGCTGATGCACCCCGGCAGCATGGGCGCTGCTTTCGGTGCCCAATTGCGAAAGCAGAACGTCCGGGTGCTGTGGTGCACAGATGGCCGCAGCCGCCAGTCGTGCGCCCGGGCCGAGAACGCTGGCCTCGAAGGCGTGCAGAACCTTGCGCAACTCGTGGCGCATGCTGACGTGTTGCTGTCTCTGTGTCCGCCTGCCGCCGCGGTGGATGTCGCACAGCAGGTGGCTGCCTGCGGGTTCGATGGCCGACTGTATATCGAGGCGAACGCGATTACGCCGCGCCGCGTCCAGGATGTCGCAGAACTGCTTCCTGGCACCAAGGTCATCGACGGCGCGGTGATCGGCTCCCCGCCTGTGGGCGGCAAGCAGCCCACGTTGTATCTGTCCGGAGACCCAGACGGCTGTTCCCAAGCCACGGCCCTGTTCGCCGCGAGCGACGTGAAGGCCAACGTGCTGGGCACCGAGGTGGGAGCGGCCTCTGCACTGAAGCTGTCTTACTCGAGCTACCAGAAGGCCTCCCGCGTCCTGGCGGCGCTCGCCTACGGCGTCGCCGATGCGAGCGGCGTAGCCGACGAGCTCCTCAAGATCGCCGGGAAACGGGGCGGCAGCTACCTGACCGAAACCGACTACATCCCCAAGACAGCGTCCCGCGCCTGGCGCTGGAGCCCTGAACTCGACGATGCAGCAGCTCTGCTGAGGGAGATCGGGCTCCCCGATGACCTGATGCGAGCAGCCAGCCGAGTCCTCCACCAGTGGTCGGACGCCCGAGACCGCGAACTCAGCGTCGCCGAGGCACTCTCGCTTCTGCAAGTTGACCAAGGCCGGGAGGGTAACGCCGAACCATAGCGAGTTGCCGTGGTTCGCCTGCGGTCAGATGCCGTGGCGAATCAGACGATCAATCTCCTGGGCCGCCTCTGTGGGCGACATGGCATCGGTATCGAGTCGCAGATCCCAGCCGAAATCCGAGCTGGCCTCGACGTCTTGGGCCGTAGCGTCCCAGGCGGCCAGGCGGGCCTCGGTGTCGCTGTCGCCGCGCCCCTTGGAACGGGCCGCGGTGCTCTCCCGTGAACACCACAGCAACACACTGCTCCACGAGGCTGGGAACCTATCCACTACCGCCTCAAGTCCCGCAACCTGCCCGAGATGCAGGATGGGAACGGACCCGTCCTGCATGGTCTGGACAAGGCCCGGACGGTCTACGAGGTAGATGTTGCCGTACCTGTCGTTACGGTAGATCACGTCTCCGCGTGCCTCGAGCTCTACGAGCTGATCGGCGGTCCCCATGCGGTAGCCATCGGTGCGGCCACTGCCAATTTTCAGACGCTTGAACGCGCTGTAGGACTGGTTGTGTTCGCACAGCACCGTAGTGATGGTGTCCTTCCCAGATGCGGGTGGACCGTAGAGCAGGATGCCCTGACTCATGCGAACACCGCCCCGAAGATCTGTCGCACCTGGTCGGTGAGGGATATTGCCGCACCCAGACGGTTGTCGACCACCAAGTGCGGTACGACCGGACGCAGCTCCGGGTCAATCGTCGAGGCGTACTCGTCCCAGTTCTGCAACTTCCAGCTGTCGCGGGCTGCCGAGCGGAAGCTGATGTACTCGTGCATCGTCTCCAGATCACACTGGATCCAGATGACCGCCACGGTCACTCCCCGAGCTTCGCACCGGTTGATCAGCCGGCGCATCCACCGCTCGTCGCTCACCTCGGCAACGAACGGTGCGGTGAGCACCGTGCTGATCGAACAATCGACATTGGCGTAGGCGGTCTCCAGCAAGCACTGGTACTCCAGGGGTCGCACACTCTCCCGATATACCGGGGAGTGGCGGTCGTTTGGATCGCTTCCCATCTCAACCAGCAGCCGCTCAACAAGCGGACGGGTGATGGGGTCCTTGTCGAGGACAGGCCATCCGGTGAGCCGCGAGATGAACCGTGAGAACTCCGACTTCCCACTGCCGGCGAAGCCGCCCACCATCAACAGAGTAGGCCGGTTCGGATCGCCGCCAGTGTGACGACGTCTCCAGGCGTCGATGATCCTCTGCTGAACCTCCTTACCGTTGCTGTTGGCGTCGCCCGGAGCGATCTGCAGCACCGCGCGCTCAACAGCCAGCACGTGGTCGCCGAGCGGTTCCGCCTTCGACGGTGTGAGCTTGAGCTGAGTCTGCTCACCCGGCAGTGCCTTACGGAACCCCAACTCCGGCTCAGTGGCACGATAGAGAAGGCAATAAGCCCGACGGTAGTGAGGGCCGGGATACACCTCGCCCTGCTCGTGCTGCCACAGCGTCTGGAAGTTCGCTGCCGGCACAGTGAGTCCGGCAGCGCCGGCCACTTCACGAAGCCGCTCGCCGGCGCCCTCAAGCGTCAGACCATGTGCTTCGCGCATGGCACGAAGCTGGTCCGGACGCCACCCCGCGCGGCCTTTGCCCATGCCTGCTACCACCTGCCCGCTACTCACCATGATCGTGACCCTAAGTCTGCCCCGAACGAACACATGTGTAAGCGGATGTTGAAAAGTCACGTCGCCCGACGTTGAGCAGTTTCGCCAAGCGCCAGTGATACGCCACAGAGTCGAACGCCGGTGTGATGGGGCCCACGCCGGCCGGTGCCGGATCGAGGTTCATCAGCGAGCGAAGGAGACGATCAGGTGTCGGGGCCGCGGATCACTGAGGTAGCTGCAACTTCGTGGGACACTCGCCGGTGCCGTACCTGCCAGTGCCGCCTGAGCAGGTACAACAGCGACGACGCCTGTTCCGGCTGCGCTCGCAGCGAGGCGGCTGCACAGCCTGCGGGCCCATCCGTTCCGCCCCATGTATGGGCTTGCCAGGACGTCAGAGAAGCCTTGTTACATAGGGACTTCGGCAGGCTGTGCCAGCTCGTACGGGAGTACGGCCGTCTGCGTCAGGAAGACATGGCCCTCCTGACGGGGCTGAGCCAGGCTTTTCTGTCGATGCTGGAGTCTGGGCAGCGGCGCCTCACCAACGTCGACCGGATCATCGTGCTCCTGGACGGCTTGAACGCACCCGTCGACATCACGGGGCCGATGCTCCGCCCCGTGCCTGCCGCCCCGAGCACGCCTCTCCGGACGGCCTCCTGACGGAGCACCTCGGAGCGCGATCTTGCTGGCAAGCGTGCCTGCGTCACAGACCATCCTGATCGTCTTCCCAGAACCCACCGAACCTGGGGAACTCACCGTTACTCTCCGCTTGTCACCCAGTTGTGCAAGGGCGTGAGCATGGTAGAGCCGACATGGAACAGCGACCGGAGGCTGACTGCGATCCGCCGTGCGAGCCTCTCCGTGCCAGCCAGACAGGCCGTGGTCGATAAGCAGGTACTCCCAGATCGCACTGTCTTGGATTACGGCTGCGGGCGTGGCGGCGATGTCCGTGCCCTTCAGCAGCTGGGCTGCCGCGCAATCGGCTGGGATCCCTACTATCGGCCCGAGGAACAGCTGCGGAGCGCAGACGTTGTTCTCCTGACTTACGTGCTCAACGTCATCGAGGACGCCCAGGAGCGCCGGCGGACGCTGCAGGCAGCCTGGGATCTTGCAGACACGGTCTTGGTTGCTTCGGCCCGGCTCACATGGGAAAGGTCCAAGGTCAAGGGTGAGGCATTCGGTGACGGCTTGCTCACGAGCCGGCAGACTTTCCAACACCTCTTCGGGGCAAGCGAGCTACGCAACTACGTCGAAGAGGTCACCGGTGTGCGCACGGTCTCGGCGGCGCCCGGTGTGGTCTACGCCTTCAAGGATGAAACGGCGCGGCTAGGCTACCTGGCGCAACGGATCGTTCCCGACGCGGTCTGGCTCGCTTCAGAGGACACGACTTCGGCGATCGCAGCAGTCGTCGACTATGTCGAACGTCGCGGACGGCTGCCCCGCATGGAGGAAGTCCCGCACCCGATGGCCGAGCTCCTCAGCCATCTCAGTCCCGGCGAGCTCCGTCGGCTGGTTCGGGACTCCGCCGACGAGACCGAGGTCGAGGAGGGCATGAAGCGAACTACCCTCAACACGCTCCTGTTTCTTGCCGTTGAGCTCTTCAACGGCCGCGGCCCCTTCGGCAGCCTTCCCCTCAGCGTCCAGCTCGACGTCCGGGCGTTCTTTTCCTCCTACAAGGAGGCCTGTCAACGATCCGACCGACTGCTGCTCAAGCTCCGCGACGATGCGTATGTCCGCGGCGCTATGAACGCCTCGAAGGTCGGCAAGCTCACTCCGACGGCCTTGTACGTACACCAACGCGCCATCGATCGCATGCCCACCGTCCTGCGGCTGTATGAGCACTGCGCTTCGATCGCAGCCGGCCGTCCGCAAGATTGGACCGTGGCCAAGCTGCGCCACCAGGGGCGGGCCGTAAGTTGGCTGCAGTACCCGGACTTCGATACGGACCCGCACCCGCGAATCCTCTCGTCCTACCAGGTTGACCTAAAGACGCTCGAGACCAGCCACACGTCGTACGCCGACTCGAAGAACCGGCCGCTACTGCACCGCAAGCACGAGTTCCTGGCTCCCGACGATCCGAACGTCGAGCGTTACAAACGACTCACGGCCGCAGAGGTGAAAGCGGGGCTGTACGAGCACCCGCACCTCATCGGTACGGAGAGCGGCTGGGAAGCCGAGCTCCTCCGCTGTGGGCGCGAGTTGCGGGGGCATCGTCTGGTCCGGCGTACACCGCCTGACCCTTCAAACTGAGTCCGGCTGCAGGCGCATGATCGTATTTGCCAGCTCGGCAGGGTCCAGGTCCGCCGTCTGGCTGGGGAACCACGACAGGCGGAGCCCGTTGGAAGCCACATCTTCAGGCAGGCCCATGGCGGTCAGGACGTGGCTGGGGGTATAGGAGGCGCTTGTGCAGGCGGAGCCCGTCGCTACGGCGACCTGGTCCTTCAACATCACGATGAGCGCCTCGGCGTCCACGCCGTCGAACGTCAGGTTGAGAATGTGAGGCACAGTGTGATCCTGGTCGCCGTTGACCCGGAAGCGGGTCTTCGCGAGTGCGTCCAGGAGGCGAGCACGGAAAGCAGCCGCTTCCTTGTTCCACTCGGCGTGTTCCTTATGGAAGATCTTCGCCGCTTCAGCCAACCCCATGATCAACGGAACCGGGAGGGTGCCCGGCCGCAGTTTCCGCTCCTGACCGCCGCCGAACATGATCGGCTTGAGGGGCAGGGTGTCCCAGCCGCGGTGGCGGGCCAGGAGCATCCCGACACCCTTGGGTCCGCCGATCTTGTGCCCGCTGACGCTGATCATGTCGATCGGCGCCGTGAGGTCCTGCGTCATCTTCCCGTAGCCCTGTGCGGCATCCACGTGCATGTATGTGGAGGTCTCCCGCAGCTTGTGCGCGAGCTCGGCGACAGGCTGCACGACTCCTGTCTCATTGTTGACGTGCATGAGCGAAACCAGCAGGGTGTCCGGACGCAAGCGTTCCATCACGGCGTCGGCGCTGACGCGTCCTGACGGACCGGGTTCGATGAAGTCGACCTCGAAGCCCCGTGTCTGCAGGTACTCAAGAGGCTCGATGACCGCTTTATGCTCAATTGCCGAGGTGATGATGTGACGTCGGCCAGTCTCTTCGCCGTGGGGGGCCAGACCCAGCAGGGCGATGTTGTTGCTCTCGGTCGCGCCGCTGGTGAAGATCAGCTCGTCCACCTCGGCGTTGAACGTGCCGGCCAGGTACTGACGCGCCTGCTGCACGGCGCGCTTCGCCCGGGAGCCGTACTCGTGGGTGCGACTGCCTGCGTTACCAAACTCCTCAGTCATCCAGTGCAGGACAACTTCGGCCACGCGCGGGTCCACGCGCGTGGTTGCTGCTGCATCCAGGTACGTCACCACTAGCCCCACCACACCCCTGTGCGTTATTCCTGCATGGTCTGTACGTTGAATCTCTGACGTACAAGTACGATACCGTTGCGTAGGTGGGATCACAGTCACCTTCGCAGCTCGCTGACACCGCCACTTCCTCAGGCTTCGAGTACATCTTTCCAGCCATCCGAGGGGTGCAGGCGGGGCGCGAGTTCTACGTGTCCATGTGTCCGCTTCGTCTCATTCCGAAGATCTTTCTGTTCGATGAGGACGAGCTGGCACCTGAAGTCCGCGCGCAACGGGTGCTGAACAAGGGGAGACTCCCGGCCCTCACCAGGTACATCGTGGACAATCCGGACGACTACGTCTTTAGTGCGCTAACGGCGTCCGTCGACGGTGAGATGCACTTCGAGAGCATCGCTGACTCCGGTGTCGGGATGCGGGCGGGGCAGATCCGCATCCCCATGGCCGCTCGTTTCCTCATCAACGATGGACAGCACCGCCGAGCGGCGATCGAGCAGGCGCTGAAGGAGAACCCGGATCTCGGCGAAGAGACCATCGCCGTCGTCTTCTTCCACGATGCCGGCCTCGCCCGCTGCCAGCAGATGTTCGCCGACCTCAATCGCCACGCAGTGCGGCCGCCCCGCTCCATCGGTGTCCTCTACGATCACCGCGACGACCTGGCGATCATCGCCAGGCTCCTGGCCATGAAGTGCCCTGTGTTCAAAGGCCATGTGGAGATGGAGAACAGCACCCTTTCCCAGCGGTCCCGCAAGCTCTTCACGCTCAGCTCTGTCTACTACGCCACCCAATCCCTCCTGCAAGGACTGGAGATCAAGAAGGAGAAGGCACAGGAGCTTGCTGCGCAGTTCTGGGAGGCGGTGGACGAAGCCATCCCAGAGTGGGACCTCGTACGCCGCCGAGAGCTGGCGGCGTCTGAGGTGCGTCGTGACTACATCCACAGCCATGGCATCGCTCTCCACGCCATCGGCCGGATCGGCAACACCCTTCTGCGAAGCTCGGAAGCTCCCAAGGTATGGAAGCCGAAACTGGTTCGATTGCAGTCGGTGGACTGGAGCCGCACCAACTCGGACTGGGAAGGACGTGCACTCGTCGGCGGTCGCGTCTCAAAGAGTCACCAGAACCTGACCCTGACCGTGAACTACCTCCGTCAGCACATGAAGCTCCGGCTGAGCCCAGAAGAGCAGCGTGTAGAAGACGCCTACCTGCGAGGAGACGCATGAGCACCCCGACTCGGTCTGCCCCATTCCAGGGGAGGACCCTCTCCGAAGTCGTAAACGAGCTGACGGAGGAGGTCCGCGAGCTCTACACCGCGGACGAGGTGCCCTGGGTCATCGGGTACAGCGGAGGTAAGGACTCCACCGCCGTCCTCCAACTTGTCTGGCTCGCGCTGAAGGACCTGCCAGTCGAGCAGCGCACCAAGCCAGTGCACGTCATCAGCACCGACACCTTGGTCGAGAACCCGGTGGTCGCGGCCTGGGTCAGCCAGTCGCTCGAAACCATGCGCAAGGCCGCCGAGGAGCAGGGACTCCCGATCGAACCGCACCGGCTCATCCCGAAAGTTGAGGACACCTTCTGGGTGAACCTGATCGGTCGCGGCTACCCGGCGCCCCGCCCGAAGTTCCGCTGGTGCACGGAGCGAATGAAGATCAAGCCGTCCAACAGGTTCATCCGAAGCGTCGTCCGCCGGCACGGCGAAGCCATCCTCGTACTCGGTATCCGCAAGGCAGAGAGCCAGGCGCGTGCACGCGCCATGGCGAAGCACGAGAAGGGCCGCGTACGGGACCGGCTCTCACCCAACGGCAACCTGCCCAACTCGCTCGTCTACAGCCCGGTCGAGGCGTGGACTAACGACGAGGTCTGGATGTTCCTCATGCAGCAGTCCAACCCATGGGGACACAAGAACAAGGACCTGTTGACCATGTACCAGGGCGCGTCCAGCGACTCAGAGTGCCCGCTGGTCGTGGACGACACCACCCCGTCCTGCGGTGACAGCCGCTTCGGCTGCTGGACCTGCACCCTTGTGGATCAAGACAAGTCGATGACTGCCATGATCCAGAACGACGAGGAGAAGAAGTGGATGCGTCCGCTCCTTGACCTCCGCAACGAGCTCGACGATGTCTCCAAGGAAAAGGAGACCCGCGACTTCCGGCGCATGAACGGTCGCGTCGACCTGTTCAACGACCGAGTCATCCCTGGCCCGTACACCCAGGCCGCACGCGAGGCATGGCTGCGGAAGCTGCTTGAGGCTCAGGCCCACGTGCGAAAGAACGCTCCAGACAACATGAGCAACATCGAGCTGATCACGATGGAAGAACTCCATGAGATCCGCCGCCTCTGGGTCTTCGAGAAGCACGAAGTCGAAGACTCTCTGCCGGGCATCTACGAGGCAGCCACAGGCGAGACGTTCCCCGGGCCGTCGCTGGATGAACAACTCGTTATCCGTGCTGACGAAATCGGTCTCCTGCGGGAGGTCTGCGGAGACGACGAGATTCACTTCAACATGATCCGTGAACTGCTGGCCGTCGAGCGCCAGTATCGGACTAAAGCTCGCCGTAAGGGCCTCTTCGAATCCCTTGAAAAGGTCATCCAGAAGGGATTCTACGAGAACGCAGACGATGCACTCGACTTTGCTAAGCGGAAGCGAGAGCTTCGTGAAAATGGCACATTGAGCGACGACGAGCCCCAGGTTCTGACGCTGGACGAAAAGACGAACGATGCTTCTGCATAACATCACCCTGCATGACTTCGGCGCGTACCAAGGTGAGCAGCAGCTTGATTTGCGTACACGGCCAGGACGACCGATCGTCCTGATCGGTGGGTTGAACGGCTGCGGCAAGACCACTCTCCTCGACGCCATCCAGCTGGTTCTCTACGGCCCCAAGGCGGAGTGCAGCGGTCGCGGCGCCCGTGGCTACTACGACTACCTTGAGCAGTGCATCAACCGGAAGGCCGATCCATACTCTGGCGCATCAATCACGCTCGAGTTCTCCATCAGCGTGGAGGGGGAAGACCGCCACTACAAGGTGGTCAGGAACTGGTACTTCACCGGCAGCAAGACGCTAAAGGAATTTCTCACCGTCATGGTCGACGGAGAGTTCAGCCGCACGGTAACGGAGAGCTGGCCCGACCATGTTGAAACCATCCTGCCCATAGATGTTGCCTCGCTGTTCTTCTTCGACGGGGAGCGGGTAGAGCAACTCGCTGATCCAGAGCGAGCCGCCAAGGTCATCGAGTCGGCCGTCCAGTCACTAATGGGCGTCGGCACGGTGGAACGTCTCCGCAACGACCTCAAGGCTCTCCAGAATCGGCAGCAACTCTCAGGACAGCAACAGGAATTCCTCGACAAGATCCAGTCGCTGCAACAAGAGCTGGAGCACGCCAGCCAAGTCGTCTCGGACAGCAAGCAGACGCTGTCGGGCTTCACCTCGCATCTCGACGTGTGCAAGAACAACCTTGCCAAAGTCGAGCGTGAATTTGAGCAAGCGGGCGGTAAGGCCTTCGAGCAGAGCAAGGAACTGGAAGCTGAACGCGCCCGCATCGATGAACTCGCGAGGGACAAAAATAAGGCTCTAGTTGCCGTGGCCGAAGGGCCCCTGCCTCTTCTGCTCCTTAAGAAGCAGCTCGAGGCAGTCAAGAAACAAGCACAACTGGAGCGGGAAGCCGACGACGCATCGCGTGTTGTCGGCGTGCTGGAGGAACGAGACGAGTGGCTCATCCAGCAGCTCACTGAATCGCTGCCAGCGGCGGCACGCGCGGCACTGAAGAAGAAGCTGACCACTGATCGCCGGAAGCGCGCAGCTACAGCCAACCTCGACCAGTCGCTGGGCCTTCCCCACGACGCCCTGATGCAGCTGTCGGCGCTTGACCAGGCTCTGAGCAGCGATTCGCTTCGCGCCCGCGACCTGCTGCGAGAAGCCGCCGATATTGCTGAGCAGCTGGAATCCGCGGACCAGCAGCTTGGCGCCGTCCCCGAAGAGAGCTTTATCGCAGACCTCGTGGAAAAGCGTAAGGCGGCAATGGAAAAGGTTGCCGTCGCGCAAGCTCAAGTGCAGCGCGGTGAATCCCACTTCGCCGAGGCAACCGCGCGCAAGGAGCGTCTCAACGCAGAGTTGAAGCGAACTCAGCGGGATCGCAGGGAAGTTAAGTGGCAGTCAGAGCTACTGAAGCGAGTCACTAAGTACTCCGACAAGGCTCGCCACACGCTGGATAAGTTCCGCGCCGCCCTTATGGCCCGTCACATCAAGAGCGTGGAAGTCGCCGTCCTCGAGAGCTTTAACAAGCTCATGCGTAAGCAGGGACTCATTCGCGACATCCAGATCGACACGGACAAGTTCACGCTCCAACTGACCGACTCCGAGGGCGCCCCCGTCGACCCCGGACGACTCAGCGCCGGCGAGAGGCAGCTGTTGGCGGTGTCTCTTCTGTGGGGACTTGCCAAGTCAGCGGGTAACAGATTGCCCAGCATCATCGACACCCCCCTCGGCCGCCTGGACAGCCGCCACCGCCAGCACCTCGTCGACCGCTACTTCCCCGAAGCTGGCCGCCAGGTCCTGCTCCTGTCCACGGACGAGGAGATCGACGAGAAACTGCTTGGTCGCCTAAAGCCGTACCTCGCCCACACCTACACGCTCGTTCACGACGACAAGACCTTCACCACCACCGTTGAACCCGGTTACTGGTGGACCGCAGGAGCAGCGCATGTCGCTTGAAACGATCCGCCTCTCGCAAACAGCTAGAGATCAACTCGTCTGGCTCAAGCGCCAAACAGGGATCGCTCATTGGAACGTCCTCTGCCGATGGGCGCTCGCGCTCTCCCTGCAAGACGAATCCACCCCGCTCGTCAAGGAGATCATCACCGACTCCAACGTAGAAATGAGCTGGCGGACCTTCTCAGGCTCCTACGGCGACATCTACCTGGCGCTGCTGAAGCAGCGGTGCATCGCCGATGGCGAAGAACCGACCGACGAGGCCGTGTCCCGCACGCTCATCGTCCACATCCACCGCGGCGTCGGCTACCTCCATGGCCGGGAGCTCAAGAGCATCAGCGACTTCGTCGAGTTGGCTGTGGCCTGAGCTGCAAGATGCCCGGGTGGAGAGATCGTTGGACCATCTCCACCCGGGCATCTGCATCAGCCACTGACTACCTGATGGTCAGAGAACGTCCTTGATCTTGTTGAGGTAGAGCTCCGCGAACCCGCCCCACTGCTTCCTCAGCTGCCCGTACTGATCATTCGGCGTGTCGTGCATCGACTCGGCCTTGGCGTAGGCCACGAGCAGCAACGTGATCGCTTCGATCGCGCGACGAGCCGTTGACTGCAGGGACGGCGCGCTCGCCGAGCTGGCATCCTTGGACAGCGCGTGGAGCGGCTCGTACATCTCCCGGTAGAAAGCGTGCCGCTGGTTCAGCCGGATGATCGTCTGGTCTCCGAGGTGAGTGAGCTCGATCAGCTGGTCGCCGGGGAAGCTGACGGTCTCAATCACAAACGGCAGGTCCTTGATCTCCTGGACGTACTCGGCCTGTTCCTCTTCGGTCGAGTTCCGCCCCGCATCCTGCGCAAGGTCGGCGTACTCCCTTTCACGCTCGGCGGGCGTGGGTACGGCCTTGACTCGGCCCTTGGGCATCGTGCGGTCTGCCTCCTTCACCGCCTTCGCGAGGGGGGCGTGTTCGCCGGACTTCACTGCCTCCTTGCGGTCGTCTTCACCCCACACTCGCTGGAGTTCCTCACGGGCCCTGGGAATGACGGTGCGGGCCAAGTCTCGGAGAGTCCTGCGGAGTTCATCAGCAGGAACGGCCCCGCGCTTCACGTTGCGAACGCCCATCAGGCGGTCAAGCTCGGGAGTGAAGTACACCTCGAATCCGATGAACCTGTCGGGCGTCAGAATCCCGTCGGGGAAGAGGCGAGCGACCGGGGTGTAGCTGATCTCGCGGTCCAGCCGCATGAAGCTGATGGCGCCTTCGTTCTCAGGCAGCCGCAGTTTCTTGGCCAGAGCGTCACCCCCCAGCCCCTTGGCCCGTAGCACTTCGCGCGGGGCGAGGGTAATGACTACCCGAATCTTGTGAGTGGTCCCCTGAACCGGTACTTCGTCATTGAAGAAGACCTGGCCGGCGAAGTGGGCGGACTCGGCCCCTCCCTTCCGCGACGTGCCGTCGCTGCGGGCAGCCTCCTCTGTGAGGACCTGATCTACCCATGTGCCCTTGCGCAAGAAGGTGGGGTCGTGCGGCACGAGGTCCGTGTGATCGACCGTGATCTTGATGCCCCCGCAGAGGAAGTCACGGAAGATCCGGGACAGTTCCTTAGTCACTTCGTTGCGGATGTGATCCGGGGTGCTTCGGCCATGTCCATCGGAGACCCGGTCGATCTTCGACCAGAGGACAAGCGTGCCCGTGCCCTCCGGGAAGTAGGGGACCAGATGGGCGGGCAGGGGCTCATCATCTGGCGGGTTGATACCGATCTTCTCGCCCCGCTTCTCTGCCTCGATGGCGTCGTCGAGGTCGAACTTCACGTGCCTGATCGCGTCGCTGCCCGCCACACGCGACCACGCCTCGATGCAGGTGCCCACACTGAGGCCGGCGAGCTTGGCTCCCACGCCGAACTTGCCGATGGTCTTGTCGGACATGAACCGTGTAGAGAAGCCCAGTTGCAGGTAGTGGTGCAGGGTCTTGTCATCCATGCCCTCGCCGTCGTCGATGAAGGAGATCTGGCTGATCGCCTTCTTACGGCCCTTCATGAACTCCTCGGTCAGAATCTGGATGTGGTTCGCACGCGCTTCGATGCTGTTGTCGATCACTTCGCCCACGGCGGAGGGGAAGTTGTGGCCAGACTCACGGAGGCTGAGAAGGGCCTGTCCGGAGAGGACGACCGGAATGGCGCCCTCGACGATGTCGTTCATGGTGAGCTCCTTGGTCTACGGGGTGCGGGGTAGAAGGAGGGCGCGGCGCAGCGCGCGCTCGATTTCGGTTTCGGGGCAGTAGGGGCAGCGTCGGCCCGTTCCTGCGGGGCTTGCGGGGTGGATCTGGTTCGTGATTGGGGTGCCCGTCGCTTGGTACCGGTGGTACCAAGCTGACTCGATGGCGTAGGCCTGGTGGCGGTTGGTAGTAGGTGAGGCGACGAAGTGTGTGGCGCGGCCGCGGAGTGGATGACGTGTGAGCCGTCGGCGGAGACAGGTGTCCGATCGGCCGACGTAGAGGGGCGTGACCTGCTGATGCTCGTGGCGCAGCAGCAGGTACGCGCCGATGGTTCCTGCGGGGATCTGCATGTGCACGATGCTCTTGGCGAACCGGAGGGCAACGCTTCCATTGCCCTCATACGGCTCGGCGAGACGCACTGAGAGCCCTTGATGGTGGCCGGTCACGCCGTGATGCTGATCAGGGTCCTTGCGTGTTCCCTCAGAGCACGCCGGGTTCGTTCGACCGTGGCCACGGACACCCCTGCCTGTTTCGCCGAGTCGGGGACGGTCAACATGTCGAGCATGCCCTGGAGGCAAGCCGGCCCGTAGGCCCCGAGCGTGGACGCGAACGCCTTCAGCTCCTGGAGCATCTCTGCGGCGATGACCCGCGCTTCGGGGGTGTCATGAGTGATCATCTCGGCGGCTGGCGCGCCGTCTGCAGCAGTGGTGCACACGCGGCGACGGGCGGCGTCAGGAAGGGGCCGGCAGGCGGCGTTCTGGCGGGCGGTGGCCTGCGAGCGGCGGATGGTGCGACGTGCGTCCCTGATGACGTTCCGGCACAGGAGATCAGGGGTCTCGGCCGCGCGCTTGTGGCCGAGAGTGAGATTGAGCGCGGTCTCGAGAACGTCGAGGAACTCGCCGTCCCACGCTCGACTCTTCTGCTTGCTGTACAGACGGCACATCGTCTCGACGCGCACGTCGGTGAACTGGAGCATCGAAGCCCCTCCCCGGGTGCCCGGCTGCTATAAGCCGGACCCACTCAGTTGTGACCCGCTCGCCCTTTGGCCGTTGTCGCCATGCGGTCGACTTCGGCATGAGCAGGTAGTGAAACTGTAGACCCCGCCGCTGACAGCCGGTGGCGGAACGTCCACATCTCTTAGGGGACAGCAAGGGTCGAGAACCCCTCACGGTGGACCTAGCAACTGCCCGCGCGCGGCACCGACTTGGAACCGCCCAAGCTCGGCAAGGCCGTGTGGCAGCCCACAGCACCCGCCACGGACGACGCCAACACCACATAGGGGACAGCTCTTTGTCCGATCCCGTCATGCCGTCCAGCGCGGGATGGGTATCGAGCCCGCCGGCTCCTCCGGGTGCGACGTGAGGGGATCTGGACACGCACCGTCCCCTATGGGGTGTGGCTTCTACCCCAACTGGCCGTCAGCTGGGCACGCCGCGCAGGGACTTCGCCCGCGGATCTCCTCTCTTCTCGAGTCGTGGGGGGGGGACACTCCGATTGAGCATCGGCTGCCAAGGTCGCTCGCCGTTGGTGAGCTGCCTCTTCCGTAAGGAGGCGGGTAGGGTCAGCGACCCCTCGTGGAAGGCCGCACATGAGGTAGGGCTCCGAACGGCCCGTGATCGGCATACCCTGATCACGGTCCGCTGCGGGACTGCCAGGGAAGAGCAACAGACAGCAGGAGACGGGATCGGTCTTGGGTGTTTTGGAGGACGCCGATGTCGGAACTGAGGATCATGCAGCATCGCGGTTCGGCATGCTCGAGGTCGAGCAGGCCCCTGAGTCCCCGGGGATTTACGCCTGGTATGTGACATTTCAGGCAAGTGCTCAGGACTGGGAAACGAAGCCGGTCGACGGCCAGGATGCCTCCATCGAGGGCTTCTTGGGCCT
Source organism: Streptomyces sp. NPDC020801 (assembly GCF_044334385.1). Taxonomy (NCBI): domain Bacteria; kingdom Bacillati; phylum Actinomycetota; class Actinomycetes; order Kitasatosporales; family Streptomycetaceae; genus Streptomyces; species Streptomyces sp. NPDC020801. Next base: position 411,298 of record NZ_JBIRST010000002.1, read on the forward strand.
CCTGCGCGAGTACGCCAGTTACTACGAGCCGCTCCCCATAACGCTGCACGGATCTGCACCGTACGGCGGGCGCTGGGACGGAGCCCTTGAGCTCGATCACGGCGTCAACCGGCGCGAGACGACCTCGGTGCCCGAGGGCACTGATCGGGAGAGGGAGCGGCGGGAGCGGGACCGGGAGGCGCTGGATAACACCATCAGTTCGCAAACCGGGCGCCGTTTGCTCGCTCAATTCCTCGGTCGCGCGACACCAGTCTTCTCGTCGCCCCTTTATATCGGAGTTGCCGAGAATCTCAACGAGCGCCTCCAGCAGCATCGCAGTAATTACAACAGGGCCATGGATTGGCTACGCGGTAACCCTAATGATGCAGACAGGCTGAAAAGGGACGCCAAGAACTTCGGGCAACGTGCTGCGGCGCGCGGAATCGCGATGGAGAATCTCGAGGCCTGGGTAATTGACTTGAAATCTCTAGAATCGGATATCTCCGTCAGGTCTTTGCGTGAGAGCGCCCAATCCGCAGAGTGGCTGCTCCACCGTCTGTTTGCGCCAATCCTGGGAAGGCAGTGACTGTGTTGTTCAGCTCCACCGTCAAGAGTACGTTCCGCGACTACATCCAGGGGACCTGGGGTACTTTCAGCACTCCAGCCGGGCGGGTCGAGTACATCATGACCAAGGCACGCTTGGGCGAGGAGTCGCCGGCACCCGAGCGGCTCTTGACACAGCATCTGTCGCCGGTTCGGGAGGTGATGGATGCTGATGTTCTCGACTTCAATCAGCTACTCCAGCGTGACCTCGATGATCACCGTGTTGCAACGGGCCTGATCCCGTATCTGCTCAAGAACCGCGCAACCGGGCCGGCGTTCTTTCCTCCGATCATGGCTGTCCTCTTGCCCTTCAAGGAGGGATCGCCCTCTCGCTTTCCCGCGTTTGGGGACGCCGAGATCGTCGAAGATCAAGATCTTCCCTGGAAGCAGGTGCAGGCGGGAGACGCCTTTGCCGTGCGACGGGTCGTCGACGCGCAGGGGGAATACCACCCGGTCAACCTGGCCCAGCTTCGCTGGAACGAGCACGCATCCAGGCTCGTCGTCCTGGACGGCCAGCACAGGGCCATGGCGCTCTTGGCCATCGACCGCACCATGTCGCACAAGTGGCGCGGAAGTCGAGGCGAAAAGTTCCGCGACTTCTACGAAAAGCAGGTGCAGAGGTATCTTGCAGATGAGGCCATCGCGTCGAACATGGACTTGTCCAACGTAGAGGTCCCAGTCACGGTCTGCTGGTTCCCTGATCGAGTCGGCGAAACGGGCCATGCGCACGAAGCAGCACGAACACTCTTCGTGGACGTAAACAAGGAAGCCAAAGCACCAAGCGAGTCGAGGATCATCTTGCTCTCGGATGCAGAGCTGGTGAACGTCCTCACTCGCAGCATGCTCAGTGACTTGAGGCGTCCCGACAACGACGACCTCATGCCGCTCTACGCCGTCGAATACGACAACCCTGACATCAACACGACGCGACCAGCCCGCTGGTCCGTCATGACCAACATTCATCTGCTCAAGGAGGCGGTGAACCGTTGCGTCTTCGGTCCTCCGAAATACTTGAGAGACGTGACGAAGAAGATCAGCAGTCGCGAAGGGAAACCAGAGCGAGATGCCTTCATGCGACAGCAGCTTGAGGTAGGAAAGCTGTTCAAGGCAGAGGTGCAAGACGAGGGATTCACGTATCGGCGGGATGCCATTGGTAACGAGAGCTTCCCTCTCGGAAAAGCGGACATTCTGAGCACTCGCTTCTCTGAGACCTGGGGTAGTTCCATCCTGACGCTGCTGTCGAAGGTAGAACCATACGCCGCTCACGCACGCGCTCTCCGGCGCATGGAGGCTGGCTGGAGTGGGGTGGAGATTTACGCCTCGCTCGCACGCGATGCCCTGTTTGGTGGCGTAGGTGTGTACTGGACCTTGAAGGACAGTTACGAGCACTACAAGGAAGAGTCACGAAACAAGCCCGGGGCCAGCCGGCGCAAGCCGGATGACGATGTCCTCCGCGCGTGGGAGGTGATAGAGGAAAAGGAGAGTGCCTTCGAGGTGTTTCGGGCAGAGGAATACCTCGGTTCGGCCGCAGAGGATAAGCGCGAGGCCAGCAAGTCTGCATACCTGGTGCTGAACACTCACGCCTGCCAGCTCGGATTGGCAATGACCTTGGGGTCTCTCTGGGAGCTCAGGAAGAGCGAAGTCAAGCGATGGAAGCTTGACGAGCTTCCCGCGTTCGCTGGGGCACTCGCGCAGGGTTGGAACGCCTTCTTCTTGCACGACGCAGGGCGAGGGAAGGCCCGGGACCGGCGTCTCGCGTTCAGTAAGACGGTCTCAGATCCGATCAATCAGATCCCAAAGCTCGAAACTGCCCGCGCCGTCTACTTTCGATACTTCTGGCTCCAGGCTCTTGCCAGCCCCGAGTCATGGAATCTTGTGGCTGAGTGGTTCGACGGGCGCGAGGGATTCGAGAAGATGCTCTCGGACGCCCGCAGCATGTACCTGGGTTTCTGCATCGAAGAACGAAAGAAGGCACTCAAGACCAGCAAGCCACGCCAAACGGATGACCAGCGGCGGAACGAGGCTGAAGAACTCGCCACGAAGACCCTCCGAAAGGCGCTCGTGAACTGGTTCTTCGTGACGGAGGCCGAGTTCAACGGCTGGCTCTCTCCCGACACGCTTGCAAGCGCGACACAGGATGCAGCTGAAGGCGTCGACGAAAATGACGATTCTGTCGATGACGACGAGGCTGAAGACAACGACTCGCGACCACTGAGCTACGAGGAGCTGCTCGACGACGAGTGACAACTGTCAACGAGCTGGTGTCGATTCGTGATGTTCCACGGGGTAGGAGGGGTTTCGGTGGAGGATGAGATCATCGCCCTCGCGGAGGGCATGAATTTCACAGCACACCAGCATGAAAATAGGACGACTCTGCGGGTCGGATGCATGGGCCTCGCGCTTGTGCTGGAGAGAATTGACGACGATCAAGTCTTTCCATACCTCCATTGCCAGAAGCCGCCGGGTGTCTGGAGTGGAGGCGCCAGTGACATCGTTGATATCACGACATACATGGCCGCCGCCTTCATGCATGGCGAAGGGAAAGCGTCATACCAGCTCATCGATAGCGAACATCCTGCGGCGTCGTGGGAACTGGGTGAGCGATTCCTTGTTCCTCGCCAGCCCATGAATCTCAGTATCCGTCGCGATCTTGAATCGATGGAACACGCCCTAATGGATCTGTGGTCCTTCGGGGCATTCATGCACATGAATCTGCCTGAATATTGCCCCGATCGCGCAGAGGGAGACACCCTTGCGCACCAGTCGACAGAAGCAGACGAATGGGCACGGCAGCTAGCCACCGCAGTTCCTGAAATATTCGACGTAAGCAAAGACTGGTACACCGTTCGCGAGAGCCCTCGTAACTTCTACTACAGGGCAGCTAATGGTGAGATATCGATAACGCGTGACTCGGACGTGGCCTTCGCTCTCGGGATGTTCGCTGGCAACATCGAAACAGTCACCGGCCCTGACGGGGAGATCCGGCACGTTGGCGACCTCCAAAATGCTATTTCGTACAGGGATGTCGATAAAGCTCTACAGATTATCAGGGCGTCTGGCGAGCGAGTCGACAGCCGAGAAGACGTGACGGTATTTCCATTCGAGAACGCCCTCCTGTGTGCGGGTGCCGAGACGGTTGTACTTCTCGGAAGTCCGGGTGGAAGGCAGGCTTACCAAGAGCAGCGCGAACGCATAATCGATCAGTACCGAGTCATCTCATCGACACTCCTGGCACCGGACTCATTTACATGGGCCCCTAAAATTGACGGGCAGGAGTTTGAGGACTTGGTTCGCGAGCTCCTCGAAGCCGACCCATTCGTGCTCCAAGTTCGCAGCGCAGGGCCAGCCAGGGAGCGGGACGGCGGGAAGGATCTGCTCATCAAGCAGCTTGTTCCTGGGTTCCGCGCTGCGCGATGGAGCACCGAGGACGACAATCTCCAAGAGATACGGGTTGTTGTTCAGTGCAAAGCTACGGCAAGCACTGTCGGGGTCAGCGACGTCAGGGAGATTCGTGACGTCATTGAAGATGTAGGTGCGCAAGGGTTCCTGCTCATCACGTCAAGCAGGGTCAGTTCCGCCCTGACCAACCGCCTCGACACGATTAGAGACAAGAATGGATTTCACACCGACTGGTGGGACAGGCATCAACTCGAGGTGCTCCTTCGACGAAATCCCCACATCGTAAGGCGATACCCCAGAATTGTTCAGCCAGTGCGCTGATGCCCATTTCGCTTCGAGTGCGCGTGCCAACGACACGACGAGGTCTACCGGTAGCGGCGCGCGGGGGACAACCACGCCACCTCCATCACTCCCTGCGCGGCTTCATCCCCGTCGCCGGGTCCGTCCGGGGCGGGGGTCTGACGCACCTGCTCGATCTGGCGCTCGATGCCGCGAAGGTTCTCTTGGAGGTCCATGGTCACCACGTTGTCGACGGTGACCTTCAGCGGGTCGGCGAGCAGCTTCGCTCGGCGCTCGCCCAGTACCTCAAGCGCGACTAGGCGCGCCGACCGCAGTCGGAAGAACCGGCGCTCCAGGTCGGCCGGGTCGGTGTCCGGCCCGAGCTGCGCCAACAGCCAGGACCGCTGGAACTCATCCACCCGCTACTCCCTGCTCCACGCGGGGCGGCCCGCCGTCAGGCTGTTCCCAACGGCGTGCCGCCTCCAGATGGTCACGACGACGAGGACACCGAACGGCCCCCGCTCCGCCTTGACGGGGACTTCCTCGCCCCGCCCGCGCCGGCTGTCTCCTCCTGGCCGCTGTCCTTGTTCCCGGACGGCCCGAACTTCTCCACCGCGACAGCCTCTTCCGGCTTGTCGCAGGCGTCCGGCGGTTCCTCCCACGCGTCCGGGTTGGTGATCAGCACGGCCACCTCCGGATCCGGGCAGTCGCCCGGCAGCAGGATCACCTCCTCCCGCGTGGTCGGGTCCTGTACGTAGACCGCGGCTTTCAGCCGCCCGCGGCCCGCCATCACAGGACCTTCGCCACGATGTGCGCGTCCGGGGTGTGCATGACGGGCATCCCGACCGCGGCGCCCTTGGTCCAGATCTGCACGGGGTCATCCTGGACCCCTCGGGTGATGATCAGGCCGGGGGCGTCCTCGCGGATGATCTCGGGGTTCGACCCGCGCGAAAGCACCAGGGCCTCCGCAGTCACCCCGTACATGGTCTGGGCCCACTTCTCCCGCTCCGGCGGCACGAGAATCCACAGGTCCTCGGGCAGCACCTTGCGGGGCTTGCCGTCCACCCTCACCTGTGCCTTGTAGAACTGGATCGGCGGCAGGCTGTAGTTGCCGCGCACCACGTTGATCTGCTGCGGGGTGAGCGTCGCCGTCGGCGTGGTCGACGGGTTCACGCTGCCGTAGTAGGCCGCCCTGTAGGCGTTGTTGGCTGCCAGGTAGCTAAACGCCTTCCGGGAGGTGATCACCAGCTCCGGCTCCGGCGCGCCGATGTCGTCCAGGTGCTGGATCCACCGCAGTTCGTCCGCGATCGGGTCGGAGGCCGGGTCCGACCACGGGATACGGGCGATCGGCATGTTCTCGGCGGGGACGTTCCAGTCCACCTCCAGCGTCAGGCCGTTCTCCTGTTCCAGCGTGAAACGGCCGTCCGCGAGTACGTCGCCGGCGGCCAGCTCCAGCCGGGAGCGGATGGCTTCGACGTGACGTTCCACGTCGTCGTACAGCAGCTCGATCAGCCGGTCCTGGTCCGAACCGTGCGACGCCTCCAGCAGGATCTGCTCCTGCTCGGAGACGACGAGCTTCTGGCCCAGCGCAGGCAGCGCGCCCTCTCGGGACGTCTGCCACGCCTCACGTGTCGCGAACGGCACCGAGGCGTTGAACGCCCGGTACTTGGCGACGTTGACGTACCGGCCGGAGTCCTTCGTACGCCACTTCACCTCCCGCATCTCCACGGTCGGGAAGATCGTCTGGGTGAGGAGGAAGTCCTTCGGGGACGGGATCGCCCGCGCGAACGCCGTCAGGTCCATGACCGAGACGTCCTTGAGCAGGTCCTGAATCGTCACAGCTCAGCCCCCGCTCACACGAAGCGGATCTGCGCGGCACGCGGGTGCCATACGAGCTGGGACACATCGATGCCGCCCGGCACCTTCGACGCCTTCACCGCGCCGTGCCACAGCAGCGCGGCCGGAACACGGGTCTGCCCCGGCGCGAAGGGGGCCTCGGCGATCACGAAGCCACGCAGAATCTGGCGGCCGCAGTGCGCCTCCGGGTCGTACGGGCCGTACAGGCCGGACTCCGCGACCCTGCCGACCGGCACACCGGACAGCACCCGGCCGTACGGGTCAGAGCCGTCGCCGCACACGTAGTGCGTGCCCTCGCAGAAGAGGTTGAGGTCGAGGGTGATCGTGTCGACGGAGTCGGTGCCGTGCAGGGACGTCAGCCACTCGCGGTTGGCGGTGGTGTACTCGGACTTCGAAACGGGCTGGATGGTCATGTGCGTGTCTCCATGGACGCTGCGGTCAGAATCCGCACATCGCCCACGGAGGCGATGCCGTCCACGACGTTCAGGGGGCGTGGTCCCCCAAGTTCTGGTGCCTGGGACTACCGGGCGGCGGAGTCGCTGAACTCCGGGATCAGACCACGGCGCTTGGCCATCTCCAACCCGGCCGAACCGGGCTTGGACACCGAGGCCGTACGGGTCGGGCCGCGCCCGGCCGGTGCGCCCGCGGGGGCTGCCGGCACAGGCAGGCGGACCCCGCCGAACAGCTCAGGGCGACGTGCCCGCAGGGCCTCGGCCGCCGACTGGATCTGTGCCTCGTCCGCCTCCTCGTCGTCCACGGCCAGCAGACGCTCCGCGTCCACCAGATCGTCGCCCTCCGCGCCGAGCGCCACCAGCGCGGCCCGGCGAAGCGCCGCCCTCTCCCGCTCGGCGGCCAGCTCCTCCCGGCGTGCGGCCTGCAACTCTCGCTCGGCAGCCGCCTGTTCCCGACGTTCCACCTCCGACAGCGCGGCCTGCTCGGCCTCCCGCTGCGCGGTCACGAATTCGGTGAGCGCCTTCGGGGAGTCGAACCCGAGCGTGGACAACAGCCGCTTGATCGCGGCCCGTTCGCCCTGTGCCTTCTCGCGGGTGAGCATCTTGCCCAACCGGTCCTGTGTGACCGTAACCTGCTGCTCCTGGTCGCCGCCGTCCGGGGCGTCATCGAGCTGGTCGTTCGTCTCGTCCTCCGAAGAGGCACCGAGAATCGGGTAGATCGGCCGCCCGTCACGGCGGTGGCCGACAGGACGGCGAGGCGGCAGGGGCTGGACCATACATCTCCTCCAGAGCGCGCCCCCGCGCTGACGGCCAGTGTAGCCACCTGCACCGACACGGCCACGAACCCTTGTCCGACCGCCCCCACAGGATGGCCTCGAACAAGGAGGCACCACCCATGACACTCGACCCCTACACCGCTGTCGGGCTCATCCCGGAGATCACCGAGATCCAGCAGCGCGACGACATCGCCGTCAACCTCGACCACCTCTACGCCCTCACCCGCACCGCCGTCTCCCTCGGCGGCCTCGACCACCCCGTCCGACTGGTCGCCCTGCCCGAAGGCGCGCTCCAGGGCTTCACCGACGAGATCCACGACCTCGACCACGCCACCTACGCGCGCACCTGCGCCATCAGCCTTCCCGGCGCGGAAACGCAAGAACTCGGCCGCTGGGCCCGCGAGTTCAACATCCACATCATGGCCCAGGCCAAGGCCCTCCACCCGGCCTTCCCTGACCGGTACTTCAACGTCGGATTCGTCATCGACCCCGACGGCGAGATCGTCCTGCGGCACTACAAGCTCGCCCCGCTGCCACCCATGGAACACAGCCTCAGCCCGCACGACGTGCTCGACCAGTGGACCCGTCTCTACGGCCGGAGCCCCGAGGCGTACTGGCCCGTGGCCGACACGGCCATCGGCCGCCTCGGCGTCATGATGGCCAACGAGGCGTCCTACCCGGAGAACGCACGCGGCCTCGCCCTCGGCGGATGCGAGATCGCCTACCGCACCAGCTACCCACTCCCCGGCGTCGCCTCCGACGCCTACGACATCCAAAACCGGGCCCGGGCCCTCGATAACACCATGTACGTCCTCGCCCCCAACCCGGCCTCCTACACCGGCGCCGACGTGCAGCGCGTCGACTTCTTCGGCGGCCACTCCACCATCACCGACTACACCGGCCGCACCGTCGGCCACCTCGACCACGGCGGAGTCGCCACCTTCGTCACCGCCACCATCGACCTGCCCGCCCTCCGCCGCCAGCGCACCACCGCCGCGTGGACCAACTGGGTCAAGGACCTGCGCACCGAGCTGTTCGCCACCCTCTACGAACAGCCCGTCTACCCGGCCAACCTCTACGCCGACCGGCCGCCGTACAACCACGCCGAATACCGCGAGCACATCACCGAACCCCAGATCGACCTGATGCGCACCCGCGGCATCTGGCGCTGAACCCGCGTCACGCACCCCGAGGCCGCGTCACCGGCCCGCCTCCACCGGCTCCCGCTCGCTCACCTTCCCCACCGGCTTCCGCCCCCTGGCCGACCCCGACCCGTCGTCGTCCTCCTGGTCCTCGTCGTCCTCTTCACGCCCACGCCGAGCAGCGGCCTCCGCCATCGGCACCGCAGCCTCCTGCTCCACCTTCGCCCTGATCCGCTCCACCTCCTGCGAGGCATCCTTGATCGGGTACCCGGCCTCCAGCAACATCGCCACCGCCGTCTCCAGCGACAGCACCCCCGCCCCGTACGCCTTGACGACCTCCTCCAGCACCGCAGCACGGTCCGTCGGCGTGTGCGGCGCCCACGCCAGCCGCGCCGGCAGCGTCTCCCCGGCCGTCCAGCCCTCCGCTCGCCCGGCCTGGTACAGCCGCTGCACCATCTTGAACAGCAGCCGGTACTTGTGCTCCCGCGCCAACCGCATCATCCCGATCAACGCATCCAGCGGCCCCAGCGCCAGCTTCAGCGCGTACCCCGACGGCACCTCCGTGGCCTCCAGCGTCCCGAGCCCGGCCGCCGTCACACGGCTGTTCGCCGCAATCCGCTCCAACAGGTGATCCACCCGCGCCCGAAGTTCGGCCAACTGCGGCGACGTGTCCAGAGCATCCATCCGCCCCGTTTCACCGAGCTGCCACACTGCCCCGGCCTTCACCTGAAGCTCCTGCGGCCTGCCCGTCGCCCGGTCCACCGGCAGCCGCGCACCCGCAAGCCCGATGATCGGCGTGCCCGTCGTCGCCGAGGCCGCCGAGCTGTCCGAGTCCGTGGCCGCGAGCTCATCGAGCGCCTGCAAAACCCGCGCCAGAATCGAGCGCCCCCAGTGCTCTCCACCGTCGGGGATCGTGTTCGCGATATGCACCACCGGCACGAAGTCGATCATCAGATCCAGTCGGTTCAGCTCCGTGCCGTCCGGCCGTACCCGGAAGCTCGCCTTGTCCATCGGCAGCCGGTCCAGCGTCTCGCCGTTCTTCAGGTCCTCCAGCAGCCACTCCGCGTCCGTGAGGTAACACGTCATGTTCGACGTCCGGCCCGGCTCCCACGGGTACTGCCGCCCGCCAGCTGCATGCCCATCGTCGCCGGGTTTGCCCTGCTCGGAGATCGGACCAAGCTCGTACGTCACCCGACGCACCCTTGCCTTCAGCCCGGCGTCGTCGTCCGCCGGCAGCTCCCACGCCAGATGCACACGGCTCGGGAAGTCCTCGTCCTCGTCGTCCCACTGGGGGAAGAAGAACCCTGCATCGTAGACCCGCAGTGTCGGCCGCTGCTTCTGCGGGTTCCACGCCAGAACCAACACGCTGTCCCCAAGGAGCACCGCCGCCCGCTCGGCCTGCTGGACCCGGTACGTCAGCAGCTCCTTGTCCGCCCACCTCCGCAATCGATCCTGCACCGCGGCCGCCTCCGCCGCACCGGGCGTCTCATCGTCGGCGTGTACCGCCCCCTCGACCGCGACCTTCTGCTCCGAACCGAGGAGGTAGCCGAGCGCGGTATCCACCAGGTTGGCCGCATCGCCTAGCTCCCGCCGCTCCAACGCGCTCGCATCACCACCGGCCGCCGCCAACTGCCCGGCCTGGTTGTTGTCGTACGACGCCAACACCTTGTACGCGGCCAGCCGCCGCAACTCGTGCCGCGGCACCCACGTCTTGGCCAGCTCCGGAAACGCGCGGCTCCCCGGACGGCCAGCGTCGGCCATCACCGGCTTGTAGTTCAGCCACGACCAGGCGTCGATCACGAATTGGCGCAGGCCCACAGATCCCCTCCAGGACGTCGGCCCCGCGCCAAACCGTTACCTTATCGGCCGCCTACAGCCCTTCCGGGGGACGCCCATGCCGGAGAACCCCGCCATGTCTCAGTGAAGCAGCACCGTCCTGCTCGTCGGAGCGATCCCGCTCTTGCGCACGTGAGCATGACGACACCTCAGCCGTCGTCAGCATCAGTAATCAGTTCAGCTGGCCCGGCTTCACTCTCAGCAACCCACCTCTAGACCCACCGATCGACCGATGCCCTAGTCGTCGGCGTCCGAGTCCATAGCGGCCAGTAGACGCTGGGCACGTTCGACGCTGGCCTTGAGTTCGCGCTGAAAGTCTGGGTCTCGGCGGCGTGTGTCGACGTGCTGGGCGATGGCGGCGCGGATTACTTCGGACACAGGCCTGTTCTCCACGCTCGCGACGGTGGCCAGCGCCTCGGCCTGGTCAATGGGCAGGCGGACCGTCATTGCTTTCGTTGCGTCCTTCATAGACCCAGCCTAGCGTCACGCTCCCACGGCATCAAGCAACCGTGATACCGTGATACCGCGGCGTCACAGTGGCGCCTGAGGAGGCTGTGATGACAGGGACCCACGGGCACGGCGCCCGTTTCGAGATCCAAATCGACCGGGTGCACTACACCGTCCGCGAGCCGGAGCTGACCGGCGCGCAGCTGCGCGCTCTGGTCAGTCCGCCGGTCCCGGCTGACCGCGATCTGTACGAGGTACGGCCGGGTGGCGAGGACCTGCTGGTCGCGGACGGCCAGGCGGTACCGATGCGCAACGGGCTGCGGTTCTTCACCGCCCCCGGTCACATCAACCCTGGGTCGGGGGGCGCTCGGTGAGCCTGCCCGGCGCCGATGCGGCGCACCTGGCAGAGCGTGGTATCGCGTACACCACGCAAGTTGAGTCGGGGATGGTGTGCGTGGTCCTGCCCGATTGGCCGGTTCCTCCCGGGTACAACCGGACGAGCGTGGACCTGCTGGTCCGGCTGCCCGCGGGGTTCCCTGACGCGGCCCCGGACATGTGGTGGGTGGACCCGGCACTGGTCCGGGCCGACGGTCGTCCGGTAGAGGCGACACAGATCACCGAGGTGTACCTGGGCCGGTCCTGGCAGCGTTGGTCACGGCACTTCAGCCCGGGCCAGTGGCGGCCCGGCATCGACGGCCTGGAGACCTATCTGGCGCGGATCCGCGGCGAGCTGCTGCGCAGCATCCAGCAGGTGGTCGCGTGAGCGCGGTGACGCTGGTCCTGACCCAGGAGCTCGCCGACCAGCTATCCGCAGGGGCGGCGCAGCATTCGGAGTCGGCCGCGGTGCTGATTGCCGGGGTGGCCCGCGAGGGGCAGCGGCTGCGGCTTCTGGGACGGGAACTGCACTGGGTGCAGGACCGGCACTACGCGCAGCGGACCTTCACCGGAATGACCATCGTCTCGGGCGGCTACGTGCCGGCGCTGCGGCGCGCCGAAGAGCTCGGCGCGGTGGCCGTGTGGGTGCACACCCACCCGGGTGGCGACCCTACGCCCTCGCGGCGCGACGCGGGCGTGGACGCCGCGCTGGCGCCGCTGTTCATGGTCCGCACTGGCCAGAACCTGTACGCCAGCGTGGTGGTCTCTCCGGCGGCCGCCGGGGAGGCTGGCACCATACGGTTCAGCGGCACCGTCCTCGATGGTGCCGGTGAACCGTGGCGGATCGAGCGGCTGTGGATCGTGGGGCCGCGGTTCCGGGCGGTCACCGCCGCCGACGCCGCCGAACCCCCGGTGGACGAGGTGTTCGACCGCCAGGTCCGCGCCCTGGGCCCCGCCCTGCAAGCCCAGCTCGCGCTCCTGCGGATCGGGCTGGTCGGCGCGGGGGGCACCGGTTCCGCGGTGGGCGAGCAGCTGGCGCGACTGGGCGTTGGGCAGCTGCTCGTGGTCGATCCCGACCACCTCAGTGCAAGCAACCTCACCCGTGTGCACGGCGCTGGCATCGGGGACGTGGGCCGCCCCAAGGCCGAGATCGTGGCAGGGCACGCGGTGGCGATCGGCTTGGGCACCGAGGTGGAGCCGGTGGTGGGCAGCGTTGTGCAGGAGGGTGTCGCCGCCCGGCTGCGCGGCTGCGATCTGGTGTTCGGCTGCACCGACGACCACGCGGGCCGGATGGTGCTCTCCCGCCTGTCCAGCTACTACCTGCTGCCGGTCATCGACTGCGGGGTCCTGATCAGCAGCGATGCCGGAGTGCTCGCCGGCATCGACGCCCGGATCAGTGTGCTGTCGCCCGGTTACAGCTGCCTGCTGTGCCGCGACCGCGTCGACCCGCAGCGGGCCGCATTGGAGCAGATGGAGCCGGACGAGCGCAGGAGCCGGGCCGCCGAGGGCTACGCGCCCGAACTTCCCGGGGTCGAGCCAGCGGTGGTTGCCTATACAACCCTTGTGGCGGCACTCGCCGTCAACGAGATGCTGGAACGGCTCGTGGGGTACGGCGTCACCCCGCCCCCCAACGAGATCCTCGCCCGCATCCACGACCGCGAACTGTCCACCCATAACCGGCCGTCCCGGCCAGGGCACTACTGCGCCGACGGCGCCGCAGTGCGCGGCTGCGGTGACCGTACCCCCCTGCTGGAGACGACGTGGGCATCGCCCTGACCCTGACCGCCTTGTACGCCCGGACCATCCGCCGGACGCTGGTGCTAGGACCGGGCGTGGAGGCCGCCGACCTGATTCCCCATTTGCCGGCTCGGGTGGGGATCCTTGTCCAGGGGAGCACCGGTCCGGCCTGGGCCGCGTTCACCTGCCCCTGCGGCACCGGCCACCAGGTGCTACTCAACCTGAGTCCGGCGCGCCGGCCCCGGTGGCAGCTCTCCGGTAGCCGATCTGCGCCGACCCTTCACCCAAGCGTCGACGTCATCGACAACGGGTACCGCTGCCACTTCTGGATCCGCCGCGGCCGCCTACAGTGGGCCGACCCCCCTCGCTCACCTATGCGTCCATCCTCTTGAGACGAGAACCATCGATGAATCAGCCTCGCACCCCGGCGCGGCCCGAACCCATATCTGACGACACCCTTCTGCGGGTACCGGTGCAGACGCCACTGTTCCGGGCGCTTCAGGCCGGCCGCTACCAGCGCCAGGAACAGATCCGCGCCATCGAGGAGCACACCGGGCGACGGCTGATCTGCTACGTCAGCGGACCGAGCGCACTGGTCAGCCGCGACGACGTCCCCCCGCTCTACGACCTGCTGCAGGACGTCCGCGAGGGCGACGACCTGGACCTGCTGCTGCACACCATGGGCGGCGACGTGGACGCGGCCGAACGCATAGTGCTGCTGTTGTACAAGACCATCGGGCGCAAGGCCCAGTTGCGCGTGATCGTCCCCGATAGCGCCAAGAGCGCCGGGACCCTGATCGCCGTGGCCGGGGACAGCATCGTCATGGGCCCGCCCAGCGAGCTGGGGCCGATCGACCCGCAGGTCATCGTAAGCACCAACGACGGCCAACGCCTGAATCGACCTGCCCAGTCCTACCTCGACGGCCTCACCTACATCATCGACCAAACCAAGGACGTAGAGCTGCCCACCGCCTACGTGCCGCTGCTCGGCAAACTTGACCCCGCACTGATCGACGTATGCCGTAAAGCCCTCACCCGCTCCCAGAAGTTCGCCGAACGCTTCCTTGCCGAACGGATGCTGCGTGACCAGAACGACAAGATCACCCGCGTCGCCACCCGACTGAACGACAACAAGCAGTGGCTATCCCACGGAGCAGTGATCAACTGCGACGAGGCCGCCAGCATCGGGCTCAACGTGACTTACCTGCCCACCGCCGACCCCCTGTGGCAGAACTACTGGCGCCTGTACTGCCAAATGAAGGCCGAGCTGCATACCCCCACCAGCAAACTCTTCGAGTCCCACTACAGCTCCCTCCAGATGGACGCCTGACTGACCGCCCCGGCCCAAGACTGCTGATGCCTACACCGCCGTACGACCGTCTTGCCAGTCGTCTTTCGTAGCCCTCGGCCACGATTAGACGGCCCGGCCCCGGTGCGAGCCGTGACGCGAGTGAGTTCGCCGCGTATCTCATCACTCTCAGACACCTCGTTCCCGAGAGGCCATCACCGCCGACCACTCAGCCGCTGGTCATTCCCGCCACGCGGTGGCGGCATCGTCGGATCAAGGAACAGGTCCCATAGCGCCCATACTGCGGAGTCCAGCAGGTCGGGTGAGTCCTCGGTCTCTCCCTGGCCAACGAACGTCGTCATCTGCTCCTCCAGCTCCGCGAACCGCCGGGCCGAACCGACGTGCGACACCCTGGCCTGCTCGTACAGCTGCGCCGCCGGTGCCGCCCGCGCCCGCTTCCCACGCGTTGCATGAACGATCCGCCAGTTCACCGTCGGGTCCACCTGCTCCAGCAGCGCGGGCAGGTAGTCACCACCGTTGTTGGCCTCGATCACCACGCAGTCGGCGCGGTGCTCGTGGTATAGCTCGGCGGCCCGCTTCATCGCCTGCGTCGGCGTATGCCGGTCCTGCTCGCAGTGCAGCAGATACCCGCGGGGCCGGTCATCCCCGAACATCGTCTCCACTGGGAACCCACGGCCCGCCACGGTGAACGCGGTCATGTCCGCGTTCTCGTGCGACTTCGTGGCCGGATCGACGGAGACCACCACGCGCTGGAGGTCAGGCAGACGCTCGGGCCGGGGGCGGAAGCCCTCGACTTCTAGCATCCACCCCTTCCACAGCGCGCCCTCCACGTCCTCGAGTAGCTCGCCGGAAAGCTCCTGCCGCCCCAACCGGGTGCCGGCGTACTCCTCCTCCAGCTCTTCTCGGGCCGCCGCCGACAGGTTCGCGTCGTTCTCCCGCATGTGCCCGCGGGTCAGCACCACCCGAGGCGGCGTCCCTCCCTCCAGGTGCGTCTTCTCCTGGGCACGGCCGCGCTCGACGAGCCGCTTGACGTGCGGGAGCGGCTTGGGCGTCGTGGAGATGACGACCTGCGGGGTGTCCGCCTCTCGCAGGCAGAACCACAGCATGTCGTAGACCTCTTGCGCGGTGTGCCGCGACCAGGCCGCGTACTCGTCGCACCATGCCTTGTCGAACGCCCAGCCGCGCAGGTTGTCCGGCGTCTCCGCACCGAATCCCCGTATCAGCGTGCCGTTCACCAGGCGCAGCGTCGTCTCGCCGAGCGAGGAGTTGTACTTCGCCACCTCCTCCGGCGGGAACACCGACAGCAGCCCGGACTTTGGGGACTCGAAGCAGATGTCCCTCACCAGCGTCGCGTTCTTCGCCACCACCGCGATCTGAAGACCTGGTGTCTGCGCCCACTCCCGGACCGTCTCCGCCGCCGTCCGGGACTTGCCCCAGCCGCGGCCGGTGAGCAGCATCCACACCGTCCACAGCCACAGCGGCTGACGCTGCGCCGCGCGGGCATGGTGGTGCAGCCACCCCGCGTGGGGCAGGCCGTCACAGTTCGAGACCTCGCACGCCCACCTGCGCGCCGACAGCTCATCGGCGCGGACCAGGGCGGCGACCTCGGCCTTCAGCTGCTCGTCGCTCATTACCGACGGGTCCGCGAACCCCTGGATCATGCGGCACTTGGCCCGGCCGCGGCTCACTGCGCGCCCTCCGACAGCCGGCGCTCCAGTTCACGGCGGAGCTGGTCCATCCGGGCCCGGCGCTCCTCGTCCGACAGTGAAGCCACGTCCACGCCCTGGTCCCGGTCCTCGACCGTCCCGGTCGCCGGAGCCTCACCCACGGCCCGCCGTTCGATCTCCGCCGCGACCTGGATGTAGCGCAGCAGCTCGGACGGCGACAGTTCCCGCGGGTCGAGTGTCTGGAGCCGCGCGACCGCCTTGCTCTGAACGGCTTGCGCCAACTTCGCGTGCCTGCGGGCGATGTCCCGCCGCGCCTGCGCCTGTTCCGCGAGGAACAGGCGGTCCTGCTCCCGGTCGTAGGCCGCGGCCCGCATCACCCATGCGTACTGCCGCGACCACCGACCCAGCAGCGTGCGGGATTTATGCAGCTCGCGTGCCGTTTTTGTCAGACTCCGCGCTGGGCCGAGATCGCGGTACACGGCGAACGCCTCGAACGCCTGGACCGACTCCCCGCTCTGCCGCTCCCAGGACTCCACGGTGTCCTCGGCCACCGCTCACCTCCTGGCCGGCGGCCGTTAGTTGCTCTGTGCGGCCAGGACTTCCAGCGCCCGCCACGACTCGTCGGCTGGCACGATGCCGTCCTGCACCATCCGATCGATGGCCGCCCTTACGACGGCGGCCGTCTCCACCGGCACGTCCCGCACGCCGAACACCGTCTCCAACGGTGCCGTTCCCGCCCTCGTCGCCTCCCCGGTGGCCGCGTCGAACCAGCCTTCGGCCAGTTCACCCAGGTGCCGCTCGAACACAGCGAGGATCACGCCGAGCGCCGTCGCGCTGTTGCCGATCTTGTACGCGGCTCGGGAGGTCTCCAGCGCATCGAGCACGGGCTCGTACTGCTCCAGCCCGGCCACCCACCGCTGGTCCGCCGTCGCCGTGGACCGGGCCGCGTCGAAGGCAGCCTCGGCTCGCTCCAGCTCATCGGGCAGGAACATGAACTGCACGCTGGCGAAGTCGAGGTTCGCCTCGCCCAGGGAGGCAACGTCCACCTTCTCCAGCAAGTCCAGGGTCTTGTCGTCCAGGCCCGTGTACTGCCGCCACTCCACCGACTCAAGCTCGTCGTACAGCTCCTTGAGGATCGCCGGGTCGTCCTGGCCTGCGATGGCGTTGTGCGAGAGCTGGAGAGCGATCTGCCGCTGGCGGGGCAGCGGCTCGTCTATCTGCATCCACCAGATCTGCGACAGGCCGGCTTCGATCGCGGCGAGCGTGCGGTGGTTGCCGGACAGGACGACCAGCCGCCCCGTCTCGCGGTCGTTCCACACCAGCGGCGTCGAGGTCAGGCAGCCGTCACGCTCGATGTTCGCCACCAACTGACGGAACTGCTCGTGCGGCAGGAACCGCGCGTTGACGTCGAGCAGCGTCAGCGTGCGCGGGTCGCCCTCCACCATCTGCGGCGGGGCGAGCCGAGTGGTCTCCTCCATGATCAGACTCCCGTCTTCGTCGTCTGGGCGCCCCACCGCTTCGCCCACGTCTGAAGGGCCTCGGCCAGCGTGTGCTGGCCCATAGCCCCCTGGTACTGGAGCTGGAACTTCCAGCCGTTCTCGTTCGATGGGCTGCGCTTGTTCAGCCGCAGCAGCCCGCGGTACTTCATCGACACCGGGTTGTTGCTGAACGCCGTCGTCGCCACCCTCCGGATCCGCCGAGAGAACGCCCGCTGGCACAGCAACTGCGCCTCGGCGCTGGTGGCCGCGAGCACGACCAGCTTCGACAGCCGCGGGTAGTCGGTCGGCGCGACCGCGAAGTCCGAGAGCACGTACGCCTCGTCTGGGGTGAACGTGCTCGGGGCCATCGCGAACACGCCCAGGAGCCGTCCGCCGCCGTCCTTCACCGCGACGGCCAGGTTCGCCGCACCCGGCGCGATCTTCGGGTTGAGGTACCGGGAGCGCAGCGCGTTGAACTGGCCGGGTTTCAGCAGCGACAGCGTGAGCGGGCCGACCAGTTCGTCACCCTGGCGCAGGCGGGGGACCTTCACCGGTTCGATCGGCTGGCGCGGAGCGACGATCCTTGTCCGGGCCCGACTGGCGTACACGTAGAAGGGAGCGGCGCGCGGGGTCGCCTTGATCACGCCGCGCAGGTAGCGGTGCAGCTCGGGCACGTCGTGGTTGGAGGCCGTCAGCCAGTACGGCCTGTCCGTGATCGCGCCGAGCACGCCGACCACGTCGTCGTCGGACAGCGGCTCGTACTCGGGCGCGTCCCAGGTGAAGTGCGCCTCCAGCGGCTCGTACAGCTTCTCGTAGCCACCGCCGTAAAAGGGAGGGAAGGAGCACACCGGGGCGTCACGGGGAACCTTCTGGAGCCAGGAGCGCACGTCCTCCACCTCGTACGAGGCGAGTTCAATGCCCGAGCCGGACAGCCGCTCGACCGTCTCCGCGTGCTTGACCTTCCACTGCTCCCGATAGGAGCGCACCACCCGCTCGTGCCACAGCCCCTCGCGACCGACGCTGGCAAGGAACCGCGTGCCGAGCATGAGCGTGGACACGGTGCCGACACCGTCGTCCAAGGAGTCCGCGAGCCAGCCGAGTTCGTCTCGGCTCTCCTCGCGGAGCTGGATGCCGACCGGCTGCCGCGTGAGCCATCGGCCGACCGCGCTGGTGTAGATGGACACGTCGGAGGAGCGGAGGGCGAAGCCCATGCCGGCCACGCTGCGCTCGATGGTGAAGTTCCCGCAGCACGGGACGTACACCGGGCCGCGCGGCCACTGGCTGGCGGTCTCGCGCACGATGGAGCGCATGGGGCCCGGGATGGTGCCCTGGAACATCTATCGCCTCCCGACGAACGACAGCGCCCGGCCTCGGCGGGATGCCGGGGCCGGGCGCTGCGCTGGAACCTTACACAAGGAGCAGGCAGCCCCTTGAAATCATGTCATCTATCTTTGCGGCGCGGTTCCGACGCTCAGATCAAGGTGCCCTGGTGATCCATCGGGGACAGCTCCCGCACCTCGTCCCCCGTGACCTCCTTCCACCAGGCGCCGAACACGCGGCGGTGGCACCACAGGCCCGGCTTGGCCAGGTCCTCGAAGCAGAGCAGCACCAGGCGGTGATCGCCCTCCGCCTGCGTGATCTGCCGCAGCCGCGCGGCGATCCGCTCGGGCCCGAGCTGGTCGAGGTCGGCCCGGTAGGCCGTCGCGAACTCGGGCTCGGACTGGGAGAGGTAGTCCCGACGCGGCGCGAGCTCCCGCACCGAGTGGGTGAGGGAGTAGGGGAGTTTGAAGCGGGGAGCGCCCAGGGTGATGCGCACCGGCACCCCTTGCGGGGGCTGGAACGCCTGGAACCGGTTGGTGAACAGAGTGAGCACGTGGTCATTCCTTTCATGGTGCTCAAATGCCGGGGTGCGTCGGCGTCGCCGCCGGCGGCCCCGCGGTGACCGATGATGCCGCCCACTCGGACCTTCGGGGGCCTGAGCAGCACCGGGCGCGCAGGGAGAGTCCCCCTGCGCACCCGGCCCGGGCCGAAACGGGTTGGAATTCCGAGAGGAATTCGATCGGAAACGGGCGGGGCCGGGAATTCCGGCCCCGCCCGCTCGTCCAAATGCGCAGGAGAGAAGGGGCGCGACCGCGCGCCCCTCCGTTCTACTTCGCTGCCGCTTCAGCCTTCTTCGCGGGCGTCCGGCGCGCCGGGGCCTGGGTGCCTGTGGCCGTGCGCGCCGCGGGCTTCGGGGCGGGCTTGGCCGCCGCCTTCTTCGCCGTGGACTGCGGCTTGTCTGCCGTCCTCGCCTCAGTCTTGGCCGCCGCCTCGGTCTTCTTCGCAGCCGCCGCCTCCTGCTGGACCTCCACGGCCGCCTTGTTGAAGTCCTCGGCCATGGCCCGCTGGATGCCCTGCGCCTTGCTCAGCAGGTTCCGCACCATCTGCACCTTGGCGTACAGGCGGCCGACGACCCGCAGGTGACGGGCGAGGTCGTCACCGAGGATGACGGCCAGGTCCTCCGGCTTCTTCTCGGCCAACTCCTCCAGCAGCGGGATCAGGACCTCCTCGGCCTTGCCGAGCCCGTCTTTCGCCTTGGCCTTGGCCTTCTTCTGCTTCTCCTGCTCCTCGGCCGTCGGCGCCTTCTCGTTGGTGAGGGAGGTCTGCTGCTCCATCATCTTGAGGCCGTTGGCGAAGTGCTGCGCCTCGGCCTCGCTGTCGAAGTCACCGCGCACGTACCGCATGGCCGCCACCATCTGGTTCGCCGGGTTGAGCTGAGCGATGTGCCAGGCGAGGTTGTTCTTGATCTGACCCTGATCGACCATCTCGGCCACCTCGGGGCGCAGGGTGAGCAGTCCCAGCCGCCAGGTGATGTGCGTCTCCGTCTTGCCGAACTGCTTGGCGATCTTCGCCGGGGTCCATCCGGCGGCCTTGAGGTCGGCGTACGCACCGGCCTCCTCCATGATCGTCATGTCCGCACGGTTGACGTTCTCAGCGATGCTGAGGACGTACGCCTCTTCCTCCGTGGCACCCTCGACGACCTTCGCCGGGATGACCTCCAGGCCGGCCGCCTGGCAGGACCGCCAGCGCCGCTCGCCCGCGATCAGCATGTAGGGGACCTTGGCGCCCTCGACCGGCCGGATGACGACCGGCTGGAGGAGGCCGTTCTCCTTGATGCTGTTGGTCAGTTCCTCCTGCGCCTCCTCCGAGAAGAACTTCCTCGGCTGCTCCGGGTTGGGTGCAATCTCGCTCACCTTGATGTTGATGAAATCGACCTTGTTGTCAGCCATTTTCCCGCGCCTTCCATGAATTCCGTTGGAGCGTTTCCCTTTGTTCTTACACTTATATCTTAATGGCGAATACCGCCAAATCAAGTTCGGAACTCTTTTAATTCAAGGGAATTCAGGAAGGGGAATTCTCTGCATTTCCAATTCCCCTTTCTGGGTGCGGACACGAGAGAGCCCGCCATGACCAAGCGGTCACGGCGGGCTGGCTCCCGTCACGCACCCCGACGGCCGCACCGGACGGCCGACTCCTCGCCGGGTGGGGCGCGGGGGGGTCGGCCACCCGGCGAGGAGCAGGGAAGGACGTCGCTCACGCGACGCTGCCGTGCGGGACTCCTGCGGCTGCTGCACCCGCCCGGCACATCAGAACGTACAGCAGGCGTTCAAGAATGTCACCTATCTCGCTTGAACCTGGGCACGCCGTCACCCTGCGACTCAACAGCACCCTTCCCCCTGCAGGCCGTCGTCTGGTTCCCTGCCGCGTATACCGGCCTGCCACTCCAGCAGCTTTCGGGCTTCCTGGCGGGCCGCGACGCCCGCTCCGCCCCGAAGCAAACACGGGGGCTGCTTGGTCAACTCAGCGATCCGCCGCTCGTCGATTTCGGACATGCGATTCCTCCCGTGAACGGCAAGCGCGCCGCCTTCGCCCGCCCAGATGCGACTTCCTCGACAGCCCACCGAGAGGCAGGTAACGGAGCACGTGACGCCCGCAGTTCACCCGCCGGCTCCCCCGAGGAAACTGTCCAACAAACCCTATAACCCCTCCGAGCTGCGATGTATCGTAGAGGCAGGGATGATTGTTACCGGCCAGTCACCTGCGGCGAGCATACGACACGGCCAGAGAAGGCGGACATGGCAGACACCACCGACCGGCGTCAACACATGAGCCTGGCCTCGAAGTTGCTCGTCCTGCTGCGCCTGCGCCGCGATCTGGACGGGTTTACTCCCAGCGCCCGGGACGTCTCAGATGCGACGACCCCGGTGGGCCAGCGCAAGCCCCTGCTGTCGCACGGCACTGTCAACAGCCTGATGAACGGCACCAGTAGCAACCCCAGGTCGTCTACGATCACCGCGCTTGCTCAGGCACTCGACGCCCCGGCCGCGTTCTTGCTCCCAGGACGAGAGTGGGACGACCTCGCAGCCCTGTCCGTGTACCGGGAGCGCCCAGAAGCCCGCGAAGTCCTGCGTTTAATGCAGGGACTTGAAGTGCAGGACATTCTTGAAATCAGTTCGAAGCTCCGGGAGATCCGCGGTCGCAGGGGACTACCCGAAGAGGTCCCCACGATCCCCCCACCTCCCCCCGGCGTCGACCAGCCCCGCGAGGGCCGACCACGCCGCCGGCTGAGCCTGCACGAAGCCGCTGAGAGGGCAGCGGATGATCTGGAAGGACGTTGAACCTCTTGGACGGCCTCATCTACGGCGTCTGTGCCCTTGTCACAGCCGTTAGCGCGGCGATACGCCTGCACTACACCCGTAAGCGTCGCAATCAAGCGGCCTACCGCATTGCCCATAGAGCCCGGGTGTCGGCGTTTGTAGCCTGCTTCTTCGGCTCGCTCCTGGCGATCCCCACAGTCGCCGAAGCCGTTGACCGACTCATGGACTTCAACGAGGTCTCGTCCCTCGCCTCGGACCTCGCCGCGGTGATCTTCTGGGCATGCCTCCAAGTCATGATCGTGGACTGGACGCACTCAAGAAGCCACGTACAGACGGGAGTCGCGGTGCGCATCTTCGCCGTGTGCTGTGTTGTCGCGGCGATGATCTGGGAGTTCCATATGACCGACACCGCGCACACGGGGCTGTCCACGGCCTACGCGCGTAGCGCCGATGTCCGGCTGTACCTGCTCACCTACCTCGGCTTCACAGCCGTTGCTGGGCTGGAAATCGGCGCCTTCTCTACTGGGCTGGCCGTTGCGGCCTGGCAGCAACGACGCGCAGCCGCAACCGGACTGTCCATCGCTGCCGCCGGGGGCATCTTCGGCGTCGCACATGCACTCAGCCGGAGCGCGTACATCATTGCTGAACGGAACGGGCACGCCTGGCCGCTGTCCGTCGAGAACGCCGTCAGCCCCGCGTTGGCGGGGCTCTCCATCATCTGTGTGGCCACCGGTCTCGCGTTGGCCACCATCGGCTACAACATCAGCCCCAGAGGTGCTGGCAGCGCGGTCTAGGCGGACTTCTCCTCAGCCCCCGCGCCCCACTGGCGCCAATGCAGTGCCACCCGGTCCGCGTCCACGGTGCGAGAGCCCCTAGACGCGGCCGGGTACACGGCCACCTTCTCGAGCATGAGAACCAGGGCGCCCTTCTTCGCCTTCATCGGCGCGTGCTTCCACCAGCGCACGAGATCCGGGATGTCGCCCACCGGCACGTGCTTGGCCTGCTCCAAGAAGCGAGCCTTCGTCTCACTCTCGCGGATCAGGTGCGCGAGCTCTTTGTCGGCCGTCCTAAACGCCTTGAGCGACATGTCCGGCGAGCGCGCGTAGTCCTCTCCCAGCTTCTTCTGTCGACGGCGCGCGGCTGCCGCCTCCTTACGCAGGAGGGCAGCCTGGGCCAGCAGCTCATCTCGCGCCTGCCCAATCAGCGCGCTGACCTCCGGCTTGGCCAACTCTGCCAGCAGGTGCTCAGCGACGTACGTCTCCAGCAGGTCAGCATTGATGCGGACCTTGCCACACCCGCCCGGATGCTGCGCTGTGCTGGGCGCACACCGGTAGCCGCGGCTGCCGCGGTTCGAGGGAGAGGAGCCCAGCGGACACGCGCACAGCCCGCAGGCACCCATCAGGCCAGGGATCAGGTACTCGCGCTGCGGGGCCCGTTGTTTGTCGGGGTCATGGACGGGGCGCATGGCACGGATGGCCTCGAATTCCTCCCGAGGGATGACCGCGGGGCCGCCCGTTTCGACGAGGTTGCCCTTCTCGTCTTCCTCCAGGCCGGCGATGGCCGGGTGGTCGAGCACGTTTGCCAGGACGTCTGGCTTCCACAGGCCACCGCGCGTCGTGCGGTACCCCTCGGCGTTCATCCACTCCGTGATGGCGGGATAGGGCTGCTGGAGCAACCGCCGCGAGGCGGCAGCACGAATGCCCTCCGCCTCGCTCTCGCGCACCCGCCGGTACGCCATGTCCTCAAAGCCGTACAGCCTCGGCATCTCCTCGCCCCTCCTACCGACCCCCTTTAGGGAACTAGTTTACCGAAGATAGGTCACATTGTTGGAAACCCAACAAACACCCCAAGATCACGCGCCGCCTCCCTCGATCACGTACTCACCCCCACGTCCCGGCCCTGCTCGATGCCGAGGACCTTCCACAGCTCCACCGTTGGCACCCGGACTGTGCCGCCTAGCGGGAGCGTCCGTACAGGGAACTTCCCATTGCGGATCAGCTCGTACGCCTTGTCTCGGCCAATTCCCAGAGCACGCCCGGCAGTTGTCACGTTGACCGTGGCCGGAAGAGCCAGCAGCTCCTCCAGACCCATCGCTCCGGCCGAAGCCTGTCCGCCCGCTTCCTGAGCAGTCATCTCGTTGGTCGCAATCTCCCCCGCGCCAACTTGTCAGCAACTTTACAACGCTGTCCGACACCCCCAGCAAGATCGAGAGAGAGCACGCCAGACACGTACGGACACGTACGCACACCAACGGCTGGCTGTGATCCAAGCGACAGTCAACAGGGAGCAGTGTCGGATGTTCGAGCCGAGCTACTACAGGCGGTGCCAGTGCAAGGGACCACTCAAGGACAAGAAGGGCAACCCCGTCCTCGACGCCGACGGCAACCCCAAGATCGGCTCCATCGGCACGACGTGCCCCAAGCTAGGCAAGGGGCACGGCACCTGGAACTTCTACTTCGAGCTCGAACCAGCCGAGGGCGGCACCCGCCAGCGGGTACGCCGCGGCGGCTTCGCCAAGTTGGAAGACGCCAAGAAGAAGGCCAGGGAGATCTACGACGCCGCCATGGCCGGCGGCGACGTGCTGTCCGATGAGAAGTGCGGCGACTTCTTCCTCCGGTGGATCAAGGCGAAGAAGTCCCTGGCCCGTACGACCCGCCACGGCTACGAGGAGCACATCAACAACTACCTCCTCCCGCACCTCGGGCACATCAAGTGCCGTGACCTCAAGGTTCGGCACCTCGACAAGATGTACGACGCGATCGAGAAAGAGAACGCCCAGCGGATCCTCCACCGGCTGCATGTCGACGAGCTCCAGAAGAAGCGCGACGCCGCGCACCGGGCCTGGGTGAAGACGGCGGGCTACGCCAAGAAGGAGGAGCGCCGCGCCGCGCGCCGGGCATTTCTCGACGCCAACGCAGAACTGCGCGAGGGCAAGAAGGGGCTGCGGAAGGTCACCTCCGCAGCCACCATGCACCGCATCAACGACACCCTCAGCTCGGCACTGTCCTGGGGCATCAAGCGCGAACAGCTCTTCCAGAGGAACTGGGCCCAGCTCGTGGAGCTGCCCCCAGTCACTCGGCCCAAGCCGCTCGTCTGGACTCCAGAGCGCATCGAGCACTGGAAGCGCACCGGCGAGAAGCCCGGCCCCGTCATGGTCTGGACACCGGAGCTGACCGGCCAATTCCTCGACTTCGTCAAGGACGACTGGCTCTACGAGCTGTGGCACAGCTTCATCTTCCTCGGCCCCCGCCGCGGCGAGATGGCCGCACTGCCCTGGACGGAGGTCAGCCTCGATGCCCTGTGGCTACGGATCTCCCAGCAGATCGTCGAGGTGGCGTACGAGCTCTACGGAGAAGCGCCAAAGGCCGACAGCGTTCGCACCCTGTCCCTGAGCCTGGAGTCCGGAGACAACCTCGCCGCCTTTCGCGCGAAACAGGAGAAGCAGCGCCAGGAGTGGGGAGACGCCTACATCGAGAGCGGCCGGGTGTGGACGCACGAGAACGGCGAGGCGCTGCACCCCGACTGGATATCCCGACGCTTCGCCCGCCTGGTCGAGCTGTCCGGCCTACCGCCGGTCCGCCTCCACGACCTGCGCCACCTCGCCGCCACCCTGTCCCTGCTCGCCGGGCACGACATCAAGGTCGTCCAGGAGAAGCTGGGGCACTCCTCGCGCCAGATCACCTCCGACACGTACACCAGCGTGCTGCCCGAGATGCTGCGGGCCGAGGCAGAGTCGGTCATGGCCGTGGTCCCCCGCGACGTCCCCTTCCGGGTACGCACCCCGCTGACGATCCCCGAGGCAGCCTGGCAGAACGACATCGCCGTCTTCTTCGCGCACGGCGCCAGGCAGTCAGGTGACACCTGGGCCGTCGGAGCGCAGACCCAACCGGACTCCGAGCTCCTCGGGATGATCGCCCTGACCGGCCGGGGCCAAGACGACGCCGCCAATGCAGCGGTGAAGTGGGTACGTGATCACTGCTCCGCGAGCGACCTGGAGCTGGTGCGTGTCGAGAACTTCAACGACCGCTACCCCGAGGAGCAGCGAGCCGACTTCTCGCTCACGCGTTTCACGGTCGCCCGCTCCGAGTCCCCGACCGTCGAAGCTTGGGCCCTACCGACCGGCCTGTCGCCGGCGGCGTCCCGCCCGGGGCGCCGGGCTCCGACCGGGCGTCGGAAGGCGGCGTGAGGGCGCTTCTGTCCCCTGGATCGTCCCCGCGTCCACTGTGCGTCCACTGGATCTTGGTCTGAACGAATGAACGGGGGTCGCCACCCTGGAGTGGTGCCCCCCGTTCTCACGTTTACGCAGGTAGAAACGCTTCTGCGCGTGTAGCGCCTGGTGGGGCGGGTGGGACTCGAACCCACGGCCGACGGATTATGAGTCCGCTGCTCTAACCGGCTGAGCTACCGCCCCGTTGCGGCGCGTCGCGTACATGTGTGCGCGCCGTCTGCCGCAGCATAGCCGCTCATACGATCTCCTGCTTCGCCATGGTCGGCTTCCCGCGGCCCTGCCTGACCTTGAGGACTTCGCCGCGGCCGCGGCGGTTCCCCAGGACATCGAACCGGACATGAAAAAGGACCCCGCAGGGTCCTCGTTCAGCGTGCTCCCCCGACTGGACTCGAACCAGTAACCTGCCGGTTAACAGCCGGCTGCTCTGCCAATTGAGCTACGGAGGACCGAGCTCCCCCGACTGGACTCGAACCAGTAACCTGCCGGTTAACAGCCGGCTGCTCTGCCAATTGAGCTACGGAGGAATGCCTCGTTGCATCGAACGTACCTACCTGGGTATTCGCCAGGGGGCGCGCGCTCGCTGCGACACATACATTAGCGCAAGCAGGGGGGTGCTCCGCCAATCGGTACTCCCCGGCTCCGACCTCGAGGCAAGGAAGGTGGCCACCATGCGTTACCGGCTCGCGTTCATCGCAGGGCTCGCTCTGGGTTACGTGCTGGGCACGAAGGCCGGACGTGAACGCTACGAACAGCTGAGGAAGTCCGCGCGCCAGGTCGCGCAGAACCCCGCGGTGCGCAACACCGCCGAGACGGCGGCCCAGCAGGGCCGCGAGTTCGCGGGCAAGGCCTATCACGCGGTCAGCGAAAAGGTGGGCGACCACGTCCCCGACTCGGTGGCCCAGCGCGTGCGCTCCCTGCGCGGCCACGGTGCCAACGGCAGCGGCGCGGACGACTGGGGCACGAGCAACACCTAGCGCAGCACCAGGGGCCCCACCTGGTCCGGCAGGCCGTCGGGATTCCGGGGGCGCCACCTCCGGGTACCGACGGCCGGACGGCTACCAGGCGCGGCCACCCCCCGTCGTACGGCAGAATTTTCGTCATGGGGATAGTCGCCGGGTTGGACAGCTCGCCCGATTTCACTCGCATCGTGGTCTGCGACACGGACACTGGAGCCGTGCTCAGGCAGGGGTATGCGCCGCATCCGGTGGAGAGCCCCGGTGGGGGTGCCTCCCTGCTCGAGCGAAGCCGAGAGCTCGGCGGAGGCGGACGCCCGTCCG
This sequence comes from Streptomyces sp. NPDC020801, assembly GCF_044334385.1. NCBI lineage: Bacteria > Bacillati > Actinomycetota > Actinomycetes > Kitasatosporales > Streptomycetaceae > Streptomyces > Streptomyces sp. NPDC020801. The sequence goes on from NZ_JBIRST010000002.1 coordinate 438,776, forward strand.
ACGTCGACCCGCAGGCCTGGCTGCTGTCTCTCGGGGAGGCCGCGGGCGGCGGGCTCCTGGAGGGCGTGCAGGCCATCGGTGTCTCCGCGCAGCAGAACGCGCTGATCCCGCTGGACGGCCAGGGCGCCACCGTGCGGCCCGCGCTGGTCGGCGGCGACCGGCGGGCCCAGGTCGCCGCGGCCGACCTGATCGACGCGCTCGGCGGCCGCGAGGCCTGGGCGCAGGCGGTCGGCTCCGTACCGCAGGCCGCCCAGCCGGTGACCAAGCTGCGCTGGCTCGCCAAGAACGAGCCCGACGCCGCCCGCCGCACCACCGTTCTGCTGCAGGCGCACGACTGGCTGGTGTGGCAGCTGCTCGGACGGCCGGTGCGCAGGACGACCGATCGCGGCGGCGCCTCCGGCACCGGGTACTGGTCCGCGGCCACCGGCGCCTACCGGCCCGACCTGGTCGAGCTGGCGCTCGGCCACCAGGCCGTGCTCCCCGAGGTGATCGGACCCGCCGAGGCGGCCGGTACGACCCCGGAGGGGCTGCTGATCTCGGCCGGTACCGGGGAGACCATGGCCGCCGCCTTCGGACTCGGGCTGGGACTGGGCGACGCGGTGGTGTCGCTGGGCGCCTCCGGCTCGGTGATGGCCGTCCACCCCGAGGCGCTCGTCGACCAGACGGGAATGATCACCTCGCTCGCCGACGCCACCGGGATGCATCTGCCGGTCGTCACCACCCTGAACGCCGTGCGGGCGCTGCGCGGCGCCGCCGAACTGCTGGGCCTGCCGGACCTGGAGAGCCTGTCCGGCCTGGCGATGAAGTCGACGCCGGGGGCCCACGGCCTCGTTCTCCTGCCGTATCTGGAGGGCGAGCGGACCCCGAACCTGCCGCACACCGCCGGGACGCTGGCGGGCCTGCGGCGCGAGTCGATGAAGCCGGAGCATCTGGCGCGGGCCGCGTTCGAGGGCATGCTGTGCGGGCTCGCGGACGCGCTCGACGTGCTGCGCGGCCGGGGCGTGGACGTGCGGCGCGTCTTCCTGCTCGGGCAGGCCGCCGAACTGCCCGCCGTCCAGGCCGCGGCGCCCTCGCTGTTCGGGGCGCAGGTCGTCGTGCCGCAGCCCGCGGACTACGCCGCGATCGGCGCCGCCCGGCAGGCCGCCTGGGCGCTCGGCGTCTCCCAGGGCGCCCTCGACCCGCGCACCCCGCCGGCCTGGCAGGGCGCGGCCGCCCAGGTCCTGGAGCCCGGCGAGGAACTGGCGGTGGGCCAGGCGGTGCGCCAGCAGTACGTGTCGGTGCGCGAACAGGCCCATCCCGGGGCGTTTCGCCCGTAACGACCCCAACGGCTTAGGTCCATCGGCTGACGGTACGTCGGTCGGTGGACCGCTATTGGATTAATCAGTTGAGGTAACACGGGTGGAGTGTTCGACGATAGGGGCCAGGGGACAGCGACCGCCCCCACCGCCGACTCCGAGAGACCAGCGTGCTCATACGACTTCTGCGGACCTATCTCAGGCCCTACAAGAAACCCATCGCCCTCCTGGTGCTGCTGCAGTTCCTGCAGACCTGCGCCACCCTCTACCTGCCCACGTTGAACGCCCACATCATCGACAACGGTGTCGTGAAGGGTGACACCGGCTACATCCTGACGTTCGGCGCCGTGATGATCGGCATCTCCCTGGCGCAGGTCGTGTGCAACATCGGTGCCGTGTACTTCGGTGCCCGGACCGCGGCGGCGCTCGGCAGGGACGTCCGGGCCGCCGTCTTCGACCGCGTGCAGTCCTTCTCGGCGCGTGAGCTCGGCCACTTCGGCGCGCCCTCCCTCATCACGCGTACGACCAACGACGTGCAGCAGGTCCAGATGCTGGCCCTGATGACGTTCACCCTGATGGTGTCGGCGCCCATCATGTGCGTGGGCGGTGTGGTCCTGGCCCTCGGCCTGGACGTGCCGCTGTCGGGGGTACTGGTCGCCGTCGTACCGGTGCTCGGCATCTGCGTGACCCTCATCGTGCGCCGGCTGCGCCCGCTGTTCCGGGCCATGCAGGTGCGGCTGGACACGGTGAACCGGGTGCTGCGCGAGCAGATCACCGGCAACCGCGTCATCCGCGCCTTCGTCCGCGACGAGTACGAGAAGGACCGCTTCCGCAGGGCCAACACCGATCTGACCGAGATGCAGCTGGCCACCGGCCGGCTGCTCGCGCTGATGTTCCCGATGGTGATGACGGTGGTCAACGTGTCGTCCATCGCGGTGGTGTGGTTCGGCGCGCACCGCATCGACAGCGGGGGGATGCAGATCGGCGACCTGACCGCCTTCCTGGCCTATCTGATGCAGATCGTGATGTCCGTGATGATGGCCACCTTCATGTTCATGATGGTGCCGCGCGCGGAGGTGTGCGCCGAGCGCATCGAGGAGGTCCTGGACACCGACTCCAGCGTCGTACCGCCGACCGCGCCCGTGCTGGAGCTGCGCCGCCACGGCCATCTGGAGCTCCGGCAGGCCGGCTTCCGCTACCCGGGAGCCGAGGAGCCGGTGCTCAAGGCCGTGGACCTGGTGGCCCGCCCGGGCGAGGTCACCGCCGTCATCGGCTCCACCGGCAGCGGCAAGTCCACCCTGCTGGGCCTGGTGCCCCGGCTGTTCGACGCGACCGACGGGGAGGTCCTCGTCGACGGGGTGGAGGTGCGGACCGTGGACCCCGGGCTGCTGGCGCGGACGGTCGGCATGGTGCCGCAGAAGCCGTACCTGTTCGCCGGAACGGTGGCGACCAACCTGCGCTACGGCAACCCGGACGCCACCGACGAGGAGCTGTGGCACGCGCTGGAGGTGGCACAGGCCAAGGACTTCGTCGGCAAGCTGGAGGGCGGGCTGAACGCGCCGATCGCGCAGGGCGGCACGAACGTCTCCGGCGGTCAGCGCCAGCGTCTGGCCATCGCCCGCACCCTCGTGCAGCGCCCGGAGATCTACCTCTTCGACGACTCCTTCTCCGCGCTCGACTACGCCACCGACGCGGCCCTGCGCGCGGCGCTGGCGCGCGAGACCGCCGAGGCGACCGTCGTCATCGTCGCCCAGCGGGTGGCGACCATCCGCGACGCGGACCGGATCGTCGTCCTGGACGAGGGACGGGTCGTCGGCACCGGCCGCCACCACGAACTGATGGCGGACAACGAGACCTACCGGGAGATCGTGCTCTCCCAGCTGACGGAAGCGGAGGCTGCCTGATGGCCGGGCCGATGGGGCGGATGATGGCCGGGGGCGGTCCCGAGAACCGCTCGATGGACTTCAAGAAGTCGGGCAGCCGGCTCATCGCCCGGTTCAAGCCCGAACGGGCCACGATCTACGCGCTGCTGGTGTGCGTGGTCCTGAGCGTCACGCTGAGCGTGATCGGGCCGAAGATCCTCGGCAAGGCCACCGACCTGGTCTTCGCCGGGATCGTCGGACGGCAGATGCCGTCCGGGCCGACCAAGGACCAGATCCTGGCCGGGATGCGGCAGCGCGGCCAGGGCCCGATCGCCGACATGCTGCAGGGCACGGACTTCACTCCGGGAAAGGGCATCGACTTCGGCGCGGTCGGCGGCGTCCTGCTGTTCGCGCTGGGCACTTTCCTGGTCGCCGGTCTGCTGATGGCGGTGGCGACGCGGCTGGTGAACCGGTCGGTCAACCGGACCATGTTCCGGATGCGCGAGGACGTGCAGACGAAGCTGTCCCGGCTGCCGCTGTCGTACTTCGACAAGCGTCAGCGCGGCGAGGTGCTCTCCCGGGCGACCAACGACATCGACAACATCGGGCAGACGCTGCAGCAGTCCATGGGCCAGTTGATCAACTCGGTGCTGACCATCATCGGCGTGCTGGTGATGATGTTCTGGGTCTCCTGGCTGCTGGCGCTGGTGGCGCTGGTGACCGTGCCGTTGTCGTTCTTCGTCGCCACCCGCGTGGGCAAGCGGTCGCAGCCGCACTTCGTGCAGCAGTGGCGCTCCACCGGCAAGCTCAACGCGCACATCGAGGAGATGTACACCGGGCACAGCCTGGTGAAGGTGTTCGGCCGGCAGCAGGAGTCGGCGCAGCAGTTCGCCGAGCAGAACGAGGCGCTGTACGAGGCCGGGTTCAAGGCGCAGTTCAACAGCGGCGTGATGCAGCCGCTGATGATGTTCGTGTCGAACATCAACTACGTGCTGGTGGCCGTCGTCGGTGGCCTCAGGGTCGCGTCCGGCGCGCTGTCGATCGGTGACGTGCAGGCCTTCATCCAGTACTCGCGGCAGTTCTCGATGCCGCTGACCCAGGTGGCGTCGATGGCGAACCTGGTGCAGTCGGGCGTCGCCTCGGCCGAGCGGATCTTCGAACTCCTGGACGCGGAGGAGCAGGAGGCGGATCCGGTGCCGGGCGTGCGGCCGGAGGAGCTGCGCGGGCGGGTCGCGCTGGAACACGTGTCGTTCCGCTACGACCCCCAGAAGCCGCTCATCGAGGACCTGTCGCTGAAGGTCGAGCCCGGCCACACGGTCGCGATCGTCGGCCCGACGGGCGCGGGCAAGACCACACTGGTCAACCTGCTCATGCGGTTCTACGACGTCACCGGCGGGCACATCAGGCTCGACGGCATCGACATCGCGAAGATGTCCCGCGACGAACTGCGGTCCGCCATCGGCATGGTGCTGCAGGACACCTGGCTGTTCGGCGGCACCATCGCGGAGAACATCGCCTACGGCGCCTCCCGCGAGGTGACGCGCGGGGAGATCGAGGAGGCGGCGCGGGCCGCGCACGCCGACCGGTTCATCCGGACCCTGCCCGACGGCTACGACACCGTGATCGACGACGAGGGCTCCGGGGTCAGCGCCGGTGAGAAGCAGCTCGTCACCATCGCGCGGGCGTTCCTGTCCGACCCGGTGATCCTCGTCCTGGACGAGGCGACCAGCTCGGTGGACACCCGCACGGAGGTGCTGATCCAGAAGGCGATGGCCAAACTCCAGCACGGCAGGACGTCGTTCGTCATCGCCCACCGGCTCTCCACGATCCGGGACGCGGACACGATCCTGGTGATGGAGAACGGCTCCATCGTCGAACAGGGCGCCCACGACGAGCTGCTGGCGGCCGACGGGGCCTACGCGCGGCTGTACAAGGCACAGTTCGCGCAGGCGGTGGCGGAGGTCGACTGAGCCGCACCCGGACCCGTGGGGGCCGCTCGCTTCGGGTTCGAACCGGGGTGAGCGGCCCCTCGTCAGTCCAGGTAGCCCCGCAGCTGGTCGGCGAAGGCGTGGTCGCGGAGCTTGTTGAGGGTCTTGGACTCGATCTGGCGGATCCGCTCGCGGGTCACGCCGAAGATGCGCCCTATTTCCTCCAGGGTGCGCGGCCGTCCGTCCATCAGCCCGTACCGCAGCTGGACCACCTTCCGCTCCCGCTCCCCCAGCGTCGACAGCACGGCCTCGAGGTGCTCGCGCAGCAGCAGGAAGGCCGCGGACTCCACGGGTGAGGCGGCGTCGCCGTCCTCGATGAGGTCGCCGAGGGCGACGTCGTCCTCCTCGCCGACCGGGGCGTGCAGGGAGACGGGTTCCTGGGCCAGCCGCAGCACCTCGGTGACCCGCTCCGGGGGCAGTTCGAGGTGGGCGGCGACCTCGTCGGAGGTCGGCTCGTAGCCGCGCTCCTGCAGCATCCGGCGCTGCACCCGCACGACCCGGTTGATGAGTTCCACGACGTGGACGGGCACACGGATGGTGCGGGCCTGGTCGGCCAGGGCCCGGGACATGGCCTGACGGATCCACCAGGTGGCATAGGTGGAGAACTTGTAGCCGCGGGCGTAGTCGAACTTCTCCACGGCCCGGATCAGCCCGAGGTTGCCCTCCTGCACGAGGTCGAGCATGGTGAGCCCGCGGCCCACGTACCGCTTGGCGACGGACACCACGAGCCGCAGGTTGGCCTCGATGAGCCGGCGCTTGGCCATCCGCCCCATGACGACGAGCCGGTCCAGGTCGAGGGCGAGCTGACTGTCCAGGTCCGGGGTGCTGCCGAGTTTCTCCTCGGCGAACAGCCCGGCCTCGACGCGCCGGGCGAGCTCGACCTCCTCGGCGGCGGTGAGCAGCGGGATGCGGCCGATCTCGCGCAGGTACTGGCGGAACAGGTCGGAGGAGGGGCCGCCGGTCTCGGTGCGTGCGGGGGCGCGCGGCTCGGGCGGTTCCGGCTCCTCGGCTGCCTGCAGCGCCGCGATCGGGGGCTCTTCCGGTCCGGACGGGGTCTCCGTCTCCGGGTGGTGCCCGACCCGGTCCTGCGGGGGTACGGCCGCGAGGCCGAGGTCGGTGGCGCTGTCGGTCTGGGCGAGGGTCTGGGTCTGCACGGGGGCGACCTCCAGGATGTTCGCTGCTGAGTTGTGCGGCAGCGGTTCTCGGGGGGCGGAGTCGGCGGCCTCGCCGCTGTCCGTCCCGTACGCGATGAGCGGAACCGCGGGGTTGTCGGACCCGTGGGGGAAGGACCGGCCGCGCTCCGAGGACTCAGGCACCGGACCCAGTGTGGAGTACGACACATCGCTGCCACGAGGGGCGTGCGATGACTTTTTGCGTCCGGTCCGTGACCGGGCGGTTACTCAGGTCGTTTGACCATCATCATCCGGATTGACGGACAGGGACTCTGGGACCAACTGATTCGGGACGGGGGAAGGCAGGCGCGATATCGACGAGGCGTTGCGCCAGACCCGGCTGGATCACAGCAAGGTGCTCGAAGCGCACAGCAGTACCCTGGCCGAACACGGCAAGCTGCTCCGCGCGCCGGTGGTGGGCCAGGTCGCGATCATGGAGCACTTGGGCATCACCCCGCCCGGATAGTCCACCGGGGACTAGGCAGAGGGCCCCTCACAGCGCTGCCGCGCCGTGCCCCTTCAGGGCCTGGTCATACTGCTGCAGGATCCACAGCTCGTTCTTCGCGGCAGCCAACTGGGCCGGATCACCGCCCGATTCCAGGCGCCTGACGGTGACCTGGATCTCTTGGATCCGGCGCTCCACGGCGCGGCGGCGGACCGTCACCAGTTGGGCGCCGGCGTAGACCTCGTCGGCCTCCCTCGCCCCCCTGTGCAGCTTGATCGGCTCGACGGCCAGCTCCGTCACCATCGCGCGGACCTGGTCGTCGGGAGCCGCCTCACGGACGCGAATCAGATAGTCCTGCGGATCCTGCACGCCGTACTCCACGCCGCCCGCGTCCAGGACCGCCTGGCGTACGGCGGCGTACGGCGGGGCGGTGAACTCGTCGACGCCGTAGGCGTCGAAGGCCGGGGAGACCAGTTCCGGGCGCTGCAACGCCAGCTTCAGCAGCTCGCGCTCGGTGGCGTAGACCGGGTTACGAAGGTTCAGCGCCGGGCCGCCGGGCGTGGCGGGCCGTGCGGCGGCGTACTGCTGCTGCGGCCCCCGCTCCCGGCGGTCCGGCGCGGGGCCGCGGCCGCCGCGCTCGCGTGCCCAGCGGGCCAGCTGGGCCACCCGCTTGACCACGAACTGGGTGTCGAGGATGCCGAGCAGCCCGGCCAGCTGGACCGCGACCTCGTGCTGGGCGCCGCTGTTCTTGATCCGGGCGACGATCGGCGCCGCCTCGTCCAGCGCGGCGGCGCGGCCGGCCGGGGTGTTCAGGTCGTAGCGGGCGACGATCTGGCGCAGCGCGAACTCGAAGAGCGGCGTGCGCGGCTCCACCAGGTCGGCGACCGCCTCGTCGCCCTTGGCCAGGCGCAGCTCGCAGGGGTCCATGCCGTCCGGCGCGATCGCGATGTAGGTCTCGGCGGCGAACTTCTGGTCGTCCTCGAAGGCGCGCAGCGCCGCCTTCTGACCGGCCGCGTCGCCGTCGAAGGTGAAGATCACGCGGGCCGAGCCGTTGTCCATCAGCAGCCGGCGCAGGATCTTGATGTGGTCGCCGCCGAAGGCGGTGCCACAGGTGGCGATCGCGGTGGTGACGCCGGCCAGATGGCAGGCCATGACGTCCGTGTAGCCCTCGACCACGACCGCGCGGGACGCCTTCGCGATGTCCTTCTTGGCCAGGTCGATGCCGTAGAGGACCTGGGACTTCCGGTAGATCGCCGTGTCGGGGGTGTTCAGGTACTTGGGCCCGTTGTCGGCCTCGTACAGCTTGCGGGCGCCGAAGCCCACCACCTCGCCGCCGATGTCGCGGATCGGCCACATCAGGCGGCCGCGGAAACGGTCGATGGGGCCGCGGCGGCCCTCCTGGGAGAGTCCCGAGAGGAGCAGCTCCTTGTCGGTGAAGCCCTTGCCGCGCAGGAAGCGGGTGAGGTGGTCCCACCCCTGGGGGCTGTAGCCGACGCCGAAGTGCCGGGCGGCGGCCTGGTCGAAGCCGCGCTCGGCGAGGAAGGCGCGGCCGGTGTCGGCCTCGGGGCCGGTCGCGAGCTGCTCGGTGTACCACTCGGCCGCGAGCTTGTGGGCCTCGACCAGGCGGATGCGCTCGCCACGCTGGTGGGCGGGGTTGTAGCCGCCCTCCTCGTAGCGCAGGGTGATGCCGGTCTGGGCGGCCAGGCGCTCGACCGCCTCGGAGAAGGAGAGGTGGTCGATCTTCATCACGAACGTGATGGTGTCGCCGCCCTCCTGGCAGCCGAAGCAGTGGAAGAGCCCCTTGCCCGGACTGACCTGGAAGGACGGCGACTTCTCGTCGTGGAACGGGCACAGGCCCTTGAGGTTGCCGCCGCCGGCGTTGCGCAGCTGGAGGTACTCGGACACCACGGCGTCGATCGGGACCGCGTCCCGTACCGCCTTCACGTCCTCGTCGTTGATCCGTCCTGCCACGCGTGAATTCTACGGGGCAGAACTGACACTCCCGGGCTTCGCCGTCCGGCGACCGGCCGGGGGGGGCCGGCCCGCCGCGCCGCGGCCGTCGAACGCGGCGCCCCCGGGAGTCGCAGCCCGGGGACGCACCGGGTGCCGTCGGCTACGAGCCCAGGGTGTCCAGCGGGACGTGCGGATCCGCCAGCGCCTCGGTGTCCACTTGTGCCTTCGTGCGAATCAGCCGCTGGATGGGGTCCGTGACGTCCCACACGTTGACGTTCATCCCGGCCAGCACCCGGCCCTCCTTCACCCAGAAGGCGATGAACTCCCGCTTTCCGGCGTCGCCGCGGATCACCACCTCGTCGTACGACCCGGGCGGCGCCCACCCGCTGTACTCCATGCCCAGGTCGTACTGGTCGGAGAAGAAGTAGGGCACGCGGTCGTAGGTGACGTCCTTGCCGAGCATCGCGCGGGCCGCCGCCGGGCCGCCGTTGAGCGCGTTGGCCCAGTGCTCCACCCGCAGCCGGGTGTCGAACAGCCGGTGCGGGAAGGAGGCCACGTCGCCGGCCGCGTGGATGTCCGGGTCGGAGGTGCGCAGCCGCTCGTCCACCGCGATGCCGCCGCCGTGCGCGCGGTCGGCGAGCTCCAGGCCCGCCGACTCGGCGAGCGCAACTCGCGGCGCGGCACCGATCGCGGCGAGCACGTCGTGGCAGGGGTGCTCCTCGCCGTCGTCGGTACGGGCGGCCAGCACCATGCCGTCCTGTCCGACGATCTCGGTCAGCCGGGCGCCGAAGTGGAAGCGGACGCCGTGCGCGCGGTGCAGCTCGGCGAAGAGCTGGCCGAGCTCGGGGCCGAGCACGTGGTGCAGCGGGGTGTCGGACGGCTCGACGACGGTGACCTCCGCGCCGTACTCGCGGGCCGCGGCCGCGACCTCCAGGCCGATCCAGCCGGCGCCGGCGATCACCAGATGGCCGTTGTCCCGGCCCAGGTGGGTCAGGACGCCCTTGAGTCGCTCGGCGTGGGCGAGGCGGCGCAGGTGGTGGACGCCCGCGAGGCCGGTGCCGGGGATGTCCAGACGGCGCGGTTCGGCGCCGGTGGCCAGGAGCAGCTTGTCATAGCGCACGTGGGTGCCGTCGTCGCCGTAGTGGACGGTCTTCGCGGCGCGGTCGATGGCGACGACGGTCTGGCCGAGGTGCAGCTCGATGTCGTTCTGCGCGTACCAGGCGGGCTCGTGCACGAAGACGCTGTCGCGTTCCTCCTTGCCGAGGAGGTAGCCCTTGGACAGCGGCGGGCGTTCGTAGGGGTGGTCGCGCTCGTCGCAGATGAGGATCACGCGGCCGCTGAAGCCCTCCGCGCGGAGGGTCTCGGCCGCCTTCGCGCCGGCCAGACCTCCTCCGACGATGACGAATGTCTGATCCGCGTCGACCACTTGATGCCTCCTCGTAAGGGTGCCGCCACATGCGAGCGTCCCGCACGGAGCGTGATGCGGGAAGAGGGAGTGGCCCGATCAGGCCACGGAGGGTCACCTCGGGAGTCTGGTCAGGGCCTCTGGAGTCACCCGCGTCCCACCGGTATCACGCGTGCCGGTAAGCGCGCTGTCAGTGTCCTTACTACTGTCGTCCTCACCGTCTTCGATTGCCTGCCCGTCCCGTCAGGCGCGCGTGGAGCGAGCGGGCCGAGGTGTCGGTGAGGGAGGCGATCTGGTCGACGATCACGCGCTTGCGGGCGCGGTCGCCGGCCGCCCCGTCGAACAGGGCGCGGAACTGCGGGTCGAGGCCGTCGGGGGCGCGGGCGGTGAGCGCCTCGGCGAGTTCGGCGACCACGATCCGCTGGTCCGCGCGCAGCCGCTCCTGCTCGGCGCGCTGCATGACGTACCGGTCGGCGACGGCCTTGAGGACCGCGCACTCCATTCGGGTGCTTCTGGGCACGACGAGCTCGGCGCCGTACCGGGTGAGGCGGCCGCTGCCGTAGGCCTGCCTCGTGGCTCCCTCGGCGGCCAGGCAGAAGCGCCCGATGAGCTGGCTGGTGGCGTCCTTCAGGCGGGCCTGGGCGACGGCCGAGCCGTCGTAGCCGTGCGGCCACCACTCCTGGTCCAGGAGGCGGTCCAGGGCCTCGGCCAGCTCCTCGGGGTCGGTGCCGGCCGGGACGTACCGTCCGACGGCGACCGCGAACACCGCCTGCCGCTCCGGCCCGGCGTGCAGGCAGCCGGGGTCGATGTGCCCGGCGTGCAGGCCGTCCTCCACATCGTGCACCGAGTAGGCCACGTCGTCGGACCAGTCCATGACCTGGGCCTCGAAGCATGTGCGCATGCCGGGCGCGTCCTTGCGGACCCAGTCGAAGACGGGCCGGTCGTCCTCGTAGACACCGAACTTCCGGGAGGCCGGGTCGGTGGGGTGGGCGCCGCGCGGCCAGGGGTACTTGGTGGCGGCGTCGAGGGCCGCGCGGGTGAGGTTGAGGCCGACGCTGACGAGTTGGTCCGTCCCGGGGTCGGGGACGAACCGCTTGGGCTCGATGCGGGTCAGCAGGCGCAGCGACTGGGCGTTGCCCTCGAAGCCGCCGCAGTCCCGCGCGAACTCGTTCAGAGCCTGTTCGCCGTTGTGCCCGAAGGGCGGGTGGCCAAGGTCGTGGGAGAGGCAGGCGGCTTCGACGAGGTCCGGGTCGCAGCCTAGGGCGGCGCCCAGCTCCCGGCCGACCTGCGCGCACTCCAGGGAGTGGGTCAGCCGGGTGCGCGGGCTCGCGTCCCAGGCCTGGACGGGGGTCCCCCCTGTCCGGGCGGGACCGGGACCTTGGGGGAGCTCGTCCGGCGTGACCACCTGTGTCTTGCCGGCCAGACGTCGCAGGGCCGAGGAGTGCAGCACACGCGCGCGGTCGCGCTGGAAGGCGGTACGGCCCGGGCGCTTGTCCGGCTCGGCGGCCCAGCGTTCGGCCGACGCCGGGTCGTAGCCGACAGGGGGGAGGTGGTTCTCGTACGGCTGCGCCGCTGCCCCGGGGGCGATCCCTTCCATGCCTCGACAGTAAGCGCAGGCGGTGACAATCGGGGTGTCACCGTCCGTTTCCGGCCGGGGACGGGGTGCGCCGGCGCGGTGGTCAGGCCGATGCCAGCGCGGGCTCCCCGGCCGCGCCGGGCGCGGCGAGCGCCTGGTCGTAGCGGTGCAGGACCAGACGGGCCATCGCCGGGTGGGCGCCGAGCGGGGCGGAGGCGATCCAGGGGGCGGCCGCGGCGCACTGGGTGGCGAAGCGGCCGGGGGCGGTGAAGCAGGAGGCGACGGCGACGCGGTGCCGGCCGCGGGCCGCGAGGGCGCGCAGGGCGTCCTGGACGGTGGGGGTGGCGGCGGAGGCGTAGGCGGGCACGACGGGCACGCCGAGGCGGTCGGCCAGGCGCCGGGCGGTACGGCGGGTGCCGGCCGCCGAGTCGGGGTCGCGCGAGCCGGCGGCGGCCAGCACGACCGCGCCCGCCCGGCGGGTGGCGGCGTCCGGCCGGGCGGGCCAGCCGGCCTCGACGAGCCGGTCGTACAGGGTCTCCACGAGCAGCGGGTGCGGACCGAGCGGCGCGGCCACACGCGTGTGTGCCGCTACGGCCGCCGCCATCTCGGGGATGTCCTGCTTGACGTGGTGGCCGGGGCTGAGCAGCAGGGGCACGAGCACGGCGGCACAGACGCCGAGGCCGGTGAGGGTGTCCGGGAGCAGCGGCTCGTTGAGTTCGATGTGCCCGAGGTGCACGGGCAGAGCGGGGCGCCTCTCGCGGACGCGCTCCATGAGGGCCCGTACGGTGCTCAGCGCGCGCGGGTCGCGGCTGCCGTGCGCCACGAGCACGAGCGCGGGCGGCCCGGGCCGGCGCCTGCCGTCGAGCGAGACGAGGCTGAGCCGGCCGGCGAGTTCGGTGCCGATGCTGTTCATGATGTGCGCCGTGCTGTCGAGGCGGACATCGTGGGGCGGCAACCCGCCGGGGCGGTGGATGGACTCGTCACGAGAGGGGTTCGACGCCGTCATGCATGGATCCTCACGGATGGAGGTTGCGCCGCCGTTGCACGCCGGTGACGGGTATTTTCCGGGGCTTCACGGGCCGGGACGGGCAGGTGTGAGGCATCCGGCGCAGCAGGTGCGAGGGCTGTTGCCGGACCGGTGCACGGACGGCGAACCGGAGCGCCGTGCGCGGCGTCCTCCCTGGTCGAGGCCCCGCCGGGGCTGTCCGGGAGGGACCTTCGATGTGTCCGACGCGCCGATCGAGGCGGATACGACCGCGGCTGCCGCGTACGCGCGCGGGGCAGCGGCGGCTGGTGCAGGCCGTGGTGACCGTGTGCGTGCTGGCGCTGCTGCCGGCGACCTGGCTGTACGTGGCGACGGCCGGCCGGCTGCGCACCACGGCGGACGCACCACGCACCGACGTGGCCGTCGTCTTCGGCGCCGGGCTGTGGGACGGCGAGCCGTCGCCCTACCTGGCGCACCGCCTGGACGCGGCGGCGAAGCTGTACCGCGAGGGCCGGATCAAGGTGGTCCTGGTCACCGGTGACAACAGCCGTGACGACTACGACGAGCCGGACGCGATGCGCGCGTACCTGACGAGGCACGGCGTCCCCGGCGCCCGGATCGTCACCGACTACGCCGGCTTCGACACGTGGGACTCCTGTGTCCGCGCCAAGGAGATCTTCGGCGTGGACCGCGCGGTCCTGGTCAGCCAGGCCTTCCACATCCGGCGGGCCGTCGCCCTGTGCGACGCGGCGGGCGTGGAGTCCTACGGCGTCGGCGTGGACGCCAAGCACGACGTCACCTGGTACTACGGCGGCACCCGCGAGGTGTTCGCGGCCGGCAAGGCGGTGCTGGACGCGGTGTTCCGGCCCGGCCCGCGGTTCCTGGGCCCGAAGGAGCAGGGGGTCGCCCGCGCGCTGGCCGACGCCAGGTGAGGTGGGCGGGCGCACCTCACGGCGGGCCGGCGGATACGGGGAGGTCCCCGTCCCGGCCGTGTAACAGCGACCGTCCGGGCACGTAACACGGCCGACGCACGCTGGGCGGCATGCAGACCTCCGCGACGCCCACGCACTGCCCGTACTGCGCCCTGCAGTGCGGGATGAACCTGACGCCCGCCCCGGACGGGGGCGTGGTGGTCACCGAGCGCGCGGACTTCCCCGTGAACCGGGGCGCGCTGTGCGGCAAGGGCCGGACGGCGCCGGCGGTGCTCTCCTCGCGGGTCCGGCTGACCTCGCCGCTGGTGCGCTCCGGCGACGGCGTGCTCGTGCCGGCCGGCTGGGAGGAGGCCCTGGACCGGATCGCCGCGGGGCTGGCACGCGCGCGCGTGGAGCACGGCCCGGACGCGTGCGGGGTGTTCGGCGGGGGCGGGCTGACGAACGAGAAGGCGTACGCGCTCGGGAAGTTCGCGCGGGTGGTGCTCGGCACCTCGCAGATCGACTACAACGGGCGCTTCTGCATGTCGTCGGCGGCGGCGGCCGGGAACGCGGCGTTCGGTCTCGACCGGGGGCTGCCGTTCCCGCTGGAGGACATCCCGAGGACCGGATGCGTGATCCTGGTCGGCTCCAACCCGGCGGAGACGATGCCGCCGTCGCTGCGGTACTTCACCGAGCTGCGCGAGAACGGCGGCACGCTGATCGTCGTCGACCCGCGCCGGACGAAGACCGCCGAGCAGGCCGACCTGCACCTCGCGCCCCGCCCCGGCACGGACCTCGCGCTGGCCCTGGGCCTGCTGCACCTGGTCGTCGCCGAGGGCCGCACCGACGAGGCGTACATCCAGGAGCGGACGACCGGGTGGGAGGAGGCGCGGGCGGCGGCCATGGCCCACTGGCCGGAGTACGTGGAGCGGGTCTCGGGGGTACCCGTTCCACAACTGCGGGAGGCCGTCCGGCTGTTCTGCGGGCCGGAGTCGGCGATGGTGCTGACCGCCCGGGGCCCGGAACAGCAGTCCAAGGGCACCGACACGGTGGGCGCGTGGATCAACCTGTGCCTGGCGACCGGCCGCGCGGGCCGCCCACTGTCCGGGTACGGCTGTCTGACCGGCCAGGGCAACGGCCAGGGCGGCCGCGAACACGGCCAGAAGGCCGACCAGTTGCCCGGCTACCGCAAGCTGGCCGACCCGGCGGCGCGGCGGCACGTGGCCGAGGTGTGGGGCGTGGACCCGGACAGCCTGCCCGGGCCGGGGCGCAGCGCCTACGAGCTCCTGGACGCGCTCGGCACGGACATCCGCACCCTGTTGCTGATGGGCTCCAACCCGGTGGTGTCGGCGCCGCACGCCGCGCACGTCGAGGAACGCCTGAAGTCCCTGGACTTCCTGGCGGTGTGCGACGTGGTGCTGTCCGAGACGGCGGCCCTCGCGGACGTCGTCCTGCCGGTCACGCAGTGGGCGGAGGAGACGGGCACGACCACCAGCCTGGAGGGCAGGGTGCTGCTGCGGCGGCGCGCGCTCACCCCTCCCGAGGGTGTCCGCAGCGACCTGGAGGTCCTGCACGAACTGGCCGCCCGGCTCGGTGTGGAGAAGGGTTTCCCGACCGACCCCGAGGAGGTCTTCGACGAGCTGCGCCGGGCCAGCGCGGGCGGTCCGGCGGACTACTCCGGGATCACCTACCGCAGGCTGGCGGAGGAGAACGGACTGTTCTGGCCGTGCCCGGCACGACCGGAAGCCACCGCACCGGAAGCCGCCGCACCGCTGGAAGCCACCAGGACCACCAGGACCACCAGGACCACCGGCACCGCCGGGACCGCAGAGGGCCACGCCGAGGCGCCGGGCACCCCCCGCCTCTTCCTCGACCGCTTCGCCACCGAGGACGGCCGGGCCCGGTTCGCCCCCGTGACGCACCGGCCGAGCGCGGAGGAGCCGGACGACGAGTACCCGGTGCTGCTGACCACGGGCCGTGTCGTCGCCCAGTACCAGTCCGGCGCCCAGACCCGCCGCGTGGACGAGCTGAACGCCGCCGCGCCCGGCCCGTTCGTCGAGCTGCACCCGCGGCTGGCGGCACGGCTGGGTGCGACGGAGGGCGACCCGGTCGCCGTCGTGTCGCGGCGCGGGCGGGCGGTGGCCCCCGCACGCATCACCACCGGCATCCGCCCGGACACCGTCTTCATGCCCTTCCACTGGCCCGGCGAGGGCCGCGCCAACACCCTGACCAACCCGGCCCTCGACCCCACCTCGCGGATGCCCGAGTTCAAGGTGTGCGCGGTGCGGCTGGAGGCCGTGCAGTCACGGAGGGCGGAGCCGGAGGCGGCGTAGGGCCGGTGCGGCCCGTTCGGTTCCGGGCCGGCCAGTCCCCGCCCTCGATGCGCCTGCCCCGCTCCCGCAGCCGGGCCGTGACCGACGCCCCGGCGACATAGACCCACGCCCGCACTCGTGCGCCGTCGGTCTCGCGGACCACCTCGCGCTCGACCCTTTCGTACAGGCTGCCCGGGTCCCCGGCCGCGTAGCCCTCCAGCCGGTCGAGGGCGATGAGCAACTCGCCGTACTCCCGCGGCGCGGCGGTGAGCAGTTCGCCCCGCACCATGCCGCCCGGCTCCTCGACGGCGTAGGGATGGCCGGGGCCGTCGTAGAGGACCGCGCCGGTCAGCCGGGCGGGTTGCGCGCAGCGGGTGCGGCCGCGCAGAAACGCGTCGTGGTTGCGCTCGCCCGGGCGCAGGGTGCCGTAGACGAAGAACGGCAGTTCCGGGAGTGCCGGGGGCGTCGGAGGCCACGTCGGAGGCCACGTCGGAGGCGTCGAAGGCGTCACAGAAACGATTCTCTCTCCACACACATCGGCACGCGGGCGCTATGGACATGACATGTCGGCGGCTCTTAAATCTGAGTCAACACCAGCGCAACCCCCACGCGCCCGAGGGCGCCCGCGCTCAAGGAGACCGATGAGTCGGATACGGCACATCCGAGGTTCCCGCCTCGCCACGGCCGGCATAGCCGCCACCACCGCCACCCTGCTGGCCGCCGTACTCTCCCCCGCCGCGCACGCGGAGGCCAGACCCACCCGGGCCACCGCCATCCAGAACGCCGCCTCGGCGCTCCTGGACCACGCCGCGGCCCTGGGACTCACCTCCGCCGAGAACACCACCGTCCGGGACGTGATCGTCGACAAGGACGGCACCCAGCACGTCCGTTACGACCGCACGTATCACCAACTACCCGTGCTGGGCGGCGACTTCGTGGTCCACATCGCCCCGGGCGGGGCGTACCGCGGCGCCGGCCGGGCCACGAAGGACTCGATCTCGCTGGCGAGCGTCACACCGAAGCTCTCCGCTCCGAAGGCCGCCGACCTCGCGGTGAACGCGCTGCGCGCCGCGAACCTCGGCGAGCGCCTGCAACAGGTCAAGGCCAAGCCCCAGTTGATCGTCGACGCCCTGCACGGCGCGCCGCGCCTGGCCTGGCGCACCAACGCGGTCGGGCTGGACTCGCTGGGCAATCCGGTGGCCCGCACGGTGCTGACCGACGCCCGCACGGGCGCGCAGATCGACGCCTGGGACAGCATCGAGACGGCGACGGGCGACGGCAAGTCGCTCTACAGCGGCACGGTTCCGCTGGAGTCCACGCTGTCGGGGTCGACGTACCAGCTCAAGGACCCGACGCGGGGCAACACCTACACGGGTGACGCGGCGAACAAGACCGACCTGTGCTTCTTCGGCATCTGCGTCCAGCGGGCACCCGCCACCCTGTTCACCGACGCCGACAACCACTGGGGCACGGGCGCGACGGCGGACCGCTCCTCGGCGGCGGTGGACGCCCAGTACGGCACGAACGAGACGTGGGACTACTACAAGAACGTCCACGGCCGCAACGGCATCGCGGGCGACGGCAAGGGGTCCTACAACCGTGTCCACTACGGCAACAACTACAACAACGCCTTCTGGGACGACGGTTGCTTCTGCATGACGTACGGCGACGGTGACGGCACCACGTTCGGGCCGCTGGTGGCCCTGGACGTGGCCGGTCACGAGATGACGCACGGCGTCACCTCGAAGACGGCGGCGCTGGCCTACTCGGGCGAGTCCGGCGGCCTGAACGAGGCCACCTCCGACATCCTCGGCACGCTGGTGGAGTGGTACGCCAACAACGCCTCCGACCCGGGCGACTACCTGATCGGCGAGGAGATCATCCGCTCGGGCTTCGGCAAGCCGGCCCTGCGGTTCATGGACAAGCCGTCCAAGGACGGCAACTCGGCCGACTACTGGAGCAGTTCGGTCGGCAACCTCGACGTCCACTACTCCTCCGGAGTCGCCAACCACTTCGCCTACCTGCTGGCGGAGGGCAGCGGCCCGAAGACCATCAACGGCGTCAGCTACGACTCACCCACCTACAACGGCTCGACGGTCACCGGCATCGGCCGGGACAAGCTCGGCAAGATCTGGTACCGGGCGCTGACGGTCTACATGACGTCCTCGACGAACTACGCGGGCGCGCGGACGGCGACCCTGAACGCCGCCAAGGACCTGTACGGCGCGGGCAGCACGGAGTACAACGCGGTGGCGGCGGCCTGGAGCGCGGTCAACGTGAACTGATCCCGACCCGGCGACGCACGCGAGGAGGCCGGCGCCCCCGGAGGGTGCCGGCCTCTGCCGTGCGGGTGCCGGGTCGGACGGCAAGCTCCGGATTCTGCCCATGCCCCCGCTCCGCCCCCCGCTCCTGCCCCTGCCCGGCGCAGGACTCGCCCGCCGCCGTCGCCGCCTCGCCCGCATCACCACCGCCGCCAGGACCACCGCCGCCAGGACGCCGATCGCGCCGACCGCGCCGACCGCGCCGATGGTGAAGGCCGTCGACATCGAGGCGGTGAAGGCCCGGGGCGGTGCCGGCACGGTCCCGGCGCCGCCCTCCCCGCCGGTGTGGGCACGTCGGCAGCGCGAGCCCGACCAGCCCGCGCTCAGCCGGGACGCGATCGTCCGCGAGGCGATCTCCATGCTGGACGCGGAGGGCATCGAGGCGCTGGGCATGCGCAAGCTGGGCGCCCGGCTGGGCGCGGGCGCGACCCCGCTGTACCGGCACGTGGCGGCCAAGGACGAGCTGATGGAGCTGGCGGTGGACGAGGTCGCCACCGAGACCCACGTGCCGCCGGCCGACACCCACGACTGACGGCCGGCGGTCGCCGGGGCCGCGCGGTCCTTCCGCACCACGGCGCTGCGGCACCCATGGCCGGCCTCGGTCCTCGGCCGGGCGGGACTCGCCCGTCCGAGTTCGCCTACGGCCCGGAGGTCGTCCCGGCCGGCCTGGCACTGCGCCTGCCGCGCTGGTGGACCGGACGGATCCGGCCATCGGGTCACCCGTTCATCCCCGCCCCCTGCGCCCTTCGGGTGGTTTCCGACGAACCGTCAGCAGGGGCGCTTTGACCTGCCCAAACACTCCTCGCCGGCCACCCCGGGCGGGCGTGCCGACACTCGTTCACCGCAATTTCTGACGGGCTTTCAGGAAGCGGGCGCGGCCGGGTGCCACTTACCTCGGAAGGGCAGGGGCGCGACCGACGGCGGCACATGCGGGTGTCCGGGCCGTGACCCCACCGACGAAGCTCGGAGGAGCACCGATGCGACGTACCGCCCGCCCGCTGAGCGGGGCCATGGCCGGGGCCGCGCTCGCCGTCGCCGCCCTGAGCACGCTCGCCGCGCCCGCGTACGGCGCGGACGGCGGGAGTCTGGAGGTGTTCCCGTCCTCGGTCGTACCGGGCGGGCAGGTCAGCGTGAACACCAAGGCGTGCGGCGAGAAGGCCACCGCGGCGGGTGACGCCAGCGCGGTGGGCGCGGGCGCCTTCACGCTGGCGCCGAGCTCGCACGAGGGCGACGCGGTAGGCCAGTTCCGGGTGCCGGAGAGCGCGCAGCCGGGGACGTACGAGATCGTCGCCGAGTGCGCCGAGGGCGGCCGGCAGGTCAAGGGCGACCTGATCGTCACGCTGACCGCGGTGCCGGAACAGGGGCAGGTGCAGCCCCGAGGAAGTGTGAAGACGGGGGTCGGCGGCGCGCTGGGCCGCGACCCCGTGCAGACCGCGGCCGGCGTGGCGGCTCTCGCCGTCGCCGCCGCGGGCGGTACCTGGCTCCTGCATCGCCGGGCGAGAGGCGACGGGATCTGACGGACACCCTCCGCCGTCCGTCCGCCGGTACCGCATGTCCCCTCCCCCTCCGGGCGTGACGCCCCTCGCAGCCCGGAGGGGGTACGGGGCAACCTGGGCCTTTCGGGATAGGGGTTCTCGTATGCGCAGAATCGGCAACACCGCCATAGCGACCGTCACCGTGGCCGCCCTCTGCTCCGGGGCGTGGCTGCTGCACAGCGGCGCCGGCACGCACGCCCCGCCCCAGCCGGCCGCGGCCGAGGGCCTGCCCGACCCCGGTGAGGGACGGCTCACGGCCCGCGCGCTGCCGCCGTCCCCGCCCACCCGCATCCGCATCCCCTCGATCCGGGTGAACGCACCGCTGATGGGCCTGGCGCTGACGAAGTCCGGCAGCCTCGACGTCCCGCCGGCCGCGAACAAGAACCTCGCAGGCTGGTACGAGGCCGGCACCACCCCCGGCGAGCGGGGCACCGCGATCGTCGCCGGTCACGTCGACAACGCCGACGGCCCCGCCGTCTTCTACGACCTCGGTGCCCTCAAGAAGGGGAGCAGCATCGAGGTGGACCGCCGCGACGGCGGCGTCGCGGTGTTCACCGTGGACGCGATCGAGGTCTACGCGGCGAAGGACTTCCCCGACGAGAAGGTCTACGGCACCGCCCGGCGCCCGGAGCTGCGGGTCATCACCTGCGGCGGGGGCTACTCCAGGACCACGGGCTACCAGGGCAACGTGGTCGTCTTCGCCCACCTCACGGGGAGCCGGTAGCCATCGGGTCCCGTCGGAGACCGGGCGGCCGCCGCTCTTCGGCGCACCCAGGCTGCCGCCGCCTCACAGAGGCGGGAGCGCCCGCGTCCGCGGACCTCACAGTGCTTCCCAGGCGCCCCGGCGGACCCCTCACATTCCCGGCCCGCGTCCGCTGAGGGCAGCGTTCCTCGTGGGAAACAGGGGCGATGCCACCGGGTAACGTCCGCGCCGCACGCTCAGGGACATGACCTCGAATACGCGTGTGGTGGTGATCGGCGCCGGCCTCGCGGGCGTGACGCTCGCCCGGCGGCTCGGCGAGCTCGGCACGCCCGCGCTGCTCGTCGGCGAGGAGGAGCACCGCCCGTACAACCGGGTCCTGCTCGCCGAGGTGCTGGCCGGCCGCTACGCCCCCGAGGTGATCGCCCTGCCGGCGCCCGCCGGGCTGCTGCGCACCCGGGTCACCGGCATCGACCGCGCGGCCCGCGAGGTGCGGTGCGCGGACGGCTCGGTGATCGCATACGACACGCTGGTCCTGGCCACCGGCTCCAACCCCGTACTGCCGCCGCTGCGCGGCCTGTTCACCCCGGACCACGAGCTGCCCGAGGGTGTCCACGCCTTCCGCACCATGGACGACTGCCTGGGCCTGTCCAAGGCGGTCAGGCCGGGGGTGCGGGCGGTCGTCATCGGCGGCGGGCTGCTCGGGGTGTCCGCCGCTCGCGCGCTCGCGGTGCGCGGGGCCCAGGTGGTGCTCGCCCAGCAGGCCGAGCGGCTCATGGAGCGCCAGCTGGACCCGGGGGCCTCACGGCTGGTGCTGCGGCACCTGCAGGACCTGGGTGTCGAGGTGCACACCGAATGCCGGGTGCGGGACGTGCGCTGCGTCGGTGGGGCGGTCCGCTCGGTGGAGATGGCCGACGGGTACGCCCTCGACGCCGACCTGGTGGTGCTGGCCTGCGGGGTCCACCCGCGCGTCGGCCTCGCCAAGGACGCGGGGCTCGCCGTGCACAAGGGCGTCCTCGTCGACGACGAGCTGCGCACCTCCGATCCCCGTGTCCACGCCATCGGCGACTGCGCCCAGCACGCCGGCACGGTGTACGGGCTGGCCACCCCGGCACTCGAACAGGCCGGGGCACTGGCCGAGTTGCTGGCCGGGGACGCCGAGAGCCCGGCGGCCCGCTACACCGGCACCCGCTCCCTGACCCGGCTCACCCTGACCGGCCAGGACGCGCCCTTCGACCTCGCCGCCTTCGGCGAGACCGAGCCGCGCCCCGGCGACGACGTCGTGCAGCTCGCCGACGCCACCCGCGGCACCTACCGCAAGGTCGTCGTCCGCGACGACCGCCTGGTCGGCGGGGTCCTCGTCGGCGAACTCGGCACCGTCGGCGCGCTCGCCCGCGCCTGGGAGGGAGCAGAGCCGCTCCCCACGGACGGCGGTCCCCTGCTCCACCTGCTCACCAACGATGGAGGCTCCTGAATGACCGCCACCCGGGGGGCCACCCCCACGATCGTGCTCGTCGGCCACGGCATGGTAGGCCAGCGCTTCCTCGAAGCGCTCGCCGAGCGCGGCCTGACCGCCACGCACCGCGTGGTCGTGCTGTGCGAGGAGCCGCGCCCCGCGTACGACCGCGTGCAGCTCACCTCGTACTTCTCGGGGAAGACGCCCGAGGACCTCTCCATGACCGACATGGAGTTCATCAAGGACCACGGCATCGAGCTGCACATCGGCGATCCGGCCGAGTCCGTCGACCGGGCGGCCCGCACGGTCACCGCCCGCTCGGGGCTCACGGTCGGCTACGACGTCCTGGTGCTGGCCACCGGCTCCTTCCCGTTCGTCCCGCCGGTCCCCGGCAAGGACGCCGAGGGCTGTTTCGTCTACCGCACGATCGAGGACCTGCTCGCGATCGAGGCGTACGCCGGGTCCCGGGCGACCACCGGCGCGGTGGTCGGCGGCGGCCTGCTCGGCCTGGAGGCGGCCGGTGCGCTCAAGGGCCTGGGACTGGCCACGCACATCGTGGAGTTCGCGCCGCGCCTGATGCCGGTGCAGGTCGACGACGGCGGCGGCGCGGCGCTGCTGCGCACCATCGAGGAGATGGGGCTGACCGTGCACACCGGCACGGGCACCCAGGCGATCGTGGCCGGCGAGGACGGCGCGGTGACGGCGATGAAACTGTCCGACGGCTCCGAACTGGCCACCGACATGGTGGTGTTCTCCGCCGGTGTCCGCCCCCGCGACCAGCTGGCCCGCGACTGCGGTCTCGCGGTCGGCGAGCGCGGCGGGATCACCGTGGACGCCCAGTGCCGCACGGTCACCGACCCGCACGTCTTCGCGATCGGCGAGTGCGCGCTGGCGGTCGACGGCCGGGTGTACGGGCTGGTCGCGCCCGGCTACGAGCAGGCCGAGACGGCGGCGGCCGCGATCGCCGCCGACGAGGACGAGCAGTTGACCTTCACCGGCGCCGACCTGTCCACCAAGCTGAAGCTGCTCGGTGTGGACGTGGCCTCCTTCGGCGATGCGCACGGCACCGCCGAGGGCTGCCTGGACGTCGTCTACTCCGACTCCCGCGCGGGCCTGTACAAGAAGCTGGTGATCGGCCGGGACGGCACGCTGCTCGGCGGCATCCTGGTCGGCGACGCGGAGGCGTACGGCACGCTGCGGGCGTTCACCGGTTCCGTGCCGCCGATCTCGCCCGAGCAGCTGGTCCTCCCGGCGGGCGCGGGCGCCCCGGCGCAGCTCGGGCCCTCCGCCCTCCCGGACGAGGCGGTGATCTGCTCCTGCCACAACGTCACCAAGGGCACCATCCGCGGCGCGGTCACCGAGCACTCGTGCACGACCGTGCCCGAGGTGAAGAAGTGCACCAAGGCCGGCACCGGCTGCGGCAGTTGCGTCAAGGTGCTCACCCAGCTGGTCAACGAGGAGCTGGAGGCGGGCGGCGTCGTGGTCAACAAGGGCCTGTGCGGCTGCTTCGCACAGACCCGCGAGGAGCTGTACGAGATCGTCCTCGCCCTGCGCATCACCTCCTACCAGGACCTGCTGGACCGCTTCGGCCGCGACGGGGCCCGGGGCGGGGACGGCTGCGAGACCTGCAAGCCGGCCGTCGCCTCGGTCATCGCCTCGCTGGCCCCGGCGATCGGCGCCGACGGCTACGTCCTGGACGGCGAGCAGGCAGCCCTGCAGGACACCAACGACCACTTCCTGGCCAACCTGCAGAAGAACGGCTCGTACTCGGTCGTGCCGCGCATCCCCGGCGGTGAGATCGCGCCCGAGAAGCTGATCGTGATCGGTGAGATCGCCCGGGACTTCGGTCTCTACACGAAGATCACCGGCGGCCAGCGGATCGACATGTTCGGCGCGCGGGTGGAACAGCTGCCGCTGATCTGGGCGAGGCTGGTGGACGCGGGCTTCGAGTCGGGGCACGCGTACGGCAAGTCGCTGCGCACGGTGAAGTCCTGCGTGGGCCAGACCTGGTGCCGCTACGGCGTGCAGGACTCCGTCCGCATGGCGATCGACCTGGAGCTGCGCTACCGGGGTCTGAGGTCCCCGCACAAGCTGAAGTCGGCGGTCTCCGGGTGCGCCCGCGAGTGCGCGGAGGCCCAGTCGAAGGACTTCGGCGTGATCGCCACCGCCGCCGGCTGGAACCTGTACGTCGGCGGCAACGGCGGCGCCACCCCGCGCCACGCGGACCTGCTCGCGCAGGACCTGTCGGACGCCGAACTGGTCAGGCTGATCGACCGGTTCCTGATGTTCTACATCCGCACCGCCGACCGCCTGGAGCGCACCAGCGTGTGGCTGGAGCGGATCCCGGGCGGCCTGGACCACGTACGGGACGTGGTCGTGCACGACTCGCTCGGCATCTGCGACGAGCTGGAGTCCCTGATGGCGGCCCATGTGTCGCACTACCGCGACGAGTGGGCGGAGACCGTCAACGACCCGGAGAAGCTGGCCCGGTTCGTGTCCTTCGTCAACGCTCCCGACACCCCCGACCCGGTCGTCGGCTTCGTCCCCGAGCGCGACCAGATCAAGCCCGACCTGCCGCTGCTGTCCATCGGCACCCGCCCTGCCCACGACGTCCTGGAAGGAAGCGCCCAGCGATGACCCTGGCACCCGAGACGACCGACCTGAAGGTCCAGCTGGAACTCGACGACAGCTGGTTCACCGTCTGCGACCTGAGCATGCTGCTCCCCGGCCGCGGTGTGGCGGCGCTGCTGCCGGACGGCCGCCAGGTGGCCGTCTTCCGCGACCGGTCGGGCCGGCTGTACGGCATCGACAACCGCGACCCCTTCACCGGTGCCGCGGTCCTCTCCCGCGGCCTGACCGGCACCCACCAGGGCCGCCCGTTCGTCGCCTCGCCCCTGCTCAAGCAGCGGTTCGACCTCGTCTCCGGGCAGTGCCTGGACGACGAGTCGGTGCGGGTGACGGCGTACGGGGTCAAGACGGCCTGAGGCGCCCATGAGTGTGCGCGGGCGGGGGCGTGGTGCTCACATCCCTCCGCCCGCGTACTGCTGCGTCACGCCTTCAGGGCTTCGTACGCCACCGCGGTCAGCCCCTCCGAGGCCGCCCACAGCCGCTCGGCGGCCGCGTCGTCCAGGGTCCGGGGCGCACGCCAGGACGGTGCCGGCGCACCGCGCCACATGGCCAGGGACGGGCCGGTGAAGGAGTCGGGGCGCACGCCGGGCGCGGTGGCGGCGTGCAGGGTGGGCAGCGCGCCGGCCTCGGCGGGCTGGGCCAAGACCCGGTTGCCGAGATCCATGAGCCGCTCGGCGGTCCTGCGGCCCTCGGCGCGCGGCCCGGCGGTCTGGAGGTTGGTCGCCGCGTATCCGGGATGGGCGGCGGCCGCGACCACGTCCGCACCGGCCGCCACCAGCCGGCGTGCCAGCTCGTGCGTGAAGAGCAGGTTGGCGGTCTTGGAGCGGGCGTAGGCGGTCCAACGCCGGTATCTCCGCTTGCTGTTGAGGTCGTTGGGGTCGATGTCGGCCAGCGCGTGCATCATGCTGGAGACGGTCACGACCCGGGCGCCGGGGGTGTCGAGCAGCGCGGGCAGCAGGAGCCCGGTGAGAGCGAAGTGCCCCAGGTGGTTGATCCCGAACTGCGTCTCGAAGCCGTCCGCCGTCGTCCCGTACGGGGGCGCCATCACCCCCGCGTTGTTCACGAGCAGATCGAGCCGGTCGTAGGGGTGGGCCGCGGCGAACTCCCTTACGGACGCGAGGTCCGCCAGGTCCAGCCGCGCGCACTCGGCGCGGGCCCCGGGCACTTCTTCGACGACGCGGTCCACCGCGGCCGCGCCCCGCTGCTCGCTCCGGCAGGCGAACACCACCCGGGCGCCACGCCGCGCCAGCTCCCGCGCGGTGACGTACCCGAGCCCGCTGTTGGCCCCGGTGACGACGGCTACACGGCCGGTGAGATCGGGGATGTCGTGCGCGGTCCAGCCGGGCATGAGCCGAGTCCTTCCGATGGGGTCGCCGGGGGAGCATCGGCCACAGGATGTCGCGGCCTTCGGGACGACGTCCATGGTCACACCGCGAAAGGCCGCTCCCGCGCAACCAGCCCGGTGCCCCGCGAGCCCGGCCCGCGCCCTCCGTCACCGGCGCGGCGGTGCGGCCCGTCGGGCCGGGACGGCTTCGGAGTCAGGCCGTCCGGATCCGCCGCTCGTGACGCGCCACGTACCACCGCAGCGCCAGGGACAAGGCCCCTGCGGCCAGGAACAGGGCGATGGCGATGCCGAGGGTCCACCAGCGCAGGTCCCCGTCGGCGACGAGGTCCTTGCCCACCCCCGGGTGGACGCTGTGCAGCAGGACGTGGAAGAAGAAGGTCAGGCCCGACAGATAGAGGGCGTACCAGGCCGGCCTGTTCCAGCGCTTCAGGGTGTGCCCGTCCATGCCGGACAGCGGGAGCAGGCCGAACACCACCACCTCGATGCCCGCGACGACCGCCAGGCCCACGGCGTAGGCGATCACGTAACGGAGGCTGCCGGGCGGGGCGTGCTCCTTCTGGGCGGCCTGGATCAAGGGCGCGCCCAGCACCCAGACGAGCACCGCGGCGGCCAGCACGCAGATCCCGCCGATCAGGACCGCCTGGCCCTCCGGCATGTCGTCGGGCTCGGGGCCGGGGGTACTGAACACCATGTACACGGCGATCAGGCCGTACACGTACGGGACCGGGAACTCCAGGAACCGGGACATCGCCGTCATCAGGACCGCAAGCAGCAGTCCGGCGGGGACCACCCGCAGCTGGGAGCTGAGCCCGCGCCGGCGCGGGCGGAGCAGGGAGTCCTTGGTCTTCTCATAGGCCAGCAGGACCATCAGAATTCCCGCGGCGGCGCCCACGGTCTTGACCGCGGTCGACGGACTCCAACCGGTCCTGGCGTCGGCCCAGACGGCCAGGGAGCCGCCGAGGAGCGCGAAACCGCCCATCCTGGCCCAGCCGGGCAGCTTCGGCTGCCGTGCCGGCCGTCCCTCCCTGCGCCGACGCCACCAGCGGCTGATCGCGTTGTCGGCCAGCTGGCTGGGGAAGGCGCGCTCCAGGAAGAGGACCAGCAGCAGGAAGAAGCCGGCGGCGGCGGCCGACCCGGCCAGGTCCTTCAGCGCCCATGAAACGTCGGCCGGGGTGCGCAGGGCCTCGACGAGACCGCCCACCGGAACGTGAGGGGCCGATCCGCCCGAGCCACCTCCACTGCCACCGCCGTTGCCGCCGCCACTCCCGCCCGACCCACCTCCACTGCCGCCGCCGCTCCCGCCCGAGGCACCACCGCCACCGCCCGTTCCTCCACCCGATGACGAGCCGGAACCGCCACTGCCGTTTCCTCCGGCGCCACCGCCCGACGACGACGGTGAGATTTCCCCTCTCTTCTTCTCCGGGTGGACGTCGGATCCCCTGGGCAGCGGGAAGTACGTCAGCTGGTCCGGTGGCGGCAGGCTGATCCCGCCCGCCGTCTCCCGGTCCCGGCCCGCGCAGTCCAGCTGCACCTCCTGACGTCCCTTCATGTCGCCCGGGACACGGGCGTGCAGGTCGATGAACTCCCAGAGTCCCGCCCCGGCGTCACCCTCGTACGAGTCGAAGTCCAGCCAGGTGTCCAGACGGCGGCCGCCGATGACGATGGCGCCCCGTGTGCACGCGACCGGGTAGCCGGTCATGTGGATGGTGACCTCGCGGGGGTCCTCCGTCGTACGGGTGGGCGGGGGATCCACGGTGAACGTCGCCGAGGCCCGGTCCTCTTCCGGGCTCCCGCACCTCGCGGTCACCTCGTGCCGCCCTGCCGCGGCGGTGGACGGGACGGTCAGCGTGAGGGTGAAGCCCCCCTTCGCGTCGGGTGCGGCGCGGGCGGCGGGCTCCCCGTCCCAGAGGACGTCTGCCCCCGCTCCCCCGTCGCACAGGAATCCCGTGCCGCTGACGGTCGGCTGCGCCGGCGCCCTTCCGGAGCCGGGCGACAGGGAGATCCGGGGGTCGGGGCGGGGCGACGTGACCTCGAAGGTGGCTTCGGCGGTGGGCGCGTGGTCCACCGCCGTGCACCGTGCCCCCATCCGGTACGTCCCGGGCGCGGCGTCCGCCGGCACGCTGACGGGCTGCTCGAAGCGTCCGCGGTCGTCGACCGTGAGGTCCACCGCCTTCTGGCCCTGCACGGCGAGGGTCAGCGGGCCCGCGAGCCCGGTCCCCTCCGAACAGTCGAAGTTCGCGCCGGTCACCGTGAACGCCTCGCCCGGCGCCACGGTTCGGCCCGGCGGTGTCAGTGAGGGATCGGCCGGCGGCGGTGACGGAGACGGAGACGGAGACGGGGACGGGGACGGAGACGGGGACGGGGCGTCGTCCGTCGCGGTGTCCGTCGGCCGCGGGCCGGGGCGCGTCCCCGAGGGATGCGCCGTGGTGGCCGACGGCCCCGGTGTGCCCTCCGCCCGTGCACCGGCCACCACCCGTACGCCGCCGCTCGCCACGGCCGCGCACGGCACTGCCGCCATCGCCAGGAGCAACAACGCCGCCATGACCGCGCCGTACAGCTCCTGCCCGCGCGCCCATCCGGTGCGCCGCCTCATGACCGTGCCCCCTCACGCCCGCACGGCCTCCGCCGCCGTGCCCCCTCGGACCTGTCAGGTCAGACGAACGAGCGGCTCCTGCCGTTTCCGGCCGAGGGGGCGCACCGGGGCGCGTTTCTCTGCCCGGCGGACCCGCGCGCCCCCGGCGCACGCGGAGGGGGCGGCACCCCCGCACAGGATGCCGCCCCCTCATCTCGTGGACCGGAGTCCTCGTCGCAATCGGTATTGAGGGTCGGGGACCACGACGAGGACTCCGGGGCTCTACCGGTGGTCGCTGCCCTCCGACTGGGAGGCGGCGCGACCTGCCTCGAGGCGGGCCACCGGGATGCGGAACGGGGAGCAGGAGACGTAGTCCAGGCCCACCTCGTGGAAGAAGTGGACGGACTCGGGGTCGCCGCCGTGCTCGCCGCAGACGCCGAGCTTGAGGTCGGGGCGGGTGGCGCGGCCGGCCTTGGCGGCGGACCTCACCAGGGAGCCGACGCCGTCCTTGTCGATCGTCTCGAACGGGCTGACGCCGAAGATGCCCTTCTCCAGGTACGCCGTGAAGAAGCTCGCCTCCACGTCGTCGCGGCTGAAGCCCCACACCGTCTGGGTCAGGTCGTTGGTGCCGAAGGAGAAGAACTCCGCCGCCTCCGCGATCTGGCCCGCCGTCAGCGCGGCGCGCGGCAGCTCGATCATCGTGCCGATCGCGAGCTTCAGCTCGGTGCCGGTGGCGGCCTGGACCTCGGCGATGACCTGGTCGGCCTCATCGCGCACGATCTCCAGCTCCTGGACCGTGCCGACCAGCGGGATCATGATCTCGGCGCGCGGGTCGCCCTTGGCGGCCTTGCGCTCGGCGGCGGCCTCCGCGATGGCGCGGACCTGCATGGTGAACAGGCCGGGGACCACCAGGCCGAGGCGTACGCCGCGCAGGCCCAGCATCGGGTTCTGCTCGTGCAGCCGGTGCACGGCCTGGAGCAGGCGCAGCTCGTTCTCGTGCGGCTCCTGGCGGGACTCCGCGAGGGCCACGCGCACCGACAGCTCGGTGATGTCGGGCAGGAACTCGTGCAGCGGCGGGTCGAGCAGGCGGATGGTGACCGGGAGGCCGTCCATCGCCTCGAACAGCTCCACGAAGTCCTTCTTCTGCAGCGGGAGCAGCTGCTTGAGGGACTCCTCGCGCTCGGCCTCGGTGTCGGCCAGGATCAGGCGCTCGACCATCTCCCGCCGGTCGCCGAGGAACATGTGCTCGGTGCGGCACAGGCCGATGCCCTGGGCGCCGAAGCGGCGGGCGCGCAGCGCGTCCTCGGCGTTGTCGGCGTTGGCGCGCACCCGCAGGCGGCGCTTGCGGTCGGCGAAGGCCATGATGCGGTGCACGGCCTCGACCAGCTCGTCGGCGTCGTCGGCGCCCGCGTGCATCCGGCCCTCGAAGTACTCGACGACGGGGGACGGGACGACCGGGACCTCGCCCAGGTAGACCTTGCCCGAGGAGCCGTCGATGGAGATGACGTCGCCCTCCTCGACGACGTGCCCGCCCGGCACGGTCATCCGGCGGCGCTTGGTGTCGACCTCCAGCTCCTCCGCGCCGCAGACGCAGGTCTTGCCCATGCCGCGGGCCACCACGGCCGCGTGGGAGGTCTTGCCGCCGCGAGAGGTGAGGATGCCCTCGGCCGCGATCATGCCGTCCAGGTCGTCGGGGTTGGTCTCCCTGCGGACCAGGATGACCTTCTCGCCCGAGCGGGACCACTTGACGGCGGTGTAGGAGTCGAAGACCGCCTTGCCCACCGCCGCGCCCGGGGAGGCGGCGATGCCCCGGCCGATCTGCTCGACCTTCGCGCCGTCGTCGAAGCGCGGGAACATCAGCTGCGCGAGCTGGGCGCCGGTGACGCGCTGGAGGGCCTCGGCCTCGTCGATCAGGCCCTGGTCCACCAGCTGGGTGGCGATCCGGAAGGCGGCACCGGCGGTGCGCTTGCCGACACGGGTCTGCAGCATCCACAGCTGGCCGCGCTCGATGGTGAACTCGATGTCGCAGAGATCCTTGTAGTGGTTCTCGAGGGTCTCCATGATCTGCATCAGCTGGTCGTACGACTTCTTGTCGATCGTCTCCAGCTCCGCCAGCGGGACCGTGTTGCGGATGCCCGCCACCACGTCCTCGCCCTGGGCGTTCTGCAGGTAGTCGCCGTAGACGCCCTGGTGTCCGGAGGCGGGGTCGCGGGTGAAGGCGACACCGGTGCCGGAGTCGGGGCCGAGGTTGCCGAACACCATCGAGCAGACGTTGACGGCGGTGCCGAGGTCGTGCGGGATGCGCTCCTGGCGGCGGTAGAGCTTGGCGCGCTCGCCGTTCCAGGAGTCGAAGACCGCCTTGATGGCGAGGTCCATCTGCTCGCGCGGGTCCTGCGGGAAGTCCCGGCCGGCCTCGGTCTTGACGATCTTCTTGAACTTGGTGACGAGCTTCTTCAGGTCGGCCGCCTCGAGGTCCGTGTCGACCGTGACCTTCTTGGCGTCCTTGGCCGCCTCCAGCGCGTCCTCGAAGAGCTCGCCGTCGACGCCGAGGACCGTCTTGCCGAACATCTGGATGAGGCGGCGGTAGGAGTCCCAGGCGAAGCGGTCGTCGCCGGCCTGCTTGGCCAGGCCCTGCACGGACTTGTCGGACAGGCCGATGTTCAGGACGGTGTCCATCATGCCGGGCATGGAGAACTTCGCCCCGGAGCGGACCGAGACCAGCAGCGGGTTGTCGGGCTGGCCGAGCTTCTTGCCCATCTTCTGCTCCAGCGCGTCGAGGTGCGCACTCACCTCGTCACGCAGTGCCGCCGGCTCCTCGCCGCTGTCGAGGTAGACCTTGCAGGCCTCGGTGGTGATGGTGAACCCGGGCGGGACCGGAAGGCCCAGGTTCGTCATCTCGGCGAGGTTCGCGCCCTTGCCGCCCAGGAGGTCCTTGAGGTCCTTGTTGCCCTCGGTGAAGTCGTAGACGAACTTCACGCCCTCAACACTGTTGCCGCGCTCGGCTACCTGGGGATCTTTGTTTTCCGACACGGGTCTCGACTCCTCGAGGACGCGGTGGCTGCCCTGACGGCGAGGAACATACCCAGATCAAAGGCTTGTGGGTACGTCCACTCGTGCGTCATGCGCCCGTAACCAGTCGTCCGCCAGCGGATCGAAAGTCAAAGCTTGGCAAGCCGTCAGGGCCGGATGTTTTCACTTCTTGAACGGGTCAATGCCCGTAGACCCATTCAATCGCTCATGTGAGCGGCTACTGGCACGAGTGATTTCGATCGATGAACGATCAAGGGGTGGCACTCAGTGCCACTCCTTGGAGAAATGCAGTCGGTCAAGATCCGCTCATCTGAGCGCGACCCTTATCAAGGGTGGCGAGAATCACGCTGCCACAGCAGCCCGGATTTCACCATGCGGACGGGCCGGCGGACACGAAACAGGGCGCAGGCGGACTCGAAACACGAAGGTCACAGAGCTCCCCGCACGTGTCACACCCCGAGCGCCCGCAGCCGCTCCTCCACCCGCTCCGCCGCGTACAGATGCTCCACGACCAGCGCCCCGGCGCCCACCAGCCCGGCCCGGTCGCCGAGCCGCGAGGTCACCACGTCCAGATGGGCCGTCGAGCGCGGCAGCGCCCGCTGGTACAGCAGTTCCCGCACCCCGGTGAGGAACGGCGTTCCGGCCAGGTCCCCCGCGATCATCAGAACGCCGGGGTTGAGCAGCGTGACCACCGTCGCCAGCACGTCCCCGACCCGCCGCCCGGCCTCGCGGGCGAGCGCGGTCGCCTCCGGATGCCCGGCCGCCAGCAGGGCCCGTACGTCGGAGCCGGAGGCCGCGGGCACCCCCGCCTCGGCCAGCCGCCGCGCCACGGCGCCACCGCTCGCCACGGCCGCCAGACAGCCGCGGGACCCGCACCGGCACAGCGCCTGGGCGCCGACCCGTATGTGCCCGATGTCCCCCGCGCCCCCGTCGATGCCCCGGTAGATCGTGCCGTCGACCACGACTCCGGCCCCGATACCGGTGGACACCTTGACGAGCACGAACGCCGAGCAGCCGGGGTGACCGGTGCGCTGCTCGCCGTAGGCCATGAGGTTCGCGTCGTTGTCCACCAGCACCGGCACAGCCGGTGCGCCGGTGTGCTCGGTGAGGGCCCTGGCCAGGCGGCCCCTTATGTCGTAGCCGTCCCAGCCCGGCATGATCGGCGGCTGCACGACCCGGCCGGTGTCGCTGTCGACCGGGCCGGGCACGGCCAGCCCGATGCCGCACACCTCGTCCGCGCGGTGACCGGTCTTCACCAGCAACTCGGCGAGCCGGCGGCCTAGTTCGCCGAGCACGGCGTCCGGACCGTCCTCGACGACCAGGATCCCGCTGTGCTCGGCGAGTATCTCGCCGGTGAGCGAGAGCACGGCGGCGCGCGCGTGCCGGGTGTCGAGGTCGGCGGCCAGGACGACCGCGTGGGCGTCGTCGAACTCCAGGGTGATGGACGGGCGGCCGCCCAGGGGGGAGTCCACCGGACCGCCGGCCCCCTCGCGCAGCCAGCCCGCGCGGAACAGCCGGTCCAGGCGCTGCCCGACGGTGGCCCGGGACAGCCCGGTGGCCTGCTGGAGGGCGCCGCGCGTGGTGGCCCGCCCGCTGCGCACCAGTTCGAGCAGATCGCCGGCGCTCGCCTGACTCCCGCTCTTCCCCGTTCTTCCGGGCCGTCCGGTCATGCGCACCCCCTTGTGTTTCTCAATCCTGCATTACATATTGGGTTTTGCGTGTTAAATAGACGTAACTCTACGGTAGCCGCGACCGAACCGGTCGGCAGGACGTCTTTCGGGGAGCCCCGAGTGGATCGCACCGCCCAACTCACCGCCCGCCGCGCGGAGCGCGCCGTCGCATACGATCCACCGCCGACCCGGAGTTCACTGGCGGTCAGGGCCGCGCGGGTGCTGGCGGACAACTGGACGGGCGGCTCCACGGTCCCCTCGCGCGGGCTGTATCCCCACCAGTGGTCCTGGGACTCCGCGTTCATCGCCGTCGGCCTCAGGCACGTCTCGCCGTTACGGGCGCAGACGGAGCTGGAGACGCTGCTGGCCGCCCAGTGGGATGACGGGCGGATCCCGCACATCGTCTTCAACCCCTCCGTCCCGCTCGACGCCTACTTCCCGAGCCCCGACTTCTGGCGTTCGTCCACCGCCGGGCGCGCCGCGGGCGCCCCGCGCACCGTACAGACCTCGGGAATCGTGCAGCCACCGGTGCACGCGCTGGCGGCCTGGCTGGTGCACCGCGCCGACCCGGGCCTTTCCCGGGCGCGCGGCTTCCTGGCCCGTGTCCACCCGCGGCTGGCCGCCTGGCACCGCTATCTGCTGCACCGCCGGGACCTGGGCGGCGGCGGGCTGGCGTCCGTCGTCCACCCCTGGGAGCAGGGCATGGACAACAGCCCCTGCTGGGACGCCCCGCTCGCCCGGGTCACCCCGGCCCCGACACGCACCTTCCGCCGCGCCGACCTCGACCACGGCGCCCCCGAGGACCGGCCGACCGACCTGGACTACGGGCGGTACGTGCGGCTGGCGACGGACTACCGCGACCGCGGTTACAGGGATGAGGCGGGCGGCGGACGGGGCGATCGGGCCGGCGGGGGACACGGCTGCGGGGCGGACGGGTTCGCGGTGGAGGACCCGGCCTTCAACGCCCTGCTGATCGCCTCCGAACACGCCCTGGCCCACATCGCGCACGAGCTCGGCGCGACCGGCACCGCCCGGCACGCGCGCGCCGAGCGGCTGACGGCGGCCCTCGTCGAGCGGCTGTGGGACCCGGCCGCGGGCCTGTTCCTGTGCCGGGACGTGCGCGGCGGAGAGCTGATCCCCGAGCGCGGGGTCTCGGGGCTGATCCCGCTGCTGCTGCCGGAGCTGCCCAGGGATGTCGCCGCCGCCCTCGTCGGCACCCTGTACGGGCCGCACTTCGGGCTGGGCGGCGCCACCCGTCTCGTCCCGAGCTACGACCTCCTCGGCGAGTCCTTCGACCCGCACCGCTACTGGCGCGGACCGGCCTGGTTCAACACGAGCTGGCTGGTGGAGCGCGGGCTGCGCGTGCACGGCGAGCGGGAGCGGGCCGACGCGCTGAGGGACGCGGTCCTGCGCGTCGCCGGGGAAACCGACTTCGCGGAGTACGTCGACCCGTACACCGGTGAGGCCTGCGGCGCGCGCGGTTTCGGCTGGACCGCCGCGCTCACGCTCGACCTGCTGCACGACCCGGGAGGCGTGGAAGGCACCGAGGGCACCGAAGTCATCAGCGGCATCAACGGGATCAAGGGAGGGGACCGGGCATGACGGACCGGCATCATCTGCTCGTGCACGGAACGACGTTCGCCGCCGTGGGCGACGGCGGCGACATCACCGGTGTACGCGGCGGCAGTTCCCCGGACGGGCTGTTCGTGCGCGACGCCCGGCATCTGAGCCGCTGGCAGCTCACCGTGGACGGTGCGGTGCCTCAGACGCTGGCACCGGTCGCGGACGGGGACACCGCGCGCTGCGTCCTCGTGCCGCGCGGTGGGCGCGCCGAGCCGCCCGCGTACACGCTCTTTCGTGAACAGGCCGTCTCCGACGGCGCGTTCGTCGAGTGCCTGCGGGTGACCAGCAACCGCCCGGTGCCGACGACGGTCCGGCTCGCGGTCACCGCCGACGCCGACTTCACCGACCAGTTCGAACTGCGCTCCGACCACCGTACGTACTTCAAGACCGGCGTCGTGCGCTCCCGCCAGGTCATGGACGACGGCGTGGAGTTCCGCTACCGGCGCGGCGAATGGCACTCCTGTACGACGGTGACGGCCGACCCCTCGCCGGACGGCGTGGAGGAGACCGGCACCGGCGCCCGCCGTCTCGTCTGGGCCCTGGATCTGGAAGGGCACGGCACGGCGGAGCTCACGCTGCGGGTGATGGCCCGCCCGCACGGGGACAGGCGGGCGGTGCGCGTGCCGCGCTCGCCGGCCGCGGTGAACGAGCGGCTCCTCGCGCTGGAAGGCCGGTTCGTGGAGGGCGTGGCCTTCCCGACCGGCTGGCCGGAGCTGGCGGCGGCCTGCGCCCGGGGGCTGGCGGATCTGGCGGCGCTCCAGGTCCCGGCGACCGGCCCGGACGGCGAGGAG
Source organism: Streptomyces sp. NPDC020801 (assembly GCF_044334385.1). Classification (NCBI taxonomy): domain Bacteria; kingdom Bacillati; phylum Actinomycetota; class Actinomycetes; order Kitasatosporales; family Streptomycetaceae; genus Streptomyces; species Streptomyces sp. NPDC020801. The sequence goes on from NZ_JBIRST010000002.1 coordinate 474,351, forward strand.
CTGCGCGTCCCGGCCGCCGGAGCTCCGTGGTTCCTGACCCTGCTGGGCCGCGACGCCCTGCTGACCTCGCTGTTCACCCTCCCCTACCGCCCCCGGCTGGCCGCCGCGACGCTGCCCGCGCTCGCCGCCACCCAGGCCGGGGAGGCCGGCACGGGATCGGTCGCCCAGCCCGGCAAGATCGTGCACGAGGTGCGGCACGGGGAGCTGGCGCACTTCGGGCAGGTCCCGTTCGCGCGGTACTACGGCTCGGTGGACGCGACCCCGCTGTTCCTCGTGCTGCTCGGCGCGTACGTCGAGCGGACCGGCGACACGGCCCTGGCCCGGCGCCTGGAACCGCACGCCAGGGCGGCGATCGGCTGGATGCTGGACCACGGCGGGCTGACCTCGCGCGGCTACCTCGTCTACCGGGCCGACGAGGGGGGCCTGGCCAACCAGAACTGGAAGGACTCCCCCGGCGCCATCTGCTCGGCCGACGGCACCCGCGCGTCCGGCCCGGTGATGGCGGCGGGGGCCCAGGGGTACGCCTACGACGCGCTGCGCCGCACGGCGTGGGTCGCGCGCACGGTGTGGCAGGACGAGGTGTACGCGGCGCTGCTCGAACAGGCGGCGGCGGATCTGCGCGACCGCTTCCAGCGGGACTTCTGGATGCGGGAGCGGTCCTTCCCGGCGCTGGCCCTGGACGGGGAGGGCCGCCAGGTGGACGCGCTGGCCTCGGACGCCGGGCATCTCCTCTGGTCCGGCCTGCTGGACAAGGAATACGGCGAGGTGGTGGGCCGCCGCCTGCTGGAACCGGACTTCTTCTCCGGCTGGGGCGTCCGCACGCTGGCGGCCGGGCAGCCGGCGTACCATCCCCTCTCCTACCACCGCGGTTCGGTCTGGCCGCACGACAACGCGCTGATCACGCTGGGACTCGCCCGCTACGGCCTGCACGACGAGGCCCGTGCGGTCGCCCACGCCCTGGTCGACGCGGCGACCGCCACCGGCCACCGCCTCCCGGAGGTGCTCGCGGGCTACGGCCGCGACACCCACGCCGAGCCGGTGCCCTACCCGCATGCGTGTGTGCGCGAGTCCCGATCCGCGGCGGCCCCGTTGGCGCTGCTCACGGCGGTCGGCGGGGCGTAGTCCGGCAGTTGGCGAGCCGTTTGCCGGGTGTTTGCCGAGCGCCGTGAACGGGGGAGGCGGACAGGCCGTACGGGAGTGCGGCGGGTCAGGCGGGCCCGTTCGGGGAGCCGGTGCGTGCCGGCGCCTCCACCGGAGCCCGTCAAGCCTCCCCAGCGTGGCCCGCCGCTTCGCGACTCCGCGCACGGAAGGACCTTCGGGGTGCCTCAGCACACGAGTACACGCCAGTCATCGGGTACGGCCGGGGCGAGCGAGGTCGACGTCGTACCACCGGGCGCCGACGGGAGTCCGGTACGGGCCGACCCGGCCCGCGAGGTACCCGCGCCCCGGGTCGCCCCGGGCGAGTCGCACACGGACGAGGCGAACACGGGCGACGCGGACGCGAACGAGGCGGAGGCGGGCGAGGCGGAGGCGGGCAAGGCGCACGCAGACGAGGCGGAGGCGGGCCAGCCACACGCCGGCAAGGCGGAAGCGGCCGGCCGCTCCGAGGCCGAGGCCGGGGCACCGGGTTCCGCCGAGGAGGGGTCCGCGAAGAACGGGCCTTCGAAGAACGGGTCCACGAAGGACCGGCCCACGAAGGGCGGGCCCGCGGAGGACGGTTCCGCGAAGAACGGGCCTGCGGAGGACGGGCCTGCGGAGGACGGGCCTGCTGGGGACGACTCCGCATCAGCCTCCGCACCAGCCCTGCCGGAAACCGGTGCACCAGAGTCGGCCGGGACCGCCGCCCGCGTCCAGGACGCACCCGCGGAGCCGGACGCTGCGGCGGACGGGCCCTCGGAGCCGGACGCTGCGGCGGACGGGCCCGCCGGGTCGGTCTCCCCCGGCGGCGAGACCCTCTCCCCGGCATCCCCCGGCATCGCCCGCTCTCCGCGTGCCGTGCGCACCTTTCGTACCCTCCGTGCCCTTCACACCCTCCGCGCCCTGCGCCCCCGGACCGCCCGCCGGGCCTGGCGCCGGTGGAAGGGTGCGCACCCGCGCCCCGCGCAGGTGCTCTCCCTCGCTGTCACCCTCCTCGCCCTGGCCCTCGTCGTCCTGGCGTTGCTGCTGCCGAACAAGCAGGAGCAGCTGCGTCTCGCGGCGTTCACTCGGATTCCGGTGGAGGCGCTGCTCGGGGCGGCCGTGCTGATCGCGTTGCCGCGCAGGCCCCGGCTGGTCGTGGCGGTGCTCGGCGGGGTGGGCCTCGGCGTGCTGACCGTGCTGAACCTGACCGACATCGAGTTCAACCAGTACCTGGGCCGCAGTTTCAACGTGGTCCTGGACTGGCAGCTGCTCGACGACGCCCAGTCCTACCTCGCGGACACCCTGGGCGGTACGACGGCACTGCTGGCCGCCGTCGGTGTCGTCCTGCTGGTGCTGACGGTGCTCGTCGTGATGGCCCTGGCGGTCGTCCGGGTGGGCGAGTTCCTCGGCCGCGACAAGTCCCGGGCGACCCGTGGCCTGTTGCTGGTCAGTGCCGTCTGGATGACGTGTTCGACGCTCAACCTCCAGGTCTCCGGCATCCCGCTGGCCTCCGAGCACACCATCACCATGCTCAAGTACCACGAGCAGGCGCTGCGTTCGACGATCCGGGACGAGCGGGAGTTCGCGAAGACGGCGAAGGTGGACGCGTTCGGCGACACCCCGGGCAGCCAGCTCGTGCCCGACCTGCGCGGCAAGGACATGATCTTCACGTTCATCGAGAGCTACGGCCGCAGCGCGATCGAGGACCCGATCATGGCGCCCGGTGTCGACAGGACGCTCGAAACCAGCACCCAGGCCCTGGCCAGGGCGGGCTTCCACGCCAAGAGCGGCTGGCTGACGTCGGCGACGTACGGTGGCGGCAGCTGGCTCGGCCACTCCACCTTCATGTCGGGCCTGTGGATCGACAACCAGAACCGCTACCGCACGGTGACCGCCGGCGACCACCTCACTCTCACCGACGCGTTCAGGAAGACCGGGGCATGGGACACGGTCGGCGTCATGCCGGGCGTGCAGAAGGGCTGGCCGGAGGCGAAGTGGTACGGCCTGGACAAGGTCTACAACGCCTTCCAGGTCGGCTACAAGGGACCGAAGTTCAGCTGGTCGACCATGCCCGACCAGTACGCGCTCGAGTCCTTCCAGCGTCTGGTGCACAGCAAGAAGCATGACAAGCCGCTGACGTCGTTCGTGATCCTGACCTCCAGCCACCAGCCCTGGGCGCCGATCCCGAAGATGGTCCCCTGGGACCAGCTCGGAGACGGCTCGGTGTTCAAGGGCATCGAGGCGGCCGGCACCAAGCCGCAGGACATCATCACCAACCCGACCCGCTCCCGCGAGGAGTACGGCAAGTCGGTCCAGTACTCGGTGACCGCCCTGACCCAGTGGCTGGAGCGCTACGGCAACGACAACACCGTGCTCGTCTTCCTCGGCGACCACCAGCCCATCGCCCGGGTCAGCGGCGACCACGCCAGCCGTGACGTGCCGTGCGCGATCGTCGCCAAGGACCCCAAAGTCCTTGACAAGATCGCCGGTTGGGGCTGGACGGACGGACTGCGCCCGGCCCACGACGCCCCGGTCTGGAAGATGAGCTCCTTCCGCGACCGCTTCCTGACGGCCTACGGCTCCACCCCGCATCCGTCCAAGGGCTGACCAAGGGCTGACCAAGGGCTGATCCGCCCGCTCAGGACGCCTCCATCGCCACGCGCGCCGCTTCGACGAACCGCTCAAGGGAGCCCAGATACGCCTCCCGGGCCGTGTCGAAGCGGGCGCGGGCGTCGGCTTCGCCGAGCGACACGTGCCACAGGGACCGGCTGACCTCGGTCGCCGCCGTCAGCACGGCCCCGGCGGCCGCGGCCGCCCCGGCGGGGCCCTCCAGACCGATGGCGCGGACACCGCGCATGAGCGGGTCGTAGGCTTCGCGCACCGCGACGCGCAGTTCCTGAACCCGGTTCAGGAACCGCTCTCCGTCCCCGTGCTGGAAGTGTGCGTCGACGACCCGCCGATACAGCTCGCCCATGGTGTGGGCGCGCTCCATCAGCTCCAGGTAGGCGGCCCGCCGCCCGTCCCGGATCCGCTCGCGATGCTGGGCCTCGGCCGACGCCTCCGCCTGTGTCCTGGCCGCGCGTACGTTCCCGACGTTGGCCACCCAGCTCGCCAGCACCGCCGTACCGCCGGTGAGGGCCGCCACCCATAACGCGCTGTCCGCCACGCCGATCAGTGTCGGCCGGGCCACCGGCGCTGTCGAGGGCGCCTCAGCCGCCGGAGGTGTCCAGCTCCGCGTCCTCGCCGACGCCCGCGCAGTCGTAGGGGTCCTTCAGCCAGCCGTCGGGGAGCACCACCCGGTTGTTGCCGGAGGTGCGGCCGCGTGGGCCGTCGGCGCCGGCGGGCCAGGGCTGGTCGAGGTCCAGCTCGTCCAGGCCGGCGCGCAGCTGGGCCAGGGAGGAGGTGATCGCGAGCCGCTTGCGCATCTCGGAGCCGACCGCGAAGCCCTTCAGGTACCAGGCGACGTGCTTGCGGAAGTCGACGACGCCGCGCGACTCGTCGCCGATCCACTCGCCGAGCAGCGTGGCGTGCCGGACCATGACGTCGGCGACCTCGCGCAGGCCGGGCCGCGCACAGAAGTCCGTACGCCCCTCGAAGGCCGCCACCAGGTCGGCGAACAGCCACGGCCGGCCCAGGCAGCCGCGGCCCACGACCACGCCGTCGCAGCCGGTCTCGCGGACCATCCGCAGCGCGTCCCCGGCCGACCAGATGTCGCCGTTGCCGAGGACCGGGATCTCCGGCACATGCTCCTTGAGGCGGGCGATCGCGTCCCAGTCGGCGGTGCCGCCGTAGTGCTGGGCGGCCGTGCGGCCGTGCAGCGCGATGGACGTCACGCCCTCCTCGACCGCGATCCGGCCGGCGTCGAGATAGGTGAGGTGGTCGTCGTCGATGCCCTTGCGCATCTTCATGGTGACGGGGAGGTCGCCGGCGCCGCTGACCGCCTCGCGCAGGATGGAGCGCAGCAGATTGCGCTTGTAGGGGAGCGCCGAGCCGCCGCCCTTCCTGGTCACCTTCGGCACCGGGCAGCCGAAGTTCAGGTCGATGTGGTCGGCGAGGTCCTCCTCCGCGATCATGCGGACGGCCTTGCCGACGGTGGCCGGGTCGACGCCGTACAGCTGGATCGAGCGCGGACGCTCGCTCGCGTCGAACCTGATCAGCTGCATCGTCTTGTCGTTGCGCTCGACCAGGGCCCGGGTGGTGATCATCTCGCTGACGAACAGGCCCTTGCCACCGCTGAACTCCCGGCACAGGGTGCGGAAGGGCGCGTTGGTGATACCGGCCATCGGGGCCAGGACGACCGGCGGCCGGACGGTGTGCGGGCCGATCTGCAGGGGGGACTCGGGCGTGGGCATTCCCCCATTGTCACGCATGCCCAAAGATCATGTAGTAGTCATTAGTTAACCGCACTATCGAAATCCCGTACCATGGGACGCATGCCCGAGCTCAGCCCTCGACGGCGTCTGCTGGTGCTCGCAATCTGCTGCATGAGCCTGCTGATCGTGAGTCTCGACAACACCGTCCTCAACGTCGCCCTGCCCTCGATGCAGCGCGAGCTGCACGCGAGCACGTCCGGACTGCAGTGGACCATCGACGCGTACACGCTGGTGCTCGCCTCGCTGCTGATGCTCGCGGGCTCCACCGCGGACCGGATCGGCCGCAAACGCGTCTTCATGGCCGGTCTGGTCGTCTTCGGCATCGGCTCGCTGCTGTGCTCCCTCGCGCCCAACCTCGAACTGCTGGTCGTCTTCCGCATGGTGCAGGCGGTCGGCGGCTCGATGCTCAACCCGGTCGCCATGTCGATCATCACCAACACCTTCACCGACCCGGGCGAGCGCGCCCGCGCGATCGGCGCGTGGGGCGCCGTGGTCGGCATATCCATGGCCGCGGGCCCGTTGGTGGGCGGGCTGCTGGTGGAGTCGGTCGGCTGGCGCTCGATCTTCTGGGTCAACCTGCCCGTCGGCCTCGCCGCGCTCCTGCTCACCCTCCGCCTCGTCCCCGAGTCCCGCGCGCCGAAGGCCCGCCGCCCCGATCCGGTCGGCCAGGTGCTGGTCATCGCCCTGTTCGGCGCGCTGACCTACGCGATCATCGAAGCGCCGAACGCGGGCCTCACCACCGTTCTCCCCTTCGCCGCCGTCGCCCTGGCCGCCCTGCTCGGCCTGCTGCGGTACGAGCCACGCCGCGCCGAGCCCCTCATCGACCTGCGCTTCTTCCACTCCGCTCCGTTCAGCGGGGCCACGTTCATCGCGATCAGCGCGTTCGCGGCCCTGGGCGGCTTCCTGTTCCTGTCCACGCTCTACCTGCAGAACGTAAGGGGCCTGGACGCCCTGCACGCGGGCCTGTGGATGCTGCCCATGGCCGCCCCGACCTTCCTGTGCGCGCCGCTGTCCGGGCGGCTGGTCGGCAGCCGGGGACCACGCCTGCCGCTGCTGATCGCCGGCGCGGCGATGACCGTCAGCGCGGTGCTGTTCGCGGCCTTCGAGGCCGAGACGTCCAACCGCACACTCGTCGTCGGCTACGTCCTGTTCGGCATCGGCTTCGGCTTCGTCAACGCCCCGATCACCAACACGGCGGTCTCCGGGATGCCGCGCGCCCAGGCCGGAGTCGCGGCGGCGGTCGCCTCCACCAGCAGGCAGCTCGGGCAGACGCTCGGGGTCGCCGTGGTCGGCGCGCTGCTGGCCTCCGGTGTCGGCTCGTCCTCGTACCGGCGGATGTTCGTGTCGGCCGCGCGCCCCGGGTGGTGGGTGCTGGTGGCGTGCGGGGCCGCGGTGCTGGTGCTGGGGGCACTCAGCAGTGGCCGGTGGGCCAGGAGGACGGCCGAGCGCACGGCCGGGCGGCTGCAGGAGAACGAGGTGCGGCAGGCGGCGGGCGTCAACGCCTGAACCGCCGTCCGAGCGGCTACGCCCGGCGCTCCAGCGCGATCGCGTGCAGCTTCTCCAGCCGTTCCCGGGACTCCTCGTCCGCCGGCACGTACGTCACCATGCGCGGTCCCGCCTCCGGGCTGAGCCAGAGGTCGGTGTGGTCGACGGTGATGCGGCCGACGTGGGCGTTGCGGAACTCCTTGCGCTTGCCCGCGGGGGCGACCACCTCGTGCCGGTCCCAGGCCTCGCGGAAGTCCGGGGACTGGTCGCACAGCCGCTTGAGCAGGGTCTTCCAGGCGGGCTCGGCGAGATGGCCGGCCATCGCGGAGCGGAAGCGGGCGGCCATGAGCCGGGTGGTGTCCTCCAGGTGCACGATCGAGGAGCGCCACTCCTCGTTGGTGTACGAAAGGATCATGCAGTTGCGGTCCTCGGGCGGCACCGCGTCCAGGTCGCAGAAGAGCAGGCCGTAGGTGCGGTTGTAGGCGAGGATGTCGTACCTGCCGTTCTGCAGGCAGGCCGGGAAGGGCTCGATCTGCTCCAGGACCGACCGCAGGGCCGGGGTGACCGACGGGCAGACGGTCGCCGGGGCCGGGTCCGTGGCGCCGGCCAGCTGGAAGAGGTGGGCGCGCTCTCCGGGGTCGAGCAGCAGGGTGCGGGCGAGGGCGTCGAGGACCTGGACGGAGACCTGGATGTCCCGGGCCTGTTCGAGCCAGGTGTACCAGGTGACGCCGACCGCCGAGAGATGCGCGACCTCCTCGCGGCGCAGGCCCGGAGTGCGGCGCCGGCGGCCGCGCGGCAGACCGACCTGCTCGGGGGTGATGTGCTCGCGGCGGTGACGCAGGAACGCGGCGAGTTCGTGCCGCCGGACGGCCGATGCCGCGGCCTTCGTGGACCGCTCGGGCTGCGCTGTGCCCACCGGCGTCTCCTGTGCCATGGTCGTCATGGTCCCAGCTTGCCGCCGCCCGGACCCTGTTTCCAGGTACTGCCGCTACCAGGATAAGGACACTCTGGTACCCGTCTGAGGACAGGCGCAGGCTCGGAGCCGTGACCACCGAAACCCTCTCCACCCGCACCGTCCGGTCCCCCTCGGCGCCTCCGGCGCTGGGCGGACTCGGACTGTTCACGGTGCTGCTGGCCGCGGCACTGCCCCTCATCGACTTCTTCATCGTCAACGTCGCCCTGCCCACCATCGGCAGGGACCTCCACGCCGGCGAGGCCGTCCTCGAACTCGTCGTCGCCGGTTACGGGGTGGCGTACGCCGTCCTGCTCGTCCTCGGCGGCCGGCTCGGCGACCTCTTCGGCCGGCGCCGGCTCTTCCTCGGCGGCATGGCCGCCTTCGGCCTGACCTCACTGGCCTGCGGGCTGGCACCCGGCGCCTGGTCGCTGGTCGGGGCGCGGGTGGCGCAGGGCGCAGCGGCCGCCGCGATGCTGCCGCAGGTCCTCGCCACCATCCAGGCGGCCACCTCCGGGCCCCGGCGCGCCAGGGCGATGGGCCTGTACGGCGCGACGGCCGGCCTGTCCATGGTGGCCGGGCAGATCCTCGGCGGCGTCCTGGTCGCCGCGGACGTCTGGGGCACCGGCTGGCGCTCGGTGTTCCTGGTGAACGTGCCCGTCGTGATCGCCGGCCTGGTGCTGGCCGCCCGGGCCGTGCCGGAGACCCGCTCGCAGCACCCGGAGCCGGTCGACGGCCCCGGCACCGTACTGCTCGCGGTGTCGCTGCTGACGCTGCTCGCGCCGCTCACCGAGGGCCGCGCGGCGGGCTGGCCGCTGTGGACCTGGCTGTCGCTGGCCGCGTTCCCGGGCGTGGCGGCCGCGTTCTACGCGGTGGAGCGCCGGGCGGACCGGCAGGGCCGTACGCCGCTGGTGCCGCCGAGCCTGTTCCATCTGGTGTCGCTGCGCCGCGGCCTGGTGATGATCGTGCCGTTCTCCATCGGGTTCAGCGGCTTCATGTTCGTCATCGCGGTGGCCCTGCAGCGCGGCGCGGGCCTCGGTCCGGTGCCGGCGGGCCTGGCGCTGGCCCCGATGGCCGTCGTGTTCTTCTTCGTCTCGCTGGCCGGGCCCCGGCTGGTCGCCCGGTACGGCACACGCGTGGTGACCGCGGGCGCGGTCGTGCAGGCGGTGGGCGTGGCCCTGATGACGCTGGCCGCCTGGCGGTCCTGGCCGGAGCTGGGCCTCGTCGAGCTGCTGCCAGGGGCCGCGGTCGCCGGCGCGGGCCAGGCGCTCCAGCTGCCCATCATCTTCCGGATCGTCCTCTCCGAGGTGCCGTCCGCCCGGGCCGGGGTGGGCAGCGGGGTCATGGTCACCACCCAGCAGTCGTCGCTGGCGCTCGGCGTGGCCACTCTGGGCACGCTGTTCCTCTCCCTGGTGCCGGGCCTCGGCATGCGGGACGCCCTGGTGACCACGCTGCTCGTCCAGCTGGCGGGCGTGGCCCTGACCGGACTGCTGAGCCTGCGGCTGCCGCGCACGGTCGGCTGACGCCAAAGCCACGGGTTGGCCAACTCACGCCGCGAAACACCCTGTTGATGTTGGTCTTGCTGCACACTCCTGGCTGCTGAGGGTTTCACCGGACCAGGCCGCTGGAGGCGTCATGCCGCAGATCGACTCGAGCAAGGTGAGCCGCTGGGACGGGCACGGGCGGGAGCACGTGGTCCGGGTGCGGCGCACGGGAGTACAGCGCACGATCAGATGCGACACGTGCGGCTGGCGCCGGAGAGCGCAGTTCCTGCCCTGGCTGAAGGCCGAGGAACACCTCGCCGAGGCCCATCAGGCGACGGTGGACCCGACGGCGGCGCACCCGTCCCGATGAGGTCCGGCAGGTCCGGCAGGCTCCGACGAGATCCGGCAGGCTCCGACGAGGTCCGTCGGGTCCGGCAGGTCCCGCTGAAGGCCGATGACTTGCAGCGGCGCGGAGAGTCGTACGTGGGACGCACCCGCACGCCGGAAGGACGGACATGACCAGCGCTCTGCACGACACCCTGCGCCGGTACGCCGACGACGGGACGGTGCCCGGCGCCGTGGGCCTCGTGGCCCGCGGCGACGACGTCGAGGTGGTGGCCGTGGGCTCGGTGGACGCCGACGGCACCGCCGCGATGGCCCGGGACTCGATCTTCCGGATCGCCTCGATCAGCAAGCCGATCACGGCGGCGGCGGTGCTGATGCTGGTGGAGGAGGGCCGGGTCGGCCTGGACGACCCGGTGGCCGAGTGGCTGCCGGAGCTGTCGAAGCCGCTCGTCGTCCGCACCCCGTCGAGCCCGGTCGGCGACGTGGTCCCGGCGGCCCGCCCGATCACCGTGGAGGACCTGCTCAGCTCCCGCACCGGCTGGGGCTTTCCCTCCGACTTCGCGCTCCCGGCGGTCCAGGCCCTGTTCGGGGTGCAGAAGGACGGCCGCGCCCCGCAGGAGTGGCCCGACCCCGGCACCTGGCTGACCGGGCTGGCCCGGATCCCGCTGCTGTTCCAGCCGGGCGAGGCCTGGCTGTACGGCACCTCCTCCGACCTCCAGGGCATTCTGGTCGCCCGCGCCTCGGGCCGTGCGCTGCCGGAGTTCCTGGCCGAGCGGGTCTTCGAACCCCTGGGCATGCGGGACACGGCGTTCGAGGTGCCGGCGGACCGGCGGGACCGCTTCACGAGCTACTACCGCACGGCCGAGACCGGCGCCCTGGAGCTGGCGGACACCCCCGACGGCGACTGGAGCCGGATGCCGGCCTTCCCGTCGGGCGGCGGGGGCCTGGTCTCCACGGCCGACGACTGGCTGGCCTTCGCCCGGATGCTCCTCGCCGGTGGCGAGGCGACGGGCAGGCGCCTGCTGACCCCCACCTCGGTGAGCCGGATGACCACGAACCATCTCACCGCACGGCAGCGCGAGATCGCCGCCCTCTTCCTGGAGGGCCAGGGCTGGGGCTACGGCGGCCAGGTCGACGTGACTCCCGCCGACCCCTGGAACGTGCCCGGCCGCTACGGCTGGGTCGGCGGCACCGGCACGACGGCCCACCTCGTTCCGCCGACCGGCACGGTCACGATCCTGCTCACCCAGGCGGGGATGCGGAACCCGACGCCTACCGCCCTGATGCGGGACTTCTGGCGGGCGACCGCCTGATCACACGCTGCACACGCCCGGCCGAAGGTGAGAAACAAGTAAGTCATTCCATAGGCCGTGAGCTGCGGGTTTCACCCGGAGTTGGCGTTCTGTTACCCGGAGTCCGAACTGATCCAAGTGGCCCTCACGCCGGGCTCGGGCCAACTTGGATGAGCGCGGCCGGGACCGCAGACCGGGCCGCGCGGTGGGGGGGACATCCTTCGAAAGGAGCGGAACTCCGCCATGAACTCCACCCTCCACAGCCGCTGCGTCCGTGCGCTGGCCGCCGGCACCCTGTCCGCCGCACTGCTGACGGCGGGTTCGGCCGGTGCCTTCGCCGTCACCGCGCCGAAGCCCAAGCCCAAGCCCGGCATGACGCACACCGGCATGCCGAGCACCATGCCCAGCATGACCATGATGCGGTCGATCACCGTCAGGGCCAGCCGGACCACGGTCAAGGCCGGGCAGTCGGTGACGTTCACCGGGCGCACCGCGGGTCTGAAGGCCGGCACCACGCTGGTCCTCCAGCTCCAGCGCAACGGCAAGTGGACCACGCTGCGCTCGACCACCCTGGTCAAGAAGGGCAACACCTACACGCTGACCCGCAAGCTCACCGCCAAGGGCACCCAGCACATCCGGGTGGCGACCTCGTCCGGCACGGCGCACTCCCCGGCCGTCACCCTGAAGGTCACCTGACCGCGGCCCCGGGGCCGCTCACGAAGCCGCTCCAGGGGCCCGCAGCCCGCGCAGCACCAGATCGAGGACCGCCTCGAACTCCTCCTCGATCTCCGGCCGCTCCCACTCCCGCGCGTAGCACGGGTCGTGGAAGCGGCCGGTCGCGTGGAAGAGGGCGTGAGCCGTGACGGCCGGATCGGCGGACACGAGGGTGCCGGCGGCGGCACCCGCCGCGACGATCCGGGTCAGCTGGGCGGTCAGATCTGCGATGTGCTCGCCGACCGCCGCGCCGTTCTCACCGGTGAGGACCGAGTACGTGGCGAACAGCTCGGGGTCGAAGCCGGCCTTGCGGCGCTTGGCGTCGAACAGCGCCCGCAGCCAGTCGTGCAGCCGTGCCTCCGGGTCGCGGTCCTCGGCGGCGGCGATCCCGGCGAGCTCCTTCGAGGTGCGGTCCAGCCACCGCTTGGTCACCGCCTCGCGCAGCGCCGCCTTGGTGCGGAAGTGGCGGTAGACGCTGCCGTGGCTGACGCCGAGCGCGCGGGCCACGTCCACCACGGTGGCCTTCGCCGGCCCGTGCCGGCGCAGCACCTCCTCCGTCGCCTCGAGGATGCGCTCGGCGGTCAGGGTCTCGGTGGTGGGTGACATGCCTAGACCGTACCCGGCGCCACGACCGTGCCCCGAGGTGCGGCCGGGCCCCGAGCCATGATCAGCGCTCGCTGTCCAGCTGGGCCATCTGCGCCTCGGGGTAGCGCTCACCGGCGGCCGCGTCCGCGGGGACGGCCTCCTCGATCGCCACGAGCTCGGCCGGTTCGAGGATGACGTCAAGCGCGCCCAGCGCCTCGCCCAGCCGCTCGCGGGTACGGGCCCCGATCAGCGGCACGATGTCCGTGTTGTGCCGCTGGCCCCGGGAGAGCACCCAGGCGATGGCGATCTGCGCGACGGTCACGCCCTTGGCCTCGGCGACCTTCCGCAGTCCCTCGACGAGGTTCAGGTTGTGCTGGAGGTTCTCGCCCTGGAAACGGGGCGAGTACGCGCGGAAGTCGTTGGCGCCGAGCTGCCGGTCACGGGTGAAGTGCCCGGAGATCAGACCGCGCGAGAGCACCCCGTACGCCGTGATGGCGATGCCCAGCTCACGGGTGGTGGGCAGGATGCGGTCCTCGATGCCGCGTGAGATGAGCGAGTACTCGATCTGCAGGTCGGAGATCGGCGCGGTGGCCGCGGCCCGGCGGATCGTGTCGGCGCCGGCCTCGCTGAGACCGATGTGGCGCACGTACCCCTTCTCGACCAGCTCGGCGATCGCGCCGACCGTCTCCTCGATCGGCACGTCCGGGTCGACGCGCGCGATCCGGTACACGTCGATGTGGTCGACACCGAGGCGCTGGAGCGAGTAGGCGGCGAAGTTCTTCACGGCGGCCGGTCGGCCGTCGTAACCGCTCCAGTTGCCGTCCGGGTCGCGCAGGGCGCCGAACTTCACGCTGACCAGGGCCTGTTCACGGCGGGCGGCGGGGGCGGTGCGCAGCGCCTCGCCGATCAGCATCTCGTTGTGGCCCATGGCGTAGAAGTCGCCGGTGTCGAGGAGGGTCACCCCCGCCTCCAGGGCGGCGTGGACGGTGGCGACGGACTCGGCCCGGTCCGCCTCGCCGTACAGCGCGGACATGCCCATGCAGCCGAGGCCGAGGGCGGAGACCCGGGGGCCGGTGGTGCCGAGGTGGCGGGTGTCCATGAGAGCTCCTTCGGATGTCTCGGGAGGACGGGTACCCACCCTCGCATGACAGATGACAGAATTCAATATCTGTCATCTGTCATGCGCCTCGACCGCGGCGGGGCCTGGTCCGGACCCATTGACGAAAGGTCTGGACCAGAGCACTGTCATGCCTACGACACCTCACCGCACCCCCCACGGGAGGCTCCGCATGATCCGCCGCAGACTGCGCCTGGCGGCCGCCGCGTTCATCACGGCCGTGGTCGCCCCGCTCTCGATCGCCACCGCCCCCACGGCCTCCGCCACCGCCCCCACCACCTCCGCCGCCGGCACCGGCACCTGCGCCGTGAAGCCGAGGCCCGCTGGCAAGGTCCTCCAGGGCTACTGGGAGAACTGGGACGGCTCGGCGAACGGCGTCCACCCGCCCTTCGGCTGGACCCCGATCACCGACTCCCGCATGGCCGCGCACGGCTACAACGTGATCGACGCGGCCTTCCCGGTCATCCGCTCCGACGGAACGGCCCTGTGGGAGGACGGCATGGACACGGGTGTGAAGGTGGCGACGCCCGAGGAGATGTGCGCGGCCAAGGCGTCCGGGCAGACGATCCTGCTCTCCATCGGCGGCGCTGCGGCCGGCATCGACCTGAGTTCGCAGGCGGTGGCGGACCGTTTCGTGGCGACCATCGTGCCGATCCTGCAGAAGTACAACTTCGACGGCATCGACATCGACATCGAGACCGGCCTGGTCGGCAGCGGGGACATCGGCCGGCTGTCCACGTCCCAGGCCAACCTGATCCGCATCATCGACGGCGTCCTGGCCCGGATGCCGTCCGGCTTCGGCCTGACGATGGCCCCGGAGACCGCCTACGTCACCGGCGGCAGCGTCACGTACGGCTCGATCTGGGGCGCCTACCTGCCGATCGTCAAGAAGTACGCCGACAACGGCCGCCTGTGGTGGCTGAACATGCAGTACTACAACGGCAGCATGTACGGCTGCCGGGGCGACTCCTACTCGGCGGCCACGGCGGAGGGCTTCACTGCCCAGACCAACTGCCTCGACAAGGGCCTGGTCGTGCAGGGCACCACCGTCAGGGTCCCCTACGACAGGCAGGTCCCCGGACTGCCCGCCCAGCCGGGCGCCGGCGGCGGCTACATGTCCCCCTCCCTGGTCTCCCAGGTGTGGCGGCACTACGGCACCGCTCTGAAGGGCCTGATGACCTGGTCGGTGAACTGGGACGGCTCGAAGAACTGGACCTTCGGCGACAACGTGAAGGCGCTTCAGGGCCGCTGAGGACCCCGCTCCGCCACCGGCCCCGGCAGCCGCCGCCAGGCCGGAAAGGCGCCGGCGAGACGGGAGTTCAGCAGTCCCCTCGTCTGCGGACCGGGGTCGGCGGCCCGCGGCGTCCCGGCGTCCCGGGCCACCGTCCCGGCGAACTCCCCGGGCCGGGCGCCGAGCAGTTCGCCCCCCACCGGCGAGCACAACGCCCTCGTCGGCCCGGGTGCGGATGCGGATGCGGATGAGGTCGACGACGGCCCGGGCGCCGTAGGGGCGCGCCCGCCCCGCGAAAACGCCCACCCCCCTACCGATATCGAGTCGATTGGGCGGGTGGGCGAAGGAGCCGGAGCCCGGGGGCTCCGGACGGCAAGCCGCAGCGGACCTCAGCAGCCGATCAGACGGCCGGCCAGGTAGCCCTCGATCTGGTCGAGGGAGACCCGCTCCTGCTTCATCGAGTCACGCTCGCGGACGGTGACCGCGTTGTCCTCGAGGGTGTCGAAGTCGACGGTCACGCAGTACGGCGTGCCGATCTCGTCCTGGCGGCGGTAGCGGCGGCCGATGGCGCCGGCGTCGTCGAACTCGATGTTCCAGCTCTGACGCAGGGTCTGGGCCAGGCCCTTGGCCTTGGGCGAGAGCTCCGGGTTGCGGGACAGCGGCAGCACCGCGACCTTCACCGGCGCGAGGCGGTGGTCCAGGCGCAGCACGGTGCGCTTCTCCATCTTGCCCTTGGCGTTGGGCGCCTCGTCCTCGACGTAGGCGTCGAGGAGGAAGGCGAGCATCGCGCGGCCGACACCGGCGGCGGGCTCGATGACGTACGGCGTCCAGCGCTCGCCGGCCTCCTGGTCGAAGTAGGAGAGGTCCTGGCCGGAGGCCTTGGCGTGGGCGCCGAGGTCGTAGTCGGTGCGGTTGGCGACACCCTCCAGCTCGCCCCACTCGTTGCCGCCGAAGTTGAAGCGGTACTCGATGTCGGCGGTGCGCTTGGAGTAGTGGGAGAGCTTCTCCTTGGGGTGCTCGTACCAGCGCATGTTCTCCTCACGCAGGCCCAGCCCGGTGTACCAGTTCCAGCGCTGCTGCATCCAGTACTCCTGCCACTTCTCGTCCTCGCCCGGCTTGACGAAGAACTCCATCTCCATCTGCTCGAACTCGCGGGTGCGGAAGATGAAGTTGCCCGGCGTGATCTCGTTGCGGAACGACTTGCCCATCTGGGCGATGCCGAACGGCGGCTTGCGGCGCGAGGTGGTCTGCACCTGGGCGAAGTTGGTGAAGATGCCCTGGGCGGTCTCGGGGCGCAGATACGCGACGGAACCGCTGTCCTGGGTCGGGCCGAGGTGCGTCGACAGCAGGCCCGAGAACTGCTTGGGCTCGGTGAACTGGCCCTTGTTGCCGCAGTTGGGGCAGTTGACGTCCGCCAGACCGTTCTCCGGGACGCGGCCGTGCTTGGCCTCGTAGGCCTCCTCCAGGTGGTCGGCGCGGAACCGCTTGTGGCAGGAGGTGCACTCGGTCAGCGGGTCCGTGAAGGTGGCGACGTGGCCGGAGGCGACCCAGACCTCGGGGGCCAGGATCACGGACGAGTCGATGCCGACCACGTCCTCGCGGGACGTCACCATGTAGCGCCACCACTGGCGCTTGAGGTTCTCCTTGAGCTCGACACCCAGGGGCCCGTAGTCCCAGGCGGCGCGCTGGCCGCCGTAGATCTCACTGCAGGGGAATACGAAGCCACGGCGCTTGCTCAGGCTGACGATGGTGTCGATCTTGTCGGCGGCCACGGTGCTCTCTTCATTACGACGACGGGCGACGAAGCGAGACGCTTCAGAGCGAATGCTTCAGGGTACCGGCGGGGGCTCCCCCTCAATCAAATCGGTTCCGGGTAAGGGACCGCCGCGGGGCAGGGGAACAAGGCTTGTTGACAACGGTTTCCATTTTTGTTGAAAATGACTGTCATGAACGTACGACGGCGACACCTCGTGTCCGGGACCGCGGTCGCGGCGGCCACCGCCCTCGGTCTCGGCACCCTCTCCGCCTGCTCCTCCTCCGTTGCGGCGGGCAATACGGACAGGTTCGACGTCGTCGCGTCGTTCTACCCCATGGCCTTCCTCGCCGAGCGGATCGGCGGGAGCCACGTCCACGTCACCAGTCTCACGCAGCCCGGCCAGGAGCCGCACGACCTGGAGATCAGCGCCCGGCAGACCGCGCAGCTCCAGGAGTCCGACGCGGTGCTCTACCTCAAGGGCCTGCAGCCCTCCGTGGACGACGCCGTCGCCCAGTCGGAGATCCGGACGAAGATCGACGCCGCCGCGCTGACCACGCTGGAGGTGCACGGCAACGAGGCCGGCGGCCACGCCGCCGCCCACGACACCCACCCGGGCGATGAGCCCGGCGGCAGGGACCCGCACGTCTGGCTCGACCCGGTGCGCTACGCGCAGATCGCCGAGGGCGTCGGCAGGGCCTTCGAGAAGGGCGACCCGGACCACGCGGCCGACTACCGCAGGAACACCGCGGCCCTGGTCGAGCAGCTCGGCGACCTCAACACCCGGTACGCGGCCGGGCTGAGGAACACGAAGAACAAGGTCTTCCTCACCACGCACGCCGCCTTCGGCTACCTCGCCGAGCGCTACGGCCTCACCGAGGAGGCCGTCAACGGCCTCGACCCGGAGTCGGAACCCAGCGCGGCGCGGATCAGGGACCTGGAGAGGATGGCGAAGGCCGACGGCATCACGACCGTCTTCTACGAGACCCTCGTCAGCGACAGGACGGCCAAGACCGTCGCCCGGGACGCGAACCTGCGCACCGACGTCCTCGACCCGGTCGAGGGCATCACCGCCAGGTCGCACGGCCGGGACTACCTCCAGGTCATGGACGCCAACCTCAAGGCGCTGCAGACGGCCCTGGGCGCCAAGTGAGCCACACGGAGGAACACACCATGGGCGAACCCGTCATATCCCTGCGTGGCGTCCGCGCCGAGCTGGGCTCACGTCCCGTCCTGCGCGGCATCGACCTCGCCGTGCACCGCGGCGAGGTCGTCGCCCTGCTCGGCGCGAACGGCTCCGGCAAGTCGACAGCCGTGCGCACCGTCATCGGCCAGGTGCCGGTGAGCGCCGGCCGGATCGAGCTGTTCGGCACCCCGCTGCGCCGCTTCGGCGACTGGTCGCGGGTCGGATACGTCCCGCAGCGCACGACCGCCGCGGGCGGCGTCCCGGCGACGGTCACCGAGATCGTCTCCTCGGGCCGGCTGTCCCGCACCCGCTTCGGCGTCTTCCGCAGGGCCGACCACGCGGCCGTACGCCGCGCCCTGGAACTGGTCGGCATGGCGGACCGCGCGAAGGACCCGGTGAACGCCCTGTCCGGCGGCCAGCACCAGCGCGTGCTGATCGCCCGCGCGCTGGCCGCCGAACCGGAGCTGCTGATCATGGACGAGCCGATGGCGGGCGTCGACCTGGCCAGCCAGGAGGTGCTGGCACGGACCTTGGAGGAGCAGGTCACGGCGGGCACGACGGTCCTGCTGGTGCTGCACGAACTGGGCCCCCTGGAGCCGCTGATCGACCGGGCGGTCGTCCTGCGCGACGGCTGCGTCCTGCACGACGGGCCGCCCCCGAAGGCAGTCGGCCGGCACTCCCTCCCCGGCCACGACCACGTACACCCGCACGACGCCACGGGCGCCGACCCGATCCGCACGGGACTGCTGAGCTGATGGACTTCCTGAACTACGCCTTCATGCAGCGGGCGCTGCTCGCCGCCGTCCTGGTCGGCATCACCGCGCCCGCCGTCGGCATCTACCTCGTCCAGCGCGGCCAGGCGCTGATGGGCGACGGCATCGGCCACGTGGCCATGACCGGCGTCGGCCTCGGCTTCCTGCTGTCCACCTCCCCGGTGTGGATGGCGACGCTCGTGTCCGTGCTCGGCGCGGTCCTGATGGAACTGATCCGCTGGTACGGCCGCACCCGCGGCGACATCGCCCTGGCGATGCTCTTCTACGGCGGCATGGCCGGCGGTGTCATGTTCATCAACCTCGCCCCCGGCGGCTCCAACGCGAACCTGACCTCCTACCTCTTCGGCTCGCTGTCCACGGTCTCGCAGTCCGACGTCACGGCGATCTGTCTGCTGGCGGCCTTCGTCGTGCTGGTCACCCTGGGGCTGCGCCGGCAGCTGTTCGCGGTGAGCCAGGACGAGGAGTTCGCGCGGGTGACCGGGCTGCCGGTGCGCGCGCTGAACCTGCTGACGGCGGTCACGGCGGCGGTGACGGTGACCGTCGCGATGCGGGTGGTCGGACTGCTGCTGGTGAGCGCGCTGATGGTGGTCCCCGTGGCGGCGGCCCAGCAGCTCGGCCGCAGCTTCGCCGCGACCTTCGCGATCGCCGTGGCCATCGGGGTGAGCGTGACCATCGGCGGCACGATCACGTCGTACTACCAGGACGTGCCGCCCGGTGCCACGATCGTGCTGCTGACCATCGCGGCGTTCGTCGCGCTCACCGCTCTGGCCGCGCCGCCGGCCCGGCGACGCGCGCGGGCGCTGGCCGCGGCGCGGCCCGCCGGGGACCCGGTGGAGTGCGCGATTCCGGCCACTCGGGGCGCGGGCGACGAGGCCGGAGCCTGACCGCGCACGGTCCGGGCTGGCACAATGGCCCGGCAGGCGCAGCGTCGAGGAGGCAACCGGTGACGACCGCAGGACCGCCCGTGAAGGGCCGCGCCACCCGGCAGCGTGCCGCTGTCGCGGCGGCCCTCGACGAGGTCGACGAGTTCCGCAGCGCGCAGGAGCTCCACGACATGCTCAGGCACAAGGGCGACTCGGTGGGCCTGACGACGGTCTACCGCACGCTGCAGTCCCTCGCCGACGCGGGCGAGGTCGATGTCCTGCGCACCTCCGAGGGCGAGTCGGTCTACCGCCGCTGCTCCACCGGCGAGCACCACCACCACCTCGTCTGCCGCGTCTGCGGCAAGGCGGTCGAGGTCGAGGGCCCCGCCGTGGAGAAGTGGGCGGAGGCCATCGCCGCGGAGCACGGCTACGTCAACGTCGCCCACACGGTGGAGATCTTCGGCACGTGCGCGGACTGCGCGGCGACGCAGCAGAACTGAGGCCGGGACTCAGAGACGGGTCAGGTTGCGGTCGAGGATCTCCCGCAGCCGGTCCAGGTCCGCGGGGTCCTGGAGGCCGCGCTTGGGCAGGGCAGTGAATCCGACGGCGTTCTTGTCACCGCTCAACAGGACGAACACCTCCCGGGTCTCCGCGTAGCGGGGCTGCGCGGCCCAGTTGACGGCGGCAGTGGTGTTGTCGGTGCTCAGTGCCACCCCGGTGTCCGTCACCGTCGCGCGGAACGTGCCCTGCCGCTGTGAGAGCCGGTGTATCTGCCGTGCCTGGAGCCAGGGCGTGAGCGCGACCAGTCCCGAGGCGACGAGCCCCCAGACGATGAAGGTCACCGACCCGTCGCCTCCGGCGGCCATGAGGGCGGTCTCGATGGCGACACAGACGAGCAGAACACCAGGGAACCATCGCTGCATCCGGCCGGCCCGGCCGGCCCGCCTGCGCGCCTGCGCGCCCGCAGTGCCGACGCGTAGTCCCCCACAGTCGGCTGGTACACCAGCTCGACCCCGTTCCGCACCGCATCCCGCCCCATGTTCATGTCCATGACCATGACCATGACCATGAGTCAGGATCGTACTGCCCATGATCAGCTGTCCTCTGTGCGGCCCTCCATCGCCGGCAGCTCCTCGTTCGGGATCGCGCCGCCGAAGCGGCGGTCGCGGGAGGCGAACTCCACGCAGGCGCGCCACAGGTCGCGGCGGTCGAAGTCGGGCCAGAGCACGTCCTGGAAGACCATCTCGGCGTAGGCGCTCTGCCAGAGCAGGTAGTTGGAG
Organism: Streptomyces sp. NPDC020801; assembly: GCF_044334385.1. Classification (NCBI taxonomy): domain Bacteria; kingdom Bacillati; phylum Actinomycetota; class Actinomycetes; order Kitasatosporales; family Streptomycetaceae; genus Streptomyces; species Streptomyces sp. NPDC020801. The sequence goes on from NZ_JBIRST010000002.1 coordinate 494,903, forward strand.
GTGCGCTGCTCGCCGCTGGGCCGCAGGAACAGGTCCACGTCCGGCATGTCCGGGTAGTACAGGTACTTCTGGATGGTCTTCTCGCTGACCTTGGCCGGGTCGAGCCGCCCCGCCTTCACGTCCTCCGCGAGCGCCTTCGCGGCGTCCGCGAGTTCGGCGCGGCCGCCGTAGTTCATGCAGAAGTACAGCGTGAGCCGGTCGTTGCCCTTGGTCTGCTCCTGGGCGACCTGGAGCTCCTTGGCCACCGACTTCCACAGCCTGGGCATCCGGCCCGCCCAGCGCACCCGGATGCCGAGCTCGTCGAGCTGGTCGCGGGTCTTGCGGATGAAGTCGCGGTTGAAGTTCATCAGGAAGCGCACCTCGTCGGGCGAGCGCTTCCAGTTCTCGGTGGAGAAGGCGTACAGGGAGATGTTGCGGACGCCGATCTCGACCGCGCCCTGCAGCACGTCCAGCACCCGCTCGGCGCCGACCTTGTGCCCCTCGGTGCGGGGCAGCCCGCGCTCCTTGGCCCAGCGGCCGTTGCCGTCCATGACGATGGCCACATGCTCGGGGACCAGCTCGCCGGGCAGCTTCGGCGGACGCGCGCCGGACGGGTGCGGCTCCGGCGCCCGGTACTCGCGGCGCTGGCGCCCCAGGAACCCGCGTACGGCCATGTGCTTCTCGTCTCCCTCGTCGTTACTGCGGTTACTGCTTTTCCACGTACCTGAGTGAGCGCAGGCCGCGCTCCAGGTGCCAGTGCAGGTAGGCGGACACCAGTCCGCTCCCCTCCCGGACGTGCCTCGGCTCGCAGGCGTCCGCGGTCTCCCAGTCTCCCGTGAGCAGCGCGGCCAGCAGCGCCAGGGTCTGCGGCGAGGGTACGACACTGCCGGGCACCCGGCAGTCGACGCAGACGGAGCCGCCGGAGGCGACGGAGAAGAACCGGTTGGGGCCGGGCATCCCGCACTTGGCGCAGTCGCCGAAGCTGGGCGCGTAGCCGTTGACGGCCAGCGAGCGCAGCAGGAAGGCGTCCAGCACGAGGTGCGGGGCGTGCTCGCCACGGGCGAGGGTACGCAGGGCACCCACGAGCAGCAGGTACTGCTGCACCGCCGGCTCGCCCTCGTGGTCGGTGAACCGCTCGGCGGTCTCCAGCATGGCGGTCCCGGCGGTGTAGCGGGCGTAGTCGGTCACGATCCCGCCGCCGTAGGGCGCGATGGTCTCGCTCTGCGTGCACAGCGGCAGCCCGCGCCCGACCAGCTCACTGCCCCGTGCGAAGAACTGCACGTCGACGTGCGAGAAGGGCTCGAGCCGGGCCCCGAACTTGGACTTGGTCCGCCGCACCCCGCGCGCCACGGCCCGCACCCGCCCGTGCCCGCGCGTCAGCAGCGTGATGATCCGGTCCGCCTCACCCAGCTTCTGGGTGCGCAGCACGATGCCGTCGTCGCGGAACAGACTCATGGGGTCCATTCTCGCCCACGGAGAGCGTGCCGTGGGCCGCGCGGGCGCGGTCGTGGGACTTCCCTCACCGTGAGCCCCCGCGCGGGCGCGGTCGTCGGACTTCCCTCACCGTGACACCGGCACCGCTCAACGTGACACCGGCACCGGCACCGCTCACCGTGGCACCGACACCAGCCCCGCCTCGTACGCCGTGATCACCAGCTGGACCCGGTCGCGTGCGTCCAGCTTGGTCAGCAGACGGGTCATCTAGGTCTTGGCGGTGGCCACGCTGATGCACAGCTCGGCGGCGGTCTCGGCGTTGGACAGACCGGCGCCGACGAGGGTCAGCACCTCCCGTTCCCGGTCGGTGATGCCGGTCAGCTCGCGGCGGGCGCGGGCCGGTTCGGCACGACCGGGCTGATCCGTACGACGTTCGCGGCCGTCCCCGACCGGCGGGCGCTGATGACCGCCAAGGTGACCGCCGTGACGACGGTGTACGGGGCCGTGATCGCCGGTGCCTCCTTCGCCGCCACCCTCGTCTCGCGCTATCCGACCACGGTGGCGGGCGGCTGGACCGTCTTCGCCGTGTGGGCCGCGGCGGCGGCCGTCCACGGTCGTGGCCGTGGACCACCGCGACGTGTGAGGGCGGCTCACGGCTGCTCAGGGCACCTCACCGCGGCTGCGGGCGTTGGCGTACGCCGTGGCCGCGCCGAGCCGCTCGGCGGGGGGCGCCGCCCGCACCAGCTCCGGCGCGCAGTCCCACTCCCGGCCCCGCCGAGGGGCCGCAACTGCACGTACGGCCCCTCGTGCCCCATGACGACACCGACCCGGCCCGTGCCGGTGTCCATGGCGTACGAGCCGACCGGCGCACGGACCGCGCTCACCGCAGGACCGCGGCGAGCCGGGCGGCCGTCTCCACGGAGCAGCGCCCCAGCTGTCCGCAATTAGGCGAGGATTTCCTCTGCCTCTTCGACGCAGACCGCCGAGTGGACGGGGTTCTGTGCTGCCACCATACAGAGGGCGTGCTGTCGGTCAATCTGCTGGACGAACCAGCAGTAGTGAAGCGGGTCAAGGCGGATTACGATCTTCTCAGGGCCGCGGCTCTGTCCCCGGAGGCGTCCCTGGCCATGACCGAAACGGCGGCGGAGGACGACAGACGATGCGCGGGTACGCCCTGACCAACGCCCGCTGGCGCAGGAGCACTTACAGCGGTGGTAGTGGCGGCGAGGACTGCGTCGAGGTCGCCGACGGAGTCCCCGGGGTCGTCCCCGTCCGGGACAGCAAGGTGCCGGACGGTGCCGTGCTGGTGGTCCGGGCCTCCACCTGGGCCGGGTTCGTCGGTGCCGTGGGGGTGGCCGGCCTCTAGCCCCGAGCTTTCAGGATCAGGGCCGTCACCAGGTACGGCAGCGCGGCCCATGCGAAGGCGGTGGCGTGCGGGGTGGCCGAACTGACGGCACCGTACGCGCCGTACACCACCACCGTCGCCACGTCGGTGCCGAGGCTCGCGACCGAGGTCAGGGTGGCCCGGCGGCCGTCGCCGATGCGGGCCTGGAGCCGGGCGTCGGCCAGCACGGTCGCCAGTTGGAAACCCCCGAAGGCGAGGGCCACCAACAGCAGGCCGGCCGGTGTCCGCAGAACGGCCCCCGCGGCCAGTGCGAGCGCGGCGCCCGCGAGCAGCGTGGCGAGTCCGGACCGGCCCAGGCGTGCGCACGCTCCGGTGAGCAGGCCGCCGGTCGTGGCACCGGCCCAGATCAGCAGGAGCAGGTAGGGGACGGTGCCGTCCGGTACGCCGGTGCCCCGCACCAGAAGCGGGGTGTACTCGTCGAGCGCGCCCCACACGGCGCCCACGGCCGGGATGAGCATCAGGGCTCCGCGCACGGACCGGTCGGCGCGGGCGTCGGCGAGTCCCGCCCGCAGCGTGGTGGCCCAACCCTCACTCCGGGCGACCGGAGTTCGCCGTTCCGGTAGTCGGGTCGCCGTCGCCGCCGCCAGCAGGCAGGACAGAACGCTCCCCGCGCCGACGGCCGGATAGCCACCCAGGGCGAAGACCGGACCGGCAAGCGCCATCGCCGCCACCACACCCACCAGACCGGCCGCGCGGACCCGCCCCATGACGTGGGCGTACCGGCCGGCCGCACCGAGCCGCCCGAGCTCGTCGTATACGAGAGCCTCCAGCGCACCGGAGCCGAGCGCTCCGCCTGCGCCCCAGAGGACGAACCCCAGTGCGAAGGCCCCGTACGACGGGATGAGCACCCACAGTGCGAATCCGGCGGCGGTGAGCAGCGGGCCGAGCGACAGCAACAGCCGGCGGGAGACGGCATCGGCCCAGGCACCTGTGGGCACTTCCAGGGCTGCGCCGGTGACCGACCAGAGGGCGAAGAGGGAGGAGATCTGCCAGGTCGGCAGGCCGGTGTCGCTGAACAGCAGCGCGTACACCGGGTAGAGCAGGATGAAGTCGTCGAGGAACGCGTAGGAGTACAGCGTCGCCGTCAGCCGCCGGACCCCGGTGGCGGGCATACGCGCAGGTGAAAGTGTCATGAGGCCTTCCCGCAGGGACAGTTCGGACGCCGGGGAGGGGAGGGCGTCCGAGGCGGCCCTCGGGAGGCACGGCTGCGGGATCAATGTCGCCAGGTCATGGCACCGCATGGTAGGCGGTGGGTCCCGTGCGGCGCAGGGAATTACCTGCCCGGGGGCGGACCCTCCAAGCTGTGCGTCGACCGCGGCGGCGGCGCGAAGTTCCGCACATACCGCTTCTGCCACGGGGTCTCCACGGCGTGCCGGTGGTAGTGCTCGCGCACGTACGCAATCGCCTCACCCGCCGGTACGCCGTCGAGCACCGCGAGGCAGGCAAGGGCCGTGCCGGTACGGCCCCGACCGCCACCGCACGCGATCTCGACTCTCACGGTGGCAGCCCTCTCCCGGGCCTGCGCGAGCACCGAACGAGCCGCCTCCCGATCCGCCGGAAGCCGGAAGTCGGGCCAGCGCAGCCACCGGGACTCCCAGGGGACCGCGGGAGGCTGCTTGCCGAGGAGATAGACGCCGTACGACGGGACGGGGGCACCGGGGCCGAGCGGCCGCCTCAGCCCCCGCCCGCGCACAAGCCGCCCGGAGGGCAGCCGCAGGATGCCCTGGTCGTGTTCGTCCCACAGTCCCTCGGGCTGCTCGTTCATGCGTGGCGTCCCCCTTGGGCGTGTCCCGGCGCGGCGCGGCGACTATACAGAGCCGTGCAAGGCAGTCGTGGCGAAGCCGGTCAACTGGTCGGTGTGAGGCGGACTTCGTCGTGCAGGCCCTTGGCGTCGGCCCCGGGAAAGAGGGAGAGGTGTCCGTCGGCCCAGCGGACGAGGATGTCGTTCGCGGTGGTGTCGGTGGTGAAGGCGCCGGCGGTGACGACGGTGGCGTCGGCCCAGTTCGACTTGGCGGGCCGGATCTTGATCTCGCCGGGCAGGGCCTTGCCGGTGGTCAGGCCGGGGTAGACGGTGGTCTCGCCGTCGGTCCAGCGCACGAGCAGGTCGTCGGTGTTCTTGCCGGTGAAGGAGCCGGTGGTGAGCTGGTCGGCGTAGGTCCAGGTGTTGTTCTTGGCGACGATCTGGGTCTGCTTCTTCAGCCCGTTGGCGGCCAGATCGGCGAAGAGGGAGACGTGGCCGTCCTTCCAGTCGACGAGCAGGTCGTCGCGGTGGCCGCCGGGGATGAAGCGGCTGGCGGTCAGGAGGCGGGCGTCGTCCTTCCAGGCGGCGGTCCTGGGCGGGGCGAGCTGCTGCTCGCCGTGGAAGCCCTTGGCGTCGACGGTGGTGTACTGGGTCATCTCGCCGTCGATCCAGCGCACCACGAGTCCGTCAGTGCCGGAGCCGGTGTTGACGCCGGTGATGGCCAGGGCCTTGGCCCAGATGCTCTTGGCGGCCGCGAGCCGGTATTCGGCGGCGAAGGGGTGGGCGGGGTCGTTGCTCTGGCCGCCCTGGTAGAGGGTGACCTCGCCGTCGTCCCAGCGCACGATCAGGTCCATGTGGCGGGAGCCGCCGGGCCGGCCGCCGGTGTAGTAGCCGGAGGTCATCTGTACGGCGTGCTTCCAGGGTGCACTGGCGAAGGCGGTGCCGTAGGCGATCTGCTGCACCCAGCCGGCCAGGTCGTCGATCCGGGCGGCCACCGCCCCGGTGCGGGTCTCGGCCGGGTCGGTGCCCAGGCAGCCGCCCTGCCCAGACAGGCTGTTGACGCCCAGGACCGCGCTGTGGCCGCCGGCGGTGGTCAGTGCGGGGCCGCCGGTGTCGCCCTTGCAGATCGCGGCGCCATCGGACTTGGCCGCCAGGTCCATGGTGGTGGCGTTCAGGTTCTGGACGGTGAAGGTGGCCGCGTGGACCTGGTCGGGCACCCACTCCTCCCGGGTGCGCCCGAATCCGGCGGCCTGGATCTCGTCCCCGGCAGCGGGCGCGGCGTCGGCCACCGGGATCGGGGTGATGCCGCTGGCCGGTTTGGCCAGTTGGGCCATCACCACGTCACGGTCGGTGCGGGGAACGAGGTTTGTCACCTGCTGGGCGGTGCCGCCGAGGGTGGCGGTCGTCCTCAGCTTGGGCGCGCCGGGGGTGAGGGTGCCGCCGGGGGTGTCGGTGAAGCAGCTCGCGGCGGTCAGCAGCCACTGCGGGGCGACCAGCACGGCCGAGCAGCCGCGCTGCCCGCCGATGTCGAGCCGGGCGGTGGCCGCGGAAACGGCGTCGGGGGCCTGTGGGCCGGAGACGGCTGTCGCGGGAGCCGCCGAGAGGGTGAGGGCGGCGAGCGTCGCGGCGGCGGCCAGGCCGCCGGTCCGCGCGGAGCGCGGACGAAGGGCAGACATGAGGTTCCTTGCAAATGTGAGGGGTTGGAAAGAGTCGGGCGGTGCGGTCGGGCCGGTACTCAGCCGGTGACGCGGAGCTCGACGAGGACGGATCGCTTGCTGGTGTCGCCCGCCTCGCCGACCGGCGTGTAGTCGTTCTTGGCGGCGTTGACGACGGTCTGCTTGCCGTCCGTGGTGAGCGTGGCCCGGACCGGGTGATCCTGGGTCCAGATGCCGTAGGCGTCGGGGAGTTCCATGGTCAGGTACCCCTGCTTGCCGCTGACCTTGAAGCAGTAGTACATGCCCGCGGTGCGGGACTCGACCTTGATGTCGAAGGCCGAGGCGCAGTCGGTGAGCATGATGTGACCGTCACCGCGTTTCAGGGTGATCTTACGTTCCGCCTGGATCTTGGCCGCTCCGGGATAGTCGAACGTCTCGACCGCGGACGGCATTCGGGCGTCGCCGGGCCCGGGTTCGGCCGGAGCGCCCCCAACAGCTGATGCCAATGTGACAAAACCCACGGAACTTACGACAGCCGCCACAGCTCCAACAACAAGGGTCCTTCCGGTGCGAGACGTCATCACGAGTTCCTTCCGGTCAATGAGTGCTTGATCATCCCCAATGGGTCGCATCAGTGAAGCATATGTAAGGTGATCGTGAAGCACCCCCCAACTCCTCCACGAATCAACCTAGTTGCTGCCCTGCCGCGCCCAGCCTCGCCTGACCAGCGAATTGCATGCGCAAGTTTCGTTCGCTGGTGACGAGACGGACGCGTGGCTGGGCAGTGGTCACCGCCACGGGATGTCGTGGAGCCCATCAGGCACAAAAGGACTTCACATGAGAAAGCGCTGGCGCCCCGTGGGGGCGTCGCACGGCCGGGCCGTTGAGCCCAGACGGGCCCGGACCCGCACCGCCTTGCGCGGTGCAACCACCGCACTGCTGCCGCTCACTCTGGCGGCGGGACTCCTCGGGGCCTCGCCGGCCAGGGCGGCGGACGACGACTCGGACTTCTCCCTCGACCGCGGGCTTGTGGTCGAGTACTGGCGCGACGGTGGCAGCGGTGTCAAGGAAGCCGCTGAGCGGGCGCTGCTCGGCGGGGACGACGAGATCCGGGCGTTCATCCATGACCAGCCTGCTCTTCAGGCGGTCGATGACCGGGTGGACGTGAGCCGGATCATCAATGCCGGTGGTCCGGCGGTGCGGGAGGCGGCGAAGACCGCTCTTGCGTCGCAGAGCCCGGACGATGTGACCGCGTTCCTGCGGGGCGGCTGGAAGGCTCCCCTGGAGCAGGACCAGCGCGTCGAGGCATCAAGGGTCATCAACCTCGGCGGCCCCGGGGTGCAGGACGCGGGCAAGGCAGCACTCAAGGGATCCCCCGAGGACGTGGCGAAGTTCCTCGCGGAGGGCCAGTACACGGCGCGCGAGACGGACAACCGGGTCCAGGTCTCCCAGCTGATCGGCTCGGGTGGTCCGGCGATGAAGGCGGCCGGGAAGGTTGCGCTGCAGGGAACGCCGGAGGACATCGTCGAGTTCCTGGAGGTCGGGCAGTTCACTGCGCGCGACCGTGACCAGGAGCATGCCACGATCGCGCAGCTGACCGAGCAGGCCAAACAGGCCGGCGCGCAGGCCGATGACGCCACGAAGGCGGCGCAGGAGGCGTCGGCCAAGGCGGTCGCCGCCGCCGCGCTGGCCAAGGCGGCGGCGCAGACGGCCGCGAAGGAGACCGCGGCGGCGAAGAACGACTCGTTCAGGGCCGCGGCCAAGGCCCGTCAGGCGGCGGATGCGGCACGGGCCGCGGCCGAGGCGGCGCAGACGGCGATCGGCGCGGCGAACGCCGCCGACCGTTCGGCGCGTATCGCGGCGCTGGCCGCCGCGCAGACCGCGGCCGCGGCGACCGCTGCCGCCAACGCGGCCGGAGCCGCCTACAAGGCCGCCGCCGATGCGGCCAGTGACAAGAACAAGGCAGACTCTGCCCGGGACTCCGCCAAGCAGGCGCGGGCTGCCGGTGCCCTGGCGAAGTCGTCGGCGGCTGCCGCGGAGCAGGCCGGCAGAGCTTCTCTGGCCGCCGGTGCTGCCGCGAAGGCGTCGCTGAGTGCGACCGGCGACGCGAACGCGGCCGCGGATGCGGCCGACGACGCCAACCGTGCCGCGGATGCCGCGGGTGTCCACTCCGGCGAGGCGCAGGCCGCCGCGGCCGAGACGCGGCGCCACGCCCGTGAGGCGAACCGGGCGGCGAACGCGGCCGAGGCCCTGGCCGGCGAGTCCGCCCAGGCCGCCTATGACGCGCGGGACGCGGCGAACTCCGCGGCCACGCACGCCGAGAACGCGGCGGATGCCGCGGAGGAGGCCGCCAAGCAGGCGGGGAAGGCCACGAACGCGGCCAACGAGGCGGCCAAGCAGGCCGCCAAGGCCAAGGAGGCCGCCGACACCGCCACCACGGCGGCCGCCACCGCGCACAAGGTGTTCACCATCGCCCGCAAGAGCGAGGTCGAGGACCTGGCGACACGGACAGGCGCGGCGATGGAGACGGCCCAGTCGCAGAAGGACGCCGCCGACGCCTTCACCTCCCAGCTGGCCAAGGTCGCCTTGGAGGACAAGCAGATCGGCGAGGACACCGCCGCCCTCGCGGCCGAGGCCGACAAGTCCGGAGCCGACACCAAGGACATCGCCGTCAAGGGCCGCGCCGTGGCCCTGCGAGCCCTGAAGCAGTACGGAGCCTGGCGGCAGGAAGCCGCCGCCCAGGCCCTCTCCGGTGACGACAGCGCGGTCCTGGACTACCTGCGCACCGGCGCCAAGCAGGCGGAGACGGACGAGATCCGCCAGCAGGTCACCGACCTCGCCGCGACCAGCCCGTACGAGAGCGTCCGCACCGGTGCCACGGAGGCCCTGGGCGGCAGTGACCAGCAGATCCGGGACTTCTACACCACCGGCCAGTACACGGTGGCCACCGCCGACTACCGGGTGCTCGTCTCCCAGATCAACAACGCCGACGGCCCGGCGGTCAAGGACGCCTCCAAGGCGGCCCTCGCCGACGGCAGCCCGAATGCGATGCGGCAGTTCCTGAACGGCGGCCAGTATCAGGCCCGCAACCAGGACGAGCGGGTGCTGGCCTCCAAGCTGGTCAACGACGGCGGACCGGAGGTGCAGGCGGCCGCGAAGATCGCACTGACCGGCCCCGCCGACCAGCTCCACGACTTCATCCAGGTCGGCCAGTACATGGCCGACCGCAAGGACAAACTCGCCCAGACCCACACCGCGCAGATGCAACGCCTCCTCAACGAGGCCGACGGCATCGCAGCCTCCGCGCGCAAGGACAGCTGGCTGGCGGCCAAGGCCGCCGCGACCGCCAAGAACGCCAAGGACGAAGCGAACAAGGCAGCCGCCCAGGCGCAGAAGAGCGCCGACCAGGCAGGCAAGTACGCCGCCGACGCCAAGAAGTCCGCCGACCAGGCACAGGACAGCGCCAACCAGGCGGCCACCTCGGCGAAGACCGCCCGCAACGCCTCCGACCGAGCCGACCAGGACGCCGCCGACGCCGACGAATCGGCATCCCAGGCGGAATGGTCCGCAACCTACGCACGGGACACTGCCTCCGCCGCGACATACGCGGCCGACGACGCTCGGGCGGACGCCACTGCGGCGGGCAAGAGCGCCGCGGAGGCCAACACCGAGGCATCCAAGGCCTGGTCGGATGTGGTGACCAAGCGCCGGGCCGAAGAGGCCGCGGCCCGGAAACAGGCCGAAGACGAGCGCAAGCAGCAGCGCGAGAAGGAGAAGCAGGACAAGAGCAGGAAGCGCTGCATCGCCTACATGTCCCGGGACAGTCTCCCGCCGTGTGCGCTGGCCGGCCAGACCCTCGAACTGCCCCAGGCATCCCCCGACCTGGCCAAGCTCCTGCTCAAAGGCGGCATGGAGGTCCTCGGCGTCAACGACCTTTTGGACTGCGCGAAAGATCCCACACTCGGCCAGTGCACCCTCGCCGTCGCCGGTGTCCTCCCGATCGGCAAGCTGAAGCTGCTCAAGAAGGCCGCCGAGGGAGTCGAGGACATCGCGGAGGGCTCCCGCGCAGTGAAAGCCGCGGAGAGGTGCTTCCAATGCTTCCTCGCCGGCACCAAGGTCCTCATGGCGGACGGTGCGACGAAGAACATCGAATCCGTCAAGATCGGCGACTCGGTCATCGCCACCGACCCCTTGACCGGAGTCACCGGGGCTCGGGCGGTGACACGCCGGATCGTCACCGAGCACGACAAGCGATTCGACGAACTGACCCTGAGCACCCGCCGTGGCACCGAACACCTCACCGCCACCAACGAGCACCCCTTCTGGTCACCCTCCTCCGGAACCTGGGTGAAGGCCGGGAACCTGCGGGCAGGAGCGACCCTCCGGACCGTCGACGGCAGCACCGTCACCGTCCGGCACAACCGCTCGTTCGAGGGGACCGCCCGGACATACAACCTCACCATTGCCGACCTGCACACGTACTATGTGCTGGCAGGGCAGACCCCGGTCCTCGTTCACAACAGCGGGCCGGGGTGCGGAACGAAGTGGATGTCGTCCGACAAACTTCCACATCACTACATGCGGACCAGCGACAAGGGTGTCATGCATGCCGAGGACTTCGGCATAAAGGGCCCTTACAACAAGGCAAACGGGCAAAAGTTCATTCGTGCAGTTGAACAGTTCGTGAAGAATCCAAATACGCGACAAATTCAGGGCACCTTCAGAGGGCAGCCAGCCATTCACTACGTAGACGACACCGGGCTGCATGCATCGTTTGCAGCGAGTGGCCCTAATGTCGGGGAGTATCTCGGCGGGTGGAAATCCTACGGCGATCAGCTAACCTACTTGCTGCAAGATGGCAAGCTCTAGCAAGAGGGCATAGCATGTAAGTCGCGATCCGAGGAGAGGGTCTCGTGAAGTTTGAATTGACGGACGACCAAGCGCTGGTTTTGTCGGACTGGATGAACCGCTTCATGCATCGAGAAGAATTCTCGGCGCTTGTCGACGATCGCGCCGTCTGGTCTGCCCTGTTCAGGATCAGCGGGGCGTTGGAGACGCAACTCTCATCGATCTTCGATTCCTCCTACTCTGACCGGTTGGAAGCGGCACGTCAGCGACTGATCGGCGAGCTTGGGGAATTCGGCGACCAGTAAGTTGCTGTCATACGCCGACAGCTTTCAGCACGCGGCGTGCAGCGTGCGGTAATGGCAGTGGACAGCGACAGGGTGGTACCTCTTCGAGGTCACCACCCTGCTCTGGTAATAGGTAATTTTTGTGCCGCACGGGACGCTGCCAGTATCCTTTTTCGCGGGAATGATCGATGCCGTGGAATACATTCGTGCGGAATCTGGAAAGCGCAGGGGCTTCAGGTCCTGAACGACGCCGCTGATGCCCTCCTAGATTCCTGCAGGGCACACGGATGGGACGATAACAGGCGGCGGTCGAGGCCCGTGAGAACACGCCAGCCAAACCGGCAAGTACACCCGGCATGATGTCGGGAAGATCTCGGGAGGAGGGTAGGATGAGCCGAAGGCCTCTGCATGCGCTCGCATCCAGGTTCGCTGCGGATGGGACAGCGGAACACGAGGAAGTGTTTCGAAAACTGCGTGAGCTCGGAACGTCTCCGATCGAGTCGGTCTACGTGGCCTCTCGAATTCTTGGCCTGTCCTTGCCGGAAGCGAACTTCGCTCTTTACGAGAGCTCATCATGGCGAGATCAGTATGAGAGGTGGCAGGGAATTCAGTCCTCCCTCGGCGACGGCTCGAACTCGTAGACGACCGGTCCGCTAGCGGGACGAACAGCTCCCGCTTGCGCACCTGAGCCATGGCAGGCGCAGAAGCCTGCCGCGGAGCGGCGCGGCGGCTATACAGAGCAGTGCAAGGAGCATGGCAGTCGTAGAGCGAACCGCCGCATCCAGGGAGCCCTCATGACCTTCCCCGCCCCGCTGACCGGTGTCGTCCCGCCCGTCTGCACGCCCCTGACCGAGGACCGCGAGGTGGACGTGCCCTCGTTGCTGCGGCTGGTCGACCATCTGGTGGCGGGCGGCGTGCACGGGCTGTTCGTGCTCGGCTCGACCTCGGAGGCGGCGTTCCTGACGGACCGGCAGCGGCGGCGGGTGGTGGAGGCGGTGGTGTCCCATCTCGGCGGGCAGCTGCCCGTCCTCGCCGGGGCCATCGACATGACCACCGCCCGGGTGCTCGACCACGTCGCCGCCGTCACCTCGGCGGGCGCGCAGGCCGTCGTCGTCACCGCGCCCTTCTACGCCCGCGCCCACCACCCCGCGGAGATCGCCCGCCACTACCGGCGTGTCGCGGCCGGCAGCCCGGTCCCGCTCCTCGCCTACGACATCCCGGTCTCGGTGCCCGCCAGACTTCCCGCCGCCCTGGTCCTGGAGCTGGCCGCCGAGGGTGTCCTGGCGGGGCTGAAGGACTCCAGCGGTGATCTGGGCGGCTTCCGGGAGGTCGTCACCGGCGCCCGTACCGACCCGGCCACCGCCACCTTCAGCGTGCTGACCGGCTCCGAACTGATCACGGACGCCGCCCTCGCCGTGGGCGCCGACGGGGCCGTGCCGGGCCTCGCCAACGTCGACCCGCACGGCTACGTGCGCCTGTACCGCCTCGCCCGGGCGGGCGACTGGGACGGCGCCCGGGCCGAGCAGGAGCGTCTGTGCGCGCTGTTCGCGATGACCGGCGCCGGCGACCGGGGCCGGATGGGCGCGGGTTCCTCGGCGCTCGGCGCCTTCAAGGCGGCCCTGCACCTGCGCGGCGTCATCGACTGCCCGGCCACGGCGGAACCGCAGATCCCGCTGTCGGCGGGCGAGGTGGAGCGGGTGGGGAAGTTCCTGGCGGGGGCCGGGCTGCTCTAGGCGCCCGCCTCGGCGGGTCAACCGACCTTGCGCAGCTCTCCGTCGGCGAAGACCGCGACCATCACGAGGCTGCCTCCCAGCGCCTCCACGTAGCGGGCCATGACATCCGTTCCGGACACCTGGCCACTCTCGATCTGTGAGACACGGCCTTTGCTCACGCCCATGCGCTCGGCCACCTGTGCCTGGGTGTATCCCCGTTCCTGGCGCATCTCGACCAGCCGCCACGCCCGGGCTTCGGCCAGAAGGTGCTCGGCTCCCCGAAGGAATGCATCCCGGCCGCCGGCCAGTTCCTCCGCACGCTCGCGGTGGCCGCCGGTACCCGACCATGCGGTGTATCCGCTCACTTCCCCGACTCCTTTTTCCGATCGGCCAGGTACTCCGCATAACGGCGCTCGGCCATGGGGATCGCCTCGTCGTACCAAGTGCTCCAGTTGCCGCCCTTGTCCCCTGCCACGAGCAGGATCGCGGAGCGCCAGGGGTCGAACATGAAGAGATCCGTACCTCACTTCGCCCTGTCGACCCAGGACGCAATTCCTTGAGATTGTGCAGGGCCGATCCCTTGATGCGATCGACCAGGGGACGGCCTTCGGCGGGACCGTGGCAGGCAAGAACCCAGATGGCCTGGTTCACGAGCACGTACGTGTCCGAATCGGCCTTCTCCAGATCGTGCAACCACTGATCCACCTCGGTCGTCAGGTAGACGTCCCACTGCTCTTCCAACCCTCGGCCCTCCCCGCGAGTTTAGCATTCACTAAACCTCGCGCCGGCCGATGATGTGGAAACACCCGCAGCTCTTCATCCGAACGGAGGCGATTGCACAGGAAAGCTGACGCGGCCCCCACCGGATCCGGTCCGTGGCCCGGCAACCGGTCGGTCCCGGCCCTGACGCGTCACGACGGCGTCCGCGCCGCCGCCAGCAACCGGGTCACGTCGCCCGCGCAGATCGTCAGCGCCGCGCCCACCGTGGTGAGGGCGTCGCGCTCGGCGGGGGTGTAGGGGCCGTCGGCCAGGGCGATGCGGGCGGCCTGCAGGAGGATCGACTCGCGGCCGGCCGGGGCGAGGTGCGGGGCCAGCGGGTCGAGGGCCTCGTGCAGCTCTATGGCCAGACCCGCCGTGCACGGCTGGTCCTCGCAGACCCGCCCGGTGTCCGCGGCCAGCGCCTCGACCAGGGCGGCCAGCTGCTCCTCGGTGCACTCGGCGAAACCGGCCGTGCGGACGGCCGTGGCGGCGGTCTCCAGGGCCGTACGGGAGCAGGTGCCGCCCGCGGACAGCACCGCCAGGGCGACGGTGTGCACGGCGTCGCGGAGCATCGCGGAGAAGCGGGTGGTGGTCGGGTGGTCCAGGACGTCGGTGCCGAAGTGGCCGCCGCAGGCGGCGCACTCGACGACCGGCCCGGTCGCCCCGCGCGGCAGCAGGGGCACACCGAGGACGGTGAAGCGCCGGCGGCCACTCAGCCGCTGGTAGTTGCGGTCGCCGCCGCAGCCGGGGCAGAAGAACTCGCCGTCGCCGACGGGCGTCCACGCCGTACGGGTGCCCAGCATGCGGGCAAGCCGGGTGGCACGGCCGTTTCGTCCCCGTACTGGCAGCACGTCGCACCTCCGTAACCCCGCGGCAACATCGCCGCGCTGGCGTGATGTTAGCCACAGAGTTGAGGTGGAGTCAGTACCCCGGACGAGACCTTTCCGTGACCTCTCGGGCCCGATGGCCGGTATACGACGGGGCCCCGGCCGCCCTCCTGGACGGCCGGGGCCCCGAAAGAGCCGGTCAGAGCGGTCAGCGGGCGGCCCGGTTGACGGCCGAGACGACCGCCTTCAGCGACGCACGTGTCGTGTTCGCGTCGATGCCGATTCCCCACAGAACCTTGTCGTCGATCACGCATTCGATGTAGGAGGCGGCCTGCGCGGAGGCGCCCTCGCTCATCGTGTGCTCCTGGTAGTCCAGCAGGCGTACGTCCACACCGATGGACTGCAGGGCGTCGAAGAACGCCGAGATCGGACCGTTGCCGGAGCCGGTCAGGACGGTGTCCTCGCCGTCGACGGTGGCCTCGACGGTCAGCGTGTCCACACCGTCGGTGTCGGTCGTCGACTGGCCGGTCCTGACCTGGATCCGGCCCCACGGGTTGTCCGGGTTCGGCAGGTACTCGTCCTGGAAGACCGCCCAGATCTCCTTCGGCGTGATCTCGCCGCCCTCGGCGTCCGTCTTCGCCTGGATGATCCTGGAGAACTCGATCTGCATCCGGCGCGGCAGGTCCAGCTTGTGGTCGTTCTTCAGGACGTAGGAGACACCGCCCTTGCCGGACTGCGAGTTGACGCGGATGACGGCCTCGTAGGAGCGGCCGACGTCCTTGGGGTCGATGGGCAGGTACGGCACCGCCCACTCGATGTCGTCGACGGTGACGCCCTTCGCGGCCGCGTCGGCCTCCATGGCGTCGAAGCCCTTCTTGATGGCGTCCTGGTGGGAGCCGGAGAAGGACGTGTAGACCAGGTCGCCCACGTACGGGTGGCGCGGGTGGACCTCCATCTGGTTGCAGTACTCCCACGTGCGGCGGATCTCGTCGATGTCGGAGAAGTCGATCTGCGGGTCGACACCCTGCGAGAACAGGTTCATGCCCAGGGTGACCAGGTCGACGTTGCCGGTGCGCTCGCCCTGGCCGAACAGACAGCCCTCGACGCGGTCGGCGCCGGCCATCAGCGCCAGCTCCGCGGCCGCCACGGCCGTACCGCGGTCGTTGTGCGGGTGGACGGACAGGCAGACGAACTCGCGGCGTGACAGGTTGCGGTGCATCCACTCGAACCGGTCCGCGTGCGTGGACGGCGTCGAACGCTCCACGGTGGCGGGCAGGTTGAGGATGATCTCGCGGCCCGGGCCCGGCTGGTAGACGTCCATCACCGCCTCGCAGACCTCCAGCGCGAAGTCCAGCTCGGTGTCGGTGAAGATCTCGGGGCTGTACTGGTAGCCGAACGTCGTGCCGTCGGCCTCCGGGCCCAGCAGCTTCTCGGCGTACTCCATCACCAGGCGGGTGCCGTCGACGGCGATCTGCTTGATCTCGTCCTTGGAGCCGCGGAAGACGACCCGGCGGAAGACCGGGGCGGTGGCGTTGTAGAGGTGCACCGTGGCGCGGCGGGCGCCCTTCAGGGACTCCACGGTCCGCTCGATCAGGTCCTCGCGGGCCTGGGTCAGCACGGAGATGGTGACGTCCTCGGGGATCGCGCCCTCCTCCTCGATGATCGAGCGCACGAAGTCGAAGTCGGTCTGGCCGGAGGCCGGGAAGCCGACCTCGATCTCCTTGTAGCCCATCTTGACCAGCTGGTCGAACATCCGGCGCTTGCGCTCGGGCGACATCGGGTCGATCAGGGCCTGGTTGCCGTCGCGCAGGTCGGTGGAGAGCCAGCGGGGGGCGACGGTGATCCGGTTGCCGGGCCAGGTGCGGTCCGGGATGTCGACCTGCTCGTAGCGGCCGTACTTGTGGATCGGCATGGAACTGGGCTGCTGGCGGTTCGCCATGGTTGCGTGGGCTCCTCGAGAAGTCCGCGGGTCCGCGGGTGCCGGAAGGACGGCCGACGGCGCAACGCCGAACTCCGCGGGGAGGGGGTCGGCCTCGACTACAGGCCCTCGCCGCGGCAGCTAAGGAGAAGCAGCCCGAAACGCATGATGCTCCGCAGCCTAGCCGAGCCGCGCCGGATGCGCGGGCCCGTTCCAGTATGCGAAACCAGCGTGATGAATTTGAGCGAAACGGACAAAAAGTGTGCCATGTCACGCCGCGCAACCTTCTCTACCACTTGGCGACGGGGCGAAGGCCCCCTTGCCCCGATATTTCACCAATCATGGTTGCGGGTAGTGACATCGACATAACGCAGTGCAAAGGTGCCGGGCATGACGACCAACGGGGGCTTCGAGCCCGTCTTCTGTACCATCGTGCCGCCCCACGTCCTCGACCGCCTCGCGCGCCACGAGGACCCCGCGCTCGCCGACCCGGCGCGGCGCACCCTGGAACGCGACGCCTTCGAGCGCACCCACCGCAGGCTGACCACCGTCATCGGCGCGCCCGCCGTCGCCCCGCCCGCCGGCAAGCAGGACGAGCAGCCGCACCGCACCCTCTACGACGCCCGGCACGGCACCGGCCTGCCCGGGCACAAGGTCCGCGGGGAGGGACAGCAGCCCGGCAAGGACGCCACGGTCAACCGCGCCTACTCCGGCCTCGGCGCCACCTTCGAGCTGTACCTGAAGGCCTACGGGCGGGACTCCATCGACGGCAGCGGCCTGCCGCTGGACGCGACCGTGCACTACGGCGAGAAGTACAACAACGCCTTCTGGAACGGCGAGCAGATGGTGTTCGGCGACGGCGACGGCGAGATCTTCCTCGACTTCACCATCCCGGTCGACGTCATCGGCCACGAGCTGACCCACGGCGTCACCCAGCACACCGCCAACCTGACCTACTTCGGCCAGTCCGGCGCGCTCAACGAGTCGCTCTCCGACGTCTTCGGCTCGCTGATCAAGCAGTACGCCCTCGGCCAGACCGCCGCCGAGGCCGACTGGCTGATCGGCGCCGGACTGCTCGCCCCGCACGTCACCGGCACCGCCCTGCGCTCGATGAAGGCGCCCGGCACGGCCTACGACGACGACGCGCTCGGCAAGGACCCGCAGCCCGCCACCATGGACGACTACGTCCGCACCGGCAGCGACAACGGAGGCGTGCACATCAACTCCGGCATCCCCAACCACGCCTTCTACCTGGCCGCCGCCGCGCTCGGCGGCCACGCCTGGGAGAGGGCAGGGCAGGTCTGGTACGACGTGCTGACCGGCGGTGAGCTCAAGGATGACGCGCTCTTCGCCGACTTCGCGACGCTCACCGTGAAGGCGGCGCGCGAGCGGTACGGCGCCGGAGACGAACTCCAGGCCGTGCAGAAGGCCTGGGAACAGGTCGGGGTCCGGACGCTGTAGCGGTCGTCGCGATCGAAGCTGGGGTTCCGGGCGATTTGGTACTAGACAGGGACCCATGCTTATTCAGGTGAGGCGCACGGGCGGATTCGCGGGCATCGAGCGGCGGGCCGAGGTGGACACCTCGGGGCGGCCCGATGCCCACGAGTGGCAGGCCCTGGCCGAGAAGGCGGTGGCCGCCGGCCGGGGCACGCCCCCGGCCGGGGTCCCGGACGGCTTCGGCTACGAGATCACCGTGGACGGCAGGACCGTGTACGCGGCGGATCCGCAGCTCACGGAGGAACAGCGCAGGCTGATCTCCAAGGTGCTCGGGGAAGGGGCGTAACGCGCGGTCCGTGCCGGGGCGTTGACTTCTGTTACCGCGGGTACGGATGATCCGCGCATGGCGACTGACGCAGGCACTCCAGGTACGGCGATCCCCCGGTTCCCGGACGGCTTCCTGTGGGGCGTGTCCACCTCGGCGCACCAGATCGAGGGGGCGGCGGACGAGCGTGAGGCCTCCGTGTGGGACGCGTTCACGGCCGAGCCGGGCCGGGTCAAGGACGGCTCGACGGCGGCGGTCGCCTGCGACCACTACCACCGCTACCGCGAGGACGTCGCCCTGCTGGCCGGCCTCGGCGTGGACGCGTACCGCTTCTCGGTCTCCTGGCCCCGGGTGAACTCCCCCGGCGGCCTGGACTTCTACGACCGCCTGGTCGACGAGCTGTGCGCGGCCGGCGTGCGCCCGGTCCCCACCCTCTTCCACTGGGACCTGCCGGCGCGGCTGGACTGGCTGGAGCGGGACACGGCGGCGTGGTTCGCGGAGTACGTGTCGGTGGTCGCCGGCCGGCTCGGCGACCGCGTCACCCGATGGATCACGCTCAACGAACCCGCCGAGCACACCCTGCTGGGCCACGCGCTGGGCGTACACGCGCCCGGGAGGCAACTCCTCTTCGACGCGCTCCCGGTCGCCCACCACCAGCTCCTCGCCCACGGCCTGGCGGTCCGCGCGCTGCGCGCGGCCGGGGCCGGCGACATCGGCATCGCCAACTCCCACGGCCCGATCTGGCCGGCCTCGCCGGAGCAGGCGGACGTCGAGGCGGCGGACTTCTACGACGTACTGCTCAACCGCCTGTTCGCGGAGCCGCTGCTGCTCGGCGAGTACCCCTCGGGGCTCGGCGAGTTGATGCCGGGGGGCGCGGCGGGCGTCGAGTCGGACCTGGAGATCATCGCCGAGCCCGTCGACTGGTACGGCATCAACTACTACGCCCCGACCCGGGTGGGCGCCCCGCAGGGCACGGAGATCCGGTTCGGGGGCCTCACACTCCCCGCCGAACTCCCCTTCTCGGTGCGGGAGATCGAGGGCCGGCCGGTCACGGACTTCGGCTGGCCCGTGGTTCCGGAAGGGCTGACGGAACTGCTGACCGGCTTCCGCGACCGCTACGGCGAGCGCCTCCCGCCCGTCTTCATCACCGAGAACGGCTGCTCCTACGAGGGCCTGGAGGACCAGGACCGCATCGCCTACCTGGACGGCCACATCCGCGCCCTGCACCGGGCGCTGGCGGCGGGCGTGGACGTGCGCGGCTACTTCGTGTGGTCGCTCCTGGACAACTTCGAGTGGGCGGAGGGCTACGCGCGCCGCTTCGGGCTCGTACACGTGGACTACCGGACGCTGGTGCGGACGCCGAAGGCCTCGTACGCCTGGTTCCGGGACGTGCTGCGGGCCCAGAGATGACGCAGACCCGGCGGCCGTCGGACGCGAACGCGCTCGCCGAACCGGTCGAACCGGTCGGCCGCGGGTGGACGGCCGCGCTGTCGTTCGCCAACGGGGCGATCTGGGTGGGCTGGTACGGCCCGCTGCAGATCCTGCTCGCCTCGCAGGCGAAGGACTTCGCGCCCGGCACCGGCTTCTCCAAGGAGACCGTGCTGGCCTGGGTGACCGGCGCGGGCGCGGCGGTGTCGCTGGTGGCGAACCCGTTCTTCGGCGCGCTGTCGGACCGGACGACGGCGCGGTGGGGCCGGCGCACGCCGTGGATCGTGGCCGGGACGGCCGGCGGCGCGCTGTCGCTGCTGCTGCTCGCGGGTGCGGGCGGGGTGTGGTCGATGGCGGCCGGCTGGTGTCTGGTCCAGCTGACCCTGAACGCGGCCTTCGCGGCGGTGACGGCGGCGGTGCCGGACCGGGTGCCGCGCGGGCAGCGGGGCGTGGTGGGCGGCCGGCTGGGGGCGGCGCAGATCCTGGGCGTGGTCGGCGGGACGGCACTGGCCACCGTCGCGGGCGGCGTCCGGGCGGGGTACGCGGCCTGCGCGGTGTTCACGGTGCTGGGCGTGCTGCCGTACGTGCTCCGGTACGAAGACCTGCGGCTGCCGGCCGCGGACCGGCCGCCGTGGTCGTGGCGGGGATTCCTCGCGGGCTTCTGGCTCAGTCCGCGCCGGTACCCGGACCTGGGCTGGGCCTGGCTGACCCGCTTCCTGATCAACCTCAGCAACGCGCTGGTGCTCCTCTACCTCCTGTACTACCTGCGGGACCGCATCCACTACCGCGACCCCGGCCGGGGGGTGCTGGTCCTCACCGCGGTGAACGGGGTGACGCTGCTGGCCACGGTGGTGGCCGGGGGCGTGTGGTCGGACCGGGTGGGACGCAGGAAGCCGTTCGTGGTCTGGTCGGGGGTGCTGATGGCGGTGGCGACGGCGGCGCTGGCCGGCTGGCAGACCTGGCCGGGCGCGGTCGTGGCGGCGGCGGTGCTGGGCGTGGGGTTCGGCGTGTTCACCTCGGTCGACTTCGCCCTGATGACCGACGTCCTGCCCAGGGCGCTGGACCGGGGCAAGGACCTGGGGGTCATCAACGTGGCCAACGCCCTGCCGCAGGTGGCGGCGCCCGCGCTGGCGGCGCCGGTCGTGACCTATCTGGGCGGCTACCGGGTGCTGTATCTGGTGGCGGCGGCGATCGGGCTGGCGGGGGCGGTGCTGGTGGGCCGGATCAGGGGGGTGGAGTGAGGACGCGGCCGCCGGCGACCGCGCCGAGGGCGCTGTGGGCTCCGAAAAGCCCTACGGCGTTGTCACTCCCCCGTCGTACCCTGGGAAACGCGAGGCCGCCCTCAGCTGTGCGGCCGTGACGAGGAGGAACCGCAGGCCTTAAGCGCCGGCCCATGACTCAGACACCCGCAGCCAAGACCCCCGCGCAGGGGCAGGCGAGAGCACAGTTCACCGTCCCCGCCCAGCACCCCATGGTGACCGTGCTGGGGTCCGGCGACTCCCTTCTGCGCGTGATCGAGAAGGCCTTCCCCGGGGCCGACATCCACGTCCGGGGCAATGAGATCAGCGCGGTCGGTGAGCCGGCGGACGTCGCCCTGATCCAGCGCGTGTTCGACGAGATGATGCTGGTGCTCCGCACCGGGCAACCGATGACGGAGGACGCAGTGGAACGCTCGATCGCCATGCTCAAGGCGAGCGACAACGGGGAGGGCGACGGCCAGGAGACCCCGGCCGAGGTCCTGACGCAGAACATCCTGTCCTCGCGTGGCCGCACCATCCGCCCCAAGACGCTCAACCAGAAGCGGTACGTCGACGCGATCGACAAGCACACGGTGGTCTTCGGCATCGGCCCCGCCGGCACCGGCAAGACCTACCTGGCCATGGCCAAGGCGGTGCAGGCCCTGCAGTCCAAGCAGGTCAACCGCATCATCCTGACCCGCCCTGCGGTCGAGGCCGGAGAGCGCCTGGGCTTCCTGCCCGGCACGCTCTACGAGAAGATCGATCCCTATCTGCGCCCGCTGTACGACGCGCTGCACGACATGATCGACCCGGACTCGATCCCGCGGCTGATGGCGGCGGGGACCATCGAGGTGGCGCCGCTCGCCTACATGCGCGGCCGGACGCTCAATGACGCCTTCATCATCCTGGACGAGGCCCAGAACACCAGCCCCGAGCAGATGAAGATGTTCCTCACCCGGCTCGGCTTCGACTCGAAGATCGTGATCACGGGTGACGTGACCCAGGTGGACCTGCCGAACGGCACGAAGAGCGGTCTGCGCCAGGTCCAGGAGATCCTGGAGGGGGTCGAGGACGTCCACTTCTCCCGGCTGTCGTCGCACGACGTCGTACGGCACAAGCTCGTGGGCCGTATCGTCGACGCCTACGAGCTGTACGACAGCAGGCACGGCACCGAGAACGGCGCGCCCAGGAGCGGCGGTCACGGCAAGTCCGGCCACGGGCACAAGGGGAAGTAGACCAGCACGACCATGTCGATCGACGTCAACAACGAGTCCGGAACCGAGGTCGACGAGCAGGCGATCCTCGACATCGCCCGCTACGCACTCGCGCGGATGCGCATCCACCCGCTCTCCGAGCTCTCGGTGATCGTGGTGGACGCCGACGCCATGGAGCAGCTGCACATCCAGTGGATGGACCTGCCGGGGCCCACGGATGTCATGTCCTTTCCGATGGACGAGCTCCGGCCGCCCTCCAAGGACGACGACGAGCCCCCGCAGGGCCTGCTCGGCGACATCGTGCTGTGCCCCGAGGTCGCCGCGAAGCAGGGAGCCGAGGCGGAGACGCAGCACTCCATGGACGAGGAGCTCCAGCTGCTCACCGTCCACGGCGTGCTGCACCTGCTCGGCTACGACCACGAGGAGCCGGACGAGAAGGCCGAGATGTTCGGTCTGCAGGCCGCGATCGTGGACGGCTGGCGTGCGGAGCGGGGCCTGGACGGCCCGTCCCCGGCGCCGACCGTCTCGTAAACCGCCGATGAGTCCGCAGATCGTCATCGGGGCGATCGCGCTGGTCGTCGTCGCGTGGCTCGCCGCCTGCGCGGAGGCGGGGCTCGCGCGTGTCTCCAGCTTCCGTGCCGAGGAGGCGGTCAAGTCCGGCCGCCGGGGCAGCGCCAAGCTGGCCAAGGTCGCCGCCGACCCGACCCGCTATCTCAACGTGGCGCTGCTGGTGCGCGTGACGTGCGAGATGGCGGCGGCCGCGCTGGTGACGTACGCGTGTCTGGAGGAGTTCGCCGGCACGGGCGAGGCGCTGGTGGTCGCGATCGCGGTCATGGTCCTGGTCTCGTACGTCGCCGTCGGGGTCTCCCCGCGCACCATCGGCCGCCAGCACCCGCTGAACACCGCGACCGCGGCGGCGTACGTGCTGGTGCCGCTCGCGCGGATCATGGGCCCGATCCCGTCGCTGCTGATCCTCATCGGCAACGCGCTCACCCCGGGCAAGGGCTTCCGCCGCGGTCCGTTCGCCTCGGAGGCCGAACTGCGCGCACTGGTCGACCTGGCCGAGCAGGAGTCGCTGATCGAGGACGAGGAGCGCCGCATGGTGCACTCGGTCTTCGAACTCGGCGACACCCTCGTCCGGGAGGTGATGGTGCCGCGGACCGACCTCGTCGTCATCGAGCGGTACAAGACGATCCGCCAGGCCCTCACCCTGGCCCTGCGCTCCGGTTTCTCGCGCATCCCGGTCACCGGCGAGAGCGAGGACGACATCGTCGGCATCGTGTACCTGAAGGACCTGGCCCGCCGCACGCACATCAGCCGGGACGCCGAGAGCGACCTGGTGTCCACGGCGATGCGCCCGGCGGTCTTCGTGCCCGACACCAAGAACGCCGGCGACCTGCTGCGCGAGATGCAGAAGGAGCGCAACCACGTCGCCGTCGTCATCGACGAGTACGGCGGGACGGCCGGCATCGTCACCATCGAGGACATCCTCGAGGAGATCGTCGGCGAGATCACCGACGAGTACGACCGCGAGCTGCCCCCCGTCGAGGAGCTCGGCGACGACCGCTACCGCGTCACCGCCCGCCTGGACATCACCGACCTGGGTGAGCTGTACGGCCTGGAGGAGTACGACGACGAGGACGTGGAGACGGTCGGCGGGCTGCTCGCCAAGGCCCTGGGCCGGGTCCCCATCGCCGGGGCGTCGTCCATGGTCGAGCTGCCGGACGGCCGGGAGCTGCGGCTGACGGCGGAGGCCGCGGCCGGCCGCCGGAACAAGATCGTGACGGTGCTGGTGGAGCCGGTGGGCCCGGCCGGGCCGCCCGGGGAGGACGGGGAGGAGCCCGCGTGACGCCCCAGGAACTGCGCGCCCTGTGTCTGTCCTTCAACGCGGCCGTGGAGGACTTCCCCTTCAATCCGGAGACCTCGGTCTTCAAGGTCCAGGGCCGGCTCTTCGCACTCTCGGCCCTGGACGCGCGCCCCCTGAAGGTCAACCTCAAGTGCGACCCGGAGGACGCCGTACGGCTGCGCGCCGAGTACGAGGGCCTGATCGTCCCGGGCTGGCACATGAACAAGCGGCACTGGAACACGGTCACGGTCGGCGACGAGCTCCCGGACCGTCTGGTCCGGGAGCTGGTCGAGGACTCCTACGACCTGGTGGTGGCCGGTCTACCGCGGGCCGACCGGCTCCGCCTCGACCACCCCTGAGACCGTCCGCCGCACGCGCAGCCCCAGCCCTACCAGCACGGCCGCCGTGAGCAGGGCCGCCGCGTCCAGCGCCAGTACCGTGTGGACGCCCGACAGCAGGTCGTCGGAGGTGGTGGCGAGCACGCCCAGCAGCGGGATGCCGACCGTGATGCCGACCTGCTGGGTGGAGGTGACCAGACCGGTGGCCAGGCCCTGCTCCCCGTCCGGAACGCCGGAGGTGACGGTCAGGCCGTAGGAGATGATCGCGCCCAGGTGGCACACACCGGCCAGGCAGACCGCGGCCGTGGCGACCCAGACCGACCAGGTGTGGGCGTTCAGGAGCAGCAGCGCGGCGATGAGCGCGCCCTGTCCGGTCAGGGAGCCGACCAGCGTGCGGCGGGCGCCGAACCGGCCGATCACCCTCGGGGCGCAGGTGCCCGCGACCGCCGACAGCACGCCCTGGACACCGAAGACCAGGCCGGTCTCGAAGGCCGACAGGTGCAGGATCTCCTGGAGGTAGAGGGTCAGCACGAAGACCACCGTGGACATCGTCGAGAAGGTGACCAGGCCGCCCAGGTTGCCCCACGCGACCGTGCGGCGGCGCAGCATCGGCAGGGAGACCAGGGGTGCGGCCGAGCGGGACTCGACGACGGTGAACGCGGTCAGCAGCAGGAGGCCGGCGGCCAGCGCGACGATGACGCCGGTGTGGCCGAAGCCGTGGTCGGCGGCGGTGGACAGGGCGTAGATCAGCGACAGCAGACCGGCGGTGACGGTGACCGCGCCGGGCACGTCCAGGCGGGGGCGCTCAGGGGCGGGGGTGCCTGCCGCGCCGCCGTGGCCATGGGGAGCGGACCTGGGGAGCAGTCCGGGCGCCAGTGGCAGCACGATCAGCGCGAACACGGTGAGCAGACCCATCGTGGAGCGCCAGCCGAGGGCGTCGGTGAGGACGCCGCCGGCGACCATGCCGACGGTGAAGCCCAGGGACAGCAGGGTGCCCGAGATGCCGAGCGCGCGGTCGCGGGCGGGGCCCTCCGGGAAGGTGGTGGTCAGCAGGGACATGCCGGTCGGCACGATCGCCGCCGCGCCCAGGCCCTGCAGGGCCCGGCCGGTGAGGAAGGACGCCGGGTCCCAGGCGAGGGTGGCCAGCAGTGAGGCGGCGCCGAAGAGGGCCAGGCCGGTCAGGAAGAACTTCCGGCGGCCGTACAGGTCGCCGGTGCGGCCGAACAGCAGCAGGAAGCCGCCGGACGGGAGCGCGAACGCGGTGACCGCCCACTGCAGCGCGGACCGGCTCATGCCGAGGTCCGTGCCCAGCTCCGGCAGGGCCACGTTCAGCACGGAGAAGTCCAGGGCGACCATGAACTGGGCGGCGCACAGGACGAAGAGGACCAGCTTGTCGCGCGTCGACAGCCGTGGGTTGTCGAGCGGTTCCCGGACGGGGGCGTTGGATGAGGTGGTGGTGTCGATCGCCATGCAAGAGAGCTTCGTGCGACCGGAACAGGCGTGGGGAGTGGGAACTTATGGTGGTGGTGGCACCACCGGACACGACGAGGGGGAGCGGCACGTGCCTGAGGACGCGCTGAAGAGCCGGCGCCTGCGCGAACTGCGCGAGTTCCTGATGAACAGGCGGGCCCGGGTGACGCCGGCCGAGGCCGGGCTGCCGGACGGCGGTGCCAGGCGCCGTACGCCGGGACTGCGGCGCGAGGAGGTCGCCGTGCTCGCGGGGGTGGGGGCCTCCTGGTACCAGTGGCTGGAACAGGGCCGGGACATCTCCGTCTCCCCGCAGGTCCTGGACGCCGTGGCCCGGGTGCTCAGGCTCGGCGACGCCGAGCGCCGGCATCTGTACGTCCTCGCCGGGCTGAACCCGCCCGTGCCCGAAGTGGCGCCGGAGAAGCGGGACATGTGCGACGGGCTGCGTCGGCTGATCGACACGTGGATGCCGTATCCGGCGCACATCATGGACATGTACTACAACTGCCTGATGTTCAACGACGCGGCGGCGGTGGTGCTGGGCATGCGTCAGGACGGCACGCAGAACTGCCTCGTCGACTTCTTCGCCGACCCGTTGTACCGCTCGCGTTCCAACAGCTGGGAGCGCAACGCGCGGACGGTCGTCGCGCAGTTCAGGGCGGCCTGCGCCGCCCGGCCCGACGACGAGGGGTACCAGGCCGTGCTGGCCCAGGTGACGGCGGTGAGCGAGGAGTTCACGGCGCTGTGGGAGGAGCGGGACATCGAGGACGCCGGGCAGATCCGCAAGGAGCTCGACCATCCGCTGGTCGGGCTGCTGTGCGTGGAGTCGACGGCGATGAAGGTGCCGGCCCGGCCCGATCTGACGATCGTGCTGCACACGCCGCTGGACGAGGCGAACACCGCGGCCAAGCTGGAGTGGCTGGCGTCGCCGGAGGGCAGGCGCGGGGCGATGTACCCGGCCCGACGGCCGCGGGTACGCCTCCGTGTGCCTGGCCGCCGGCCGGGCTTTCGTATGCTCGGGGCATGACCGACAGCAACGCGCTCGCCCCCGAGGACCGCAAGATCGTCACCCTGGCCCGCTCGGCGCGGGCCCGCAACGGCGTGCCGGAGGGTGCGGCCGTACGGGACGAGACCGGCCGCACGTATGTCGCCGGGTCGGTGCATCTGGCCTCGCTGGAGCTGAGCGCCCTGCAGACGGCAGTGGCGATGGCGGTGGCGTCCGGGGCGAAGTCGCTGGAGGCGGCGGCGGTGGTCGGCGAGGCGGAGGGGCTGCCGCCCGGGGACCTGGCCGCGGTACGGGACCTGGGCGGGCCGGGGACCCCGGTGCTGCTCGCCGGGCCGGACGGTGAGGTCCGGCTGACGTTGCGGGCGGGCGGAGCGGAGTAGTCCGCAGCTCGTCCCTGCCGGCCGGCCCGTGGACACCCGGTCCGGCCGTGTCCGGCCGGGACGGACCGGCGCAGGGATTGGCGGGGCGGACGGCTTCGCGGGGCGGGCGGGCTACAGGGCGTCCGGCCCGCGCTCGCCCGTCCGGACCCGTACGACCGTCTCGACGGGCACCGCCCACACCTTGCCGTCGCCGATCTTCCCGGTCTGCGCGGCCTTCACCACGGCCTCGATGACCGCCTCGGCGTCGGCGTCCCCGACGACCACCTCGATACGGACCTTGGGCACGAGGTCGACCTGGTACTCGGCGCCGCGGTACACCTCGGTGTGGCCGCGCTGACGGCCGTAGCCGCTGGCCTCGGTCACGGTCAGACCGTGCACGCCCAGCTCCTGGAGCGCGGTCTTGACCTCGTCGAGGCGGTACGGCTTGACGATCGCGGTGATGAGCTTCATGCCTGGGTCTTGACCTTCTGCGCGGAGGAGACGACGGGGGACGCGCCGACCGGGGCACCGTGCCCCAGGACCCCGTGATCGTAGGCGGTCTCGGCGTGCACCGTAAGGTCCAGGCCGGTGTGCTCCTGCTCGTCGCTCGCGCGGAAGCCCATCACCCTGTCGAGCAGTTTGCCGAGGCCGTAGGTCACGGCGAAGGCGTACACCGCCACGGCCACCACGGCCAGCAGCTGCCTGCCGAGCGGGGCGAGCCCGCCGCCGTAGAAGAGGCCCTCGGTGCCGCCGGTCATCGCGCGGACCGCGAAGAGGCCGATCAGCAGGGTGCCGATGACGCCGCCGACCAGGTGGACGCCGACCACGTCGAGGGAGTCGTCGTAGTTCAGCTTGAACTTCCAGCTCACGGCGTAGGAGCAGACGACACCGGCGGCGAGGCCGACGACCAGGGCGCCCAGCAGGGAGACCGTGCCGCAGGACGGGGTGATCGCGACCAGACCGGCGACCGCGCCGGACGCGGCGCCCAGGGTCGTCGGGTGGCCGTCGCGCCTCTGCTCCACGAAGAGCCAGCCCAGCAGGCCGGTGCAGCCGGCCGCGAGGGTGTTGAGGAAGGCGGCCGCGGCCAGGCCGCTCGCGCCCATGGCGGAGCCCGCGTTGAAGCCGAACCAGCCGAACCAGAGCAGACCGGCGCCGAGCATCACCATGGGCAGGTTGTGCGGGCGCATGGCGTCCTTCTTGAAGCCCAGACGCGGGCCGAGGACCAGGCAGAGCGCGAGACCGGAGGCACCGGAGGTGATCTCCACGGGCAGGCCGCCGGCGAAGTCGAGGGCGCCGAGGTCGTGCGCGATCCAGCCGCCGGGGCCCCACACCCAGTGGGTGACGGGAA
Organism: Streptomyces sp. NPDC020801; assembly: GCF_044334385.1. Classification (NCBI taxonomy): domain Bacteria; kingdom Bacillati; phylum Actinomycetota; class Actinomycetes; order Kitasatosporales; family Streptomycetaceae; genus Streptomyces; species Streptomyces sp. NPDC020801. The sequence continues at coordinate 523,471 of NZ_JBIRST010000002.1, forward strand.
CGTATACGAGCAGCGCCCAGACCGGCACGAAGACCAGCCAGGCGCCGAACTTCGCCCGGTCCGCGATCGCGCCGCTGATCAGGGCGGCCGTGATGATCGCGAAGGTGAGCTGGAAGGTGGCGAACAGCAGGGTGGGCACGGTGCCGTGGACGCTGTCCGGGCCGAGGCCGGCCATGCCCGCCTGGTGGAGGCCGCCGATGAGGCCGTCCGCGACGTCGCCGCCGAAGGCGAGGGAGTAGCCGAACGCCAGCCAGACCACGGTGACCAGGGCGATCGACACGAAGCTCATCATCAGCATGTTGAGGACGCTCTTCGTGCGGACCATGCCGCCATAGAAGAGGGCGAGGCCCGGGGTCATCAGCAGGACGAGGGCGGTGGCGGCGAGCAGCCAGGCGGTGTCGCCGGTGTCGACGTGTGCGGCGTGCACGGCGTGCACGGCGGCCAGAGTGACGGACTCCACGGGCGCATCTCCTCGGAGTGGGGGCTCGTCAGAGGGTCACCGGTGCGCGTTTCCTGTTGCGTACGGGTGTGTTTCGGTGACGTTTCGTGTTGCGTGGGGGTTTCCGGGATCTCACAAGCGGGCGGGCGTTCGACGCGCGGTGCGGCGGGGCTTCGTGGATCAGGGACAATGAACGCCATGAGCGTTCGTACCGAGTCATCCGAGCAGCCGGCCGAGGCTGTCCACCGGGCAGGCTTCGCCTGTTTCGTGGGCCGTCCCAACGCGGGCAAGTCCACCCTCACGAACGCTCTGGTCGGGCAGAAGGTGGCGATCACCTCGAACCGGCCCCAGACGACGCGGCACACCGTACGGGGCATCGTGCACCGTCCGGACGCACAGCTGATCCTGGTGGACACGCCGGGGCTGCACAAGCCGCGCACGCTGCTCGGTGAGCGGCTGAACGACGTCGTACGGGCGACGTGGGCCGAGGTCGACGTGATCGGCTTCTGTCTGCCGGCCGACCAGAAGATCGGGCCGGGTGACCGTTTCATCGCCAAGGAGCTCGCGGGGATCAAGAGGACCCCGAAGGTCGCGATCGTCACCAAGACCGACCTGGTGGACTCCAAGGCGCTGGCCGAGCAGCTGATCGCCATCGACCAGCTGGGCCAGGAGCTGGGGATCACCTGGGCGGAGATCGTGCCGGTGTCGGCGACGGCCGGCAAGCAGGTGGACCTGCTGGCCGATCTGCTGATCCCGCTGATGCCGGAGGGTCCGGCCCTCTACCCCGAGGGCGATCTGACCGACGAGCCCGAGCAGGTCATGGTGGCCGAGCTGATCCGGGAGGCGGCGCTGGAGGGCGTGCGCGACGAGCTGCCGCACTCCATCGCGGTGGTCGTCGAGGAGATGCTCCCGCGCGAGGACCGGCCGGCGGACCGGCCGCTGCTGGACATCCACGCCAACGTCTTCATCGAACGCCCCAGCCAGAAGGGGATCATCATCGGTCCCAAGGGCAAGCGGCTGAAGGAGGTCGGCATCAAGTCCCGCAAGCAGATCGAGGCACTGCTGGGCACGCCGGTCTTCCTGGACCTGCACGTGAAGGTGGCGAAGGACTGGCAGCGGGACCCGAAGCAGCTGCGCCGGCTGGGTTTCTGACCTCTGCCCGGCGACGCACCCGAGCCGGCGGGGCGAAGCCACCCGTCCCGGGCCACGCCACGGACCCCACGGGGGCTCTTCCACACAGGGTCGGGGGCTCCCCCCCCAGGTCGGGGGCTCCCCCCAGGTCGGGGGCTCCCCCCAGGTCGGGGGGCTCCCCCCACACAGGTCGCCGTGCCCGAGGGCCGGCCGCCTGTGGTCGCGGTCGGCCCTCGGTACCGGGGTGTGCGGCGTTCAGCGCAGCGCCCGGAGCACCCTGTCCGCGCCCTTGGCCCTGAGGTTGACGAAGACGGGTGTGACGTCCAGCGGGGTGGCGTAGGACGTCAGGGTGCGTCCGCCGCGGATCACCTTGCCGTGGGCCACGTCGTACCAGGTGCCCGGCGGCAGGTGGACGGCTCGGGTAGTGGCGTCGGTGAGCTGGGGGGCCGCCAGGACGGCCGGGCCCAGCATCCACTCGTCGGTGATGGTGTAGGCGGCCCTGTCCCCCGGGAAGTCGAAGAAGAGCGGGCGCATGATCGGGTCGCCGGTCTTCAGGGTCTGCTGGACCTGGTGCCAGATGTACGGGGCCAGACGGCCGTGGCGGGCGATCGCCCGGCGGTAGAGGGCGATGGTCTCCTCGTCGTAGACCACCTTCCTGCCGGTCGTCACGTCGATGGTGTCGACGGGTGACGTGGAGGCGTACATCAGCGGCATCAGTGCGGCGGACTGGGCCCAGCGGATCAGGACCTGCTTGCTCGGGGCCGGCTGGCCGCTGGAGCCGCCGATCATGTCGGTGGTGACGAAGGGGTAGCCGATCGTGGAGATGGCGAGGTTCTGGGTGACCGAGGCCCGCAGCGAGTTCCAGCCGGTGCCCTTGTCGACCTGACGGGTGACGAACCCGGCCCGGTGGGCGCTGGCGCTCCAGTGGACGCGGATGCCGACGCCCTGGAGGTCGTACTGGTCGGCGAGCTCCGCGCCGAGCCGCTGGTAGTCGGTGGGCTGGTGGCCCGCGTAGGGGGCGCACCGCTCGTCGAAGAAGCGGGTGTCGAACTTCAGGCCGTCGACGCCGTAGGTGCTCATCAGGGTCTTCAGCCGGTTCTGGTACCAGGCCCTGGCGTCCGGGTTGGCGAGGTCGACGATGCCCGCCGTGCCGTTCCACCAGGTGACGGTGCACGGCCTGGCGGGGTCCGCGGCGTCCTTGAGCAGGTAACCGTGGTCGGCGGCGTACCGGTACTGGTCGGAGTCCAGGTTGATCCACAGGGTGACCCAGAGGCCGAAGTCGAAGCCCAGGTCGTGGATCTTCCGGGACATGGCCCCGGGGTCCGGGTAGGCCTTCGCGTCGAAGGTCATGTTCCCGTAGTTCGACTCCCACTTGTCGTCGAGCTGGAGGGTGTGGCCCCTGACGCCGTGGTCGTGCAGGTCCTGGGCGTAGCCGAGGAGTTTCGCCTGGTCGACGTGGGTGTAGAACTGCGCCCACGAGTTCCACACCGGCTCGGCGTACTGCCGGTAGGTGGCGTCGCTCCTGGCCGGTCTGCCCACGATGCCCACGTAGTCGCGGTAGACCTCCAGGGGACTGGACTCGACGAAGACGGTCGCCCTGTAGGGGCCGGTGTCCGGGGACTCGATGTCGAAGCGGCCCAGGCCGTCCCCGCCCTGGTTGATCGCCACGTCCATGACGTGCCCGGTGTCAACTCGCAGCCCGGTCGCGGCGGAGGTGTACCAGAACGGGTCGATCATGTAGTAGGAGGCGGGTCCGAAGGCCGGGTGGACGACCTGGCCGCTGTCGAGCGGCCACGGCTGGTCCGTGCCGGGCCCGCCGTTCGGGGTCCGGGCCTCGCCGTGGCCGTACCAGTGGCCGGCGGACTTCAGGTCGTAGGCGAGGCCGAGCCGTTCGGCCGCCACTCCCCTCACTCGCCAGTCGAGCTGGTAGCGGTCGGCGGTGGGGGTGACGCGGGCCTCCACGGTCGCGCCGGCGGCGGTCGTGGCGGCGGTGAGGGTCAGGACGCCGTGCTTCCAGGTCCAGCCGGTGACGCGGGTGGCGTGCTGCCAGGCGCCGGGGGTGCGAAAGCGCAGGGCGCCGGTGTCGCCGGGCGCGGTGGCCAGGACGGTGGAGTTGAAGCGGCGGGTGGTGAGGGCGAGTTGACCGGTCGTCACCTCGAGTGTGTAGCCGGGGGTGCCGCGTCCCCGCGGGACCGTGAGGGTCAACTCGCCCGCGGAGTGGGTGAACCGGGGGGCGCGGAGGGCGGCGGCCCCATCGGGCTGCGCCTGGGCCTGTTCGGGGGCGGTGAGGGCGACGGGGAGGGCGAGGGCCAGGGAAAGGGCGGCCGGCAGCGCTCTGAGGCTGCGTGATGGTCTGCGCACGGCGCATGTCCTTCGACGGAGGGGGTCGGGAAGGCTTGCAAAAACGTGCTTGATTCCGCCGATAATTGAGCAGGAAACGTCACCTGTCAATGGCGGACTCCGGCCCGGGCGCCCGTCGTGGGATGCGCGCGGGGCGGGGTCAACTACATATGAGCAGCGTCCCGTTGCCCGTCGGGCGCGGATACCGTGCGGTCACGCCGACCTGCCGAATCCGATGGTCGGCACCGCCCTGCGCCGCGGCCACGGCTCGACGCCCACCTCCGGTACCAGGCCCTCCAGGAAGGCGTACCGCCGCAGTGCCGCCGGGTTCTGGCCGGCCACCGACTGGACCCGGCGCCACCAGGCCGCGATCTCGGACCAGCCGGGCGCCGACAGGGAGCCGCCGAACTCCTGGACGGACAGGGCGGCGGTGAGCCCGGCGAAGGCGAGCCGGTCGGCCAGCGGCCAGCCGGCCAGGGTGCCGGTGACGAATCCGGCCACGAAGACGTCGCCCGCACCCGTGGGGTCCAGGGCCTCCACCTCGATCGCGGGCACCTCGGCGGTCTCCCCCGTGCGCCGGTCCACCGCGTAGGCGCCCTCGGAGCCGAGGGTGACGACCGCGACCGGTACGGACTCGGTGAGCGCGTGCGCGGCGGCGCGCGGGCAGTCGGTGCCCGTGTAGCGCATCGCCTCCTCGGCGTTGGGCAGGAACGCCTCGCAGTGCGCCAGATCGGCGAGGCCCGCCAGGTCCCAGGCGCCGGTGTCGTCCCAGCCGACGTCGGCGAAGATACGGGTGCCCAGGCGCGCGGCCCCCCCGATCCAGGGCGCGCGCCGGCCCGGCGTCAGGGAGGCCACGGCGGCCCGTGCGCGGGGCGGGCAGCCGGGGGCGCCCTGCAGGATCAACGCGGCCTCCGGGGGCGGCTCGTGGCCGTGGGAGACCATCGTGCGCTCGCCCTCGTACGCCATGGAGACGGTGACCGGCGAGTGCCAGCCGGGCACGGTGCGCGACGGGGAGAGGTCGATGCCCTCGCCCTGCTCCAGCGCGTCCCAGCAGTACTCGCCGTAGTGGTCGTCGCCGAAGGCCGCCGCCAGGGCGGTGCGCAGGCCGAGGCGGGCCAGCGCGGTCGCCATGTTCGCCACCCCGCCCGGGCTCGAGCCCATCCCGCGTGCCCAGGACTCGGTCCCGCGCACCGGGGCGGAGTCGAGCCCGGTGAAGACGATGTCCAGGAAGACGGTGCCCGTGAGGTAGACGTCCCAGGGCGGGTCGTCCGGCGTGCGCAGGGCGGCCAGCGGGTCGGCCTGCGGATGGACGGGGGTGTGCGGTGCCCCGACGATGTACTCCCGGTCCTGCGGGTACTCCGGTCCTTCTCCGGCAGGCGTGCTGGACGCGGTCACGGTGCGCTCCCTGACGTGGTGCGGATCAGGCCAGTGTGCACCAGAGCACCGGGGGCAGGGCGGCCGTCACGCCGGGCGGCGCCGGAAGACCCTGAGGTACGTCGGGACGGCTACCAGCGTGGCATCGTGGGCGTGACCCAGGCCGGTTCGGCGACGCGCATCGCGGCGGCGTCGTCGCGGTCGCGGAGCGAGCCGTCGTCCTCGGCCCACCGGCGGTGCAGCCGGGCCAGTTCGTCCCGGTCCAGTTCGACGCCGAGTCCGGGGGCTTCCGGGACGGCGACCCGGCCCGCGTCGAAGGTGAGGCGTTCGGTGAGGACGTCCTCCGGCTGCCACGGGTAGTGGGTGTCGCAGGCGTGGTGGAGGTTCGGGACGGTGGACGCCACGTGGGTCATCGCGGCCAGGCTGATTCCCAGATGGGTGTTGGAGTGCATCGACACGCCGACACCGAAGGCGGCGCACAGAGCGGCCAGGTGCTGGGTGTTGCGCAGTCCGCCCCAGTAGTGGTGGTCGCAGAGCACCACCTGGACCGCGTCCCTGGTGAACGCCTCCCTGATCTCGGCGAAGGTCGTCACGCACATGTTGGTGGCCAGCGGTACGCCGGTCCGGGCGGCCACCTCGGCCATGGCGGGCGTGCCGAGGGCGGGGTCCTCCAGGTACTCGAGGACGTCCGCCAGTTCGCCCGCCACCTTCAGCGACGTCCGAACCGACCAGGCCCCGTTGGGGTCGAGCCGCAGCGGGTGCCCCGGGAAGGCCGCCGCGAGGGCCCGTACGGCGGCGGTCTCCTCCTCCGGCGGGAAGACCCCGCCCTTGAGCTTGAAGGAGGTGAAGCCGTACCGCTCGGTGAACCGGCGTGCCTGTTCGACGACCCCGGCGGGGTCGAGGGCGGCGCCCCAGTCGTCCTGCTCGCCGGCCACGCCCTCGGGGTGGCCGGCCCACCTGTAGAAGAGGTAGGCGCTGTACTCGACGGCGTCCCGCACCCTCCCGCCGAGCAGCGCGTGCACGGGCAGGCCGAGCGCCTTGCCGAGAGCGTCCAGGCAGGCCACCTCGAAGGCGGAGAGGACGGACAGACGCAGCTTGTCGGCGGTCTGGACGCCGCGCAGTCCGCCGACGTCGACGGCGTCCTCGACCCGGGAGGCGTCCACGGCGAGGTCGAAAGCGAAGAGCCCGTTCACATCCGTGACCTGGCGGCCGGTCAGCCTCTCGGCGAGCGGGCGGGCCAGCTCCAGGTACTTGGTGTCGCCGTAGGTCTCGCCGAGCCCGGTGATCCCGTCGGCCGTCACCACCTCCACGATCAGGCGGGGGGTGTACGGCTGGTGGACGCCCTGTGTGTTCAGCAGCGGCGGGTCGGCGACCAGGATCGGCGTCAGCCGCACCTCGGTGACGGTGAGGTCGCGGGTCACAGGGCGGCTCCTACGAGGTCGAGTCCGGCGGTGAGCAGGGTCTTCAGGCCGGCCAGGTCGGCGGGCGAGGGGTCGGTGAGCGGGGCGCGCACGGGACCCACGGGGCGGCCGCGCAGCCGGGCCGCCGCCTTCACCAGGGACACGGAGTAGCCGGGTGCCCGGTCGCGCAGTTCGGCGAACGGGGCGTAGAAGTCGCGCAGCAGCTTGTCGGCCGTGCCGCCGTCGCCGGAGCGCAGGGCGGCGAAGAAGGCGTTCGCGATCTCGGGGGCGAAGGCGTGCACGGCGGAGGAGTAGGCGGGTACGCCCACCGCGGCGTAGGCCCGGGCCTGGATCTCGGCGGTGGCGGCACCGTTGAAGAACAGGAAGTCCTCGGGCGCGGCGAGCGTGAGCCGTTGCAGGCGGTCGAGGTCGCCGTGGCCGTCCTTGAGGCCGATGACGCCCGGGACGCGGGTGATCCGGCGGAACGCCTCGACCCCGTAGGTCGCTTGACCGCGCTGGTAGGCGACGAGCGGCAGCCGGGTGCGGGCGGCGATCTGCTCCAGCTGGGCCACCAGGCCGTCCTGCGGGGCGGCGGCGAGGTAGTGCGGCAGCACCAGGAGCGCGTCGGCGCCGGCCTCCTCGGCGATTCGCGCGAACCGGACGGCCTGGGCCCAGCCGTAGCCGGTGCCGGCCACCACCGGCACGCGGCCGGCGGCCTCCTCGACGGCGACCGAGACGACCCTGCGGTACTCGTCCTCGTCCAGGGAGAAGAACTCGCCGGTGCCACAGGCCGGGAAGACGGCGCCGGGGGCGGTGGCGAGCTGGGCCGCGAGGTGGGCGCGGCAGCCGTCGGGGTCGAGGGAGCCGTCGTCACGGAATGCGGTCAGCGGGAAGGACAGGACACCGCCCGCCATCCCCTCCCGCAGCCCGCGCGCCCCTCCGGCCGGACCGCTGAAGTCGGTGCCCAGGCTCACCGTCGCTCATCTCCCCACAGAAAAGTCATCCATGTATGAGAACAGAGATTAGATACGCGAACGTCAACCGTCAACGGACGTCCGGGGGGTGGGCATCGCCCGGCCAGGAAGGGGATATTCGCTACCCGGACCCAGCCGTTCGAAACGCAATGTGATCCACATCACAGCAAATCAGTTCCCGCGCCCCGCCCCCCGCTTGATACAAATTGCCCGCGCGTTCCTGTCCGTCGACGGTCGGCGCCCTTCCCCCTTTTCCTGAGTCGCCTCTTTCGCATGCCCTGGGAACGCCCGTGTCCGCCCCCCGCACCCTCCCCTGGCCGCTCGTCGCCCTGTTCACGGCCGGGTGTCTCGCCCCCTATCTGCTGCCGACGACCGTCGGCCGGCTGGACACCGGACTGCCGCTGTCCGCCACCCAGGCCGGCGCCATCGGCAGCGCGCTGCTGCTGAGTTCGGCGGCGGCCGGGTTCCTGCTGGCCACCCGGGTGGAACGGATCGGGGCACGCACACTCGCCCGGGCCGGGCTCGCGCTGGCCGTCCTCGGCTACGGCGGGGCCGCGCTGACCGGCTTCGTGCCGCTGGTCGTGGCCGGTCTGGTCGTCGGCGGATTCGGCTCCGGTACGGCCACCACGGTCGCCGCCACCGGGATCGCCGCCCTGGGGGCCTCCCCCGCCCGAACGAAGTCGAGAGCTTGGGGGAGCGACCCGCACCGTGTCTCCACGCTCGGGCTGCTCGGCGTCTCCGCGCTCGCGGGCGTGGTCTATCTGACGGTGCCGCACCTCGGGCCGGGCCACGGCCGGCCCCTCGCCGCCATCGCGCTCACCTCGCTGGCAGTGTGGCCGCTCACCGGCCGCCTCCCGGTCCGTGGCGCGGCCCGGACGCCGGTCCACCAGGCCACCCCGCTCCCCCACCGCCGCGCCGGTCTCGTCCTGGCCGCCACCATGCTCTGCTGGTCCCTCGCCCAGAACTCCCTGTGGGGCGTCAGTGGCCGTATCGGCCTCACCCAGGCGCACCTCGACGAGGTCACCGTCGGTGTGGTGTTCGCGGTGGCGCTCGGCGCCGGGCTGCTCGGCGTGATCGGGGCGGGCGCGCTCGGGCCGCGCCTGGGCCGGGCGCTGCCGGTGGGCGCGGGCACGGTGATGATCGCGGGCTGCATCGTGCTCAGCGCGTCCGCGACAGATCTGCCGGCCTTCGCCACCGGCGAGATCGCCTGGAACGTGCTCTACCCGATCGTCCTGTCCTACCTGATCGGCCTCGCCGCCTCGCTCGATGCGCGCGGCCGCTGGGCGGTGCTCGTCGGCTCGGCCTCGTCCCTGGGCACGGCGGCCGGTCCGCTGACCGGCAGTCTGCTGTCCGCCCGGGCCGGCTTCCCGGTCATGGGCGCGGTACTGGCGGCCGGTCTGCTCGCGGTCGCGCTGCCGATGACCGCCGTGGCCCTGCACACGGGCGGCCGCCCGCTGCTGCCGGGAGCGGTCCGCCGCCGCGGCGGAACGCCGGCCGCCGTGGTCGCCGCCTCCGCGGGCGCCCCGACGGGCGCGGTCCCGCCGGTCGGCGCCCCCGAGCAGCCGGTCGTGGAGATCCCGGTGGACGGCACCGCCGTACCCGCGCGGCCGGCCTACGGCACGGCGGGACCCCGGCAGCCGGCGAGCGCCGCGCAGGGGCCGGGCGCCGGTTAGCCCCGAAGGGCCCCCGGACCCGCGGGTTCGTGGGCCTGCGGACTTACCGGCTCACGGGCGAAGGGGCTTACGGGCTTACGGGCTTACGGGCTTACGGGCTTACGGGCTTACGGGCTCACGGGCTCACCGGCCTACAGGCTTACCGGCTTACCGGCTTACCGCTTACCTGCCTACGGGAACTCATAGGCGTCCACCTCGGCGAGGTACCGCCGGCGTCGCTCCTCGTCGTGTTCCAGGAACGACGCGAGGAAGGAGTTGCGGGCCAGCTCCCTCAGCCGTTCCTCGCCGAGGCCCAGCGTCGTGCGCACCGCGTCGAAGTTGTCTCCGGCGTAGCCGCCGAAGTAGGCCGGGTCGTCGGAGTTGACCGTGCAGAGCAGGCCCGCCTCCAGCATGGCGGGCAGCGGATGGTCGGCGAGGGTGCCGACGGTACGCAGCCGCACGTTGGACAGCGGGCACAGGGTCAGCGGGACACGGTCCTGCACGAGCCGCTCCACCAGCGCCGGGTCCTCCATGCAGCGCAGACCGTGGTCCACGCGCTCGACACCGAGCACGTCGAGGGCCTGCGTGATGTACTCCGGCGGGCCCTCCTCACCCGCGTGCGCCACGCGCCGCAGACCGAGGGCGGCGGCGGCCTCGTACACCTCGCGGAACTTCACCGGCGGGTGCCCGACCTCCGCCGAGTCCAGGCCGACGCCCACGATCCGGTCCAGGTACGGCCGCGCCGCCCGAAGGGTCCGCGTCGCGGACTCGGCGGACTCGTCCCGCAGGAAGCACAGGATCAGCTGGGTGGAGACGTCGTGGTTCTGCTCGCTGCGGCCCAGCGCCCGCCACAGCCCCTCGACGACCGTGCCCATCTCCACGCCCCGGGAGAGGTGGGCCTGCGGGTCGAAGAAGATCTCCGCGTGCCGCACGCCCTGCGCGGCGGCCCGGGCGAGGTAGGCGTTCGCCAGATCCTCGAAGTCCCGCTCGGTGCGCAGCACGGCCATGAGTTCGTAGTACAGGTTCAGGAAGGACTGCAGGTCCTCGAACCGGTACGCCTCGCGGAGCTCGTCGGTGTCCGCGTACGGCAGCTTCACGCCGTTGCGCGCGGCCAGCTCGAAGGCCAGCTCGGGCTCCAGGGTGCCTTCGACGTGGAGGTGCAGTTCGGCTTTCGGCAGGGGCATCAGAGCATCGTACGGGCTGTTCACCGGCGTTTCGGGAGCGGCACTCGCACCAGGTCGTGCGCCACGGTGAGCTCGCCGTCGAACCCGGCCGCCCGCGCCTGCCGCTCGAACTCCCCGGGGTCGGTGTAGCGCTGGCTGAAGTGGGTGAGGACGAGGTGCCGTACGCCGGCCTCCCGCGCCGCCCGGGCCGCCTGCCCGGCCGTCAGGTGGCCGTGGTCGGCGGCCAGTTCCCCGTCCTCGTCGAGGAAGGTGGACTCGATGACCAGCATGTCGCAGCCGTCGGCCAGGGTGTGCACCCCCTCGCACAGCCGGGTGTCCATGACGAACGCGAACCGCTGCCCGCGCCGCACCTCGCTCACCGCCTCCAGCGGGACCCCGTTCAGGGACCCCTCCCGCTGGATGCGGCCCACGTCCGGGCCCTTGATGCCGTGCTCGGCGAGCCGCTCGGGCAGCATCCGGAGCCCGTCGGGCTCGACGAGCCGGTAGCCGTAGGACTCGACGGGATGGGAGAGCCGGTGGGCCTCGAGGGTGTACGCCGGTGTGGCCGCGAGGACGCCGTCGGTGCCGACCGGTACCTCGGCGAGCGGGACCGTCTCGCGGTAGGCGGTGGCGTACCGGAGGCGGTCGAAGAAGCGCTTGCCCGAGCGGGGGTAGTGCGCGGTGACCTCGTGCGGCACCTGGTCGAGGTTGATCCGCTGGATCACCCCGGCCAGGCCGAGCGCGTGGTCGCCGTGGAAGTGGGTGACGCAGATCCGGTTCAGGTCGTGCGCGGCGACCCCGGCGCGCAGCATCTGGCGCTGGGTGCCCTCGCCGGGGTCGAACAGGATGCCCTCGCCGTCCCAGCGCAGCAGATAGCCGTTGTGGTTGCGGTGCCGGGTCGGGACCTGGCTGGCGGTGCCGAGGACCACCAGTTCACGGACGGACACGGCTGCCTATCCGGGGGGCCACTCGAGGCCACGGCCGCCGAGGACGTGGGCGTGGGCGTGCCAGACCGTCTGGCCGGCGCCGGGACCGGTGTTGAAGACGGTGCGGTAGCTGTCCAGCTTGTCCTCGTCGGCGATGGCCCGGGTCTCGCGCAGGACGTCCGCGACGAGTTCCGGGGCGCCGGCGGCGAGGGCGGCGGCGTCCTTGTAGTGCGCCTTGGGGATCACCAGGACGTGGGTGGGCGCCTGGGGGTTGATGTCCCGGAAGGCGACGGTCGTCTCCGTCTCGCGGACGATCGTCGCGGGGACCTGTCCCGCGACGATCTTGCAGAACAGGCAGTCGTCCTGGGGTTCCCCTGCCATGGTGCCTCCTGGCGGTGGTGATCTTCTACGAGGGCATGCTACCGAGCGGTGCTTCCCGGGCGCCCGGTGTCGTCCTTCGGGGGTGGGCGCGCGGCCCGCGGGTCAGGGCAGGCTGGGCGGAGTCTTCGCGGGCGTCTCCTCCAGCGCCTCGAGCGCGATGCGGATCGCCTCGTCCAGCTGGGCGTCGCGGCCCGCCGCGTGGTCCTGCGGGCGCTGCACGACCTCCACGTCCGGGTCCACTCCGTGGTTCTCCACGCCCCACCCGTAACCCTCCAGCCAGAACGCGTACTTCGGCTGGGTGATCAGTGTGCCGTCGACCAGGTGGTAGCGGCTGTCGATGCCGATGACGCCGCCCCAGGTGCGGGTGCCGACCACCGGGCCGAGGCCGAGCGCCCTGATCGCCGCGTTGACGATGTCGCCGTCGGAACCGGAGAACTCGTTGGCGACCGCGACCACGGGGCCGCGGGGGGCGTCCTGCGGGTAGCTGTACGGCCGCATGCCGCGCGGCACTCCCCAGCCGACGATCCGCCGCGCGAGCTTCTCCACCACGAGCTGGGAGGTGTGGCCGCCGCGGTTCTCCCGCACGTCGACGACAAGGCCCTCGCGGGCCACCTCGACGCGCAGGTCGCGGTGGATCTGCGCCCAGCCGGGGGCCTGCATGTCCGGCACGTGGAGATAGCCGAGCCGGCCGCCGGACTTCTCGTGGACGTGGGCCCGCCGGCCGGCCACCCAGGCGTGGTAGCGCAGCGGCTCCTCGTCGGCGACGGGCACGACCACCGCGTGCCGCGGGTCGCCGCCGCCCGACGGGGAGACGGTCAGCTCGACCGGCTTGCCCGCCGTGCCGACCAGCAGCGGGCCCGGCCCGGTCACCGGGTCGACCGGCCGGCCGCCGATCGCGACGATCGCGTCCCCGGCGCGCACCGCGACGCCGGGCGCGGCGAGCGGGCTGCGCGCGTCCGGATCGGAGGTCTCCGAGGGCAGGATGCGGTCGATGCGCCAACTGCCGTCCGCATGGCGGGAGATGTCCGCGCCGAGCAGGCCCTGCCGGGCACCGTGGCCGTAGCCGCCGGGCGGCATCACATAGGCGTGCGAGGTGCCGAGCTCGCCGTGCACCTCCCAGAGCAGGTCCACGAGGTCGTCGTGGGTGGCGACACGGTCCAGGGCCGGCCGGTAGCGGTCGAGGACGCCGGCCCAGTCGACGCCGTTCATGTCGGGCCGCCAGAAGTGGTCCCGCATGATGCGGCCGGTCTCCTCGTACATCTGCCGCCACTCGGCGGCCGGGTCGACCATCTGGCGGACCCGGCCGAGGTCGACGGTGATGTTGGAGTCGCTGTCCTCGTCGCCGGAGGCGCGCCGGTCGCTGGGGACGACCTTGAGCTTGCCGTCGGTCCACAGCAGGACCCGCTTGCCGTCGCCGCTGACCTCGAAGTGGTCGGCGTCGGCGGCGAGGTGCTCGATGCGCTGCTGGGCGAGGTCGTAGCGCTCCAGCTCGGTCTTCGGGTCGGGGTCGTCGGGCGTGGCGCGGGTGGTGCCGAGGACGCCGCGCACCGGGTGGCGCAGCCACAGCACGCCGTCGCGGGCGGCGCGCAGGTTGGAGTAGCGGGCGGCCTCGACCGGGAAGGGCACGATGCGGTCGGCGAGGCCCTCCAGGTCGATGCGCGTGGCCGGGGTGCCCTCGCTGCCCGGGGTCTCCTCCTTGTCCGGGGCCTCGAAGGGGCGGCCGTGCCGCTGCGGGCCGAACGGGGAGGGCGTGGTCGCGGCCAGGGTGATCAGGTGCGGGCGGGAGCCCTCGACGAAGGCCAGGTCGAAGACGTGCTCGTCGTAGACCGGGTCGAAGGAGCGGTTGGACAGGAAGGCGAGGTGCTTGCCGTCGAGAGTGAAGGCCGGTGCGTAGTCCTGGAAGCGCAGCGGGGTCGCCTCGGTGACCGACAGGTCGGTGGTGTTGGCCAGGCGCAGCTGACTGAGCGGGCGCGGGCCGGGGTGCGACCAGGCGAGCCAGCCGGAGTCGGGCGAGAAGGCGAGGTCGCAGACGTCGCCGTCGTCGCTGCGGTCGACCTCGCGCACCTCGCCGGTCTCGCGCTCGACGAGCAGCAGCCGCCCGTCGTGCGAGGCGACGGCGGCGCGGCTGCCGTCGGGGGCCATCGCGAGTTCCAGGATCCGGCCCAGCTGCCCGGCGGCGAGCCGGCGTGGGGTCGCGCCGACGCCGAGGCCGGTGGCGGGCGCGAACTCCAGGGCGTCGTCGCCCTCGGCGTCCGTCACCCACACCACCCACTCCTCGCCCTCGGTGCGGAAGGTGCGTGGCAGCCGGGCCCGGACGCCGGGCTCGGCGGCGAGCGCGCGGGCGGGTCCGGAGCGGTGGGTGACCCAGTGCACGGCGCCGCGCACGGCGACCGCGCTGCCGCGTGCCGTGTGGTCGGGGGCGGCGGAGCCGAACCAGCGGGAGGCGTTCAGGGGGTAGGGCTGCAGGTCCACGCGCGGGCCGCCGAGCCGGACGTCGAGGCGGCGCGGTTCGGCGCCGTCGAGGTCGTCGAGGAGCCAGAGCTCACCGGCGCTGGAGTAGACGACCCGGGTGCCGTCGGTCGCGGCGTGCCGGGCGTAGAAGCCTCCCCCGCTCCCGGTTCCGCCCGAACGCGAGGTGCCCTCATGGGGGGTGTGCCGGCGCAGGTCGGAGCCGTCGGCGAGGGAGGAGTACAGCGCGCCGGTGCCCTCGTGGTCGGACAGGAACGCGATCCGGTCCCCCACCCACAGCGGGTACTCGATGTTGCCGTCCAGTTCCTCGTGCAGTCGTACGAACTCGCCGGCGCCCTCGCCTTCGCGGGCGTCCCGGTCGATCCACAGCTTGCCCGCGGTGCCGCCCCGGTACCGCTTCCACCAGGCCGCCTCGCGGCCCATCGGCGCGGACAGCAGTACGGTGTGCGGGCCGTGGGCGATGTCGGCGACCGGTCCGTAGGGCAGGGTGGTGGCCGGTCCGCCGTCGAGCGGGACGGCCCGGGCCCAGGTGCGGCGCAGACTGGCCTGGCCCTCGGTGCTGATGGCGAGGACCTCGCCGTCCGGCGTCCAGCCGCGCACCTGGGTCTTCCAGCTTCCCCAGTGCGTCAGCCGCTTGGCGGGGCCGCCGGCCACCGGGGCGATGTGCACCTCGGGCGCGCCGTCCCGGGTGGAGGTCCAGGCGACGGTGGCGCCGTCGGGCGAGATGCGGGGATGGTTCACCGGGACGTTGTCGGCGCTGACCCGCCAGGCTCTGCCGCCGTCCAGCGGTGCGAGCCACACGTCGTCCTCGGCGGTGAAGGCGACCAACTCGCCGTGCAGATGCGGAAACCGGATGTACGCAGGCGATGCAGACGATGCGGACTGAGTCACCTGATCACCCTACGCAGCGACGGCAGCCGAGCACAGGGGTTCGGATCACTTCCTGTGCTCGTCACACCGGGTGCGGGCATGCGCCTACTTGCCCTCCACGGGCCAGCAGGTGGGGTCGCCCTTGCACCAGATCGTCCGGGTGACGGTCACCGTGACGGTCGGCCCGGGCTGTCCGCCGGTCGGCCCGAAGGTGACCGGCGGCCGGTAGGTGGGCCCGGGCGTGGCGTTGCAGTCGCCGAGGCCGTTGACGTGGAACCACACCTTGCCGCCCACCTTGGCGGTCAGGTCCCCGCGCACACAGGCGCCGTCGACGGCCCGGGTGACCTTCCCGGTGACGGTGATCCTCCGTCCGTCCCTGGTCTGCCCCTGGCAGTCGACGGAGGCGACGGTGGTCTCGGACGCCGACGGCGCCGGCTTCCCCGGTGTGTACGCCTTGTTGCCGCCGTCGTAGCCGGCCGTGCAGCTGAGCCAGCGCACGGACGCGTGCTGCCGGTTCAGCTCCGCGGTCGCCGTCCGGTCGGTGGTGTAGGCCACCGCCGCGGAGCTCAGCCCGCCGGGATCACATGCGACGGCGCCGCCCACGGCGAGCGCCGCGAGCCCCGCCACGGCCATCACCCGCCGCCCGCGCGGCAGCCGCCGATTCCGTCTCAATGCCCCCATGCATGGCAGCCTGCCACCGCTCGGCCGCACGCGGTAGAGCGCATACGGCCACCCGGGCGCCGCGCGCTCCCGTGGTGGGCGGACGCGCGAAGCACACAGGTTAGGACGAACCCGGTGACGTGCGCGCCTTCGTCGACGGGGCCCGGTGCCGCGGACCGCTGCGGGAAGCCGGGGAGACGCGTTGCCGGGAGCTGTTCGCGGGCGCCGCGCTCAGCCGCGCAGCAGCAGCCACTCCTGGAGTTCGACGAGATTGCCCTCCGGGTCCTTGAGGTGGGCGACGCGCATACGGTCCGTCATGGGGGCCGGGCCGTGCAGCAGGGTCGCGCCGCGGGCGGTGATCTCGGCGCAGTAGGCGTCGAGGTCGTCGACGCGCAACACCACCAGCGAGCGGTGCCCGGTGGCCTCTTCGCCCAGCTCGCCCAGTACCCCGGCCATCATCTCCCGGTCCTGCAGGGCGATGCCCGCGGACCCGGTGGCGGGGCTGAACTTCTCGTAGGGCCCCTGCTCGGCCCCCGACTGCGGCTTGAGGCCGAGGACTTCGGCGTAGAAGCGGTAGCAGGCGGCGAAGTCGTTGACGAGCAGACGGACTTGGGCGAGTTCCACGGCGTCCCCCTACGGATCGGGACCGGCGGGTCAGGACCAGCGGCCGGTGCGGCCCAGGAGCAGGGCGGCGGCCGCCGTCCCGGCGGTCGATGTACGCAGCACCGTACGCCCGAGGACGTACGCCCTGGCACCCGCGTCCCGGAACTGCGCCAGCTCCTCCGGGGAGACACCGCCCTCGGGACCGACGACCAGCACGATCTCGCCCTCGGCGGGGAGCTCGGCGGCGGCCAGGGGTTCCTCGCCGCTCTCGTGGAGGACGGCGGCGAAGTCGGCCTCGGCGAGAAGTGCGGCAACCTGCTTGGTCGTCGCCGCGTCCGCGACCTCGGGGAAGCGGACCCGGCGGGACTGCTTGCCGGCCTCGCGCGCGGTCGAGCGCCACTTGCCGAGCGCCTTCAGGCCGCGCTCGCCCTTCCACTGCGTGATGCAGCGGGACGCGGCCCACGGGACGATCGCGTCCACGCCGACCTCGGTCATGGTCTCGACGGCCAGCTCGCCCCGGTCGCCCTTGGGAAGGGCCTGGACGACGGTGATACGGGGGCTCTCCTCGGGCTCCTCGGACATCGTGTCGATACGGACGATCAGCCGGTCCTTGCCCTCCGTGCCGGTCACCCGGCACTCGGCCCACCGCCCGGCACCGTCGGTCAGCACGACCCGCTCGCCGGGCTGCAGCCGCTTCACCGAGACGGCGTGCCGCCCCTCGGGACCGTCTAGCACGAACTCCTCGCCCGCTCCGCCCAGTCGGCCGACGACGAACACCGGTGCCGTCATCGCGCGTCACCTCCGAACGAGGGGAGGGCGGACAACGCTGCCCTCGCCGCGTCGAGTTCGGCCGCCAGCACCTGCACCAGCTGCCCGGCGGGCAGCTCGCGGGCCATCCGGTGCCCCTGGCCCGCCCACAGCGCCATGCCCTGCGCATCGCCCGCCTTGGCGGCCGCCATGCGCAGCGGGGCGGCGAGATGGTGCACCTCCGGGTAGGCGGCGGGCGCGTACCGGCCGTGCTCGCGCATGAAACGGTTGACCAGTCCGCGGGCCGGCCGTCCGGAGAACGCCCGCGTCAGCTCCGTACGCGGGAACATCGGGTCGGTCAGCGCCTGCTTGTGCAGGATGTGCGCGCCGGACTCGGGGGTGGTGAGGAACGCCGTGCCCAGCTGGGCGGCGCTCGCGCCGGCGGCGAGCACGGCGGCGATCTGGCTGCCGCGCATGATGCCGCCGGCGGCCACGATCGGCAGGTTCACCGCCTCACGGATCTGCGCGACGAGCGAGAGCACGCCGATGCCGGCGCCGTCGTTCTCCGGCAGGTCACGGTGGGTGCCCTGGTGGCCGCCCGCCTCCACGCCCTGGGCGATCACCGCGTCCGCGCCCGACCGCTGCACGGCGAGTGCCTCCTCGGCGGTGGTCGCCGTGACCAGGATGGTGGTGCCGGCGCGGTGCAGGGAGTCGACGACCTCACGGGTGGGGGCGCCGAAGTGGAAGGACACCACCGGGACCGGGTCGTCGAGGAGCACGGCGAGCTTGGCGTCGTAGCCGTCATCACGTCCGCGGTCCGGGTCGCCGAGCTCGGTCTCGTACCAGGTGGCCTCGCCGGTCAGCTGCTGGGCGTAGAGGTCGACGGCGCCCGACTCCGCGTGCTCGGGCTGCGGCATGAAGACGTTCACGCCGAAGGCGTGTCCGGTCAGCCCGCGCAGCTGCTTGATCTCCTGGTACATGCCGTCGGCCGTCTTGTAACCGGCGGCGAGGAATCCCAGCCCGCCGGCGTCGGACACCGCGGCGGCGAGCTGCGGCCCGGAGGGACCGCCCGCCATCGGAGCCTGCACGATCGGGTGCGGGAAGAGATCGGTCAGTGCGGAGGACATGACCGCATGTTGTCACGTCCTCCGGACAGGTCCGAACCCGGCCGACCTCTGGCACACGCCGGGAGGCAGCCACTGTCCCAGCGGCTGCCTCCCGGCCCGGGACTCGCCTCAGCGGCCGTTGAACGCGTCCTTCAACCGTGAGAACAACCCCTGCTGACCGGGCCGACTGTGCCCTCCCGGGGGCCGACCCCCGGACCCCCAGCCGGACAACCCACTCGCCTCAGCGGCCGTTGAACGCGTCCTTCAACCGTGAGAACAACCCCTGCTGACCGGGCTGGAACTGCCCCTGTGGCCGCTCCTCGCCGCGCAGCTTGGCCAGCTCGCGCAGCAGCCGCTCCTGCTCGGGGTCGAGCTTGGTCGGGGTCTGCACCTCGACGTGGACGATGAGGTCGCCCCGGCCGCCACCGCGCAGGTGCGTGACGCCCCGGCCGTGCAGCGGGATCGACTGGCCGGACTGGGTGCCCGGGCGGATGTCGACCTCCTCCAGGCCGTCCAGGGTCTCCAGCGGCACCTTGGTGCCGAGGGACGCCGCGGTCATCGGGATGGTGACCGTGCAGTGCAGGTCGTCGCCGCGCCGCTGGAAGGTCTGGTGCGGCAGCTCGTGGATCTCCACGTAGAGGTCGCCGGCGGGGCCGCCACCGGGGCCGACCTCGCCCTCGCCCGCGAGCTGGATACGGGTGCCGTTGTCCACACCGGCCGGGATCTTCACCGTCAGGGTGCGGCGCGCACGGATGCGGCCGTCGCCCGCGCACTCCGGGCACGGGGTGGGCACCACGGTGCCGAAGCCCTGGCACTGGGGACAGGGGCGGGAGGTCATGACCTGGCCCAGGAAGGACCGGGTGACCTGGGAGACCTCGCCGCGGCCGCGGCACATGTCACAGGTCTGGGCGGTGGTGCCCGGGGCGGCGCCCTCGCCGTTGCAGGTGTTGCAGACGACGGCCGTGTCGACCTGGATGTCCTTCGTCGTGCCGAAGGCCGCCTCGTCCAGCTCGACCTCGAGCCGGATCATCGCGTCCTGGCCCCGGCGCGTGCGCGAGCGCGGCCCGCGCTGCGAGGCGGTGCCGAAGAACGCGTCCATGATGTCGGAGAAGTTGCCGAACGCCCCGGCCCCGAAGCCGCCCGCGCCACCGCCGCCGGCCTGCGAGAGCGGGTCGCCGCCAAGGTCGTAGACCTGCTTCTTCTGCGGGTCCGACAGCACCTCGTAGGCGGCGTTGATCTCCTTGAACCGCTCCTGGGTCTTCGGATCGGGGTTGACGTCCGGGTGCAGCTCGCGCGCGAGCCGCCGGAAGGCCTTCTTGATCTCTTCCTGCGACGCGTCGCGGCGCACGCCGAGAACGGCGTAGTAGTCCGTGGCCACCTACGACTCCGCCAGGATCTGTCCGACGTACCGTGCCACTGCGCGTACCGCTCCCATCGTTCCCGGGTAGTCCATGCGGGTCGGTCCGACCACGCCGAGCTTGGCCACTGCCTCGCCGCCCGAACCGTAGCCCACCGACACGATGGACGTGGAGTTGAGTCCTTCGTGGGCGTTCTCGTGACCGATGCGCACGGTCATGCCCGGATCCTGTGTCTCGCCGAGCAGCTTCAGCAGGACGACCTGCTCCTCCAGCGCCTCCAGGACGGGCCGGATGGTGAGCGGGAAGTCGTGCCCGAAGCGGGTGAGATTGGCGGTGCCGCCGATCATCAGCCGCTCCTCGTTCTCCTCGACGAGGGTCTCGAGGAGGGTGGACAGCACCGTGGCGACCGTACCGCGGTCCTCGATGTCGAAGGCATCGGGCAGGTCCTCCACCAGCTGCGGGACGTCCGTGAAGCGGCGGCCCGCGACCCGGCTGTTCAGCCGTGCCCGCAGATCCGCGAGCGAGGTCTCCCCGAACGGCTCCGGGCAGTCGACCATCCGCTGCTCGACCCGGCCGGTGTCCGTGATCAGCACGAGCATCACCCTTGCGGGCGCCAGCGACAGCAGCTCCACGTGCCGCACGGTGGAACGGGTCAGCGACGGGTACTGCACCACGGCGACCTGCCGGGTCAGCTGCGCGAGCAGCCGCACCGTACGGGCCACCACGTCGTCGAGGTCGACGGCGCCGTCCAGGAAGTTCTGGATGGCGCGCCGCTCCGGCGCGGTCATCGGCTTGACCCCGGCCAGCTTGTCGACGAAGAGCCGGTACCCCTTGTCGGTGGGGATGCGGCCCGCGCTGGTGTGCGGCTGGGCGATGTAGCCGTCGTCCTCCAGCGCGGCCATGTCGTTGCGGACCGTGGCCGGGGAGACGCCCAGGCTGTGCCGTTCGGTGAGGGCCTTGGAACCAACCGGCTCCTCGGTGCCGACGTAGTCCTGGACGATGGCGCGCAGCACCTGAAGCCTTCGCTCACTGAGCATCGCGCACACCTCCAGAGTCGTCCCTCGGCTCCCCGCCTGGCACTCGGCGCATACGAGTGCCAGCTCTACGCGGCCCAGTGTACGGCCGAGGGGTACACCGGCGGCAAGGCTGGTCCGGGGAAGACCGGGTCCCGTCGCCGCCCGGCGGGCGGGGGATCGGTGACAGGGCCTAGCGTCGCGGTATGACGGTGACTTGGGAAGAGCTGGGCTGGGAGCCGTTGGCCGGCGGGGTCGGCCGGGTCCGGCTTCCGGTGTGGGACTGCACGGCCGGACTGGTCCTCGGGAAGGGCTCGGCCCTGCTCGTCGACGCGGGGTCGAGTCTCGAGGAGGGTGCGCTGTTGCGCGCGCAGGCGCGGGAGTTCGCCGGTGGCCCTGTGACGCTTCTCGCGCTGACGCACCCGCACTTCGACCACGTCTTCGGGGCGGCGCGGTTCCCGGAGGCCGAGGTGTTCGCCGCCGAGGGGTCGTACGCCGTGTTCGACGACGAGCGCGCGCGTGCGGAGCTGTGCGCGGACGCGGTGGCCAACGGGCTCCAGGCTCAGGCGGCGGACGAGGCGGTGGCGGCCCTGCCGCGCCGGCCCGGCCGCGAGGTCTCCGGCCGGCTCGCCCTCGCCCTGGACGGCGGCCCGGAGGTGCTGCTGGCGAACGTGGGTCCGGGCCACACCGCGCACGACCTCGCGGTGGTGGTGCGGGGTGACCGGCCCGTGGTGTTCTGCGGCGACCTGGTCGAGGAGTCCGGCGAGCCCCAGGCGGGCCCCGACGCCGTGCCGTCCCACTGGCCCGCCGCCCTGGACCGGCTGCTGGAGCTGGGCGGCGAGGACGCTCTGTACGTCCCCGGTCACGGAGCGGTGGTGGACGCGGCCTTCGTCCGGGCCCAGCGCGACGCCCTGGCGGAACACTTCGGCGTGTCGGGCTGATCGGCTCCGGGGTTGTCCATATCGTCACTCGAATGCGCCCACCGGTCTCCCGCCACCGCCCTTCCGACGAGGGCCCTCCGGGCCCGCGCCACCGTTCGTACTCCCCCGACCTGACCCCTCCCTGGAAGAAGTCCGGGCCCGTTCCGGAGGTCCGGGCCGAGCCCGGTCTGGTCGTCGAGGAGCCCGCCACCGGCTTCTGCGGTGCGGTGATCCGCTGCGAGGCGGGCACGGTGACCCTGGAGGACCGCTTCGGCAAGCACCGGGTGTTCCCGCTCCAGCCGCGCGGCTTCCTGCTGGAGGGCCGGGTGGTGACGCTGGTGAAGCCGTCGCCGGGTCCGGTAGGTCCCACCCGTACGGCATCCGGTTCGGTGGCCGTCCCCGGGCCACGCGCGCGCGTGGCCCGCGCCGGGCGCATCTATGTGGAGGGCCGGCACGACGCCGAACTGGTCGAGCGGGTGTGGGGCGACGACCTGCGCATCGAGGGCGTGGTCGTGGAGTACCTGGAGGGCGTCGACGACCTGCCGTCGATCGTCGAGGAGTTCGCGCCCGGCCCGGACGCCCGCCTCGGCGTCCTGGTCGACCATCTGGTCCCGGGCACCAAGGAGTGGCGCATCGCCGAGTCGGTGACCAGCGAGCACGCCCTGGTGGTCGGTCACCCCTACATCGACATCTGGGAGGCCGTGAAGCCCTCCTCCCTGGGCATCGAGTCCTGGCCCCGCGTCCCCCACGGCCAGGACTGGAAGACGGGCGTGTGCCGGGCCCTGGGCTGGCCGGAGAACACGGGGGCCGCCTGGCAGCGGATCCTGTCCCGGGTGCGGTCGTACAAGGACCTGGAACCGGAGCTGCTGGGCCGGGTGGAGGAGCTGATCGACTTCGTGACGGGGCCGGCGTAGCGCCGGCCGCGCTCAGTCCACCAGGTCCCGCACCACCGCGTCTGCCAGCAGCCGCCCGCGCAGGGTGAGCACTGCGCGTCCCGCCTGGTACGGCCCCTGCTCCAGCAGGCCCTCGGCCAGCGCGCGCCGGGACGCGGCGAGGCCCTCTTCGCGGAGCAGGGAGAGCGGCACCCCCTCCCGCAGCCGCAGCTCCAGCAGAATCCGCTCCACCCTGCGGTCCTCGTCCGTGAGGAGCTCCCGCCCGGCCCCCGGGGAGCGGCCATCGGCGAGGGCCGCGGCGTAAGCCCCCGGGTGCTTGACGTTCCACCAGCGCACGCCGCCCACGTGGCTGTGCGCGCCGGGGCCCGCGCCCCACCAGTCGGCGCCGCGCCAGTACAGCTCGTTGTGCAGACAGCGGCCGGATTCCGACGTCGCCCAGTTGGAGACCTCGTACCAGTCGAAGCCCGCCGCGGACAGCGTCTCCTCCGCGATCAGGTAACGGTCGGCGTGCACGTCGTCGTCCGTCATGGGGACCTCGCCGCGGCGGATGCGCCGGGCGAGCTGCGTGCCCTCCTCGACGATCAGGGCATACGCGGAGACGTGGTCGGGGCCGGCGCCGAGGGCCGCGTCCAATGAGGCCCGCCAGTCGTCGTCGGACTCGCCGGGGGTGCCGTAGATCAGGTCGAGGTTGACGTGCTCGAAGCCGGCCGCGCGGGCCTCGGCCACGCAGGCCTCGGGACGGCCGGGCGTGTGCGTGCGGTCCAGAACCCTCAGCACGTGCTGCCGGGCGCTCTGCATGCCGAAGGAGATCCGGTTGAAGCCACCCTCCCTGAGCGCCGTCAGATACGCCGGGTCGACCGACTCGGGGTTGGCCTCCGTCGTGACCTCGGCGTCCGCCGCCAGGCCGAACTCCTCGCGGATCGCACCCAGCATCCGCACCAGGTCGCCGGCGGCCAGCAGCGTGGGCGTACCGCCGCCGACGAAGACCGTGCGGACCTCGCGCGGGTCGTCGCCGAGGACCTTGCGGGCGAGGCGGACCTCCTCGGCCAGGGTCCCGGCGTAGTTGTCGCGGGAGGCGAGCACGCCGCCGGTGCCGCGCAGCTCGGTGGCGGTGTAGGTGTTGAAGTCGCAGTAGCCGCAGCGGGTCGCGCAGTAGGGGACGTGCAGGTAGAACCCGAGGGGCCGGCCGGCCGCCCCGGCGAGCGCCCGCGCGGGCAGCGCGCCGTCGCCGGGGACGGGCTCGCCGTCGGGGAGTGCGGAAGGCATGCCCTCCATTGTCCAGCACCGGCCGGGGAAACCATTCGCCGGCCGTCGGCGGGTGGTGCGGCGGCTATTCGGCCTGGAGCACCAGCAGGGCGAGGTCGTCCTCCGGCGGCCCGTCCCCGAACTCGTGCACCAGCCGCTGGATGCGCTCGGCGATCGGTTCCGCGTCAAGCCCGGCGCACCCGGCCAGGGCCGCGGCCAGCCCGTCGGCGTCGTCGAACTGGCGGGAGCCCGAACGCCGCTCGGTGACCCCGTCGGTGACGCACAGCAGGCTGTCGCCGGGTTCGAGCGCGAAGGTGTCGCAGGTGTACGTCTCGTCCTCGATCACCCCGAGCAGGGTCTGCGGCCGCCCGGCGGTACGCACGTCGCCCTCGCGTCCGAGGACCAGCGGCAGCGGGTGGCCGGCCGAGGCGAGGGTGCAGCGGACGCCGCCGTCGAAGGGGGCGAGCTCGCCGTAGAGGAGGGACAGGAAGCGGGTCTGGGGGCCCTCGCCAGGGGCCGGGGTGCGGCCGCCGGCGGCCACCAGGACGCGGGCGGCGGCGTCGGCGGCCTCGGTGGCATCGTCGAGGAGGAGCTGGTTGAGGCGGTCGAGGACGTCCGCCACGCCATAGCCCTCGCGGGCCAGCAGGCGCAGCCAGGGCCGGGCCAGCCCGATGACGACGGCGGCCTCGGGGCCCTTGCCCTGGACGTCGCCCACGGCGAAGCACCAGCGGCCGTCGCCCGCCGGGAAGAGGTCGTAGAAGTCCCCGCTCGGGCCGCCCTTGTCGCACGGCTCGTAGACGAGGGCGCTGCGCATGCCGGGGATCTCGGCGACGGCGCCGGGCAGCAGGCCGCGCTGGAGGACGGCGCTGATGGTGGCCTGGCGGGCGTACTGCCGGGCCGCGCCGATGGCGAGCGCGACCCGGCGGCCGAGGTCCTCCACCAGGCCGGTGATCTCGTCGGGGAAGCGGAGCAGCCCGGCCCGGCCGATGACCAGCGTGCCCAGCGGCCGGCCGCCGGCGACCAGACGGTAGGCGAGCGCGGAGCCGTCCACCGCGTGCGGGCCGAGGGCCTGGCCGGGCCAGGGGTAGGGCACGGGCCCCGACTGCACGTCGTCGGGCGGGCGCGGCGGGTCCTTCTCCAGGGCCCGGCGCAGTTCCTCGATGCGGTTCTCGCTGCCGTGCCAGACGCGGGCGAGGCTTGGCCCGGCGGCGCCGGTGCCGTCGGGACGGCCGCCCCCGCTTCCGCCCCCGCTCCAGCGGGGTGATCCCCACCGGCCCGTGGACTCGTCCTCCAGCCACACCGCGCACCAGTCGGCCAGCCGGGGCACGATCAGCTGCCCGGTGAGCGCGGCGACCAGGTCCTCGTCGAGCTGTCCCGCCAGCAGGTCGGAGGCCTCGGCGAGGAAGGACAGCGCGCCGCGCCCCAGCCACTCCCGGTCCCGCTCGGCGCGCTGCGGCTCGGGCGCGAGGATCCCGGCGACGCCGAGGCCGCGTTCCGCGCCGTACGCCTCCGTCCCCTCGTCCGCCGTTCTCCCCTCGGCGGGCAGCCGCGCCCACACCGTCTTCGCGCCGGCCCGGTAGGTGATGCCCCAGGCCTCGCAGAGCGCGGCGACCAGGCGCAGGCCGCGGCCGTAATCCGCGGGCTCGTACGACGGCTCGGTGCCGTGGTCGCGGGGTGCGCGCGAGGGGTGGTGGTCGCAGACCTCGACGAGGCACGCGCCGGTGCCCGGCTCCAGCCGGCAGATCAGCTCGACGTCGGTGCCGGCGTGCACGACGGCGTTGGTGACCAGTTCGCTGACGACGACCACGGCGTCGTCGGCCAGACGGCCGGGAAGGACCGCCCCGAGGGCCGCCCACTGGGTGAACGCCGCGCGCACGCGGGCACGGGCCGAACCCGGCGCGAGGGAGCTTCCGGGCAGGGTCGCGCGCACCTCCGTGTGCGCCTCGGCGCACGGGTGCGCGGGCACGGGCGCATCACAGGCGTGCGCGGGCACCTCATGGGCGTGCGCGGGCACATCGGAGGCGGGGGAGACGGTCTCCCGTTGCGTCGGAATGGCCCCCATCTTCAGCTCCCCGAGCGGTCCGGACGAATCGGCTGGATCGATGCTGGATCGACGCCCACAGGGTGACAGACCGGCCGCGCCCATAAGCACTGAGTTACCGAACTGGGCAGCCGTGCTTGCGAACTGTGCTACGGGAGTGCTCGAAGACGAGCAGAAGACGGCTTTCCGGGACACGCGTCGGCCCCGGACGCGGTAAGGCGTCCGGGGCCGGCCGCTCTCACGCCTCGCGTGTGCCGGCGTACATCTCGTCGATCAGGTGCTTGTACTCCCGCTCGACCACCGGCCGCTTCAGCTTCAGGCTCGGGGTGATCTCGCCGTGCTCGACGTCGAGGTCGCGCGGCAGGAGGCGGAACTTCTTGATGGTCTGCCAGCGCTGCAGTCCCTCGTTGAGCTGCTTGACGTAGCTCTCGACCATCCCGACCGTGGCGGGCGCGGCGACGACCTCGGCGTAGGACCTGCCCTCCAGGCCGTTCTCCTTGGCCCACTGAAGGATCGCGACCTCGTCGAGGGCGATGAGGGCGGTGCAGAAGTTCCGGTCGGCGCCGTGCACCAGGATGTTGGAGACGTACGGGCACACCGCCTTGAACTGGCCCTCGACCTCGGCGGGCGCGATGTACTTGCCGCCGGAGGTCTTGATGAGGTCCTTCTTGCGGTCGGTGATGCGCAGATAGCCGTCGGGGGAGAGCTCACCGATGTCACCGGTGTGGAACCAGCCGTCGGACTCCAGCACCTCGGCGGTCTTGTCGGGCAGCTTGTGGTAGCCCTGCATGATGCCGGGGCCGCGCAGCAGGATCTCGCCGTCGTCGGCGATACGGACCTCGGTGCCGGGCAGCGGCTTGCCGACGGTGCCGGTGCGGTAGGCCTCGCCCGGGTTGACGAAGGAGGCCGCGGAGGACTCGGTGAGGCCGTAGCCCTCCAGGATGTGGATGCCGGCGCCGGCGAAGAAGTAGCCGATCTCCGGGGCGAGGGCGGCGCTGCCCGAGACGCAGGCGCGCAGGTTGCCGCCGAAGGCCTCGCGGATCTTGGCGTAGACGAGTGCGTCGGCGACCTTGTGCCTGGCGCCGAGGCCGAAGGGCACGGCGTGGGTGCCGGTGCGCTTGAAGTTGTCCTGCGAGACCTTGGCGTACTCGCGGGCGACCTCGGACGCCCACTGGAAGATCTTGTACTTGGCCCCGCCGCCCGCGCGGGCCTTGGCGGCGACGCCGTTGTAGACCTTCTCGAAGATGCGCGGGACGGCCGCCATGTAGGTGGGCCGGACGACCGGCAGGTTCTCGATGATCTTGTCGACGCGGCCGTCGACGGCGGTGACGTGGCCGACCTCGATCTGGCCGGAGGTGAGGACCTTGCCGAAGACGTGCGCGAGCGGCAGCCACAGGTACTGCACGTCGTCGGCCCCGAGCAGACCGGTCGAGGCGATCGCCTTCGCCATGTACGCCCAGTTGTCGTGCGGCAGCCGGACGCCCTTGGGGCGGCCCGTGGTGCCCGAGGTGTAGATGAGGGTGGCGAGCTGGTCCTTGGTGATCGCGCCGACCCGCTCCTTGATCAGCGAGGGGTGCTTCTCCAGGTGGGCGGCGCCACGGCTCTCCAGCTCGGCGAGGGTGAGCACCCACTCGCCGGTCTCGACGCCGGCCGGGTCGATGACGACGACGTGGCGCAGGTCGGGCAGCTCGGCGCGCTTCTCGAGCGCCTTGGCCACCTGCTCGGCGTTCTCCGCGATGAGGACCTTGCTCTGGGAGTCGGCGAGGATGAAGGCCGACTCGTCGGCGTTGGTCTGCGGGTAGATCGTGGTGGTGGCCGCGCCGGCGCACATGATGCCGAGGTCGGCCAGCAGCCACTCCACGCGGGTGGAGGAGGCGAGCGCGACGCGCTCCTCGGGCTGCAGGCCCAGTTCGATCAGTCCGGCCGAGATCGCGTCGACCCGCTCGGCGGCCTGCGCCCAGCTCAGCGACTTCCACTCGTCCGGGCCCTCGCCCGAGGCCGGCGGTACGGGAAACCGGTAGGCCTCGGCCTCCGGTGTGGCCGCCACACGCTCCAGGAAGAGGGCCGCCACGGACGGCGGACGGTTCTCGATCAGGGTCTGTGCGTCGCTCACGACATCCTCCGGGGCCCGCGACAGTGCGGCGGCTGGCTCAGGTACGGCTGAAGGTACGGCTGGGTTGGCTCACGGGTGGTGGTTCGGGCTGTTGTTTAACTCGCGAGTAACTAGCGAGCAGGGATCAGAGTAAGGCGCGACCGGCCACCGCGTAAGGGGCTGTGGCCTGTCACTTCCTACAGAGAGCGACCACCTGCACGCACAGGGGCCCGCCGCACTTTCGCACGACGGACCCCTTTTCCACCCGGTTTGCCGGGGCGACCTCGGGTAACCCGCGGTTACTTCTTGCCCTTGGCCGACCCCGCGCCGTCATCGCTGGAGAGCACCGCGATGAAGGCCTCCTGCGGAACTTCCACGGAACCCACCATCTTCATCCGCTTCTTGCCCTCCTTCTGCTTCTCCAGCAGCTTCCGCTTGCGGGAGATGTCACCGCCGTAGCACTTTGCGAGGACGTCCTTGCGGATGGCGCGGATGGTCTCGCGGGCGATCACACGGGAGCCGATGGCGGCCTGGACGGGCACCTCGAAGTTCTGCCGCGGGATCAGCTCCCTGAGCTTGGCGACCAGCCGCACGCCGTACGCGTACGCCTGGTCCTTGTGGGTGATCGCCGAGAAGGCGTCCACCTTGTCGCCGTGCAGCAGGATGTCCACCTTGACCAGGGAGCTGCTCTGTTCGCCGGTGGGCTCGTAGTCGAGCGAGGCGTAGCCGCGGGTCTTGGACTTCAGCTGGTCGAAGAAGTCGAAGACGATCTCGGCGAGCGGAAGGGTGTAGCGGATCTCGACCCGCTCCTCGGAGAGGTAGTCCATGCCGAGCAGCGTGCCGCGACGGGTCTGGCACAGCTCCATGATCGCGCCGATGAACTCGGTGGGCGCGAGGATCGTGGCCCGCACGACCGGCTCGAACACCTCGTCGATCTTGCCCTCGGGGAACTCGCTCGGGTTGGTGACCGTGTGCTCGATGCCGTCCTCCATGATCACGCGGTAGACCACGTTGGGGGCGGTGGCGATCAGGTCGAGGCCGAACTCGCGCTCGAGGCGCTCCCGGATCACGTCCAGGTGGAGCAGGCCGAGGAAGCCGACGCGGAAGCCGAAGCCGAGGGCCGCGGAGGTCTCCGGCTCGTAGACGAGGGCGGCGTCGTTGAGCTGGAGCTTGTCCAGGGCCTCGCGCAGCTCGGGGTAGTCGGATCCGTCCAGCGGATACAGGCCCGAGAAGACCATGGGCTTGGGGTCCTTGTAGCCGCCGAGGGCCTCCTGGGCGCCCTTGGACTGGCTGGTGACGGTGTCACCGACCTTGGACTGACGGACGTCCTTCACGCCGGTGATCAGGTAACCCACCTCGCCGACGCCGAGACCGTCGGCCGGGAGCATCTCCGGCGAGTTGGTGCCGATCTCCAGCAGCTCGTGGGTGGCACCGGTGGACATCATCCGGATCCGCTCGCGCTTGTTGAGCTGCCCGTCGATCACACGGACATACGTCACGACGCCCCGGTAGGAGTCGTAGACCGAGTCGAAGATCATCGCGCGGGCGGGGGCGTCCGCGACGCCGACCGGGGCCGGGACCCTCTCGACCACCCGGTCCAGCAGCGCCTCGACACCGAGCCCGGTCTTGGCGGAGACCTTGAGCACCTCGCCGGGGTCGCAGCCGATGAGGTTGGCGAGCTCCTCGGCGAACTTCTCCGGCTGGGCGGCCGGCAGATCGATCTTGTTGAGGACCGGGATGATCGTGAGGTCGTTCTCCATCGCCAGGTAGAGGTTGGCGAGGGTCTGCGCCTCGATGCCCTGGGCGGCGTCGACGAGGAGGACGGTCCCCTCGCAGGCGGCCAGCGACCGCGACACCTCGTACGTGAAGTCGACGTGCCCCGGGGTGTCGATCATGTTCAGGATGTGTGTGTTGCCGGGGTCGTGGGTGGGGGCCCACGGCAGCCGCACCGCCTGGGACTTGATCGTGATGCCGCGCTCGCGCTCGATGTCCATGCGGTCGAGGTACTGAGCGCGCATCTGCCGCTGCTCGACCACGCCGGTCAGCTGGAGCATCCGGTCGGCGAGCGTGGACTTGCCGTGGTCGATGTGCGCGATGATGCAGAAGTTGCGGATCAGCGCCGGGTCGGTACGGCTCGGCTCGGGCACATGGGTAGGGGTCGCGGGCACGCAGGGTCCTGATTCTTGAGGCGTCCGCATACGTGTGCTTGTCCGTCTGCGGTCTCGGGTCGGATCGATACGTAGCCTCCATGGTCCCACGGATGGGGACCTGGGACGGGTTTGGGCCACTCCTAGGGCCGCTGGTAGTGTGGGGGGCTGTGTCTCATGCCCTCTCAGCGCGAGGCACACCTCAAGAAATCATCGGTTACGGGACCCTCGCGGCCCCGTGCCAGAACCTGAAAAGGCTCATTCGTGGCGAACATCAAGTCCCAGATCAAGCGGATCAAGACCAACGAGAAGGCCCGGCTGCGCAACAAGGCCGTCAAGTCCTCCCTGAAGACCGCGATCCGCAAGGCCCGTGAGGCCGCTGCCGCGGGTGACGTCGAGAAGGCCACCGAGTACCAGCGCGCTGCCGCGCGTCAGCTCGACAAGGCCGTCTCCAAGGGCGTCATCCACAAGAACCAGGCCGCCAACAAGAAGTCGGCGCTGGCTTCCAAGGTCGCGTCCCTCAAGGGCTGAACTCCTTCCTTGATCTGACCGGGTCCCTCGGGATCCGATGTTGCCGGACGGACCCAGGGCGGGCCCTCTCTCTTCCGCCCCCGGCCGGCACACCGAGCTCGTACGCGGCCTGCGTTCGCCACGCGGGTACGAGCTCACCGACGTGAACCGAAGGCCCCGGCCGCCCTCCCTTTCCCCAAGGGAGGCGCCGGGGCCTTCGGCATGCCGTGTCCGGGCCCAGGTCCCGGCGTCGCCGGGCAGACGGAATCCGGCGACAGGGCCCGGGGCCGAAACCGGCGGACGTCAGGCCCGACCCCTGGACCGCGCCGCCAGGGCGATCGTCACGACCGCCTTCTCCAGCGCGTACTCCGGGTCGTCACCGCCGCCCTTCACGCCCGCGTCGGCCTCGGCCACCGCGCGCAGGGCCACGGCCACCCCGTCCGGGGTCCAGCCCCGCATCTGCTGCCGCACCCGGTCGATCTTCCACGGCGGCATGCCGAGCTCCCGCGCCAGGTCGGCCGGCCGGCCCCCGCGCGCCGACGACAGCTTCCCGATCGCGCGCACGCCCTGGGCCAGCGCGCTGGTGATCATCACCGGCGCCACGCCCGTGGCCAGCGACCAGCGCAGCGCCTCCAGTGCCTCCGCGGTCCGGCCTTCCACGGCCCGGTCGGCGACGGTGAAGCTGGAGGCCTCCGCCCGCCCGGTGTAGTAGCGCCCGACGACGGCCTCGTCGATCGTGCCCTCCACGTCGGCGACCAGCTGGGTCACCGCCGACGCCAGCTCCCGCAGGTCGCTGCCTATCGCGTCGACCAGTGCCTGGCACGCCTCGGGCGTGGCCGAGCGCCCGAGGCCGCGGAACTCGCCCCGGACGAAGGCCAGCCGGTCCGCCGGCTTCGTCATCTTCGGGCAGGCCACCTCCCGCGCCCCCGCCTTGCGCGCGGCGTCGAGCAGTCCCCTGCCCTTGGCACCGCCCGCGTGCAGCAGCACCAGCGTGATCTCCTCGGCGGGCGCCCCCAGGTACGCCTTCACGTCCTTGACCGTGTCGGCCGACAGATCGTGCGCGTCGCGCACGACCACGACCTTGCGCTCGGCGAAGAGCGAGGGGCTCGTCAGCTCGGCCAGCGTGCCGGGCTGCAACTGGTCCGGGGTCAGGTCCCGCACGTCCGTGTCGGCGTCGGCGGCCCGGGCTGCGGCAACCACCTCACGCACCGCGCGGTCGAGCAGAAGGTCCTCCTGCCCCACGGCGAGCGTCACGGGGGCGAGAGCGTCGTCATTCGCAGTCTTCCTGGCCATCGCGACAAGCATCCCACGGGCCACTGACATCGATGCTCGCCGGCGGTTCCGGCGGCCGGGCTCACGGCTCCTCCCGCCACCCCTCCCATTCGCCCGCGAACTCGTCCAGCTGCCCCGGATCGAGCCGGCCCTCCTCGTCCCGCAGGACGACGAGCCACTGCGCGTCCTCGGCGTCGTCCTCCCCGGCCAGCGCGTCGCGGACGATCCTCGGCTCCTCGTCGACCGGGAACCGCTCCCCGAGTGCCTGCGCCACCTCCTCCGCCGCATCCCGGTCGGGCAGCACCAGCACATGTCTCACATCGCTCACGGAGCCATTCTCGGGCAGCCCCGGCCGGCCGCCGTCAGCTGCTCCGGCCGGGGTTCCGGTTCCGCACGGCGGGGACCGAGGCCAGTTCGATGCCGAACCGGTCCCGGTACACCGCGAGCACCTCCTCGTCGGAGGTCATGTCCCGCACCTCACGGGTCCCGTCGAGTCCCGTCGTGGTCAGGGTGCGGCCGCCGAGGGTGACCCGCCCTCCGTCCTCGGTGAGGCGGGAGCACACCAGTGACCGCGTGAAGTGCGAGGCCGGCGAGGTGCTGTGCCACCAGGCGCCGGCCACGAAGTCACCGAGGACCCTGGGCCGCAGCTCCAGCCGGTACTGCGGCTTGCCGTCCAGGACGACGTCCAGGTCGCCGGTTCCGGCGGGTTCGGCGGGTTCGGCGGGTTCGGCCGGCTTGGCGGTTCCGGCCGGCTTGGCGTGCTCAGCGGTTCCGGCCTGCTTGGCGTGCTCAGCGGTTCCGGCCGCTCCTGCGGAACGCTTCGTCCCGGTCAGGTGCGGGTCGGGGGCCGGGCCGGTGTGCGGCTCAGGGCCAGGGGCCGCCGCCACGATCTGCAGCGTGCCGCCGGGCTCGACCTGTTCACCCCGCTCCTCGAACGCCAGCGGGAAGTGGCTGAGCGCCCCGAAGCCCACGTCGGTCAGCCAGTCGCCGCCGTCCGCCGTCCGCACCCGCAGCGCGAGGTGGTCGTAGGGAATCCCGAGCCTTCCCTCCTCCCCGAACACGCGCGCCGCCAGCAGCGTCACCTCGAACCCGAGCGCGGCGAGCAGTGCCCCGAACGCCCCGTTCAGTTCGTAGCAGAACCCGCCCCGGTGCGCGCCCACCACCTTGTCCAGCAGCCGCTCCTCCTCCAGCACGATGTCCTCGTCCAGGTGGACCGAGAGGTTCTCGAAGGGCACGGTCCGCAGGTGCCGCAGCTGCAGCTCCCGCAGGGCGGCGGCGGTGGGCGCGGCCGGATGCCCGGCCCCCAGGCGGCGGAGATAGGCGTCGACGTGTGCGGCATTCATGCCCTCAGTCTCGCGCCACCCGCAACCGCGCACCCGACCCGGTCACCGCGAGCGCTCCGTCCCGGTCCGTCCGCAGCACCAGCGCACCCTCCGCCCGCAGCGCCGCGACGGTACGGGGCGCCGGATGTCCGTACATGTTGTTCGCACCGCAGGAGATCAGCGCCAGGCGCGGCGCCACCAGGCGTATCAGTTCCGGGTCCTGGTAGGCCGAGCCATGGTGGGCGACCTTCAGCACGTCCACGCCGACCAGCTGCGCGACCACCGGCGACCGCAACAACGCCTGCTGGGAGGCAGGTTCGAGGTCGCCCAGCAGCAACAGCCGCAGCCCGCCGGACCGGACGAGCAGCGTCACGCTGGCGTCGTTGGGGCCATCCGGATCCGCGGCGGGACCCGCCGGAGGCCACAGGACCTGCCAGGCCAGGTCGCCGGTACGCCGCTGCTCCCCGGCGACGGCACGGGTGAGCGGGATACCCCGCCCGGCCGCCTCCTTCCGTACGAACTCCGCCTGGTCCGCGGGCTCTTCGTATCCGGTCGTCTCGATCGCGCCCACCGAGCGGCCCCTCAGCACGCCCGGCAGGCCCGCCACGTGGTCGGTGTGGAAGTGGGTCAGCACGAGCATCGGGATCCTTGTGATGCCGAGCATGCGCAGACAGCGGTCCACCAGGGCCGGATCGGGCCCGGCGTCCACGACCACCCCGGTGCCCGGTCCCGCGGCGAGCACCGTCGCATCCCCCTGCCCCACGTCGCACATCGCGTACCGCCAGCCCGGCGGCGGCCATCCCGTGATCACCCGGGTCAGCGGCGGCGGCTGGACCACCACCAGCACAAGCAGCACCCCGCAGACGCCGCACAGCCAGGGGTGCCGCAGCAGCAGCCGGACCGCCGTGACGACCACCACCGTGACCAGGGCCAGCAGCAGCGCCCCGCTCCAGCTGCCCGGCCAGTCCACTCCCCCGCCCGGCAGCGCCGCCCCGGTCCGGGCCACGTCCGCGATCCACCCGGTGGGCCAACTGGCGCACCAGGCCAGGCCCTTGGCCAGCGGTATCGTGACCGGGGCCGCCGCCAGGGCGGCGAAACCCAGCACCGTGGCCGGGGCGACCGCCGCCTCCGCGAGGAGGTTGCACGGCACCGCCACCAGGCTCACCCGCGCCGACAGCACGGCGACGACCGGTGCGCACAGCGCCTGTGCCGCGGCGGCCGCGGCCACCGCCTCGGCCAGCCGGGCCGGCACGCGGCGCCGGTGCAGCGCCGCGCTCCAGCGGGGCGCGAGTGTCAGCAGCGCGCCGGTGGCCAGCACGGACAGCAGGAAGCCGTAACTGCGGGCCAGCCACGGGTCGTAGAGCACCAGCAGCAGCACGGCCGTGGCCAGGGCGGGGATCAGCGATCTGCGCCGCCCGGTCGCGAGCGCGAGCAGCGCGACGGTTCCGCAGGCCGCGGCCCGCAGCACGCTCGGGTCCGGCCGGCACACGACGACGAAAGCCAGGGTGAGCACTCCGGCGAGCAACGCGGTGGTCCGCAGTGGCAGACCGAGTCTCGGCGCGAGCCCCCGGCGCTCGATGTGCTGGGCCAGGCCTGGCGGGCCGATGAGCAGGGCGAGCAGGATCGTGAGGTTGCTCCCGGAGACGGCCAGCATGTGCGCGAGGTCCGTCTCCTTGAACGCCTCGTCCAGCTCGGGCGTGATCCGCGAGGTGTCCCCGACGACCAGTCCCGGCAGCAGTGCCCGGGCGTCCGCCGGCAGCCCGTCGGTCGCCGCCCGCAACCCGGCCCTCAGCCGTCCCGCCAGCCGCTGGGGCGCGGACGGCTCCGCCACCACCTCGGGCGCCGCCCGGTCACGGAGCCGTAGCACCGCGGCGACCCGGTCGCCGCCCGCCGACGGGGGCGCCAGCCGCGCGGTCACTCTCAGCCGCGTGGAGGGCAGCAGCCCGAGCCAGGGCGAGGGCGGGGGCCCCGCTCCGTCTCCCCGCGAACCGGGGTTTCCGTCTCCCCGCGAACCGGTGCTGACGAGGATCAGTACCGGTGTCCGGGTCACCGCGGCCGTCGCTCCGCCCACCCTCTCCACGCGCCGCACCTCCGCCTCGATCAGCACCGAGGCCGGCGCCGTGCGGTCACCGCCGGCCCTGGGGTGGGTGAGACGTGGGTCGGAGGTCAGCTCCACCTCGGCGGTCACCGTGGCGAACTGCCGTGCCAGGCCGGGCACCGGCCCCCGCCGCACGTCCGCTGAGTGCAGCCCGGCGGAGGCGGCGGCCGCGGCGGCGCCGAACAGCACGGCGGCGACGGAGACGCGCGGGACCGACGCGGCTCCCTTTCGATGCCTTCGGCTACGGCGGGCGAGCAGGAGGACGGCGGCAGCGGCGAAGCAGACCACCACGAAACCGCTCACCCATGCCGCGGGAGCCTCCAGTGCCAGGGCGGCCGTCGCCCAGGCCGCGAGAGCGGGCGGGACGAGCCGCAGGTCCGCGGGTCCTTCCTGCCGGGGGTGGGCGGCTCCGAGCCGGTTGCCGTCCGCGAGATGGACCGCCGTGCGGCCCCGGAACGCGGAGGGGGACGGGGATGGGGTTGGGGTTGGGGTTGGGGGTGGGGGTGGGGGTGGGGATGGGGGTGGGGATGGGGGTGCCCGGTGTTCGGCGGGCAGCTTCCGGTTCACGGCGTCACCAGGCTTCGCAGATCGGCGAAGCGGTGGTCGCCGATGCCGTTGACCTGACGGAGTTCGTCCACCGAGCGGAAGCCGCCGTGCTGGGTGCGGTAGTCGATGATGTGCCGGGCGAGCACGGGGCCGACGCCGGGCAGGGTCTCCAACTGGTCCGCGGTCGCCGTGCTCAGGGAGACCGGGGCAGCGGGGCGGGCCGCTGTGTCCGGCCCGGCCGTGCCAACACCGGCTGCCCCGGCCGGCACGGGTCCCCTCCCCTGGGCCGGCCCACCGACGACGATCTGCTCACCGTCGACGAGGAGGCGGGCCCGGTTGAGCCCGTCGGTACTGGTGCCGGGCCGGACCCCGCCCGCCGCCAACAGCGCGTCGGCGACCCGCGAACCGGCCGCCAGACGGTGGATTCCGGGATGGCGGACCTTGCCGCTGACGTCCACCACGATCTGCGCACCGGCCGGGGCGGTGGCGCCCGGCAAAGCCGCAGGGGCACTGGACGCGGCGGCCTTGCCGCTTCCTCGGCTCGCGTAGGGGGCCACGGCCCGTACCACCTCCGGAGCTCGCACCGACTGGGTACGGCCGGTCCAGAAGTGCTGCAGGGCGAAGGCCGCGGCCAAGGCCAGCACCATCGAGAGGGCGATCACGTTCCTGCGTTCCAGACCGCACCGCGTCTGCAGCCACAGCGGCAGCCGCTCACGCAGCGCAAGCGCGGCCCGCTCCCGCCAGACCCACGCCTCGCCACGAGGCGCAGCCGGCTCCGCGACCACCATGGGGGCCGGACTCGCACCGGCCCCGGCGACCGGACGCGCCGAAGCCGTCTCCGCGTCCACGCTGGCGTCCGTGTCCGTGTCCGTGTCCGTGTCCACGTCCGTGTCCGTGTCCACGTCCGCGTACGTGTCCGGGCCTGTGCGCGTGCCCTCGTCCGCGTCTCGTTTCGCCCAGGACGGCGTGCGCCATGGGGCCCGGACCGGGGCCCGGATCGGCTCCTCGGGGATACCGACCGTGTGCCCCTCCACCGATCCCGGTGGTGGGCCACTCCCGGGCTCTCCCGCCCGTCCGGTGCGTTCGGGGTCTTCGGCGTGTTCGGCAGATTCGCCAGGTTCGCCACGTTCGGCGAACAGTGCCTTCGCGCGTAGGCGCAGTTCCTGGGCCGACGCATGTCGGTGCCGGCGGCCGTCGCGCCGGGTGGGTGGGCGGCGGTGACGCGTGCGGCCGTCCGAGGCGGGGCCGCGGCCCGGGCCACTGGTCACTGTCGCTGTGCGTGAACGTGAGCGTGAACGTGATCGAAGTGCCATGCGACGAGGATCGGGCAGCTCCGCACCCTCGCGATGATCTTGCTCAAATCCTGGGGACTGCCGCCCGGTTGTGGACAACTTGGTCACCCACACGAGTTATCGCGGGGAGATCACCACCCCTAGCAGTCCGGGACCTGTGTGTGCCCCGATCACCGCCCCGACCTCGCTCACATGCAGGTCGGCCAGCCCGGGGACCCGCGTCCGCAGCCGGTCCGCGAGGGCGGCCGCCCGGTCCGGGGCGGCGAGATGGTGGACCGCGATGTCGACATCGCCGCCGGCCGCCCGCTCGGCCGCGATCTCCTCGAGGCGCGCGATCGCCTTCGATGCCGTGCGTACCTTCTCCAGCGGTTCGATACGGCCGCCGTGCAGCTGGAGCAGCGGCTTGACGGCCAGCGCGGAACCGAGCAGGGCCTGTGCGGCACCGATGCGGCCGCCACGGCGCAGATAGTCGAGCGTGTCGACGTAGAAGTAGGCGGAGGTGCCACCCGCGCGCTTCTCGGCGGCCGCGACGGCCTCGTCCACCGTGCCGCCGGCCTCGGCGGTGCGCGCCGCGGACAGGGCACAGAAGCCGAGCGCCATCGCGATCATCCCGGTGTCCACCACCCGCACCGGCACCGGTGCCTCGCGCGCCGCGAGCACCGCCGCGTCGTACGTGCCCGACAGCTCCGCCGACAGATGCAGGGAGACGATGCCGGCCGCACCCGACTCCGCGACCTTGCGGTAGGTCTCGGCGAAGAGCTCGGGGCTGGGGCGCGAGGTGGTGACGGGCCGGCGCTTCTGCAGCGCCTGGGCCAGGGAGCGGGTCGAGATCTCGGTGCCCTCTTCGAGCGCCCGGTCGCCGAGGACCACGGTCAGGGGTACCGCGGTGATGCCGTGGCGCTCCATCGTCCGCGGCGGCAGGTAGGCCGTTGAATCGGTGACGATCGCGACATGGCGGGACATGAGCTGGAGGTTACCTGCCGTGGTGCCCGGGCGGCAGCCCAGCCCCTCCCACCGGGTGTGCGGGTGGCCGGATCAAGTCGTGCTCTCCGGGCGGGCCTTCTTCTGCCAGGGGTACGCGGGGCGCGGGCTCTGCGGGGTGATGGCCGGCCGGGCCGGGTCCTGTGCGGCGGCCGGCCGCGGGGCCCCGGTCCAGGTCTGGCGGCCGGCGTCGGTGGCCGGGGGCTCGGGCCACGGAGGGGGTGCGGCCGGAGGCTCCTCACTCGTCCAGTGCCGCAGGGCGCCGGCCTCGATGTCGATCTGGGCGCTCAGCGTGTCCAGGTCGTCCTCGGCGAAGCGGCGGGCACGATCGCGGGATGCCCAGCGCAGGGCGTCGGCCGACTGCGTGATGCGCCGGGTGCGCTCGCGCAGCGCCGGAAGCCGCTCGATGAGCGTCGCCCGGTCCGGCTCGGCCTCCAGCCGCCTGAGCTCGGCGTCCAGCTCCCGCCCGTGCGCGCTGAGGCGCCCGAACAGGGCCACGGACTCCTTCAGGGACTCGTCCTCACCGACACCCGCGTGCAGAACGTCCTGCGTGGCGCGCATCGACGTGCGCAGGGTGAGCCGGAGCTGGGCCAGCTCGCCCGCCGGTCCGGGCTGGACGAAGGACTTGGCCCGCAGGGTGTGGTCCTCGACCGTGCGGCGGGCCTGGGCGATGGTGCGGTCCACGCCGCGCCTTGCGGCGCCGACCGCCTTCACCGTGGCGTAGGCCCCGAGCAGCACGAAGAGCATGAAGAGCAGGGCGAAGACTGCGACGACTGCTTCCACGGCGCTTCTCCTCCGGCTCGGGCGGCACAGGCCGCGCCGCTCCTCCACGGTAACCGCAACGGGCAGGTCCGGAGTTCCGGAAGAACCCCGAACCTGCCCGTAGGGGACTACCCGGAGGAGATCACGCCGAGGTCCTCACGCCCCGGCCCGCACGCCCCGGCCCGCACGTCTTGGTGCCCTCACGCCCTCACGCCCTCACGCCGGAACGATGTTGACCAGCTTCGGCGCCCGCACGATCACCTTGCGGATACCCGCGCCGTCCAGCGCCGCGACGACCTTCTCGTCGGCCAGCGCCACCTTCTCCAGCTCCTCCTCGGAGATGGACGGCGAGACCTCCAGACGCGCCTTGACCTTGCCCTTGATCTGGACGACGCAGGTCACGGACTCGTCCACGGCGTAGGCCGGGTCGGCGACCGGGAAGTCCCGGTGCACGACCGAGTCGGTGTGGCCCAGCCTGTGCCACAGCTCCTCGGCGATGTGCGGGGCCAGCGGGGCGACCATCAGCACCAGCGGCTCGGCGACCGCGCGCGGTACCGCCCGGCCCGTCTTGGTCAGGTGGTTGTTCAGCTCGGTGACCTTGGCGATGGCGGTGTTGAAGCGCAGGCCCTCCAGGTCCTGGCGCACGCCGTCGATCGCCTTGTGCAGGGCGCGCAGCGTCGCCTCGTCGGGCTCGGCGTCGGTGACGGTGACCTCACCGGACGCCTCGTCGACGATGTTGCGCCACAGCCGCTGCAGCAGCCGGAACTGGCCGACCACCGCGCGCGTGTCCCACGGCCGGGAGACGTCCAGCGGGCCCATCGCCATCTCGTACAGGCGCAGGGTGTCGGCGCCGTACTCGGCGCAGATCTCGTCCGGGGTGACGGCGTTCTTCAGGGACTTGCCCATCTTGCCCAGCAGGCGGGTGACCTTCTCGCCCTGGTAGTAGTACGCGCCGTCGCGCTCCTCCACCTCGGCGGCCGGCACCGCGATGCCACGGCTGTCGCGGTAGACGTAGGCCTGGATCATGCCCTGGTTGAACAGCTTGTGGAACGGCTCGACGGAGGAGACGTGCCCCAGGTCGTACAGGACCTTGGACCAGAAGCGGGCGTACAGCAGGTGCAGGACCGCGTGCTCGGCGCCGCCCACGTACAGGTCGACACCGCCGTGCGGCATGCCCTCGCGCGGGCCCATCCAGTAGCGCTCGATCTCCGGGTCGACCAGCTGCTCGCTGTTGTGCGGGTCCAGGTAGCGCAGCTCGTACCAGCAGGAACCGGCCCAGTTGGGCATGGTGTTGGTCTCGCGGCGGTACTTCTTCGGCCCGTCGCCCAGGTCCAGGGTGACGTTGACCCAGTCCTCGTTGCGCGACAGCGGCGTCTCGGGCTGGGTGTCCGCGTCGTCCGGGTCGAAGGTGCGCGGCGAGTAGTCCTCGACCTCGGGCAGCTCCAGCGGCAGCATCGACTCGGGCAGCGCGTGGGCGACGCCGTCCTCGTCGTAGACGATCGGGAAGGGCTCGCCCCAGTAGCGCTGCCGGCTGAACAGCCAGTCGCGCAGGCGGAAGTTGACGGTGCCCTCGCCGATGCCCCTGCGCTCCAGCCACTCGGTGATGCGCGCCTTGGCCTCGACCACGCCCAGGCCGTCCAGCCGCACGTCGGCACCGGAGGAGTTCACGATCTTCGCGTCGTACGAGGCGAAGGCGTCGTCCCAGGTGGACGGGTCCGTGCCCCGGTCGTCACCCGGCTCGACGACGCAGCGCATCGGCAGTTCGAAGGCGCGCGCGAAGGCGAAGTCGCGGCTGTCGTGCGCCGGGACGGCCATGATCGCGCCGGTGCCGTAGCCCATCAGGACGTAGTCGGCGATGAAGACGGGGACCTGCTCGCCGTTGACCGGGTTGGTCGCGAACACACCGGTGAAGACGCCGGTCTTGTCCTTGGCCTCGGCCTGGCGTTCGACGTCGGACTTCGAGGCGGCCTGGGCGCGGTAGGCGGCGACCGCCTCGGCCGGCGTGGCGTGGCCGCCGGTCCAGACCTCGTGCGTGCCCTCGGGCCAGGCGTCCGGGGTGAACTTCTCGACCAGCGGGTGCTCGGGCGCCAGCACCATGTAGGTCGCGCCGAACAGGGTGTCCTGGCGCGTGGTGAAGACCGTGATCCGCTCGCCGTCCACGGGGAAGTCGACGCGGGCGCCCTCGGAGCGGCCGATCCAGTTGCGCTGCTGCAGCTTGATGGCCTCGGGCCAGTCCAGCTCCTCCAGGTCGTCCAGCAGCCGGTCGGCGTAGGCGGTGATGCGCATGTTCCACTGGCGCAGCTTGGCCTTGAAGACGGGGAAGTTCCCGCGCTCGGAGCGGCCCTCGGCGGTGACCTCCTCGTTGGCCAGCACGGTGCCCAGGCCGGGGCACCAGTTGACGGGCGCGTCGGAGGCGTAGGCCAGGCGGAACTCGC
This sequence comes from Streptomyces sp. NPDC020801, assembly GCF_044334385.1. Taxonomy (NCBI): domain Bacteria; kingdom Bacillati; phylum Actinomycetota; class Actinomycetes; order Kitasatosporales; family Streptomycetaceae; genus Streptomyces; species Streptomyces sp. NPDC020801. Next base: position 564,633 of record NZ_JBIRST010000002.1, read on the forward strand.
TCAGGACGTCGGCGCGCTCGGCGTGGGTCAGCTCGTGCCACCCGCGCGTGTGCCCCGGTACGGCGCGCTCACCGGACTCGAACTGGGCGATCAGCCGGGAGACCGGGCGGGCCTTCTTCGCCTCGTCGTCGTACCAGGAGTTGAAGATCTGCAGGAAGATCCACTGGGTCCACTTGTAGTAGTCCGGGTCGATCGTGGCGAAGGACCGGCGCTTGTCGTGGCCCAGGCCCAGCCGGCGCAGCTGGGCCTTCATGTTCTCGATGTTGGCCTCGGTGGACACGCGCGGGTGCGTGCCGGTCTGCACGGCGTACTGCTCGGCGGGCAGGCCGAAGGCGTCGAAGCCCAGGGTGTGCAGGACGTTGTGGCCGGTCATCCGCTGGAACCGGGCGTAGACGTCGGTGGCGATGTAGCCCAGGGGGTGACCAACGTGCAGGCCCGCACCGGAGGGATACGGGAACATGTCCATGATGAACTTCTTGGGCCTGGCGACCACCTCGGGGTCGCCGGCCAGGTCACCCTTGGGGTTGGGCGCCGCGTACGTGCCCTCGGCGTCCCAGAAGTCCTGCCAGCGTGCCTCGATCTCGGCCGCCACGGCGGCCGTGTAGCGGTGCGGCGCTGCCTCCGCCGACGTGGCGGCGGCAGCGGGGTTCGTCTCGCTCATGATCCTCAAAGCTCCATCGATCGTCTCTGCCAGCGGCTGCGACTTTCAGAAATGAAAAATCCCCTCGCACAGGAGGGGACGCCGCGCCGATTCCGACCGTCCGAGTCGTCGGAGGTCGGGACTGATCAGCGCGGCTCGCTAAGCAGAAGGCGTACGGCACGCATGGCGTCAGGGTACCGCAGCCGTCGAGTGCGCCGCGACGACCTTCCACCGGACCGCCGCAGTGAGCCGGATCCGCTTGTGAAGGTTCGGAAAAGTTGAACAAGGTTCAAACATTACCCCGCGTAACGGAACCTATGGGGACAACACGAGCCCCGAGACTCACTTTGATAACAACGCAATAACTCAAACGGGCTACTGCTCGGTTTGGAGCCACTTAGAGTTCGTCCTCGGGACCGCTTTCCCGAACCGCTCGGAGTTGCCCCCATGAACCCTCGTCGCAGTAACAGCTCGCTCCCCAAACCCGGCCGCTCGGCCTACGGGATGGCGTCCGCTGTCGTCCTGCTCCTCATACCCGTGGTCGTGCTGTACGGCGGCAACTGGCTCCAGGAGTTCCTGAACTTCGGTGCAGGTGTCCTGTCGCTGGTCTCCCTGACCTGCTCGGTGATCTGGGGTCTGGTCGCTCAGGACCGGATCTTCCTCAACATCCGGCAGCGGATCGTGGCACAGGGCATCCACCGGGTGACCGCCGTCGCCTCCATCGCCTTCCTCCTGGTGCACATCACCATCAAGCTGGCCTTGGCGCACACGGTCCTCATCGCCGCCCTGATCCCCTTCAGCCTCGGCGTTCAGGGCAGCGGCGGACTCATCGGCCTGGGGTCCCTGGCGGGACTGCTCATGATCTTCGTGGGCGTCACCGGCGCACTGCGCAACCAGTTCGCCTCCCCGGCGCCGGTCGCCGCGCGCTGGCGCGCGATGCACATGCTGGCCTACCCCGCCTGGTGCGCCGCGCTGATCCACGGCCTGTTCGCGGGGCGCCCGGCGAAGACGTTCTTCATGGTGTCGTACGACCTGTGCCTGGTGGGCGTCATGGCGGCCCTGGCTCTGCGCGCGGCTCCGCGCCCGGTCAAGCGCAGGATCGCCGACCGGCTGGTCTCGATCCTCGGCTCCGGGGAGCGGCCGGAGCTGGAGGACCTGGACGCGAGCCGGGCCAGGATGGCGGAATCCGCGCTGCCCGGCTACGAGGGCGCGCGGGCGACCCAGCCGCCGTCCGCGGCCACGACGGGGTCCCTGCCGCGCATTCCGAGCCCCTCGTCGCCGCTGTACGACACTCCGGAGCCGGCGCCCGGCTTCGCGGCCGCCTACCGGGCCGTCTCGACGCCCCCGCGCGCCCAGCAGCAGCCGTTCACGGCCGACCAGACCGCGCGCATGGACCTGCCGTTCGACATGCAGTACACCGAGGCGATGCCGCGCGTGGAAGGCTCCGGCAACACGTCGGGCAGCTGGCCGATCCCGTCGCCGCCGCCGGTCGGCGAGGCGCCGCGGTCGGCCTACGACCCGCTGAACGACACGGGATACAACATTCCGCCCTACGACAATTCGGGCATGAACGGGTACGGCGGACGTGATGTATACGACACCGGTGAGACGAACACGCTCTACGGCACGTACAACTCGAACGACACGTACACGAGCGGTCCCGCCAATGAAACACACCCCGGTGCGCCCTTCGACGCGCCGGGTTCGGGCGAACCTTGGAACACGCCTTCCGGAGGCTATAGGTGAACGAGGCCCTGCCCGACGTCCCGGAAGTCCGCGTGGTCGGGCTTCCCCAGCTCACGTCGGGCTTCGACCTTGTCGAAAGACTCGATCTGCCCATGCACCTGAAAGTGCACGGGCCGCTTGAGCCGATGGGCGGAGAGCAGCTCGCGCAGCTCTCCGAGGCCATCAACCTGAAGGGCCGCGGCGGCGCGGGCTTCCCCTTCCACAAGAAGCTGCGCTCGGTCGCCGAATCGGCGATCAAGCGCGGCGTCCGGCCGGTCGTCGTCGTCAACGGAAGCGAGGACGAACCGGCCTGCCGCAAGGACACGGTGCTGATCAACCGTGCCCCGCACCTGATCCTGGACGGCGCGCTGCTGTGCGCCGAGGCCCTCGGTGCCCGCACGCTCGTGGTGGGGGTCACCCGGGAGTCCACCCAGCGCTCGATGGAGGCCGCGCTCGCCGAGCGCGGCCTGAGCAACGGCCGCAGGTCGGCACTGCGCGCGCGTGTGCAGCGCAATCCGGTGCGCATGGTCACGGGGGCGGCGTCGTCACTGATCCGCTCCATCGACGGCGGTCCGGCGATCCCGCCGGGCCGCAAGGTCAGCGCCTCGCAGACGGGCGTGGGCGGCGCGCCCACGCTGCTGTCCAACGCCGAGACGTTCGCCCAGCTGGCGATCGCCGCCCGGATCGGCCCGGAGCGCTACGGCAACACCGGTCTGTACGACGAGCCGGGCACCGTCATGCTGACGGTGTCCGGCGCCGTCGCCCGCCCGATGGTGATCGAGGTCCCCACGGGCGTGCCGCTGCGCTACGTCCTGCAGCTGGCCGGCGCCCCGCCGGTGCCGCAGGGCGTGCTGACCGGCGGCTACCACGGCAAGTGGATCGACGCCGCGACCGTCAACGAGGCGATCGTCTCCCGCAACTCGCTGGACGCGGTGGGCGGTTCGCTGGGTGCGGGCGCGATCCTGCCGATCAGCCAGGACACCTGCCCGCTGGGCGAGTCCCTCCAGGTGGCGAAGTGGCTCGCCGAGGAGAGCGCGGGCCAGTGCGGCCCCTGCTACCTCGGTCTGCCGGCCGCCGCGCGCGGCATGGAGGACATCCTGAGCGGCGGCGGTCCGGCCGCGCTCGAGGCACTCAAGCAGGTCGCCAAGAACGTCAAGCGGCGCGGCGCGTGCTCGCACCCGGACGGCTCGGCGATGTTCCTGGAGTCGACCATCAAGGCGTTCACGGACGACCTGGCCGCCCATGTGCTGGGCAACGGCTGCGGGCGGCCCGTGGAGGGCGTGCTGCCGCTCTTCGAGGGCGGCAGGGCCCCGACGGGCGTCCTGGGCGGCGTCGAGGACGAGGAGAGCGGTCCCAGCCGTCAGAAGATCTACGTCGACTGGACGCTGTGCCGGGGCCACGGGCTGTGTGCGGACATCCTCCCGGAGGTCTTCGAGCTGGGTGCCGACGGCTTCCCGACCGTCGCCCAGGCGCAGGTGCCGCGCTACGCGGAGGCCAAGGCACTGCGGGCCGTGCGCCGCTGCCCGGCACTGGCCCTGCGCTTGGAGGAGGGCACCCGCTCGCAGGCTCCGTCCCGCAATCTGCCGGTCCTCTCGCAGGGCCGCGGCCGCCGCGCCCTGGGCCGCTGAGGACCCGGCCGGCGGGGCTCCCCGGCCGAGTGGTCCGCCGCCGCGCCGCATGGATCTCCGTACGCACGCTTGTCGCACATACGTCGAAGGCGGGTCATCCCATCGGATGACCCGCCTTCGACTTCTGTGGAGCTAAGGAGAATTGAACTCCTGACCTCCTGCATGCCATGCAGGCGCTCTACCAACTGAGCTATAGCCCCTTGCGGCCTCGCGGCGGAGCCGCATGTCGACCGTGTCGCCCGGTCTCCCCGGCGGCGACGCCAACATTACACGGTCCCGGGGGTACTCCACCAAATCGGTTTCCGTTGTGCCCGTTATGACCGCCGTTCATGAATCAGGCCGGGGTCCCGCGCGGGGCCCCGGCCTGATTCACGCCGTCACGAACGAGTAGAACCGTTTGAGGGTGCAGTGCTCCTCCAGGAGCCGGCCGTAGATCGGCTCGCCCTCCAGCTCGCGGTAGGTCTCGATCGGGTCGCCCTTTATGATCAGCGCCCGCGCGCACTCCTCGCACCAGTACTGGTAGTCGGGGTTGATCGGCTCCATGTCACGGACGATCGGTGTACCGCTGCCGCACCAGTCGCACTTTCGCCTGTGTGCACCCATCAATCAGCTCCAGCTGTGGCCGCAGGCCGTGCACACGTACGAGATCCCGCCGTTGTCGCCGAGGACTTGGGCCACGTGGAGGGAGCCGCAGGAGGGGCAGACGAGGCGGGTGACCGTATCCCGTGTCAACGCCGCATCGAGGAGGTGACCGACCTCCTCGAGGATGCTCGCAGGCATCGCTACTCCCTCCCGTCGGGCCGCACCCCTTCCGGCCGTTTGATTCTGCCACGGCCGGGCCAATACGGTCAGCGACGCCTCGGTACCAGTCCGGCCACGGCACCCGCCGCGGCCGTTCCGGCCAGCGCTTACGCGCACTCCGAGAGCGCCCTCGCAGAGGTATACGCCGCCGAGGCCCCAAGTGACTCAAGCCGGTTCGGGAACAGTCCACGAAGCCGGCCGGGGTCATTCGTCGCTGCCAGGACGCCGGCCACCGCCGCACGGGGCGACCGCGGCGATCATCCGAGCCCGAACGCGAAAATCCCGCCCCCTTGAGGGGACGGGATCCTCGTCACCGATCCTTGACGACTCGACAGAGTGCCGATCAGTGGAGCTAAGGAGAATTGAACTCCTGACCTCCTGCATGCCATGCAGGCGCTCTACCAACTGAGCTATAGCCCCTTGCGGCCACGCGGCGGAGCCGCATGGTGTTTCGCCCCGCTCGGCGGGGCGAACAAGAAGAACTTTAGCCTGCGACCTGCCAGAAAGTGAAATCCGGGGTCCGTGGGGCCGGGGAGGCTCAGTCGTCGTCACCGAGGACGGGTTCCGGCAGCGTGCCGGCGTTGTGCTCCGTCAGGCGCCACCCGCGCACGCCCTCGTTCAGGACCGACCAGCAGCAGTTGGACAGGCCGCCCAGGCTCTCCCAGTGCCGGGCCTCCAGGCCCAGCAGGCGTCCGATGGTGGTGCGGATGGTGCCACCGTGGCTGACCACCACGAGGGTGCCGTCCTCGGGCAGCTTCTCGACGTGCCGCAGCACCACGGGGGCGGCGCGGTCGGCGACCTCGGTCTCCAGTTCGCCGCCGCCGCGGCGCACCGGCTCACCGCGCTTCCACGCGGCGTACTCCTCGCCGTACCGGGCGAGGATCTCCTCGTGCGTCAGGCCCTGCCAGACGCCCGCGTAGGTCTCGCGCAGGCCCTCGTCGTGGGCGATCTCCAGACCGGTGAGGGCGGCGAGCTCGGCGGCGGTCCGCGCGGCCCGCGTCAGGTCCGAGGAGACGATCGCGTCGGGCCCCAGGGAGGCCAGCAGCCGGGCCGCGCGGCGGGCCTGGCCGATGCCGGTCTCGGTGAGCTCGACGTCCGTGGAGCCCTGGAAGCGGCGTTCCACGTTCCAGGAGGTCTGGCCGTGCCGCCACAGGATGACGCGGCGGCCCCGGTCCGGCGTCCTGCCGGTCCCCTCACCGGCGCCGCTCATCGCCACTCACCGTCCGGCTCCGCCGACTCACCGGCGGCCTGCAGCCTGGCGTGCTCCTCGGCCTTGCCACGGGTGGCCTTGGCGTCGGCGGGCAGCTCGAGCTCGGGGCAGTCCTTCCACAGCCGCTCCAGGGCGTAGAAGACCCGCTCCTCGCTGTGCTGGACGTGGACCACGATGTCGACGTAGTCCAGCAGGACCCAGCGGGCCTCGCGGTCGCCCTCGCGGCGCACCGGCTTGGCGCCGAGTTCCTTCAGCAGGCGCTCCTCGATCTCGTCGACGATCGACTTGACCTGGCGGTCGTTGGGCGCGGACGCCAGCAGGAATGCGTCGGTGATGGACAGCACGTCGCTGACGTCGTAGGCGATGATGTCGTGCGCCAGTTTGTCGGCGGCCGCCTGGGCGGCGGTGTTGATGAGCTCGAGAGAGCGGTCGGTCGCGGTCACTACAAGGCTTTCCGTCGGCGGTCAGTTGACACCAAGGGTCTCACGGACCGCCGACGCCACCCCACGTGAATGGGGGGATCACGCCCGCGGGGTCACGACGAGGGCCTGTAGTCCTGGCCGAGGACCACAGAGACGTCGGCGTTGGAGGCGACCGTGCCCTTCGTCACGGAGCCGGCGGGCAGACCCAGGGTCTTGGCGACCTCGGCGGCGTTCTGCTTGTCGGCGGCGTCGGAGTAAACGACCTTGGACGTGGGCCGCACGGCCGGTGCCGTGCCGGCCTCGAGGAAGGTGAAGCCGCCGTTGAGCAGGACGACACGGGCCTTCTCGGTGTTGTCCTTGGTCCCTGAGGAGTTCTGGACCGAGACACGCACGGCCGCGCCCCGGGCGGGGCTCTTCGCGGCGCCGCCGAGGATGTCCTTGACCACGCTGGCGCTGGTCTGCGCGCTCAGCGTGCCGTCACCCTGCACGGGCAGCAGGGCCGTCTTGTAGTCGCCGCCCTTGGCGAGGTCGGCGAGCTTGGCCAGGAAGGTGCCGAGGTCCTTGTCGGTGAGCGAGGGGTCCAGGATCTGCGCCAGGGTCTGCACGGTGACGGTGGCTGCCTGCGGATCGGTGGAGATCTTGCGCAGCACGCCCTGCATCACCTGGCCGAACCGCTCCAGCTGGGCGTTCTGTGCCTCCCCGGGGGCGCGGTAGGTGGCATAGGCGACGGCCATCTTGCCGCTGAGGGACTGGTCCTTGCCCTGGTGGACCAGGGGCGCGGTGCCCTTCTTCCCGGCGTCCGGGTCGGGGACGCCGGTGTTGGTGTCGAGGTCGATCCCGCCGACCAGGTCGACCAGGTTCTGCAGGTAGGGGGTGTCCAGGCGCCAGGTGCCCTGGATGCTGGTGCCGAGGACGGTGTCGAGCTGGTCGCGGGTACCGGAGGAACCGTCGTCGCCGACCGACCTGGCCAGCGTCGTGGTGGTGCCGTCGTCGGACGTCAGGGCGAGGGAGTTGGGCAGCAGGACGGTGGTGCCCTGCTTGGTGGTGGTGTTGTCGACGAGCAGCGCCGTGGAGGTGCCGCCCTTGGCGGTGTTGTGCAGGTGGACGACGATCACATCGCGCTTCTGGGCGCCCAAGGCGGTCGCGGCGCCGGTCCTGGTCCCGGACGAGGACAGCCCGGGCAGCTTCCCGGCGTACCAGAGGTAGCCGACGCCGCCGGCCGCGGCCAGGGCGAGGACAACGGCCAGGGCGATGACGCGGCTGCGGGCGCGGCGGCGGGCCTCCTCGCGGCGCTCGGTTCGGTTCTCGGTGAACTTCAGCCAGTCGATGACGTCTTCGGAGTTGTCGCTCGGTTCCTCGACGAATGCGAACTGCTCGGTGTGGTAGTCCCGTTCACCCGCCTCGAGCCGGTCCGCCCCGTCCTCTGCGCGGCCGCCGGCCTCCGCCGGGCCGGCCTGCTGCGGGATGTGGGCGGTCTGCTCGGCCACCCGGGGCTGCTCGCCACTGGTCGCGGTCTGGCCGTAGGGGTCGTAGGAGGCCGGCGTCGCACCGGAGCCGTACGGGGCGTAGGAGCCGTGGGAGTGGGTGCCGTAGGGGTCGTAGGAGGGGGCGGGCGCCTGCTCACCGGTGTCGTGGCCGCCGTAGGGCTGCTGGGCGGACTGCTGCCCGCCGGACTGCGGCCGGCCGTCCGTCCCGTACGGACCGTAGCCGTAGCCCTGCTGTCCGTAGGCGTCGTAGGTCTGCTGCGGAGTCTGCTGCGCCGGGACCTGCCGGTAGACAGGCCGGCCGTACTCGTCGTAGCCGACGAGCTCGTAACCGTCGCCCTCGTACCCCGCGTCGTATCGGTCGTTCACCGGTGCCCCTCTCGGCTCACTCGCCGCGGTACAGCTCGCGCTTGTCGATGTAGCGCACGACTCCGTCCGGCACCAGATACCAGACGGGGTCGCCCTTGGCGACTCTCGCACGGCAGTCCGTGGAGGAGATGGCGAGGGCGGGAACCTCGACGAGCGAGACGCCGCCCTCCGGAAGGCCGGGATCGCTCAGGTGGTGGCCGGGCCGGGTGACACCGATGAAGTGCGCGAGGGAGAACAGTTCCTCGGAGTCCCGCCAGGTCAGGATCTGGCCGAGCGCGTCGGCGCCGGTGATGAAGAACAGATCGGTGTCGGGGTTGAGGGCGCGCAGGTCGCGCAGGGTGTCCACGGTGTAGGTGGGGCCGCCGCGGTCGATGTCGATGCGGCTGACGGAGAACTGGGGGTTCTCGGCGGTCGCGATGACCGTCATGAGGTAGCGGTCCTCGGCCGGGGAGACCTTGCGGTGGGTCTTCTGCCACGGCTGGCCGGTCGGGACGAACACGACCTCGTCCAGGTGGAACTGCGCGGCGACCTCGCTGGCCGCCACGAGGTGCCCGTGGTGGATCGGGTCGAACGTCCCGCCCATCACGCCCAGGCGGCGCTTGCCCGACGACGCCGGGGCGTGGCCGGGGCCGTGTTGGGGGCGTTTCACCGTGTCACTCGCCGGACCGGTAGGCATGTCCTGCTCTCCCATGCGTGCAGACCCTACCGGCCCGGCCCGAGGGCTTCGGCCGACAGCTCCCGGGGCAGCCCCGGAACGGGCCTCGGCGGGACTCAGCGGTCGCGGTTGAAGCGGGTGGTGATCCACAGCAGGAGCAGCAGGATGAGGAGCGCGCTGCCGCCCGTGACCGCGGGGTTGAGACTCTCGTGGTTGCTGCCGCCCTCGGCGAGGTCGACCAACTGGGCAGCGGTGCTGTGGAAGCTCATCTTCGGCAGAACCTATCCGGGTGTGGGCGGGATAAAGATGTCGGCCCATCGTATGCGGCCGCCTCCGCGCGTCTCACGCCGACTCCACCGTTGGGGGACGCGGGGAACCTGCGGGGAACCTTCCGGGGCGTTCAGTCGTCGTTCCGCTTGTAGCCGCGCAGCAGGAACCAGCCGGTGAGCACACAGCCCAGGATCATCACGACCAGGACGACCCGGAGCAGGTCGCCCGCCCCCTGATGCCGGGCGGCGGCGCTCGCCGCCTCGGTGAGCCGGGCGGCTGCGGAATAGTGCTCCATGGCGTGGACTCCTTCGCTGTACTGCCCGTCCACGGTATCTCCGCCTAGGCTGGGGCCTGCTTCGGGGGCACATTGGGCGACACAGACGCACATGGGGGATCACATGTCCGACGACGGCCACGAGCACAACGAGCACCAGCACGAGCACGTGCCGAGCCGGCGGCGCACGCGCTTCCCGGGGATCTCCTCGCGCGCGTACGAGCACCCGGCCGACCGCTCCGCCCTGGTCGCGCTGCGCAAGCTCAGCGGCTTCGACACGGTGTTCAAGGCCCTGAGCGGCCTGCTGCCCGAGCGCAGTCTCCGGCTGCTGTTCCTGTCCGACTCGGTGCGCGTCTCGGACCAGCAGTTCGGACACCTCAACGACATGCTGCGGGACGCCTGCTACATCCTGGACCTGGAGAAGGTCCCGCCGATGTACGTGGCCCAGGACCCGCAGCCCAACGCGATGTGCATCGGCCTGGACGAGCCGATCATCGTCGTCACCACGGGCCTGGTCGAGCTGCTCGACGAGGAGGAGATGCGGGCGGTCGTCGGCCACGAGGTGGGCCACGCCCTGTCCGGCCACGCGGTGTACCGCACGATCCTGCTGTTCCTGACCAACCTGGCCGTCCGGGTGGCCTGGATCCCGCTGGGCAACCTGGCGATCATGGCGATCGTGACGGCACTGCGCGAGTGGTTCCGCAAGTCGGAGCTGTCGGCCGACCGGGCGGGCCTGCTGGCCGGGCAGGATCTGCAGGCCTCCATGCGCGGTCTGATGAAGATGGCGGGCGGCAACCACCTGCACGAGATGAACGTGGACGCGTTCCTGCAGCAGGCCGAGGAGTACGAGGCCGGGGGCGACCTGCGCGACTCGGTGCTGAAGATCCTGAACGTGCTGCCGCGCACCCATCCCTTCACCACCGTGCGGGCGGCCGAGCTGAAGAAGTGGGCCGCCTCCCGCGACTACCAGCGGATCACGGACGGTCACTACCCGCGCCGCAACGAGGACAAGGACGCCTCGGTCGGCGACGCCTTCCGCGACTCGGCGGCGCACTACGCCAACCATGTGAAGAACTCCAAGGACCCGCTGATGAAGCTGGTCAGCGACCTGGCGGGCGGCGCCGGGGACCTGGGCGGCCGGGTGCGGCGCGGCTTCAACGGGTTCACGTCCCCCACCTCGCCGAAGGACCAGCCCCCCACGGACACCCCGCCCGCGGACACTCCGCCGCGCGACGGGGACTGAGGCCACACCTCCGGCCACCGGACCACGGCCGCCACACCTCCGGCCACCGCACCGCGGCAGTCACACCCGCGGCCACCGCACCACGGCCGCCACACCCGCGGCCACCGCACCACGGCCGCCACACCCGCGGCCACCGCACCACGGCCGCCACACCCGCGGCAGGGCGCTCGGCGCCAGGGACCCGCACAGGGCCGTCGCGCTGCCCGTCGCGTACGGGTCGGTCCCGGCCGGGCCGCCCGCCCCGGCGGTCTGGCCGGCCAGCAGCGGCCGGAAGCGGCTCGCGGAGTCCTCGGCGCAGGAGAGCGGGCCGGCCTGAGCGTAGGAGACGACCAGCTGGACCTGGTGCAGCCGCAGGTCGTCGCGGCTGAAGCGGAACTGCAGCTCGCGCCGGACGGTGAACAGCGAGGCCGGGGCCCCGGCGGCGGAGCCGGTCGGCTTCAGCGCGTAGACGAAGGTGTGGTCGGCGGTGACCTCGAGGGTGGCGGAGTCGGTCTCGGCGGCCTGCAGGCTGCCCTGCACCCGGATCTCTCGGTCGGCCAGCTCGGCCCGGGTGGGGTCGAAGCGGACGAGCCATCCGGTGGGCGCGTGCCGGCCGTCGGCGGCCGGGTGGCCGAAGCTCTCGTCGAACTGGTCGAGTTGGCCGGGGTCGAGCAGCGCCCGCACGGGATGGGCCTGCCCGCCGGTGAGCACCTCGGGATAGAGGGAGGACGCGACGATGTAGTCCTTCGCCGTGCTCAGTGCGGCGACGACCTGGCTGTCCGAGAAGTGCGCGGTGCGCCGGACGGCGGGCAGCGGTATGCCCTCGGCGCCGACGTCGAACTGCGCGGCGGGGCTGTGCGCGTACAGGTACTCGGGGTCGGCGGCGCCGGGCACCTTGCCCTGCGGGGCGAGCGGGATGTCGGTCATCCGCAGCGGTTCGACGGGCTGCTGGGTCTGCGGGGTCTGGTAGGGGTGGCGTACGCCCATGTAGATCGCGGTGCCGAAGGCGAGGGCGATCAGCAGGACCAGGGCCAGCGCCTGCCGGGACAGTCCACCGCGCCGCAACGGCGGGCGGCGCCGGACGGCCGGGGTGTGGTCGCTCATCCGCTCCCGCGCGGAGTACTCCTGGAGGCGGGCAGCGCGGACGAACGACTCGTCGAAGACGACGGATCGGTATTCGTCCTCCGCACCTCCCGGGGCGCCCTCGGGTGTCCCCTCAGGTGGGTCTCCAGGCCCTCCCATGTATTCAGGGTAGGTCGCCCGAAGCCCGGGTAAACGCCGTGCTGCGCGACAAGTTCTGACAGGTTCTCACCAAAACGGCCCCGGCGTGCTCAGGGGGTGCGGGGGGCCGCCGGAACAGGTGGCTGGGAGTAGTAGTCGGCGGATGCCGAGGGGGCCGCGGCGCTGCCGTGCCCCAGGCCCGTGGAGGCGGGCTGCGGTACCTGGTCCCGGTTGCCCGAGGACGCACCCCGGTAGACCGCCGCGAAGGCCAGCGCGACCATGCCGATGCCCATCACGAGGGCCAGCACCCAGGCGACCGGACGGTGCCAGCGCACCTGCTTGCCGAAGGTCCTGGCGGCGCCGTAGCGGCCTTCGAGGGCGTCGGGGCCGTCCAGGTCGTCGAGCTCGTGGCCGGGGCCGGAGCCGTGGCCGTCGGAGCCGTGGCCGTCCTCGTAGCGGTCGCCTCTGGCGTGGGCGCGGCGGGCCTCGGCCTCCGAGGCCTCGGCTCTGGCCTGCGCTGCGGCCAGGAGGCGTTCGACGGCGGTCGGCTCGTGGATCACGGCCGCCCGTACGAAGGCCTCGTCGAAGACCACGGAGGCGAACTCTTCGTCCGACACCCCGCGGTCGTGGTCGTCGTCGGGCTCCCAGCCGTCAGGGAACGGCGTGCCCCCCACGTCCTCCGGCACGGGTCCAGAGTAGACCTGGGGGGTCAATTTGGGCAGACGGTATGGAAATTCATCCGCCTGGTGAGACGCCTTGCGCAGGCCCTCGGCCGGGGGCGGGCACCATCGCTCCGCACCTGTCGGGCGCATATGCCCCGCGATGTACCTCAGCGCCGGATGTGTCCGTCGCCGGTGAGAATGTACTTGGTACTGGTCAGCTCCGGCAGGCCCATCGGGCCCCGGGCGTGCAGCTTCTGCGTGGAGATGCCGATCTCCGCGCCGAAGCCGAACTGGCCGCCGTCCGTGAAGCGGGTGGAGGCGTTCACGGCGACCGTCGTGGAGTCGACCAACTGGGTGAACCGGCGGGCGGCCTGCTGCGAGGTGGTGACGATCGCCTCGGTGTGGCCGGAGCTCCACAGCCGGATGTGCTCGACGGCCCGGTCCAGGGAGTCGACGACGGCGGCGGCGATGTCGTACGAGAGGTACTCGGTCTCCCAGTCCTCCGGAGTGGCCTCGACGACCGTCGCCCTGGAGTCCTTGGCGTAGGCCATGATCCGCTCGTCGCCGTGCACGGTCACCCCGGCTGCGGCGAGCGCGTCCAGGGCCCGGGGCAGGAAGTCGGCGGCGATGTCCTGGTGGACCAGCAGCGTCTCGGCGGTGTTGCAGACACTGACCCGCTGCGCCTTGGAGTTGATCAGGATGTCTACGGCCATGTCGAGGTCGGCGTGGGCGTCGACGTAGACGTGGCAGTTGCCGGTGCCGGTCTCGATCACGGGGACGGTCGACTCGCTGACGACGGTCTGGATCAGGGAGGCGCCGCCGCGCGGGATCAGCACGTCGACCAGGCCGCGGGCGCGCATCAGCTCGCGCACGCTCTCGCGGCTCTCGCCGGGCACGAGCTGCACGGCGTCGGCGGGCAGCCCCGCCCCGCCCACGGCGTCGCGGATCACCCGCACCAGGGCGGTGTTCGACTCGTAGGCGGAGGCCGAGCCGCGCAGCAGCACCGCGTTGCCGGACTTCAGGCAGAGGGCGGCGGCGTCCACGGTCACGTTCGGGCGGGCCTCGTAGATGATCCCGACCACGCCGAGCGGGACGCGGATCTGGCGCAGGTCCATGCCGTTGGGGAGCGTGTTGCCGCGGACGACCTCGCCGACCGGATCAGGCAGCGCCACCACGTCGCGCACGTCGGCGGCGATCGCGCGCACCCGCTCCGGGGTGAGCGTGAGCCGGTCGACGATGGCCTCGCTGGTGCCGGCCTCGCGGGCCTTGGCGATGTCCCTGGCGTTGGCCTCGACGATCTCGCTGGTACGGACCTCCAGGGCGTCCGCGATGGCCAGCAGCGCGTCGTCCTTCTCGACGCGCGGCAGCGGCGCGAGGTCGGCGGCGGCGGCCTTGGCGCGGTAGGCAGCCCGGGTGACCGGGGACATCGAGTCGTACGGCGAGAGCGTGGTCATGAGGGAAGCGTAGTGCTCGGCGAGGGTGGCGCTCACCGGTCATCCCACACCGCGAGACGGGCCGGAGCGGCCTAGAACGGGTGAACCCCCACCGGTGTCGCCGGTGGCGGGCCGTAGCCCTCGGCGAGGCGCTGGTGGTAGGTCTCGCGGTCGATGACCTCCAGGCCGACGATCTCCCAGGGCGGCAGCTTGGCGGTCTGCCGGTGCTCGCCCCACAGGCGCAGGGCGACGGCCGCGGCGTCATGGAGGTCGCGGGCCTCCTCCCAGTAGCGGATCTCCGCGTGGTCGTCGGCATAGCGGCTGGTGAGCAGGAAGGGGTGGTCGTGGGCGAGCTGTTCCAGGCCGCGCCGCACCTCCTTCAGCGGGGCCTGTTCGCCGGAGACACTGAGGGTGATGTGCCACAGCCGTGGCAGGTCCTCGGGCTCTTCGCGCCCCTCGTAGCGTTCCCCGGCCGCCACGCTGGTCAGGGCGCGCTCCTCGCCGGCCGCACGGGACCGGGACCCGCCGGCACCACCGCGGGACGCCGCCGCCCCAGGGCGCACTCGTCTCACGACGGCCTCCTTTACCCAGTGCTCGTGCGAATGTGTCCCTGAGACAAAGTGGAGCAGGCCGCACGGCTCCATGGGGTGGTTTTACAGAACGTCCCCCAACCTTCAGGGCCGCGGCGTACGGACGTTTCGGCCCATTACGGCTCCAGGATCACCAGGTCGTCCCTGTGTACGACCTCCCGTTCGTACGCCGGTCCCAGCTCGCGGGCCAGTTCACGGGTCGAGCGGCCGAGCAGCCGGGGGATCTCCTTGGCGTCGAAGTTGACGAGCCCGCGGGCCACCGCGCGCCCCGCGGCGTCGCGCAGCTCGACCGGGTCGCCGGCGGTGAACTCGCCCTCGACGCCGGCGATACCGGCCGGCAGCAGCGACTTGCGGCGCTCGACGACCGCCCGCACCGCCCCGTCGTCCAGGGTGAGCGAGCCCTGCGGGGCGGAGGCGTGCTGCAGCCACAGCAGCCGGTCGGCGGAGCGCTTGCCGGTGGGGTGGAAGAAGGTGCCGGTGTCCCTGCCGGACAGGGCGTCGGCCGCGTGGACCGCGCTGGTGAGCACCACGGGGATGCCGGCGGCGGCCGCGATCCGGGCCGCCTCGACCTTGGTGACCATGCCGCCGGTGCCGACGCCGGCCCTGCCCGCGCTGCCGATCTCGACGTGCGCGAGGTCCTCCGGCCCACGGACCTCCGCTATCCGGGAGGTGCCGGGCCGGCTCGGGTCGCCGTCGTAGACCCCGTCCACGTCGGACAGCAGCACCAGCAGGTCGGCACGGACGAGGTGGGCGACGAGGGCGGCGAGCCGGTCGTTGTCGCCGAAGCGGATCTCGTCCGTGGCGACGGTGTCGTTCTCGTTGACGATCGGGACGGCGCCCATCGCGAGCAGCTTGTCGAGGGTGCGCGAGGCGTTGCGGTGGTGGGCGCGGCGGCTGGTGTCGTCGCTGGTCAGCAGGATCTGGCCGACGCGGATGCCGTAGCGGGCGAAGGAGGCGGTGTAGCGGGCCACGAGCAGGCCCTGGCCGACGCTTGCCGCGGCCTGCTGCCGGGCCAGGTCCTTGGGACGGCGGCGCAGGCCCAGCGGGGCCAGGCCGGCGGCGATGGCACCGGAGGAGACGAGGACGATCTCCTTCTCTCCCCCACTGCGGCTCTTGGCGAGAACGTCGACGAGCGCGTCCACACGGTCGGCGTCCAGCCCGCCCGACGCGGTGGTCAGCGACGAGGACCCCACCTTGACGACGATCCTGCGGGCCTCGCGCACGGCCTGCCTTGCCCCTGCCACGTTGCTGTCTGTCCCCTCGCGTAGGTTCGGCTGCCCGGCCCGAATCTACGCGAAGACGTCCCGAAGCCGCCCATCGGTCCGTCAGGCGGACACCTCCCCGCCCCGGGCATCCGGCCCGGATCCGACCCGGACATCCGGCGCGAGAGGCGGCGCGGACAGGCGGCCCGCACAGGCGGGCGGAAAACACCCGGCCATACCGGCGACGGAATTCAGGGAGCGAATTCCCGGCCCCTTTTGTTTCGCCGGATTCACGGAATCGTGAACTCCCTATTCACCGGCGGCATCGCGGCGGGCGCCGGCGACGTCGGCCGCGCCGGACGGAGAACGCCGGCCGCCGCGGCGCGGACGCGACCGGGTCGTCTCCGGACGGCAACACCTGCGTCACATTTGTGGACCAGACTCGGGCCGCGCACCGAGCGGAAGCTCACAGTCGTCCGGGCCGCGGACGCCGGCGTGCCCCCTCGCGCGCCTGTGCGCTGCGGATTTGACCGGAAGGCAGGGGCCGTGTCAGTACATCGCGCCCGGCCTCGACCGAACTACCGCGCGAAGGCGTACGCTACGCTTCTCCAAACGTTAACCTGCACTCCTTGTGCCTCTCGCGTCCCGCACCGGTCCGCCACCGCGGGGCGCGGTTGAGTCTGATCGACAGTCCAGGAGCCCCGAGCATGCCCGATGCGAATGGAAACGCTTCGCCGAAAATCAGCGTTGTCGTCCCCGTTTACAAAGTCCAGGGGTACCTGCGCGCATGCTTGGATTCCATACTCACACAGTCGTTCGGCGACTTCGAGATCATCGCCATCGACGACCACTCGCCCGACGCCTGCGGCCGCATTCTCGATGAATACGCCGCCCTCGACAGCCGTGTCATACCCATACACTTCGCGAAGAACCAGGGCATAGGCAAGGCGCGCGACGCCGGTGCACTGAAGTCGCGCGGCGAGTACATCCTCTTCCTGGACAGCGACGACACCCTCGCCGAGGGCGCGCTGCAGGCGATGGCCGACCGCCTCGAGGCCACCGGCGACCCGGACATCCTGCTGCTCAACCACGTCCGCACGTACTGGAACAACCGGGTCCAGGCGAGTGCGGCCGGCGAGATGCTCGCGGCCGCGGGCACGGACGTCTTCACGGCGCTGGAGCGTCCCGAGTACCTCAACATGTTCGCCGTGGTGTGGAACCGCGCCTACCGCCGCGAGTTCTACGTCGACGACCACAACTTCACCTTCACCGACGGCATCTACGAGGATGCCCTCATGGTCTACAAGACCATGCTGACCGCCGAGCGCATCGCCGCCACCGACCACGTCTGCGTCGAGTACCGCCAGCGCCGCCAGGGCAACTCCATGCGCACCCCGGGGCGCAAGCACTTCGGCATCTTCCAGCAGTACGCGCGGCTCTTCGAGTTCCTCGACGAGCGGCCCGGTCTGGAGCCGGTGCGGGCGCTGCTGTTCGAGCGCATGGCCAGCCACTTCCTGTTCACCCTGGCCCGCGAGGACCGCATCGTCCCCAAGGACCGCGCGGAGTTCTTCAAGCTGTCGGCCGCGCAGTACAAGCGGCTCAAGCCGCGCGGCTTCGTCGTTCCCGAGGGCTCCCAGGGCGTCCGGTTCCAGATACTGGAGCGCGGTTCCTACACGGCCTACGCGGCGATGACGTTCGCCACCAGCACCCGCCGCGAGGTCGTCCAGCGAGCGAAGAAGGCCAAGACCAAGCTCGGGAAGAGCGCCTACAACCGGCTCTACCGTCTGCACCTGCGCCGTCCCGTCGACGAGAACCTCGCCGTCTACGCGGCCTACTGGAACCGCGGCGTGGCCTGCAACCCCGCGGCCATCTACCACAAGGCCAAGGAGCTCGCGCCGAACGTGCACGGCGTCTGGGTCGTCAAGCGCGACGCCGTGGAGACCGTCCCCGCGGGCGTGGACTACGTCGTGGCGAACTCCCCTCGTTACTGGGAGGTCATGGCCCGCGCCAAGTACCTCATCAACAACGTCAACTTCCCGAACGACTTCGTCAAGCGGCCCGACCAGGTTCACCTCCAGACCCATCACGGCACTCCACTCAAGCAGATGGGAATCGACCAGCAGAGGTTCCCCGCGGCCGCGAAGAACATGAGTTTCGGCAAGATGCTGGAGCGGGCCGACAAGTGGGACCTCAGCCTGACCTCCAACCAGCACTCCACGGAGATCTGGGAGCGGGTCTACCCCTGCGCGTTCGAGGGGATCGAGTACGGCTATCCGCGCAACGACGTCTACTTCGAGGCCACCGCCGAGGACGTGGCCCGGATCCGCGGTGAGCTCGGCATCGAGGAGGGCAAGACCGCCGTCCTGTACTGCCCGACGGTGCGCGACTACCAGAAGGGCTACGTGCCCCGGATCGACCTGGAGCGGTTCTGCCGCGAACTGGGCCCGAACCACGTCGTCCTGGTGCGCACCCACTACTTCTACGGCGCCGACCCGGAGCTCGAGGCGCTGCAGCAGCGCGGCCTGATCAAGGACGTCTCGCGGTACCCGGTGGTGGAGGACCTGTGCCTCGCCGCCGACGCCCTGATCACCGACTACTCGTCGATCATGTTCGACTACGCGTGCCTGGACCGCCCGATCGTCACCTACGCCGACGACTGGGAGGTCTACAGCCGGGCCCGCGGGGTGTACTTCGACGTCCTCTCCGGGCAGCCGGGCGAGACCCCGGGGGCGACCGCGACCACCGAGGACGAGCTCATCGAGGTCTTCCGTTCCGGCGCCTGGAACAGCAGCCGGGCCGCCGAACTGCGGGCCGCCTTCCGTGAGCGGTTCGTGCAGTTCGACGACGGGCACGCGGCGGAGCGCGTGGTGCGCCGGCTGTTCCTCGGCCAGGAGCCCGCGCCCGCGGTGCTGCCGCTGGACGAGCGCACCCCGGCCCCCGCGCCCGGGGCCGCCTTCAAGGCCCACATCGTGCGGCAGCGGACCGGCGAGAGCGAGCGCGGCCTCATCGAGGCGTGACCCAGCCCCATGTCCGGCAGGGAGCGGACCGAGCCGTCGGTGCGCTCCCTGCCGCGACGAACCCGACGCCCCCGACGCAAGCGACGAAAGAACCCACGCATCACATGGCCTCCCGAATCACCAAGGCTGTCATTCCCGCAGCGGGCCTCGGCACCCGGTTCCTGCCGGCCACCAAGGCCACTCCCAAGGAGATGCTGCCGGTCGTGGACAGGCCGGCGATCCAGTATGTGGTCGAGGAGGCCGTCTCCGCGGGCCTCGACGACGTCCTCATGGTGACCGGCCGCAACAAGCGGCCGCTGGAGGACCACTTCGACCGCAACTACGAGCTGGAGTCGGCCCTGGAGACGAAGGGCGACGCCGAGCGGCTGGCCAAGGTCCGGGAGTCCAGCGACCTGGCGATGATCCACTACGTCCGTCAGGGCGACCCCAGGGGTCTGGGTCA